>NZ_JMLM01000016.1:0-135738 GCF_000686745.1 Mycobacterium sp. UNC410CL29Cvi84
AACGCCTGGTTCAACGAGTGTGGTTTCACGGTACAAAATGTGTTGACCGACAACGGATCCTGCTACCGGTCACACAAATTTCGTGATGCTCTGGGTGACATCAAGCACCGACGAACCCGCCCCTACCGTCCACAGACAAACGGCAAGGTCGAGCGTTTCCACCGCACGCTTGCCGACGAATGGGCCTACGCCCGGCTCTACCGCAGCGACGCCGAACGCTGCGCCGAGTTCCCGCGGTGGCTACACACCTACAATCACCATCGCGGCCACACAGCACTCAAAGGTCAACCACCCGCCAGCCGCGTACCTAACCTCTCAGGTCAGTACAGCTAGCCCTCTAGTCCGAAGGCCACAACCCGAGTTCGTCGAGGCGGCCGGTCAACCGTGCGGCGGCGTCGTCGAACTGACGGCGGGTCTGTCGGACGACTTCATCGAAGTCCCTGTCCCGCAACGCCGCAACCAATTCGCGGTGATTCGCGACCGTCGCCGCGCCCCACTGCGGGTCGGTGGCGTAGATGCGGACCGGCAGGTACCGGGCGGCATGCAGCAGGAACCACGCCAGCTTGGTCCGGCCCGCGGCGCGGTTGAACTCCTTGTGGAACAGGAACTCCGCCAACGCGATCGCGTCCACGTCTCCTGTGGCGACGGCGTCGGCGAGTTCGTCGGTGAGCCGGTCGAGTTCGGCGATGGCCGGTTCGGTGATCCGCCGGGCCGCGTTCGCGGCGATCTCGGTGGCGATGGTCGCCTGCAGCCAGAAGATGTCGGCGATGTCGTCGCGGGTGAACGCGGACACCACATGGCCGCGGTTGGGTTCGAGTTCGACCATGCCCTCACCGCGCAGGGTGCGCAGCGCCTCGCGGACCGGCGTGATGCTGACGCCGAGCGCAGCCGCGGTCTCGTCGAGCCGGACGAAGGTGCCCGGCCGCAGGGTGCCCGACATGATCGCCGCCCGGAGATGGGCCGCTACCTCGTCGGACAGCTGTTCGCGCCGACGGGCCCGCTCGAGGCCGGGTCGTGGTTTCGCCGAGACGTTCACGGCAGTCCTTCTTGTCGGCGGGGTAGGGGCACCCGGCGGTTGTCCGGATGGTGCGCGCGCCCTATTGTGACGGCGGCAACACTATATTTGATCAAATATCAGCATCGTGTGTCGCGATCACTTCGACCCCACCGCGATGCCGATCGAGGCACAGGAGCAGACCGTGTCATCCGCACCACTCGAGCAGCCGTACCTGGCCCGCCGGCAGAACTGGACCACCCACCTCGCCCGGCACGCCCTCATGCAGCCGGAGGGGACCGCGCTGCGTTTCGTCGGACACACGGTCACCTGGGGTGAGCTGCAGCGACGCGTCACCAAGCTCGCGGGCGCACTGAGCCGTCGAGGGGTCGGCTTCGGCGACCGCGTGCTGATCCTGATGCTGAACCGCACCGAATACGTCGAGGCGTTCCTGGCCGCCAACGTGCTCGGTGCCATCGCGGTGCCGGTCAACTTCCGGATGACGCCGCCCGAGATCGCCTACCTGGTGCGCGACTGCGACCCGAAGGCCGTGATCACCGAACAGGTGCTGGCCCCGGTCGCCACCGCGGTGCGGGAGCTGGAACCGTCGCTGGCCACCGTCATCGTCGCCGGCGGCGCAACCGAGGGGAACGTCCTGGGCTACGAGGACGTCCTCGCCGAAGACGGCGCGCCACCCGCGCCCGTCGACATCCCCGAGGACTCTCCGGCGCTGATCATGTACACCTCGGGCACCACGGGGTATCCGAAGGGCGCCGTGCTGACGCACGTCAACATCATGGGCCAGGCGATGACGAACCTGTTCACGATCGCGCCGGACATCAACAACGACGTCGGCTTCATCGGCGTCCCGTTCTTCCACATCGCCGGCATCGGCAACATGATCGGTGGCCTGCTCCTGGGCCTGCCGACGGTCATCTATCCACTGGGCGCGTTCGATCCCGGCGCCCTGCTCGACGTGCTCGAGGCCGAGGGCGTCTCGTCGATCTTCCTGGTTCCGGCGCAGTGGCAGGCCGTGTGCGCGGCCCAGCAGGCGCAGCCGCGCAAGGTGGCGTTGCGCGTTCTTTCGTGGGGCGCGGCGCCCGCGTCGGACACTCTTCTGAGGGAGATGGCGTCGACGTTCCCGGGAACGCAGATCTTTGCTGCGTTCGGTCAGACCGAGATGTCACCCGTCACGTGCATGCTTCTGAGCCAGGACGCGCTGCGCAAGCTCGGGTCGGTCGGCCGGGTCATTCCGACGGTGGCCGCCCGCGTCGTCGACGACAACATGAATGACGTTCCGGTGGGCGAGGTCGGGGAGATCGTCTACCGTGCCCCGACTCTCATGGCCGGGTACTGGAACAACCCGAAGGCGACGGCCGAGGCTTTCGCGGGTGGTTGGTTCCATTCCGGTGACTTGGTTCGCCAGGACGAGGAGGGTTACATCTGGGTCGTCGATCGTAAAAAAGACATGATTATTTCCGGTGGCGAAAATATTTACTGTGCAGAAGTAGAGAACATTTTGGCCGCACATCCCGCGATAACCGAAGTCGCGGTGATCGGACGGCCGCACGAAAAGTGGGGTGAGGTCCCGGTGGCCGTCATCGCCATGGCGCCGAACGGGAACGCCGGGAGCGAAAGTGCCCTGACCCTGGCGGATCTCGACGATTTTCTGACCGAACGGCTGGCGCGATACAAGCACCCGAAAGCACTGGAAATCGTCGATGCACTGCCGCGAAATCCTTCTGGCAAGGTCCTTAAAACGGAACTCCGCGAGCGGTTCGGTGATACAAGTGTGTCGTGAGCGCGGCAAGTGACGGAGCGCTGACGAATTCGACCACCTGAGTGGAGGGCGGATGGGCCTATGTCGCGTTTGCTGAAACCGAACGCAATTATCCCTCAGTTGGGTCACGGGGTACGCGCTGTATCGGGTACTCTCCTGTGGTCCGTCTTACTACTCGGGAGTAGCGAGACGGAAATCACTCAGTTTGTGCTAGTGGCTAAGGAGGGGACGTGCCACGCGTGACGCCGCGGAACGGCCGTTTTCCGGAAGGGATGGCTGATCTGTGACAGCCTCGGACAACTCCCTGGTCGGGTATCTCAAGGACCAGCTCGACAAGCCATTCACCAAGGTGGGCGGCTTCGTCAAGATGTGCATCCTCACCTTCAAGGCGCTGGTCTCTCGGCCGTTCCAGTGGAAGGAGTTCATCCTTCAGTGCTGGTTCCTGATCCGGGTGGCGTTCCTGCCCACCTTGGCCGTCTCCATTCCTCTGACGGTGCTGATCATCTTCACACTGAACATCCTGCTCGGTGAATTCGGCGCGGCCGACGTGTCCGGCGCCGGTGCCGCCCTCGGTGCCGTCACCCAGCTGGGACCGCTGGTGACGGTGCTCGTGGTGGCCGGTGCCGGTTCGACGGCCATCTGCGCCGACCTCGGCGCCCGCACGGTGCGTGAAGAGATCGACGCCATGGAGGTGCTCGGCATCGACCCGATCGAGCGCCTGGTCGTCCCGCGTGTGGTCGCCTCCACCTTCGTGGCCTTCATGCTCAACGGCGCGGTGATCATCATCGGTCTGGTCGGTGGCTACTTCTTCGGTGTGTACATCCAGAACGTCAACGCCGGCGCCTACGTGTCGACGCTGACGCTGCTGACGGGCTTCCCCGAAGTCGTGATCTCGGTGCTCAAGGCCACGGTCTTCGGCCTGATCGCCGGCTTGGTCGGCTGCTACCGCGGACTCACCGTGGCGGGCGGCTCGAAGGGTGTGGGTACCGCGGTGAACGAAACGCTGGTGCTCTGCGTCATCGCCCTGTTCGCGGTCAACGTCGTGCTCACCACCATCGGAATCAAGTTCGGAACGCAGGCCGGGTAGCGACATGAGCACATCGACAGTTCTGCAGGGCCGGTTCCCCCGGGTCTTCTCGCGCGTCAAGGAATTCGGTGGCGCGCCGGGCCGCCTGCTCGCCAGCCTCGGCCACGTCGGGGTCTTCGTCGTGACGGCCGTCGGGCACATCCCGCACGCTCTGCGCTTCTACCGCAAAGAGGTCTTGCGCCTGATCGCCGAGGTCGGCATGGGCACCGGCGCCATGGCCGTCATCGGCGGCACCGTCGCCATCATCGGCTTCGTCACCCTGGCGGCGGGCTCGCTGATCGCCATTCAGGGTTTCGCCTCACTGGGCAACATCGGTGTCGCGGCGTTCACCGGCTTCTTCGCCGCACTGGCGAACATCCGCGTCGTCGCACCCGTCGTCACCGGTACGGCGCTGGCCGCGACCGTCGGCGCCGGCGCCACCGCCGAGCTCGGCGCCATGCGCATCAGTGAAGAGGTCGACGCCCTCGAGGTCATGGGCGTCAAGTCCCTGTCCTTCCTGGTGTCGACCCGCCTGATCGCCGGCATGGTCGTCATCATCCCGCTGTACGCGCTGGCCATCCTGCTGTCGTTCCTGTCGGCCCAGCTGGTCACGACGCTCTTCTACGGTCAGTCGGTCGGTACGTACGAGCACTACTTCCACACGTTCCTGCGCGTCGACGACGTGATGTGGTCGTTCCTCGAGGTCATCATCATGTCGATGGTGGTGCTGCTCAACCACGCGTACTTCGGCTACTACGCCAGCGGCGGTGCCGTCGGCGTGGGCGAGGCCGTGGGCCGCTCGATGCGTACGTCGCTGATCTCCAATGTCGTTGTCGTCCTGCTCTTCTCGTTGGCGCTGTACGGCACCGACCCGAACTTCAACCTGACGGTGTGACGCGATGACGAATCCACAGCCGAAGCCTCCGGTCGCCGAGGGGCAGGTCCACGCCCCGCTCAACACCGACCGCACCCCGCCGTACAAGGTCGTCGGTGTCGTCCTGGCCGTGATCTCCGCCCTCGTCCTGGTCGTGGTCTGGTTCCAGTTCCGTGGCTACTTCGACACCAAGGCCAAGCTGTACGTGGTGTCGCCCCGGTCCGGGCTGTCCATGGACCCGGGCTCGAAGGTCACCTACAACGGCGTGCCCATCGGCCGCGTGAAGGTCATCGACGTCATCGGCAAAGAAGATGACACGAAGGCCCGCCTGCAGCTCGACGTCGACCCGAAGTACCTCGCGCTGCTGCCCAAGAACGTCAACACCAAGCTGCTGGCCACCACGGTCTTCGGCAGCAAGTACGTCTCGTTCACCTCGCCGACGGATCCGGAGGCCGCCCGGCTCAAGACCGGCGACACCATCGACGTCTCCAAGTGCTCGCCGCCGACGCCGGCCACGGCCTGCGTCACCACCGAGCTCAACACCCTGTTCGAGACCATCACGGCGATCTCCGAGCAGGTCGACCCGATCAAGCTGAACGCCACCCTGACCGCCGCGGCGCAGGCGCTGGACGGCCTCGGTGACAAGTTCGGGCAGTCGCTGGTCAACGGCAACGTCATCCTGGCCGATCTGAACCAGCGGATGCCGACCATCCGGCACGACACCAAGGCCCTCGCCGATCTGTCCGAGGTGTACTCGAAGGCCTCGCCGGATCTGTGGGGCGGTCTGAAGAACGCGGTGACCACCGAGCGCACCCTGAACGACCAGCGCGGCACCATCGACCAGGCCCTCATGTCGGCCGTCGGCCTCGGCAACACCGGTGGTGACATCCTCGAGCGGGGTGGCCCCTACCTGGTCCGCGGCGCCGAGGACCTGCTGCCGACGTCCCGGGTGCTCGACAAGTACGCCCCTGAGCTCGACTGCCTGTTCCGCGGATTCGCCGCCGGTGCGCCGGCCGCGGCCAAGGGCCTCGGCGGCAACGGCTACTCGCTGGTAACCCACACCGAACTCGTCGGTGCGGCCAACCAGTACGTGTACCCGGACAACCTCCCACGGATCAACGCCTCCGGCGGTCCGATGGGACGCCCGGGCTGCTGGACGGTCACCAAGGACATCCTCCCGATGCCCTACATGGTGATGGACACCGGCGCGTCGATCGCGCCGTACAACCACTTCGGTCTCGGATCGCCGTTCGCATCGGAGTACGTCTGGGGTCGTCAAGACGGGGAGAACACGATCAACCCATGAGCATCAAGGGCACGGCGTTCAAACTCGCCATCTTCTCCGCGGTCCTGCTGGCCTTCACGGCAGGCATCTTCATCGTCTTCGGGCAGTTCCGGTTCAGCCGGACCAACGAGTTCTCGGCGATCTTCACCAACAGCAGCGGTTTGAAGGCCGACCAGTTCGTGCGCGCCAACGGCGTCGAGGTCGGCAAGGTCACCGGGGTCGAGCTCATCGACGGTGGCAGCAAATCGAAGGTGCACTTCACCGTCGACAAGTCCCTGTCGCTCTACCAGGGGACCACGGCACACATCCGCTACCTGGACCTGATCGGTAACCGGTTCCTGGATCTGCGCCGCGGTGACAGCAACCAGGTGCTGCCCCCGGGCGGCACCATCCCGGTCGACCGCACCGAGCCGGCCCTGGACCTGGATGCCCTGGTTGGTGGCTTCCGGCCCCTGTTCCGGTCGCTGGATCCGCAGAAGGTCAACACCATCGCCTCGTCGCTCATCACGATCTTCCAGGGCGAGGGCGGCACCATCAACAACATCCTCGATCAGACCGCGTCGTTCTCGTCGACCATCGGCGAGCAGGACCAGGCGATCGGTGAGGTGATCAAGAACCTCAACACGGTGCTCGACACCACGGTCAAGCACCAGCAGCAGTTCGACGACACCATCAAGAACTTCGAGTCCCTGGTCACCGGGCTGAAGAAGCGCTCCGATCCGATCGCGGACTCGGTGGCGAACATCAGCAACGCGGCCGGCTCGCTCGCCGACCTGCTGGGCGACAACCGCGAGCTGCTGCACAGCACGCTCGGCTACCTCGAGACCACGCAGCAGTCGCTGGTCGACCAGAAGGAACAGCTCAACGACACGTTGCAGAAGGTGCCCCAGGCGCTGAAGATCCTGGGTCGTTCCGGTGGTGTCTACGGCGACTTCTTCAACTTCTACGTCTGCGACATCGAGTTGAAGATGAACGGTCTGCAGCCGGGTGGCCCCGTGCGCACAGTCAAGCTCACCAACCAGCCGTCGGGAAGGTGCACGCCGAAGTGAGGTCCATAGAAGGGTCCGATCGGGTCCGCAGAGGCATGATGGGTCTGGCGGCCGTCGTGCTCGTCACGGCCGTGGGTGCATCCGTGACCCAGGTGCCCATGCTGTTTGCTTCGCCGACGTACTACGGCCAGTTCAGCGATTCCGGCGGCCTGGTGGTCGGCGACTACGTCCGCATCGACGGTGTCAACGTCGGCACGGTCAAGAGCATGGACATCGATCGCGACAAGGTGATCATCGGCTTCGACATCGGTACCAACACGATCGGTACCGACAGCCGCGCGCTGATCAAGACCGAGACGATCCTGGGTCGCAAGGCCATCGAGATCGAGGCCAAGGGCACCCACAAGCTGGCGCCGCGCGGCACCCTGCCGTTGGGCCAGACCTCGACGCCGTACCAGATCTACGACGCGATCTTCGACGTCACCCGGGCCTCGCAGGGCTGGGACACCAAGGTCGTCAAGGAATCGCTGAACGTCCTGTCCGAGACCGTCGATCAGACGTCGCCGCACCTCACTGCCGCGCTGGAGGGCGTGCAGAAGCTGTCCGAGACCATCGGCAAGCGTGACGAGCAGGTCCGCTCGCTGCTCGGCAACGCCAACAAGATCGCCACGATCCTCGGCGACCGCAGCGGCCAGGTGAACGCGCTGCTGGTCAATGCCCAGGCGCTGCTGCACTCCTTGAACCAGCGCGGCGAGGCCATCAGCCTGCTGCTGGAGCGCGTCTCCCGGGTGTCGCACCAGCTGAAGGCGACCATCGACGAGAACCCGAACATCAACCACGTCCTGGAACAGCTCAGGACCATCGGCGACATCCTGGTCGCCCGCAAGCAGGACCTGGCGGACACCCTGGTGTCGGCGGGCAAGTTCGTGGCCTCGCTGTCGGAGGCCATCGCCTCCGGCCCGTACTTCAAGGTCATGGTCGAGAACATCCTGCCGCCGCAGCTGATGCAGCCCTTCGTGGACGCCGCGTTCAAGAAGCGTGGACTGAACCCCGAGGACTTCTGGCGCAGCGCCGGTCTGCCGGAAGCGCAGTGGCCGGACCCCAACGGCAAGCGCTTCGCCAACGGTGCGCCGCCGCCGGCTCCGCCGAAGCTCGAAGGCACACCGGAGCATCCGGGGCCTGCGGTGCCTCCCGGCTCGCCGTGCTCGTACACACCCGGACCCGGTGCCGATCCGTCGCCGGCCGATCCGCTGCCGTGCTCGCACCTCACTGTCGGTCCGTTCGGGAACAACCCGTTCGGTGGCAATTACGGGCCGCCGGACGTCGTCCCGTCGGCGCCGAACCCGGCCGGGGTTCCCACCGGACCCGGTGTGCCGTCGGCCGCCTTCCCGGGACAACCGGCTGAGAACGTGCCCGGTACGCCGGTGCCGTTGCCGCCGGCACCCGTCGGTGCCCGGACGGTTCCGCTGACGCCGCAGCCCGGTGACAGCGACATCGCGCCTGGATTCGCTCCGATTCCCGGGCCGCTGATCGCGCCGCCGGCGCCGCCGGGACCTGGTCCCAACGCCGGTCCGGCCGGTACCGCGCCGTTGCCGGGTAACCCGCCGTTCCTCCCGCCAGGGTCGCAAGGATAGGGCCGCCACGATGTCGACTGTTTTCAGCATCCGGAACATCAAGAAGCCGAACCTGTCCAAGGGGACGGTCATCGGTGGTGCCATCGCGCTCGTGGCGATCGTGCTGCTCGGTTTCTTCGGTCTGCAGCTGTACCGCAAGATCACCACCACGACGATCACGGCGTACTTCCCCGAGGTCCTCGCGCTGTATCCGGGCGACAAGGTCCTGATCATGGGCGTCGAGGTCGGGGCCATCGACACCATCGAGGCGCACGGCGACCAGATGAAGGTCGTCATGCACTACTCGAATCACTTCAAGGTGCCGCAGAACGCGTCGGCGTCGGTGCTGAACCCCAGCCTCGTCGCATCGCGCGTGATCCAGCTGTCGCCGCCGTACACCGGCGGACCGACGATGGCCGAGGGCGCCGTGATCCCGAAGGAACGCACCCAGATCCCGATCGAGTACGACGAGCTGCGCAACCAGCTGACGCGCATCCTCGCCGAGCTGGGTCCGACCAAGGAGCAACCGAAGGGCCCGTTCGGCGACATCATCGAATCGTTCGCCGACGGCTTCGAGGGCAAGGGCGCTCAGTTCAACAAGACCCTGAAGGGTCTGTCGGATGCGGTGACCACCCTGAACACCGGCCGCGGTGACTTCTTCCAGGTGATCAAGAGCCTGGCGGTGTTCGTCGACGCGCTGCACAAGAGTGACCAGCAGTTCGTCTCGCTGAACAACGACCTGGCCTCGTTCACGAACAAGTTCACCAACACCGACCAGGAGCTGGCGTCGGCGCTCAAGGACCTCAACCAGGTCATGACGACGACCAGGAGCTTCCTGGACAAGAACGGCAGCGTGCTGGCCCACGACATCAACGATGTCTCGGAGGCGACGACGGCCATCCTGCAGCCGGAGCCGCGGGACGGTCTGGAACGGGCGTTGCACGCCTACCCGAACTTCCTGGCCAACCTCGAGAACATCTACTCGCCGGCCACCGGCGGTCTGATCGCCTCCGGTGTGCTGCCGGGCGTGACCAACTTCTCGAACCCGCTGCAGTTCATCTGCAGCTCGATCCAGGCCGGCAGCCGGTTGGGCTACCAGGACTCCGCCGAACTGTGCGCGCAGTACCTGGCGCCGGTCATGGACGCGATCAAGTTCAACTACCTGCCGTTCGGTATCAACATGGCGACCACCGCCATGACGCTGCCGAAGCTGGTCACCTACTCGGAGCCGCGCCTGCAGCCCCCGGGCGGGTACAAGGACACCACCGTGCCGGGCGTGTTCTCGCCCGATACCCCGTGGTCGCACGGCCAGCACGAGCCGGGCTGGATCACCGCGCCGGGCATGCAGGGACTCAAGGTCGGACAGTCGACGCAGGACCTGCTGACGCCGGAGTCGCTGGACGAGCTCATGGGTGGCCCGGACATCATTCCGCCGACCGGTGGCGTGAACATGTCGGGTCCGCCGAACGCCTACAACGAGAGCAGCCCGCTGCCCCCGCCGTGGTACCCGCAGCCGGGACCGGTCTCGCCGCCGCGACCGGGTAACGATCCGAGCCCGATGAGTGCCATGGCACCTGGGCCCGCACCAGGACCGGCTCCGGCGCCCGCGCCGGCCGGACCCGCACTTCCTGCCGAAGTTGGAGGCCAATGATGACCGGGTCCATGGGGCCGAAGTCACCCTCGGCATCGCCGCGCCGCAGCGGATGGGCGCGTAACGCCCGGCGGGCCGGCGTGTTGTCGGCAGCGGCGCTGATCCTCAGCTCCTGCGGCTGGCGCGGTATCGCGAACGTGCCGCTGCCCGGTGGTCCGGGCACGGAGGCGGGCCACTCGACGATCTACATCCAGATGCCGGAAACGTTGGGCCTCAACGCCAACAGCCGGGTCCGGGTGGCCGACGTGTTCGTCGGCCGCGTGCGTGCGATCGAGCTGAAGAACTGGGTTCCCACGCTCACCGTGGATTTGAACCCCGGCATCAACCTGCCGCGCAACGTGCAGGCCAAGATCGGCCAGACCAGCTTGCTGGGTGCCCAGCACCTCGAGTTGGACCCGCCGGCCGACCCGTCGTCGCAGCCGCTGCGCAACGGCGACACCATCGAGCTGAAGAACTCGTCGGCGTACCCGACCATCGAGCGGACGCTGGCCGGTATCTCCGGAATCCTCAACGGCGGCGGTGTGCCGAACGTCGAGAAGATCCAGTCCGAGGTCTACAACATCCTCAACGGGCGCGCGGATCAGATCAAAGAGTTCCTGCACCGGCTGGACACCTTCACCGACGAGATCAATCAGCAGCGCGACGACATCACGCGGGCCATCCGCTCCAGCGACACGTTGCTGAAGGTGGTCGCGGATCGCAACGACACCCTGGACCGGGTGCTGACCGAGACGCCGCCGCTGATCGAGCACTTCAACAAGACCCAGGATCTGTTCTCGAACGCCCTGCTGGCGCTGGGCCGGTTGTCGAAGGCCTCGGACACCACGCTGTCGAAGAGCAACGCGAACCTCCACACCAACCTGGCGACGTTGCAGCGGGCGCTCAAGCAGATCGCCAAGACGTCACCGAACCTGGTGCCGGCCATGAAGCTGCTGTTCACGCTGCCCTTCCCGATCGACAACATCCCGAAGGTCATCCGCGGCGACTACATGAACATCTCGCTGCACCTCGACCTGACGCTGAGCGCCATCGACAACGGCATCCTGACCGGCACGGGACTCTCGGGCATGGCTCGGGCTCTGGAACAGTCGTGGGGCCGTGACCCGGCGACGATGATCCCGGATGTCCGGTTCACCCCGAACCCGGCCAATGCGCCTGGCGGTCCGCGAATTGAAAGGGGGGAGTGACCGATGCTCACCCGGTTTCTGAAGATTCAGCTGATCATCTTCAGCATCGTGACCGTCGCGGCGCTGGTCGGGCTGTCCCTGGTGTACCTGAAGTTGCCGACGTACCTCGGGGTGGGCATGTACCGCCTGTACGCCGAACTGCCCAACTCGGCCGGTCTGTACAAGACCGCCAACGTCACCTACCTCGGCAACACCGTCGGCAAGGTGCTGGCCGTCGAGCCGACCGCCAAGGGCGCCCGGGTGACCATGGACGTCGACAACGGGCTGAAGATCCCCGACAACGTCGTGGCGAACGTGCACTCGGTGTCGGCGGTCGGTGAGCAGTTCATCGACCTCGTACCGCCGGAGAACCCGTCCACGAAGTACCTCTCTTCGGGCCAGACGATCACGAAGGGGTCGGTGCCCAAGGAGGTCGGCCCGGCGCTCGACGCGACGCAGAACGCGCTCCAAGCGCTGCCGAAGGAGAAGATCGGGGCGCTGCTCGACTACACCGCCGAGGCGGTCGGTGGGCTCGGCCCGTCACTGCAGCACCTCGTCGACGGCACGCAGGCGCTGGCGGGGGACTTCAAGGACAACCTCGGTTCGGTCGACAACATCATCCAGAACTCGGCGCCGATCATCGACAGCCAGGTCAAGTCCGGTGACGCCATCTCGCGGTGGGCCCGGAACCTGAATGTGCTGGCCGGACAGTCGGCCCAGCAGGACGCGGCGCTGCGGAGCGCCATCCAGCAGGGCGCGCCGACGGCTGATCAGCTCAACGCCGTGTTCGGTGAGGTCCGGGACGCGTTGCCGCAGTCGCTGGCCAACGTCGAGATCGTGCTCGACATGCTGAAGCGCTACAACAAGGGCCTCGAGCAGGTGCTCGTGGTGCTGCCGATGGCCGGCCCGATCGTCGACTCGCTGACCGCGGTCTACGAGAAGGAACTCCCGATCAACCTGGCGCTGGGCATCAACCAGCCGCCGCCGTGCCTCACCGGCTTCCTGCCGGCGTCGCAGTGGCGGTCACCGGCCGACACGTCGACCGCGCCGCTGGAGTCGGGTCTGTACTGCAAGATCCCGAAGGACGCCCAGAACACGGTCCGCGGTTCGCGCAACCTGCCGTGTGTGGATGCACCGGCGAAGCGCGCGGCGAGCCCGATGGAGTGCCGCGACAACAAGCCGTACGAGCCGCTGGGCACCAACCCGTGGTACGGCACCCCGGACCAGATCGTGAACTGCCCGGCTCCCGCGGCGCGCTGTGATCAGCCGGTCGACCCGGGCAAGGTGATCCCGGCGCCGTCGATCAACAACGGGATGAACCCGCTGCCGGCCAACTTGCTGCCGCCCCCGGAGCGGGCGTCGGCGCCGTCCAGTGACCCGATCAGCGCACCGGGGCAGGGCACAGTGGAGTGCAGCGGGCAGCAACCCAACAAGTGCCTCTACACTCCGGCAGCAGGACCAGAGGCCACCTACAACCCGCAAAGCGGTCAGGTGGTCGGACCGAATGGTGTGAAGTATTCGGTCAGTAACTCGAGCAACCCAGGAGACGACGGATGGAAGGAGATGCTGGCACCAGCCAGCTGAACCCCACCGATGAGCAGGACGTCACGTCCCAGGACGTGGTGACGACAGAGCCGTCTGCCGAGGAATCGATCGAGGCGCCGGGCGTAACCGGCGAATCAGAGCGCCCCGCCCGGATCGGGCGGGGCATCGCCCTGACGGTGTGTGTGGCGCTCGTGGTGCTGGCCGCCGCGGTCGGCGCGGGTGGCTGGTTCGCGCTCAAATCGCATCGGGAGAGCCAGGCACTCGCGGCGAACGAGACGGCCGCCATCGCGGCAGCCAAGGACTGCGTCACGGCCACCCAGGCACCCGACACGTCGGCCATGATCGCCGCGCAGACGAAGATCATCGAGTGCGCCACCGGCGCGTACCAGACGCAGGCGTCGTTCATGAGCGGCATCACGCTCGAGGCGTACAAGGCCGCCAACGTGCAGGTGCAGATCTCGCAGATGCGGGCGGCCGTCGAGAAACACAATGACGACGGTTCGATCGACGTCCTGGTGGCGGTGCGCGTGAAGATCAACAACAGCGCCGAGAAGGACAAGGAAGTCGGTTACCGGATGCGGGCGCAGATGGCACCGGTGGACGGCAAGTTCAAGGTGGCCAAGCTCGACCAGGTCACCTCGTGACGGTTGGTCAGGAGACGACGAGCGCCGAGTCAGTGAGCACGGGATCCGAGTTCGAAGCGGCACCGGTGCTGGCCTCGTGGCCGGCACGGGCCGGCGCCTTCGCACTGGACGTGCTGCTGGGCGTGGCGATCATCGCCGTCATGGCCCAGCTGGGCTACGCCGCCCGGGCCGACTGGACGCTGTGGGTGTACGCCGCCGTGGCGACACTGGCCGTGGCCGCGATCCTGGTGAACCGGTGGCTGCTGCCGTCGATCACCGGATGGAGCCTGGGCCGGTCGCTGTTCGCCATCCGGGTGGAGCGGGTGCCCGCCGGCGTTCCGGCCGGCATGGGCCGATTGGTCCTGCGTGACCTCGCGCATCTGTTGGACACCGTCGCGGTGCTGCTGGGCTGGCTGTGGCCGCTGTGGGATCCGCGGCACCGCACCTTCGCAGATCTGTTGCTGCACACCGAAGTTCGCGTCGTACCGGCTCCCGAGCGGGACCCGTCGCGGCGGGCCGGGCAGGTGCTGGCGGCCGGTGCCCTGGTCTGTATCGCGGCGGTGGGGCTGAGCTACGGCGTGCAGTTCCGGCACGACCGCGCGGTCGACGAGGCGCGGCAACAGATTTCCGAGCAGGGTCCCAAGATCGTCGAGCACGTCCTGAGCTACGGCATCGACACGTATCAGAACGACTTCAAGACCGCGCAGGCGTTGGTCACCGACGGCTACCGCGACCAGCTGATCAAGCAGCAGCAGGCGGTGAGCAAGAAGCCGACGACCAACCAGTACTACGCGGTGAGCAGCGCGATCCTCAGCGCGGGCACTGATCAGGCGACGATGCTGCTTGCGCTGCAGGGACAACGTGGCGTCGACGCCAACACGCTGCGCTTCATCACCGCCACCGTGCGGGTCGACTTCGTGAAGTCGTCTGACGGCAAGTGGCAGTTGTCGAATCTGACGGTGCTCAAGAGCCCGCGGGGAGGACGCTGATGAGCCCGCGTCGCAAGATCGATGCCGCCGAGCGCTTCGTCGCCGGTGACTACTTCAAAGCTATTGCGGCGGTGCCCCGGCGCGTCACGCTGATCGTGATCGCCTGCGTCACAACGGTTTTGGTGATGTCCGCCATCGCAGCCAGCACCTACCTGCTGGTCCAGCACGAGAAGGACGTGGCGAGTCACGCCAAGTCCGCGGCGGTACTGGGCTACGTGAAAGAGTTCATGAGGGGCTTCACCGCGGTCGACCCGTTCCACGCCAATGCCTACGTCGAGAAGATCGCGGGCCAGTCCACCGGCGATTTCGCCAAACAGTTCAAGGACAAGCACGACCAGATCCTGATGCAGGTGGCGCGCGCGCAACCGGCGGAGGGGACCGTCGAAGACGCGGGCGTGCAACGGTGGAACGACGACGGCAGCGCGGACGTGCTGATCGCGATGAAGCTGACGACGACGACGCCGGACGGCAACGCGACCGTGGAAAGCGGCTCGCGTTGGGTGGTAACGGCTACGCAGGAAGGGCAGCAGTGGAAGATCAGCCGCATGAATCCGGTGATGTGACCCCCGGGGAGTCTGTGGCCGATGCTCCGGCCGACGCCCCGCAGGGCAAGGCCGCCCGGCGCAGGCACCGGCTGCCCCGGCAGAAGGCCGCCGACGCCGCGCCTGCTGCGGATGCCGCCGGCGCTGAGGACACCGCGCCGGCTGACGAGGCCGTTGACGACGCTGCTACCGCCCCGGCCGATGAGGCCGCAGCAGCCGATGAGCAGCCGGAAGAGGCTGCCGCGCAGGAAGATTCGGACGGCGACACGGTTGACGAGGTAGCCGCGGAAGAGGCGGCTCCGGTGACGCTGGTGCCGCATCGCCCCGCCGGACGCAAGCTGTTGATCGCCGGTGTCGTGGCGGCGGCGCTGTTCGTCGGTGCGTCGGCGTTCGCGGGTGCCGCGGCGCAGCCGTATCTGGCGGATCGCGCCCTGGTCCAGAACAAGTTCCAGGTCGCCAAGATCGCTGCCGCGGCGGTGACCACGCTGTGGTCGTACTCGCCCAACGACATGGACAAGTTGGCGGACCGGTCGCAGCAGTATCTGGCCGGTGGTTTCGCCGAGGAGTACCGCAAGTTCGTCGATTCGATCGTCGCCAGCAACAAGCAGGCTCAGGTCACCAACCAGACCAAGGTGATGGGCACAGCGGTGGAAAGTATCAGTGCAAATGAGGCCACCGCGATCGTCTACACCAACTCCGTCGCGACGAGTCCGTTGACCAAGGGCATCCCCTCGCTGCGGTACCTGTCGTACCGGCTGACCTTGAA
Organism: Mycobacterium sp. UNC410CL29Cvi84; assembly: GCF_000686745.1. Classification (NCBI taxonomy): domain Bacteria; kingdom Bacillati; phylum Actinomycetota; class Actinomycetes; order Mycobacteriales; family Mycobacteriaceae; genus Mycobacterium; species Mycobacterium sp. UNC410CL29Cvi84. The sequence goes on from NZ_JMLM01000016.1 coordinate 15,884, forward strand.
GCGTTCCGGCGCTGATTGGAAGGTCAGTCAGATGAGCGCCCTGACCAAATTGGATCTGACTCCCCAGCTGTAACGGCAGCCCGCTTTGGGCGTGTTTGCCTGAATTGACGCGCGCTACCTGTCAGCACACTGTGAATCGCCTGTCGCGGGGCGGTTGCAAATGGCGGAGGGCGCGCGGCGTACAGGCCGGCTATGGCGTGAATCACGTCTGGACCTGCAGCGGTCGCACATCACAGTGACTGTCGGCGTCAATATTTGCCGGCGTCCGGCCCCGGGTGAAAACCGCCCCGCCTCTCGACCAGCAAACAATTTTCGCGACGCGAAAATTAGCTGACTTCGTGGCGTTCAACCGTTGGCGCGAGCTCCGTTCACCTGTTTGCCAAATCTGGGAAAGGGGCAGGTCAAAGTGCGTGTTGGAGCTGCGATGCATTAATGTTACCGTCCGGTTGATAACCGATTGTGGCGGCTGAGGGGACGGGGCAAATGGCTGTTACGCATCTCGCAGGGCGGGTTCAAGCAAAGCGGGCGGCATTGCTGGGGGTGACTGCTGCAACAGTTACCGCCATGACCGTGACGGCCTCGGTGCCGAACGCGCCGGCGCCGCGCGTGGTGCCGTCGTCGCACTCGGCCGTCAACCTGTCCGCATTCACCACGCCGTTCCCGAAACCGGGCGTGCTGCCCGACATCACCTTCGGCGTCGGCAACGCCGCCTACAACCTGGCCCAGGGCGGTGTCGAGGCGCTGCTTCCGCCGCTCGTCCAGGCGCTCAGCGGCATCGGCGGTCTCAGCGGGCTCAACCTCACCAACCTGATCAACCAGCTGCCGAAGAACCTGTTGAGCCAGATCCTCGATGCGCTGCCGATCAAGCTGACGCCGCTGCTGAACGCGGCGCTGGGCCCGCTCCTCACGGGTGCCCTGGTCCCGCTGCTGAAGGGGCTGGGCATCATGGACGCCCAGGGCAACGTGACGCTGAGCGGTCTGCTGGACATTCTGGGCATTCACCTTGACAACATCCTGGACCTGAGCGACCTGAACGTTCCCGGCGTCAACATCGTCACCGCCGGTCCGGTGTTCACGCTGCTGAAGATCGCGGGCCTGGACCTCGGCTGGACCCCGGGCACCGCCAACGCCATCGCCAACGCGATCAACAACACCGAGTACCTCGATGTCGGCGCCATGGGTCTGCTGGACACCGTGCTGAGCCGAGCTGGGCAACTTCCGGTGCTGGGGCCGCTGGTCACTGCCCTGCAGCTCGCGATCGACACCGTCGGCGGTGCCATCGGCCTGGACAAGCTGGACCTGATCGACGTGCGCGTACCGATCAGCGTCGGCTTCGGACTCGGGGCGTTCTCGATGGGACAGGCGTACTCGAAGGTGCTCGCGGACCTGGCGAACCAGCCGGGCGGTGCGAATCATGCGGGCCCGGTGCTCGGCAGCCTGACCGTCCTGCCCATGATCCTGCTGAACAACCTGGGCCGCGCCAACGGCGGCCTGCTGGCGCGCTTCTACCCGATCGGCGACCTCCTGGGCATCAACCTGATCACCCCGGACGTGCACGCCGCGAACAGCGGCGGCATCCCGCTGCTGAACACCGGACTGGGCATCGGCGGCGCCAACCTGCTGCCCATCAAGGTGGACGCCACCCTCGAATACCAGCCGTTCTCGGACCTGGCCGCCTGGCCCAACCCGTTCAGCCTGGCCAACAACCTGGTCGCCGGCACGCTGCCGACCTACCTGCTGCGCGGCATCTCGACCGCGACGCTGACGAGCCAGCTGACCACCCAGCTCGGCGCACTCACCGGTGGCCTGCTGACCGGAAACCCGTTGGCCGTCAACATCTATCTGACGATCCCGACCAACACGCTGCCGTTGATGGAACCGATGTACCTCACCGGCGACGTGCTGAACATGGTCAGCTTCGGCACGCTGGGCAGCCCCATCTACAAGTTGGCGAACGCCCTCGCGCCGGCCATGACGAGCCTGGTGAACCTGGGCTACACCGACGTGGTCCGCAACGCGGACGGCACCTACAGCCGTACGCTGAACGACCCCGGCACCCCGACGCCGTTCTTCTCGTTCCCGAATGTCAACTGGCAGAAGGTGCCGGCGGACATCATGAACTCGCTGGTGGCCGGATTCAAGAAGGAATTCTTCAGCGCCAACCCGACCGATGCGCCGGACAACGCTGTCGAAGCGCTGATCAAGCTGATCACCGGCGGCAAGCTTGGCGGCTTCAACCCGCTGGGTGGCCTGGCCGGCACGGTGCAGAACCTGCTCAAGAATGTGCTGGGCACGCTGGGCGGCCTCACACAGGGCGCGACGATCAACTCGCTGGCGGCCAAGGAGGGCGTCGTCAGCTCGGCGGCCGCGACGGACATCCCGTCGACCACGCCGAAGCTGGCGCCGCTGTCGGCCAACCTCACCGGCTTCACCGGCACGAGCAAGAAGGACGGCAAGCAGGCCACCGACCAGACGGCCGGCGAGAAGGACAAGACGGCCGAGGACAAGACCGGTACCACGCCGGCCGTCGAAGATCCCAAGACCGACCCGAAGGCCGAGCCCACGGCCGAGGACACCAAGACCGACCCGAAGACCGAGACCAAGACCGACCCGAAGTCCGACACCAAGACGGGCACCGAGGACTCCTCGGGCAAGCACGCCGCGCCCGAAGGCACCCCGTCCACGCCGGACAGCGGCCAGAAGCCCAAGCACGCCGCCGACGACGCGGACGGCACGTCGACCGTGAGCAAGGACAAGAAGGACAAGAAGGCCGACAAGCCCGCGAAGGCCGACAAGGACACCAAGGCCACCAAGGCCGGCACCGACAAGTCCGAGAAGGTCACCAAGGACGTCCCGAAGACCAAGAAGCAGAAGAAGGACGGCGCCGCGAAGTCCACCGCCGCGACCGGCGGGGGCTCAGCCGCCCACGCCGGCTGACACACGGCAACAGGAACGCCCGACGTGGATTCACGTCGGGCGTTCTTTTCGGTCGGGTCAGATGGGCTGGTCGCTCTCCGTCAGTGGTACGCGACGCGTCGTCGGGGCCGCGCTTCGCCACCAAACCGGTTGCTGCCCAATGACTTTCTGGGCACAGTGGTCGGTCTCGCGCAGGTCTGACGAGCAGCGTGCCGTCGCCGCACGCCGGCGCCGCCGGCCTGACGGCCGCCATCGTGCGTGCGTCTCTCAATTCCGCGCCGCTGTCGCGCAACCGGGCCGGTGTGACTGGCTCGCAGGTGAAGAACGCTGGCCAGTAGTCGGCGGGCGGCAACGACGATGCCGACGAGCAGCCGGCCCAACAGCCAGAGACACAGGCCGAGACAGACCCCGATGCCGAGCCCGAGGCAGAAGAGCCCGAGACCGATACGGAGGCCGATCTTCAGGCCGATCCGCAGGCACGCCGGGAAGCGTTCGATCTCGAGTCCGGTGACGGGAGGTCGGTGTCGGCGCGGGATGGCGAGAAGGGCGAGCCGCACCATGGCGCGGGCAGAAAACGGACGTCCCGGTCGGGCGGGTCCGAGGTCGAGAAGGAGCCGAAAAACGTTGGCGCCAAGGCTGATCCCGGTGCCGACAGCGGCACCGGTGGCGGAGCGGCCTGCCGCCTGACGCATCAGGCGAAGCCGAGCCAGCCGGGAAGGGCGCGTTCCCTGGAGTCGCACAGCACTGCCGGGGTGTCGCAGGAACCCCGCGGGGTACCGGAACCGGCCCAGCGGCCGCCGGTGTCGCGGCGCAGCACGATGGCGGACGAGCCGCCGCCGTCCAGCAGGATGGCGGTGTCGCTGCCGAGTCCCCGGAACAGGTCCTGAATCTGGTCGGGGGTGTGGCTGCCGCCCTGGAAGATGTACATCTCGTCGCGGCTTCGGACATACGCGAGCGCGGTGCGGGCGGCGCTGGGGCCGCCGTCGTTCAGCTGGCCGGTGTCGCCGGGCGCCAGCAGGCCGATGCCGCTGACGGCGACGAACCGGGCACCCTGGTTCACCAGGTTGTTGATCGGGCCCGTCGCAGCGTTGAAATCGCTTGTGCTGCTTGGGGTGATCATGTGGGGCGCGCCATCGGATGGGATGATCATGGTGCTCAGCGCCGTCCATACCTCGTTACCGCCGGACAGGCCCTGCTTGCCCGCGTAGGGGATGGTGCCGGTGACCGCGGCGTTGGCGCGGCCCTGGCCGCGGGTGTTGTCGACGTACGCGCCGAGCGGCGAGCTGCAGCCCGTCGACGTCCACGAGCCGCCCTGCTGGCCGCGGATGTCGAAGAAGTTGGCGTTCACCGCAATGGTGGGCCGGCCCAGTGCCTGCCAGGCCTCCAGTGGGGTGAAGACTTCGGAAGCCTGCAACAGACCTTCGGCGGTACGGGCCCGGGGATCGCGTTCGCAGCGGGATTGGATGCCACGGTGGGAGTCGACGAGCAGGCGGGGATTCATGCGCTGGGACGCTGCTTTGATGACGAGCAGGTGCCCGCCGTTGCCGGACTCGTACCAGTTGCCCGCGGCGTTGAGCATCGGCGCGGGGTGATCACCGCCGAAGTTGTAGACCAGGAAGCTGCCGCGGTAGTTGGTGATGGCGTTGACCAGTAGCGAGCGCCCGTCGGCGGCCTGGGCGGCCGGCACGCCAATGGTGCCGACCAGGCCGGCGCACAAGGCCAGAAGCGTTGTGCGCCTGACGATCTTTCGCGCGCGACGGATGGTGTCGCGTCGGGTAACCGGCCCGAGAAACGACATTGTGGCCCTTCCTCCGGTCCGATACAACGACCTTCAGCGTAGCCACAGCAAACACTCTGTCAACTTTGGTCACGTCCGCATCACGGCTCGGCGACGGATGAATCACCGTGGCGGACACGGTAATTGGCCCCGCCACCGACCGGAGTCGGGGCGGGGCCGTTGGTGCTGGGTTACGAGCCGAGCAGATCGGTGTGCATTTCCCACACCAGGATCTCGGCCGGTGTTGTGGCGGTGACGCGCTGCCCGCCCGACGCCGTCAGCCGGACGGCGTCACCTTCCTGCAGCGGCCCGGCACCCTCGAGCGCCACCTCGCCGCGGGCCACGAACAGGTGTAAGTACTTCGCCGACGGCAGTTGGACGCTGTCGCCGGGCTCCAGGCGGGCGCCGTGCAGTGCCGCGTTGCGCTGGCCGATGGTGATGGCGGTGTCATTGGAGTGGCCGGGCATGCCCGAGGCGATGGTGACCAGCTTGCCGCGCAGCAGTTCGTCCTCGATCTCGAGCTGCTGGTAGCCGGGCGTCTTGCCGGACTCGTCGGGCACGACCCACATCTGCACGAAATGCACCGGCTCGCTGTGTGATTCGGCCCCGCTCAGGCGCCAGGAGTCGTTCTTCTCCGAATGCAGGATGCCGCGTCCGGCCGACATCCGTTGCGCCAGTCCGGGATAGATGACGCCCGAGTTGCCGGTCGAGTCCTGGTGCACGAGCGACCCGCGCAGCACCCAGGTGACGATCTCCATGTCGCGGTGCGGATGCGTCTCGAATCCCGAACCCGGTGCGACGCGGTCGTCGTTGTTCACCAGCAGCAGGCCGTGGTGGGTGTTGGCCGGGTCGTAGTGACCGCCGAACGAGAACGAATGCTTGGAGTCCAGCCACGAGATGCGGGTGGCGTCGCGGTCGGCGGCGCGACGGATGTCGATGGTTTCGGTCATGGCGGCCCCTGTCGTTGTCGGTGAGCTTAGGTGTCCCTACTGGACGGCACAACATAAATGATGTGTCATATATTTCATGTGGCTGACCGACGACCAACAGGAACTCTGGCGCGCGTACCTGGCCATGAGCGGCCGCTTGCAGGCGGCACTCAACCGGCAGCTGCAGCGCGATCACGGCTTGTCGCTGGCGGACTACGACGTCCTGGTCGCACTCAGTGAGCTGCCCGACTGTCGGATGGGTGAACTCGGTGCCCATCTGGGGTGGGAGCAGAGTCGGGTGTCTCACCAGTTGGCGCGCATGCGGACGCGCGGTCTGATCGAGCGGTCCGGGGCCGCCGACGATCGGCGCGCCGCCGTCGTCACGGTCACCACGGGAGGGCGGGAGGCGCTCGAGGCCGCCGCCCCCGGGCATGCCGAGTTGGTACGCGCGACGGTGTTCGACGGCATGAGCCGAGCGCAGGCGGACGCGTTGCGGCGGTGGACCGCGACGGTGCTCGAGCGAGTGGACTGACGGAGCCGGGGAGCCGGGGCGAATTCGCGGTTACAGTAGGGGTCGTCGGGTTTGCGGGGAGGATTCACGTGAAACATTCGGTAGCCACCGTTGCGGCAGCGGGCGCACTGGCCGCTGGGCTGGCGTGGCTGCCGGCCCCGCTGGCTCATGCCGAACGCTGTGTGCCGTTGGACGGCACCCCGATGGTGCTCAAGCGCGAGAAGAGCGTCGGCATCGGCAAGGACCTTCAGATCAACCGGACCTACACCTACGCCGACGGCATGGTGAACTGGACCATCGAGCAGTCCGGCGGCGTCAAATACAACACCGGCTTCGGTTTCGGCGCGCGGATCAACGCCGTCTACATCCCGGAACTCAATTCGAGCGGCTCGGTGCCCGGCGCACCCGGTGAATACGTGAACATCGACAGCTGGCATTTCCACGAGACCGTGCTGGTCTGCCCGCAGTAGTAGCCGTTCGCGGCGTCGCATCACACTTTCACGAACAGTTGGCCGAGTTTGGCGCCGAGCCAGGGCTTGCGGCCTGCCGACAGGATCTTGCCCTGCAGAATCGACGCCCACTGGCTGGTCCGGCCATAGCCCACCAACAGGTACGCGACGGGGTCGGCTGAAATCCAGCAGTCGACGGCCCCGCCGGCCGGGCCCACGGCGGCGGATCCGTCCTCGATCGTGACGCGATAGCGGGGACCATCCCGGAATCGCAGCTCATAAGCCAGGTGCAGTCCGGCGGCCTTCTGCCGGTCGACATAGTCGGGAATCATCGCCATTACACCGGCTATAACGTGCAACGCCTCGGCTCTCGAGATCGTCCAGTCGCCCCCGACAGCGCGGGCCATATCGAGGCCGTGGAGCAGCTGCTCGCCCAGCATGGCACTGGCCATGACCGGAACGGTCATGGCCAAACCGTTGAAGGCCGGTATCGGTTCGTCAGTTGGCCGCCGGTCGGATACCGCGATGAAGTTCTCCGCTGCGCTGATCAGCAGGTCGGCGAGCCGGCGCGGATCCCGTTCCGTGAACTCCTCGAGCATGCGAGCGTTTGCGATCACCCCTCGCTCGGTTGGCGTAGCACGCGGCGGCGCGAGCGCGAGGTACTCCTGAATGTCCGTCTCCCCTGTGACAAGCCCCGCGTAGTGCTGCAAGCCGGTGACCAGATGAGCAGCGGTCTCCGCCACGGTCCAGGAGAGATTCGGGACCGGAGCGGCGGGATCGCTCACGCTGCGTACGAGTGCGGATGTCCGGGACGCTGCGGCCCGCAAGGCCTCCCGGGTCCCTGCCAGATCGATGCCGGACACGCACAGATCCTCGCACCGGGCGGACCGACGACGAGGTGTTTCAGCCGACCTCCGATTCGGCCGATTCGCCGGGTTCGATCGGCATGATGTCGACGCCGGATGAGCTTTGCGAGGTCCGTCCCGGTGAGCGGACGGCCTCGCATACGCTGTCGGCGTGGATATCAATGGAGCTAGCGCGGTCGTCACCGGCGGCGCGTCAGGAATCGGTGCGGCTGTTGCCCGTCAGTTGGCCGCCAAGGGTGCCCGGGTCGTCATTGCCGACCTCCAGGCCGAGAAGGGCGAGGCCCTCGCCAAGGAGATCGGCGGCGTTTTCGTCACCGTCGACGTCACCAACACCGAGCAGATCATCGACGCGGTCAAGACCGCCGCTGACCTCGGCCCGCTGCGTGCGCTCGTGAACTCGGCCGGTGTCGGCTGGGCCCAGCGCACCATCGGCAAGGACGGCGAGTTCGAGTCGGCGCACAACCTGGACCTGTACAAGAAGGTCCTCGACATCAACCTGGTCGGCACCTTCGACTGCATCCGCATCGCCGCCACCCAGATGAGCAAGAACGACCTCGCCGAGTCCGGTGAGCGTGGCGCCATCGTCAACATGACCAGCGTCGCGGCGTTCGACGGCCAGATCGGCCAGGCCGCGTACTCGTCGTCCAAGGGCGGCGTCGTCGGCCTGACCCTGCCGGTCGCGCGCGACCTGTCGGCAGTCGGCATCCGCGTGAACACCGTGGCCCCCGGCCTGATCGACACCCCGATCTACGGAGAGGGCGAAGCCTCGGAGGCCTTCAAGGCCAAGCTCGGCGAGTCGGTGCTGTTCCCGCACCGCCTGGGCAAGCCCGAGGAGCTGGCCTCCATGGTCATCGAGCTGATCACCAACTCGTACATGAACGCCGAGGTCGTCCGCGTCGACGGCGGCATCCGGATGCCTCCGAAGTAGTTCTTTCGCGAACAGACACGAAACTGCCCCTCGTCTTCGGATGAGGGGCAGTTTTGTTGCGGGGTCGCCCCGCGGGACTGCGCGCGCCGACCCCGCACCGAATGTGCGCAGAGATTGCGGATCCAGCCGGCGTATTCAAGCGATCTGGCTGCACATTCGCCGCCGAATTCCTGTGAATCGCTCGGTACGCTCGGATGGCATGACGCGCACGCGGTTCCGGCCGGTCGTATTTCTCGCTCTGTTGATCGCATCGTTGTGGTTGGTGGCCGGGTGCAGCGGCGGCAACTCGACGCGGCATTCCGAGTCGGCCCCGGCGGCACCGGCGCCGCTCAAGAGTGGCGCGGATTTCAAAGGCGGTGCCCCCGAGGCGCCGGCGCCGCCCGTCGAACAACCGCGGGACATCGTCAAGACCGCGTCGCTGATCCTCGTCACCGCGGACCCGACGGCGGCCGCGGACAAGGCGACCACGATCGTCGACAAAGCGGGCGGCCGCGTCGACGAGCGCTCGGACGACGCGGGGTCGACGTCCGGCCGCGCGAGCGTCCACCTGGTGCTGAGAGTGCCGGCCAACGGGCTCGACCCTGCCCTGGCGGCGCTCAAGGGGCTCGGCACCGTCCAGACGCTCGAGGTCAAGACCGACGACGTCACCGCACGTCGTGTCGACCTCGATGCCCGGATCACCGCGCTGAAGACGTCGGTGGATCGGTTGCTCGGGATCATGCGTGACTCGAAGGACCCCGATGCGTTGATCAAGGCCGAGGAGGCGTTGTCGTCGCGGCAGGCCGAGCTACAGAGCCTGCAGGCGCAGCGCGACACCCTCCGCGACCAGATCACCTACAGCTCGGTCGACGTCCAGATCACCGCCGAGCGTCGCGGCGGCCCAGCCCCGGAGCGCTATCACGGCTTCTTCGGGCAGATCGAACATGGCTGGGACACGTTGTGGGCCTTCGGTTCTCACCTCGTACTGGCGTTCGGATTCCTGCTGCCGTGGCTGATTCCACTGGCGGTCCTCGGCGGGGCGCTTTACGTCTTCGTCAAGTGGTCGGGCTCGCGTCACAAGAGCGCACCAGCCGAGCCTGTGGCGCCCGCCTCCAAAACGGAGGAGTAGCTTCCGCACGTCGTGCGAAAGCCCCCGATCTCGAAAGGAATTGGGGGCGTTCGCGGGTGCGATCTCTACTTGGCTGCCCCCGAACTGGCCTTCTGGCCCGTGTTCGCGCCACTGCTGTCTGAGTCGGGCTTTGTCGGCTTGGTCGATGCATCCGTCTTGGCGGGCTTGCGGGGCTTCGTGAAAGTCTTCTTCAGATCCTCGCCGAACTTGTTGGTGGCAGATGTGATCTGCTTACCGGCAGTCGAGATCGCCTTCGCCGCAGCTTTTTCGACGTCCTTGACTGCTTGGGTCGGTGTGGGGCCGGCGACGGTCTTGGCGACTGGAACCGCAGCTTCCTGGCTGGTTGTTGTCGATGCGGCTGCGGTCGTGTCAATTGTTGTTGGCGTCGATTCGCTCTTCGTCGAATTCGCCGGCGCGGGAGCTGAACCGGGCTTCGTCGGGACCGCCGTCCCTGACGATGCGGTTGCAGGATTGGTGGACGGAGTGATCGCCGATGCGGCAGTCGAGTCTGAAATTGCCGAGTCAACATCTGATCGAGGTGCCACGGCTGCAGTTGATTTGGGCTTGAGAGCCTGTGCGACCCTTTCGCGCGTATATCTGATCAGTTGATTGATCACGCCGTCCTCGCCCAGGACCCCAGCGGTGTCGAAATAGGAATAGCCGTTCAGGACTGCGCCGGTTATCACTGCCGGTGCATTGATGAGAAAGCTCGCCGCGGTGACGAGATCGCGCGCCTTGAGCGCGTCGCCGAACCCTTGCAGGGTGTCACCAACTGCCATCTGGAATGTCTTGATGGCGGTGAAAGAGTACTGGAACGGCCCGATGGCGAGAGCGTACGGCAGTTCGGTGGCGATGGTGTACACGTCCTTTGCCACGCTCTGCCAGATGGCGAGCGTGCCCAGCAACGGCAGCCCTACTTTGAACTTGAACCCATTGACGATCCCGTTGTACAAGCTGTCGGTCGCTCCTCGAAGGTCGCCTGCGCGGGCTTGATCGGCCGCAACATGCGCGTAGTGGGCGATACCATCCGGGCTCCAGGGGCTGAGCCATCCCTGAAGCCCTGTCGCGACGGTCTGAAGAATTGTGCCCAACGTGTTGGCGTCCGTCATACGGTTTGCGATGAGTTGCTGGAGGACCGGCGCAGGGTGTGCCGCGAGGTAATGACCGATGTCCAGCAGATTGCCCACAGTCGCCTGCCCAACCGACGCCCAGGTCTCCAGCGGGTTGGTGAATGCCGTGAGTTCGACCGTTGCGGCAGAGCGCAGGGCCGGAACATGAACGGCCGCTGGGGAAGCCGTGACGGGGGTGAGGGCAATGACGCCGGCGCCGACGAGCGCGACGCCGGCGTTCATATACGGGCGTAGAGCGAGACTCAACTCGGTTTCCTTTGGTTCAGTCGAGGAGGTCAGCTGTCACTGACCGGCCCAAAAAGTACGGACTGAACGGCAGATGTGCATTCACATTCTGTAGGGCTTTTCAAATATTCAAACCAGGCGAAGTTACTAGAAGGTAGGTTTGCAAAACCAGCCACGGTTCATCTCGGAAGGCCTAGCATTCCGCCGACCGTGTGATCGAAAATGATGTGCCAGTGGGGTTTCCGATGGGGATGAAGCCGTGGGACGGCGACCGCCCGCTTACGCCGCGAATAGTGTTGGAGCGCGAGGATGTTGCGGCGCGCGGGTTGTCGTTCGCCTTCTCCACGGAGCGCATCTCGGCGCCAACGGATTGGTGCAGCTTCAGTGACACGCATCATCTGGTGTACGTATATCGCGGTGGCGCCATGCATTCCATCCAGACCGCGCTGGACTGGGGACCATCGGGCCAGGTGCCGCCGACGGCGGGAGACGTCTGGTGGAAGCCGGCGGGCGTTCAATGTGCGGCGCTGGTCCAAGGCGATGTCGCCGGCATTTGTGAGATTGCCGTCCCGCGCGGGGTGATCGACGACACGGCACTGTTGCCCCGAATCAAGTACCGGGACAGGCTCATTCACCATTTGGTCGAGGAAATTTACAGCGTTGCCGACCGTGACGACGCCATGGCGCGATTACTCACCCACTCGTTGGCTGAAACCACCCGCCTGCTGATCTGCGAGAAGTACACCGCGACGGCACCGAGGAAACCAGGGCATCGGCACCTCGACGCCCAGACTCGTTCCAGGCTCGTCGACTTCCTCAGCGACGGAATGGATTCCGAGATTCATCTGGATGCACTGGCGCAGTTGGCGGGAATGCCGGTGCACGCTTTCATCGGCGCGTTCCGCCGGGCCTTTCACACCACGCCGTACCAGTTCCTCCTGGACTTGAGGATCGACCGTGGCAAGATGCTGTTGATGTCCAGCGCGACGAGTATCGCCGAAATTGCATCATCAGTTGGCTTTTCGACGCCGAACCACTTCGCCACCGCGTTCCGGAAGCGCGTCGGCGTATCGCCCAGTGCGTATCGGAACGCCCGGTGATCGTGGCCAGGACACAAAACTGCCCCTTCTCCGCGGAAAAGGGGCAGCTTCGGCTGTTCGCGAAAGAACAGTTACCAGTCGGACTCGTCGAAGGTGACGACGCCACGAATGTTGTTGCCGTCCAACATGTCCTGGTAGCCCTGGTTGATGTCCTCGAGCTTGTAGGTCCGCGTGATCATGTCGTCGATATTCAGCAGGCCGGACTTGTACAGCGCGGCCAGGCGCGGGGTCTCGATGTGCGAGCTGCCGCCACCGAAGATGTTGCCCTTCAACGTCTTCTGCAACATCGTGAACAGGAACAGGTTCAGCTTCACGTCGGCGTCCATCATCGAGCCCATGCCGGTCACGACGCAGGTGCCGGTCTTGGCCGTCAGGATCATGGCCTCTTCGATGTACTCGCCCTTCATCTCACCGACGGCGATGATGACCTTGTCGGCCATCAGGCCCCAGGTCAGGTCGATCATTGGCGCGATGGCTTCGGCCATCGAGGCGTAGACGTGCGTCGCGCCGAACTTCATCGCCTGCTCGCGCTTCCACGGGTTCGGGTCGATCGCGATGACGTGCTTGGCGCCCGAGATCACCGCGCCCTGCAGCGCGCTCATGCCGATGCCGCCGACGCCGACGATGGCGACCGTCTCACCGGGCTGGACCTGCGCGACGTTGGTGGCCGAGCCGAAGCCGGTCGGCACGGCGCAGCCCATGATGGCGGCCGACTCGAACGGGATGTCCTTGTCGATCTTGACGACGGAGTCCTTGTGGACCGTCATGTACGGCGCGAAGGTGCCCAGCAGGTTCATCGCCGCGACCTCTTTGCCGCCGGCGGTGTGAATGCGGTTGGTGCCGTCGGCGATCGACTTGCCACCCAGCAGGACGGCGCCGCGGTCGCACAGCGAGCGGAAGCCCTTCATGCACGGCGGGCAGGAGCCACAGGCCGGGATGAACGCGAGGATGACGTGGTCGCCCTCTTCGATGCCGGTGACGTTCTTGCCGACCTTGGTGACGACGCCCGCGCCCTCGTGCCCACCCAGACACGGCAGCGGCATCGGGGTCGCGCCGGTGGTCAGGTGGTAGTCGGAGTGGCACATGCCGGCGGCATGCATCTGGATCTGTACTTCGTCGGCGACGGGGTCACCGAGGTCGATCTCCTCGACCTGGAAGGGGGAGTTCACTTCCCACAGCAGAGCACCTTTGGTCTTCATGACGAAGATCATAGCCACAAAGTGAGAACACGTTCCAGAAAGATGCTATGGCAGGCCGTCTACCTGCATCAATATGGCGTCAGAACATGTTGTAGGGAATTATCAAAAACTAGCAGCAGTAGTGCGCAGGGTGCCGCAAACGGGCGCGTCGAGGCCGGCCGGGTTCGCGGCTGGAACGGTGGCGGAGGGCTCAGAGGTGGGCCGGCAGGTCGAACTTCTCGAACAGCGTCGGGTCCATGAACGCGACGACGTGCGAGATGCCGTCGGGCTTGATGTCCAGCACGTGCAGCTGGAACGCCTCGTGCCGGCCCGTCTCGGCATTGCGCATGTACATGCCCGCGGCGGACTGCCCGTTGGCGGTGGTGGCGACGAACCGCATGTCGCCCGGGTGCTCGGCGGGGCACTTGAAACGGGACAGTTCGACGATGTCCCGCGGGCCCGAGTACCAGGTGTCGAACGGGGGCATCTCCCACACCGAGTCGGCGGTGAACAGCTTCACGAGCGCGTCCATGTCGTAGGACTCGAAGGCGTTGACGTACTTGGCCAGCAGGTCCTTGGCTTCGTCGGACTCCGGGGCGACGAGGGCGTCGTCCTGGCTGGGGCCGACGGCATCGAGCTGGGCACGGGCCCGTTGCAACAGGCTGTTGACGGCGGCGGTGGAAGTGCCGACGGCCTCGCCGACCTCGGCGGCCTTCCACTGCAGCACGTCGCGCAGCACCAGCACCGCGCGCTGGCGGGGCGAAAGATGTTGCAGCGCAGCGATGAACGCCAGCCGCACCGACTCACGGGAGCCGACGATGGTCTGCGGATCACCCGGTGCGTCGTGCACGTCGGGCAGCGGCTCGAGCCAGGCGGTGTCGGTGCGCTCGGTGATCTCGGCCTGCGGGTCGGCCGCCGGCTGGCCCAGCCCCGACGGCAACGGCCGGCGCTGACGGCCTTCCAGTGAGGTCAGGCAGGTGTTGGTGGCGATGCGGTACAGCCAGGTCCGCACCGACGACTTGCCCTCGAAGTTGTCGTAGGCCTTCCAGGCGCGCAGGTAGGTCTCCTGCACCAGGTCCTCCGCGTCGTGCAGAGAACCGGTCATGCGGTAACAGTGGGCCAGCAGCTCACGCCGGTGCCGTTGGGCGTCGGCCAGGAACGCGTCCCTGGACTGTGCCGGTGTGGCTGCCGCGTCTTCTCTGAGGACACTCACGTGACCCAGGGTACGCAGGGGGTGTGACATCCGGCGGGCGTCACGGCGGCGACGGACGCGCTGGGGCCGGACCCCAGATATTGTCTCTCCATGGCCACGACCCGCAGCGAACGCAGCTTCGACGGCATCGGCGGCACCAAGATCGTCTACGACGTCTGGGTGCCCGATACCGACCCGACGGGCGTGGTGATCCTGTCGCACGGTTTCGGCGAGCATGCCCGTCGTTATGACCATGTCGCGCAACGGTTCGGTGAGGCCGGGCTGATCACCTTCGCGCTCGATCACCGGGGCCATGGCCGCTCGGGTGGCAAACGCGTGTTCGTCCGGGACATCTCCGAGTACACCGGGGACTTCCACCACCTGGTCGGCATTGCGACCGCCGAATACCCCGAGCTGAAGCGGGTCGTGCTCGGCCACAGCATGGGCGGCGGCATCGTGTTCGCGTACGGCGTCGAGCACCCTGACGACTATCACCTCATGGTGCTGTCCGGTCCTGCGGTCGACGCCCGGTCCCAGGTCGGCCTGCCGTTGGCGCTGGCGGCGAAGCTGCTGGGCTCCATCCTTCCCGGGCTGCCCGCGCAGAGCCTGCCGTTCGACGCGGTGTCGCGTGATCCCGAGGTGGTCGCGGCCTACAACGCCGACCCGCTCGTGTATCACGGCAAGGTGCCCGCCGGGGTGGGCAAGGTGCTGATCGGGGTCGGCGAGACCATGCCGCAGCGCGCCGCCGCCCTCACCGCGCCGCTGCTGGTGGTGCACGGCGAGGACGACAAGCTGGTCCCGGTGGCCGGCAGCCGCAAGCTGGTGGAGTGCGTCGGCTCGTCCGACGTGGCGCTGAAGGTCTACCCGAAGCTGTACCACGAGGTGTTCAACGAGCCCGAGAAGGCAGTGGTGCTCGACGACGTCGTGAGCTGGATCGAAGTGCGGCTGTGACGGGGGTGCTCGCGTGAAATGGGCTGTGCGCCTGTTGGTTTGGCTGGCGGTGCTGGCGGTGGCGGCGTGCGGTTCGGACAAGCCGGGCGGTGGCAGCGACTGGGTCGATGAGGACGTCAGCTTCGTCGCCGACGGCCTGACCATTCACGGCAGCTACCGCCATGTGCCCGGAGCCGCCGCGGCGCCGTCGGTGTTGCTGATCTCCGAGAGCGGCCAAACCGACCGCAACGGTGACAACGCCGTCGCCGGCAAGGTCGGCAACATGCGCCAGCTCGCCGAGTACCTGTCCGACAAGAAGGTCGACAGCCTGCGGTACGACAAGGTCGGCACCGGCAAGACCGGGCTCGGGCCGCACGCCCAGAACCTGCGTGACGTGGGCAGCGCGGTGTATACCGCCGGCGCCAAGGCGGCCGTGAAGTTCCTGGCTGCGCAGAAGGGCACCGACACCGCGCGCATCTCGGTCTACGGGTTGGGCGAGGGCACCGTCCACGCGCTGGCGCTCGCCACCGACACCGGCCCGGATGCCCCGAAGATCCATTCGCTCGCGCTGCTGCAGCCGCTGGCCGGCCGGTATCTCGATGTCATCACCAACCGCGTGCGGGCCTCGGTCGACGCCGACGTGAAAGCCGGCGCCAAGACCCGGCAACAGGCCGACCAGGTGCTGGCGGACTGGTCAGCGGCCGTCGCGTCGACGCGCGCCACCGGCACCCCGCCGGCCAAGCTGCCCGAAGGCCTGAGCGCGATCCTCAACCCCGCCAACGCCAAGGCGGTGCTGGAGGCGGACGCCATCGACCCGCTGGCGCTGGCCGCGAAGCTGCCGAACGGCATGCCGGTGCTGCTGACCTGCTCGGATTCGGACGTCCAGGCCTTCTGCGAGGCGGAGCAGCCGCTGATCGCCGCGCTGGCGCACACCGCGCTCACCGTGGTTCCGCTCAAGGGTGTCAGCCACGTGCTGCGCGACGATCCGACCGACAACGTCGCCAACTACGCCAACAAGGCGCCGCTGTCCCCGCAGCTGACGGGCGCGCTGGACGGATTTGTCGGAAGGTAGTCGTACACTGCCGCCATGGGGGATAGATCAAGCGCAATGTATCTGAAAGTTCTTGTCGGACAAGGTGGTTGGCGCCATGAGTGACGACAGGATGTTGGCTCGGATCGCGGCCTTGCTGCGGCAGGCCGAGAACACTGACAACCCGCACGAGGCCGAGGCGTTCATGGCGGCAGCGCAGCGGCTGGCCACCACGACGTCTATCGATCTGGCGGTGGCGCGGGCGCATTCGGCGACCCGGACCGCGGCCCAGGAGCCGGTGCAGCGCACGGTGACCATCGGGGAGGCGGGCACCCGGGGTCTGCGCACGTTCGTGCAGTTGTTCGTGCTGATCGCGCGGGCCAACGACGTGAAATGCGATATCGCGTCCAACTCGACGTTCGTCTACGCCTACGGGTTCGCCGAGGACATCGACGCCACCCACGCCCTGTACGCCAGCGTGGTGGTGCAGATGGTCAAGTCGTCGGATGCCTACATCTCCACGGGCGCGCACCGGCCGACGCCGACCATCACCGCCCGGCTCAACTTCCAGCTGGCGTTCGGCGCGCGCGTCGGGCAGCGGCTCGTCGACGCGCGCGAGGAGGCCCGGCAGGCGGCGACGGCCGAGCGCGCCGATCAGCCGGGGACCGCGCTTGCGTTGCGCAACAAGGACCTTGAGCTGGTGTCGTTCTACAAGAAGACGTCGCAGGCGCGGGGGAGCTGGCGGGCGACGAGTGCTTCGGCCGGCTACTCGTCGGCGGCGCGGCGGGCCGGCGACCGGGCCGGGCGCCGCGCGCGGCTCGGGCCGAGTCCTGAATTGTCCGGTGCGCGTACGGCTCTGGAGCGATGACCCGGGACGTTCAACGGTCCGCGGTGTACGCCGCTGAGCAGTTCGTGCGCACGTTGTTCGACCGCGCCGGGGAGCGCGGCAATCGGTCGGTCGAGTTCTTCGGGGCACAGTTGACGTTGCCGCCCGAGGCTCGCTTCGGGTCCGTCGACGCGGTGCGGCGCTATGTCGACCAGGTGTTGACGATGCCGGCGGTGGCGGCGCGGTGGCCCGACGCGGGTGCGGTGGCGGTACGGGCACGGCGGGGTGTGACGGCCGCCCACTACGAGGCGGGTGAGGGCGGCGCGGTCATCGCGGTACCTGAACGCCAATCAACCTGGGCGCTGAGGGAATTGGTGGTTCTGCACGAGCTGGCCCACCACCTGTCGGCCGCGGTGCCGCCGCACGGTCCGGCGTTCACCGCGGCGTTCTGCGAATTGGCGGAGCTGGTGATGGGCCCGGAGGTCGGGCACGTCCTGCGGGTGGTCTATGCCAAAGAGGGAGTGCGCTAACCCTTTTCCCGCGAGCGTGCGTGTTTGTACATGGACACGCCGCGTTCGGCGTGTACTCCGCGCACGCTCGCGGCCGGCGAGCGTCCCTCTGGTGATCGTCTAGTGCGGTGGCCCCAGATACGGGAAGACGTCCAAGGTGTCGGCGTGTGGGCTCAGACCTGACGGTGGGCAGTCGCCCTTGGTCAAAGACGCCAGTCGGTAGTCGATCACGTCGTCGGTGAACGTCCGCCCGTTCGGGTACTTGGCCGGTAGCGACGGGTTGAACGTCAGCATGTCGGGCAGGATGCCCTCGGCATCGACGGCGGCGACAGCCTCCTCGTCCGTGTAGCCGCCGGTGTGCCCCAGCAGGTGGACGAACATCGGCATCCACCGGTCCCGGTCGTGCTCCGGCTCGCTGGCGTTGTACTCCTCTTTGGTCTCGTCGGTATTGAAGAAGCTGCTGACCGACGGATGCCCGGCCCGGTCGACATGCAGCAGCGTGCCGTCGCGGCGGACGCTGCAGCGGCCCCAGATCCGGAAGTCGGGCGTGGTGCCCAGCAGTTGTGTGGTCGGCAGTTCCAGGACCATCGAGCACACGTTGGCCTTCGTATTGGAATCGACTCCGGTCCACGGGAACTCGCCGCTGAGGTGCAGGGCGGTGAAGTTGCGCCCGCCTCTGATGTCGAACAGGTTCTTGATGCCGTCGAAATCGAAGAAGAAGGCATCACTGCGGGCGCCGGCGAAGAACGTGTAGTCGCCGGACTCGGCGATCACGGGCTCCTTGCCGAACGACACCTCGACGCCCTCGAAGATCTTGTCGCCCACCGCCTCCGGTGATCTGGCGGCCTCGCCGGTTGCCAGGTACACGTCGACGGTCTGCCGGCCCGAATCCGGCTCGGAGAACACGTAGCTGAACGCGATGTCGTTGCGCAGATCGCCGTCGTTGTCGATGGCCAACCGGTAGATGGCATCGGGGTGCAGGGCGTCGGCACTGGGGTTGGCATTGAGGATGAGCACCGTCCGGGCCGGGTCGGCCGGCGATTGGAATGCGTACAGGTCGCAGAGGTCCAGGCGCTGGTCGCCCAGGGGTGGGCCGAGGCTGAGCCCCGTGAAGTGATTCGACATGAACGTCATCTAAGTGGTCGGCGGTTCGTGCCGAACCAGAATCGGTCAATCTCGGACCTGTGGCGCCCGCGCTAGCCTGAGGCCATGACCCAACCCGAGCCGCAGGCTGTCGACGAGATGTTCAACCAGGTGCTGCGCACCGAGGACGAAGCGCTGGCGGCGACGCGCGAGTCCGCGGTGACGGCGGGCATGCCGGCCATCGAGGTCTCGGCGCAGCACGGAAAGTTGTTGTCGCTGTTGGCGACCATCAGCGGCGCCACCCGGGTGCTCGAGATCGGCACCCTTGCGGGCTACAGCACCATCAACCTCGCCCGGGGCGTCGGTGCCGAGGGTCGCGTGACGACGCTGGAGTACTCCCCTGAACATGCCGCGGTCGCGCAGACCAACTTCGAGCGGGCCGGCGTCGCGGACCGCGTCGAGGTGCTCGTCGGCGCAGCGCTCGACACATTGCCGCAGCTGGCGGAACGCGGCGCGCAGTTCGACTTCTTCTTCATCGACGCGGACAAGGAGAACAACAGCGCCTACGTCGACTGGGCGGTGCGACTGGCGGCGCCGGGCGCGGTGATCGTCGTCGACAACGTCACCCGCATGGGCCGCGTGCTCGAACCGGCGGCCGATGACCTGCAGGCGCACGGGGTACGCAACATGCTCGAGCTGGTGGGCAACCACCCGCGCCTGGAAGCCGCCGCCATCCAGACCGTCGGCGCCAAGGGCTGGGACGGTTTCGCCGTGGCACGGGTCGGGGCGTAGTGCTCAGGGTCGCCGCCGCGGGACTGGGGTTGGCCGTCGGCCTGGCGCCGACGGCCTCGGCGGACCCGGTGCCGCTTCCGGAGGCGCCGCTGTCGCCGGGAACGACGTTCGTCGACGATCCGGCGATCGTCGACCCCCATCCGCTGGCCGCGGAGTCATGGAGCCGGATGGACCCCGAACCTGCTGTGGCGCTGAATGTTTCGGTCGGATCGCCCGACTGCTACGGAGTGCACGCCACCGCGACGGAGACCGACCAGACCGTGGTGGTCACTCTGACGTCGGGCCGGCGGTCGGATCGCGAGCGGATGGTCTGCACCATGATGATCATGCCCGGCCAGATCATCGTGCCGCTGGCCAGTCCCGTCGGCGCTCGGGCGGTGCTGACGGCCGAGTAGGCCCGCAACTCAAATTTGACGCAGCCGCTGATTTCCGGTGTTACGTTTCGGTGGGGCGTCGAGGCGTGAGGAGTTGCGGTGACAGCTTTGGCCGAAGTCCGACATTTCCGCCGCGGTGACGCGGGCTATGAAGAGGCGCGCTGCGCGACGGTGTGGAATGCGCGTGTGCCGCAGCGTTTTCCGGACATCATCGTGCAGGCGTCGTGTACTGCCGATGTGGTGGAGGCGGTCCGCTACGCCCGTGCAAACAGATTGGCGGTCGGTATCCGCTCCGGCGGGCACAGTTGGTCGGCCAATCACCTGCGCGACGGCGGCCTACTGCTCGACGTGAGCCGGCTCGACACGTGCCGGGTGGATCGCGACGCGATGACCGCCGTGGTCGGGCCCGGTAAGGGCGGCAGCGTGCTGGCCGGCGAGCTGGAGCAGCAGGGCCTGTTCTTCCCGTCAGGTCATTGCCGGGGCGTGCGGCTCGGCGGCTACCTGCTGCAGGGTGGCTACGGGTGGAACAGCCGCGTGCTGGGGCCGGCGTGCGAAAGCGTGCTGGCGCTCGATGTGGTCACCGCCGACGGTGAGCAGATTCGGTGTGACGCCGAGCATCACCCCGACTTGTATTGGGCGGCAAGGGGATCCGGTCCGGGATTCTTCGGCGTCGTAACGGCGTTCCACCTGCGCCTCTATCCGAAGCCGCCGGTGTGCGGCAGCAGCCTGTACGTCTACCCTTTCGGGGCCGCCGACGACATCTATACGTGGGCCCGCGCGATCAGTGCCGACGTGGACCGCCGGGTGGAGCTGCAGATCGTCGCTTCCCGCGCCATGCCGAGCTCGGGGCTGGATACGCCGGGCATCGTGCTGGCTTCTCCGGTGTTCGCCGACAGCGACGACGACGCGAAAGCCGCAGTGGCACTGCTGGATACGTGCCCCGCACGTCCCCACGCCCTGATGGCCGTGCCGTTCGCGCCGACGAACCTGCCCACCTGGTACGACGCGGTGATGAGCAACTACCTGAACGATCACCGGTACGCCGCGGACAACATGTGGACGTCGGCGTCGACGGCCGAGCTGCTGCCCGGCGTGCGCAACATCCTCGAGACCATGCCGCCGCATCCATCGCATTTCCTCTGGCTGAACTGGGGGCCGTCGCCCGCCCGTCAGGACATGGCCTACAGCCTGGAAGACGAGGTGTACCTGGCGCTCTACGCCGGCTGGCAGGACGCAGCCGATGACGAAAAATACGGCGACTGGGCCCGATCCAACATGGCGGCGATGTCCCACCTGGCCACCGGGATACAGCTGGCCGACGAGAACCTCGGTGCCCGGCCGGCCCGGTTCGCCAGCGACGCGGCCATGGCGCGACTGGATGCGGTGCGCGCACAATATGACCCGGAGGGTCGCTTCTACGCCTGGATGGGACGGACATGAGCTACCTGGGTTACCGCGGTGACGACGCGGACACACCGTTCGGCAGGTTCTTCAATCCGGAGATGGCGGCGCTCCCACGCCACGTGGTGGAGGCGCTCGAGCACGGGCCGCAGGCCGGTCCGGTGCTGCCCGATTTCGGGGAACCGCTGGCCGCGGACGGTTATCAGCAGACCGAGAACGGCTACGGCACGCTGTCGGACGGCGGCTACACCGTCGCCGTGCGCACCGACATGCCGGGCGTGACGCCGCAGATGTGGGACTGGTGGTTCGGCTGGCACGGCTGCGACGCGCGCCGCTACAAGCTGTGGCATCCGCGGGCGCACGTGTCGGCGCAGTGGCGCGACGGCCGTGACGACCTGGCCTATGTCGGCCGGACCTCGCTGGTCGAGGAGTACCTCGGCTCGGCGCTCAGCTCGGTCGCGATCCAGTTCGTCGACCCGGAGTCGCAAGGGCACGCCGGGCTGGCGATCGTCGCCCGCCTCGGGTCGCCGGACATCCCGGTCGACATCGGCTGGCTGGTTCATCAGGTGCGGCCGACCCCGGACGGTGCCGAGATGCGCTCTCGCTTCTGGATGGGTGGGCAGCACGTCAGCTTCCGTGCCGGTAAGTCCTTGGCGGACCATGCGTTTCGGGTGCTCGCTGCGCGTCAGCTGCCGCAGCCGCGGGATCTGCTGGTGCACTGCGCGCAGGAGATGAACCACCTCGCCGGCTTCCTGCCGGAGCTCCACGCGCAGTTCGGTTAGCCCGCGCGCGAGGTGGCCGGCGGCGGGTGTGGCTGACGCCACTCTCCATGAACTATCAAACACGTTACGATCGTTTCATGAGTGATAGTTCTACGACGGGTCGCCGCTTGCCTGCCTGGGTACGCCGCGCGCTGATCGCACTGGGCTGTGTTGTCGCGGTCGTGCTGTCGGCGGGCGGCTGGGTGCTGTACGCCAACGACTTCGCGATCCGCGAGCAGCGCGTCACCATCCCGGCGCCGGCGCAGCCCCTCGACGGCGTGCTGGTCCTGCCCAAGACGGGGAAGGGGCCGTTCGGCCTGGTGGTGTTCGTCCACGGCGACGGTCCCGCCGACGCCAGCCGCGACGCGTTCTACCGGCCCATCTGGGAGTCCTTCGCGAAAGCCGGCTACGCGTCGTTGTCGTGGAACAAGCCCGGTGTCGGCGGTGCACCCGGTAACTGGCTGAACCAGAGCATGGCCGACCGGGCCGCCGAGACGAGCGCCGCGATCGACTGGGCCCGCACCCGGCCGGACATCGATCCGCACCGCGTCGGCATCTGGGGTATCAGCCAGGGCGGCTGGGTGGCGCCCGAGGTAGCAGTGCGCAAACCCGACCTGCAGTTCGTGATTCTCGTTGGCCCAGCGATCAATTGGATGCGGCAGGGTGAGTACAACCTGCGAGCCGAGCTGAAGGCGCGCGCGGCGCCGCAGTCGGAACTGGCCGCTGCGCTGGCCCGGCGGGAGCGGACGAATCAGCTGCTGCGCACCGGCGCGACCTACCACGAGTACCGCACGGCCGGCATCGACGCGCCGCCGATGTCCGCAGACCGCTGGGGATTCGTCGCGCGAAACTACCGTGCGGACGTCAGCGCCACGCTGCCGCACCTCACGGTCCCGGTGCTGCTGGAGCTCGGCGAGGGCGACCGGAACGTCGACGTGGCTGAGACCGAGCGCGTCTACCGAGAACTGGTGCATCGCGATCTGCTGACGGTCCAGACCTACCCGCACGCCTCGCACAGCCTCGCCAAGGAGGATCTGGAGAACAACCCCAACAGCGTAAAGGCCTATGTGATGGGAACTTTCGCGCCGCGGCAGATCTATGCGCCCAGCTACCTCGACAATCTCCGGCGCTACGTCCAGGAACTGCCGGCCGCCAAGGAGGCCCGATGAGGATTCTCGCGTTGGGTGGCCCCGGGGCCATGGGCGCAGTCGCGGTCCGGCTCGCCGCGCGGCTGCCCGGGGTCGACGAGATCGTCGTCGCGGACCGGGACGGCGCCGCCGCGCACCGCCTGTGCGGACAACTCGCCGAGGCGCCGGTGCGGGTGAGTGCCGCCCAGGTCGACGTCACGGATGAGGCGGCCCTGTGCCGGCTCCTCGACCCGGCGGACCTCGTCGTCAACACCGTCGGGCCGTACTACCGCTTCGGAGTTCCGGTGCTACGCGCCGCAATCGCGACGGGCACGCAGTACGTCGACATCTGCGACGACTGGGAACCGACGGTGCAGATGCTCGAACTCGACGAAACCGCCCGTGCCGCAGGCGTTTGCGCGGTCATCGGGATGGGCGCCAGCCCGGGTGTGAGCAACCTGCTCGCCGCCACGGCGGCCGCCGAACTCGATACGGTGTGCGACGCCTACACCGCATGGCCGGTCGACGTGTCCGGGACGGGCGGTGATGGCGGCGAGGTGCTGTTGGGCCCAGACGGTCGGCCGTCGGCGGCTGCCGTGCACTGGATGCTGCAGAGCAGCGGCAAAATCTGCACCGTCCGGGGTGGACAGCTGACGTTCGAGCGTCCGCTGCGCCCGGTCGGGCTGACGCTGCCGGGTGGCCGCCGCGGCACCGCATACACGGTCGGTCACCCCGAGCCCATCACGTTGCGGCGCACGCTCGGGCTCACGGGCGAGGCCGTCAACCTCATGGTGATGCGGCCGCAGACGCTGGCGTATCTCGACGTGTTGCGCCGCGACACCGACCGGCGCCGACTGACGCACGAGACGGCGGCCCTGCAGTTCGCGAAGCCGAACCTGTTGCGCTACTTGCGATCTCTTCGGCTGTCGGTCCGCAGCCAGGGGCCGGGCACGCTGCCGCCGTTCTTCGCCGCGGTATCCGGCACCCGCGCCGGACGCGACCGCACGGTGCTGACCCATCTCGACCTGTCCGGTACCGCGGCGGGACTGTTCGGGGACATGGCCCGGGCCACCGGCATCCCGCTGGCGTTGGGGCTGGCACAGATCGTCGACGGCACCGCGCGGCGTCCGGGAGTGCACCCGCCCGACGCCGTCATCGACGCGCCGCGATTCTTCGCCGACCTGGCCCGCCAACTCGATCGGCCCGACGGCCGGCCGCTCGTCATCGTCGAACAGGACGAGCGTGCCTAGACTTGGGAGCCCCGCCCGTCGTATCGCGGGCACAAGGAGCTGACCGTTGGACGCACCCATCGAAGTGCCGACCCGCACCCTGGTCGAGAGCATGTTGCGGGACGACGCGACCATCGACGCCGGTGCGCTGTACGACGTCGCGGGCGAACTCGGGATGACGGACCAGCAGGTGCGGTTGTGCATCAAGCGACTGGTCGCCGACGGGCAGTTCGTCCAGGACGGGCGCGGCCGGAAAGCGGTGCTGCGGGCGACCGACGAGCTGCGCAGCAGCATCACCCCGGACCTCGACTATCTGCGGCTCATGTACGCCCAGGACCGGGGCGACGCGCCGTGGGACGGCCGCTGGCACGTCGTGGCGTTCGCGGTCCCGGAGTCGGTGCGGTCGGCGCGTGACGCGATGCGTGACGCGATCGTGCGCCTCGGTGGCGCCGCGATTCAAGGTGGTCTGTACGTCTCCCCGAACGACTGGGAGCGTGAGATCGCCGCCACGGCCGAACAATTGGCGATCACCGACCACGTCACCACGCTGACGACCACCGACTTGGCTGTCGGTGGCCGCGCCGAGCCGCGCGCCGTCGCCGACCACCTCTGGCCGCTGCACGACATCGCCGAACGTCACCGGCGCCTGCTCGCCGTCGCCGAACGCGCACTGTCCGCCTTGCCGGACGCCACCCCGACCGCGCAGCTCACCACGGCCATCGAACTGGCCGCCGAATTCACCCGCGCGCTCGAGGCCGACCCGCTGCTGCCACCAGAGTTGTTGCCGCAGCCGTGGATCGGCGTCGCCGCCCGCGCGAAGGTCGCGGAATGCTGGGCGGAGTTACTCAAAAGCGAAGCCCCGCACCGCATCAGGCTGTTTCAGTGGTATTCGGAGGTGGTGGCCGAAGTCGCGGCGCGCAGCAGTTCCGCCGCCTCGGTCTGATAGGCGTGCTCGGCCCACTGCAACGGCGTCGACTCGAACCGTCCGTCGGTCAGGGACGGGTCCGCACCCGCCGCGAGCAGCCGCCGGATCAGCGGCAGGTCGCCCTCCCACGCGGCCTGGTGCAGTGGCGTCGCGCCCTCATCGTCACGGGCGTTGGGATCATCGGGAAAGGTCTGCGTGACGAGTTCGACGCCGGACACGTCGATGCCGTGCCGGGCGAGCAGGTCGAGGCGGTCGCGGAACCCGTGCTCGGCGGCCCAGTGAATTTGCCGCTGCCACAGTTGTTCTCGGGTCTCCATCGCCTCGCCGAGCTGTCGTTCCCAGGGGCTGGGTCCGGCGTCGGCGAGACCGTGGGCGAACAGCAGCTCCAGGTGCGAATCGTCCGGGCGGAACATGCGGTTGTAGAGCGTCTGCTGATCAACCGGATGGGCCCCGCGGCGCAGGAGCAGCGTCGCGAGTTCGGTGGCATACGGATGCCGGGGCTGCCGCCGCGGCCCTTGCTCGCCTTCCCCGAACACGCCGGTCAACAGTGTGAACGGCGTCGACATGCCGCACCACAGGTAACCGTCGTTCGGGTCGGCGCCGGCGTCGAGCAGGAGCGTCGCGACCGCCAGGACGTCATTTGCACTGCGGCCCAGGGGAACCCGCGAATAGCAGAGATACATCATGGGCACCCAGCCGAACGGCCCGCCGCCGGCACCGGCCAGCGTCGGGCGATGGGCGAGATGGTCTGCCAGCGCGACCGGGTCCGAGGCGGCGGCCGCGGCCCAGATGCTGCGGTCGACCAGCCCGGGATCAGCGGCCAGCAGCTCAGCGGCGGACTGCCACCGGGGCGGGGCGTCGGATTCGTTGTAGCGCAACGACGCCCACGAGCAGAACCGGTCGGCCGGGTCGAGGGCGTCCTCGTCGACCGCGCCCGGGTCGACGCTCAGATCAGCGGCCAGTCGCAGGTAGTGCACCAGCGCGGGCCAGCCGGTGAAGCCATAGCGACGGGCGACGGCGAACTGCGCGGCGTGCAGTGCGATGCCGTCCGCCCGCTGCAGTTGGCGGGCTTCGACGCGCAGTTTGTCCAGGGACGGATTGGTGGGCAGTGTGCTGGCCATGACGGCCTCCTCTCATGCGCCCGCGTCCGCGAATCGGGCCGAGAAGAGGTCGGTCACAAGGTAAAGCAATCAGCAGGGAGGCTGAGCCCCTTCGAGCGGACGTCGGGCGGTCCTGCGCGCCCGACCTCACGCTATCACCGAGCCCGCCCACCGGGTGTTTGTGCACGATTTTCCGCGCCTACCGCGGAAAATCGTGCACAAACACCCGGCTAGGTGCAGACGGCGCCGACGGCGGCGGACTGGACCAGCTTGGTGTACTTGGCCAGCACGCCGGTCTTGTAGCGCGGCGGCAGCGGCTCGAAACCTTCACGGCGCGAAGCCAATTCGGCCTCGTCGACCAATAGGTCGAGCTTGCCGTTGGCGACGTCGAGGCGGATGCGGTCACCGTCGCGCACGAACGCGATGGGTCCGCCGTCGACGGCCTCCGGCGCGATGTGCCCGACGCACAGGCCCGTCGTCCCGCCCGAGAAGCGGCCGTCGGTCATCAGCAGTACGTCCTTGCCCAGGCCGGCGCCCTTGATGGCGCCGGTGATGGCGAGCATCTCGCGCATGCCCGGGCCGCCCTTGGGGCCCTCATAGCGGATGACGACGACGTCGCCGTGCGTGATGGTGCCGTCCTCCAGTGCGTCGAGGGCGGCTCGCTCGCGCTCGAAAACCCTTGCGGTGCCTTCGAACACGTCGGAGTCGAAGCCGGCCGACTTCACGACGGCGCCCTCGGGGGCCAGCGAGCCGTGCAGGATGGTGATGCCGCCCGTCGGGTGGATCGGGTTGTTCATGGCGCGCAGCACCTTGCCGTCCGGGTCGGGCGGCGCGATGTGGGCGAGGTTCTCGGCCATGGTCTTGCCGGTGACGGTGAGGCAATCACCGTGCAGCAGACCGGCATCCAGCAGGGCGCGCATGACGACGGGCACGCCACCGATCTCGTCGACGTCCTTCATCACGTGGCGACCGAAGGGTTTCACGTCTGCCAGGTGCGGCACCTTGTTGCCGATGCGGGTGAAGTCGGCGAGGGTCAGCTCGACCTCGGCCTCGCGGGCGATGGCCAGCAGGTGCAGCACCGCGTTGGTGGAGCCACCGAAGGCCATGACGACGGCGATGGCGTTCTCGAATGCTTCCTTGGTCAGGATGTCGCGCGCGGTGATGCCGCGGCGCAGCATCTCGACGACGGCTTCACCGGACTTGCGGGCGTATTCGTCGCGGCGCTTGTCGATCGCGACGGGAGATGCGCTGCCCGGCAACGACATACCGAGTGCCTCGGCTGCCGACGCCATGGTGTTGGCGGTGTACATACCGCCACAGGCACCCTCGCCCGGACAGATGGCGCGCTCGATGATGTCGACGTCCTCGCGGGACATCAGCCCGCGGGCGCACGCACCGACGGCCTCGAAGGCGTCGATGATGGTGACTTCCTTCTCGGTGCCGTCGGTCAGCTTCGCGACGCCCGGCATGATCGAGCCGTTGTAGAAGAAGACGCTGGCCAGGTTCAGGCGGGCGGCAGCCATGAGCATGCCGGGGATCGACTTGTCGCAGCCGGCGAGCAGCACCGAGCCGTCCAGGCGCTCGGCCTGCATGACGGTCTCGACGCTGTCGGCGATGACCTCGCGCGACACCAGCGAGAAGTGCATGCCCTCGTGGCCCATCGAGATGCCGTCGGAGACGGAGATGGTGCCGAACTCCAGCGGGTAACCGCCGGCGGCGTGCACGCCCTCCTTGACCGACTGCGCCAGCCGCTGCAGCGACATGTTGCAGGGGGTGATCTCGTTCCACGACGACCCGACGCCGATCTGCGGCTTGACCCAGTCGTCGTCACCCATCCCTACCGCGCGCAGCATGCCGCGGGCTGCGGTTTTCTCGAGACCGTCGGTGACGTCGCGGCTGCGGGGCTTGATATCGGGCTGATCTGCAGACATGCAGGTAAGTATGCCGGTCGCTACCAAGCGAACTTGCATTGGATACCCCTAAGGGGTATGCGGTACGCTGGGCTTATGACGGCAGACGAGTCGGGGGCACCAGGGGGCCACCCTGAGGCTTCGCACGGCGATGCGCCGAAGGAAGCCCAGCACGGCTACTCGCCCAACAAAGATAACTACGCCAAGCGGCTGCGGCGCGTCGAGGGACAGGTCCGCGGCATCGCCAAGATGATCGACGAGGACAAGTACTGCATCGACGTGTTGACGCAGATCAGCGCGGTCAACAGCGCCCTGCAGTCGGTCGCGCTGGCGCTGCTCGACGAGCACCTGGGGCACTGCGTGAGCCATGCGGTGGCCGTCGGCGGCGACGAGGCCGAGCAGAAGCTGGCCGAGGCCTCCGCGGCGATTGCGCGGCTCGTCCGGTCCTGACGCCGATCACAACGTTCGGCTGAGAGCGGCGATAACCGTTTATACGTTCAACGACGCTCTCAGCCGGACGTTGTGATCGTGCCGCGACGCTAATGCCCGGCGACGACGTCCGACTCGTCGACCGTGACGGGTTCATCGGCCCCGGGTAACCGGGAGTACGCGGCGCACACCAGACCGAAGAACAGGTAGCCCAGGGCGACCTGTGGATTGGCCGCCCATGCCACCTCGGGTGCGTGGATGAGGCCGATGAAGGACAACGCCGCACCGACGGCCGACGCGATCGCCGCGTAGAGGAACTTCTTCTCCAGGATGAAGGTCACCATGGTCCCCAGGATCAGGCCGACGAGTACCGCGCCCTCGCCGAGCGTCTGCAGCCCCTGGTAGACCACGCCGGCGCCGTTGAGCTTGTCCAGGCCCACAGCTGAGGCCGAGGTGCCCGCGGCGTTCAGCGCATTGTCGACCAGGCCGCCGGCCCACTGCGCGAGGTTGGGCAGCAGCGCCGCGACGACGGCGACGGCATGCAGGCGCGGCACCGCCTGGAAGGCCTGTGCGCCGATCAGTAGACCGATGTAGAGCAGGATCGGCACGATCGCGGGCACCGGCAACAGCGCGTCGAGTACGCCGAACAGGCCCAGGAAGCAGAAGGCTCCGATCAGCACGCCGCTGGCCAGTGAATACCCGGCCCGGCCGCCGGCGTCCTTCCAGCCGGGGTGGCCGATGTAGACGGCAGGCGGGAACGGCGAGCCGAAGGCCGACCCGATCACCGCACCCGCGCCGTCGGCCAGCAGCACGCTGCGCAGGTTGTAGTTGTCGCCGGCGGCGGCCGCGCTCTCGACGTTGCTCATCGCCTCGGTGAAGTTGTAGACGCCGAGGGGTATCGCGGTCCCCAGCAGCGGGGCCAGATGCGACAGGCCCGAGAGCAGCATGCCGACCCGCAGATCGGGGAGCCCGATCGCGATGTCGGACACCGCCTTGGCGACATCGGGCGCCGACATGAACCCGCCGATCCAGCCGATGGCGGTACCGACGAGCAGCGCGGCCAGTCCGGTCGGGATGCCGAACGGCAGCTTCACGTCGGTGAAGAAGCCGATCAGGATGATCGCCAGCACGGGCAGCCCGATCCAGGCCGCCTCCCACATCTGGGCGGCCGGCCGCATCGAGATGAAGGTGATGGAGATGCCGGCCAGCGTCCCGAGCATGGCCGCCCGGGGTGTCAGCTTGCGGATGTAGGGGCCGACGAAGGCGCCGATCATCACGATGATGCCGATCATGAAGGCCCACGCCAGCCCCGCCTGCCAGGCCTGCATCGCATCCTTGGTGTGCAGGTAGACCGGCAGCATCACCACGAACACCACGATGAACATGTGCGGCACGCTCGGGCCGTAGGGCAAAGCTGTTACGTCCGTGCGGTTTTCGCGCCGGGCGAGGCGACGGGCCAGGAACGTGTAGTAGAGGTTGCCGAGGATCAGGGCCACGCCGAGCGCGGGCAGGATGGTGCCGAGCACGTCGCCGGCGGGGACCTTGACGACGCCGATCATGAGACCCGTCAGCGTCAGGACATTGACCAGGATGTTGAAGCCCAGCCCGAAGAACGCGTTGGTGTCGCCGCGCGTCCACCACGGAATGGACAGGGCCGGCTTGGGGGTTCCGGCGGCCGGGGGATCGGAGACGTCGGTGGACATGGGCTGGTCCTCTCTAGACCGCGGAAGGTGATGGGGCGGCGAGTTGTTGCAGTGCCGGAATGACGGCCGCGGTGTCCGCGACCCAGCCGAAGATGCCGCCCTGCGCGGCGATCATTTCCAGGCCCACGCGCTGGAACTCCGGGAAATATGAACCGACGCAATCGGATACGACGAGGCACTCGTAGCCGCGGTCGTTGGCTTCGCGGGTGGTGGTGTGCACGCACACCTCGGTGGTGACACCGGTGACGAGCAGCTGCGTGATGCCCGCGCCGGTCAGCGCGTCCTGCAGCCCGGTGGCGTAGAAGGCGCCTTTGCCGGGCTTGTCGATCACCAACTCGCCGTCGATAGGGGCCAGCTCGTCAACGATGTCGTGACCGTATTCGCCGCGGATCAGGATGCGCCCGTACTTGCCGGGGTCCCCGATGCGCTTCGACGGCGCACCGCGATTCAGCTTGGCGGGCGGGCAGTCCGACAGGTCGGGTTCGTGGCCCTCGCGGGTGTGGATGACCATGACCCCGGCCGCGCGGGCCGCGGCGAGCAGCGCCGCCAGCGGTGGCACCACCTTGAGCAGCTGGTCGACGTCGTTGCCGAGGCTCTCGCCGAAGCCGCCGGGCAGCAGGAAATCACGCTGCATGTCGATGACGATCAGCGCGGTCTGACCGGCGGTCAGCGTGAACGGTGTCGGTGCGGCCGGTACCGCGACGGACGTCATGCGAGCTCCGTGACCGCCGCCGCGGCGACCTCGGTCGTCGCGCGGGGCTCGTCGAGGATGCGCGCGGCCAGCGTCAGCGCGGTGTCGTCCGCCAGGGCGTTGCCCAGCAGCATCGCGCTGTAGGGCCGGCCGTCACTGGTCGTGCCGAGCGGGACCGCGACGCCCAGCAGATCGAGCAGATTGCCGAAGTGCGTGTAGTGGCCCAGCATCGTGTTGCAGTTGATCGGGTTCTCCAACACCTGCTCGACGGTGAAGGTGGTTCCGATGGTCGGCACCACGAGGACGTCCATGGTCTGCCAGAGGCGGCCCACCTCGGCTTTGAGCTCCTGCAGTTTCTGCAGGGCGGCGAACGCGTCCACCGCGGTGTAGTTCAGCCCGCTGCGGAAGATGTCCCGCACCACGGGGTGGATCGAATCGGGTTGCGCAGCAAGGAAATCACCGAACTCGACGAGCCGCTCGGCGACCCACGGGCCCTGGTAGAGCAGGGCGCCCGCGGCGAGAAATGGCGCCAGTGACACCTCGACGATGTCGGCCAGGCGCTCAAGGTGTTCACGGAAACTCAGATGCGCCGCGCGCATGGCCTCGTCGCCGAAGAACTCCAGCTCGGCGATCGGCGGCAGGCCGACCCGGATCGGACCGTCGCCGTGACGCGGTCCCCGGTCGCGCGACCAGGCGTCGGCGTCGTCGCGGGCGGCCAGCACGTCGAACACCCGGTCCACGTCGTCGATGCAGCCCGCCATCACACTGAGGCAGTCCAGCGACTTGCACGCCGGTACCAGTCCGACGGTGCTGATCAGCCCGCGGGACGGTTTGAAACCCACCACGCCGTTGAGGGCGGCGGGGACCCGCCCGGACCCGGCGGTGTCGGTGGCCACCGCGAACGGCACCTGGCCCAGGGCGACGGCCAGCGCGGAGCCCGAACTGGACCCGCCCGAGATGAGGCCACCGCCATAGACGCTGCGCGGCACCGTGTAGGGCGTCCGGGTGCCGTTGAGGCCGGTGGCGAACTGGTCGAGGTTGGTCTTGCCGACGTAGAGCGCACCCGCGTCGAGCAGGCGTTGCACCGCCGGCGCGGTCCGCTCGGCGACGTACGCGTAGTCCGGGCAGGACAGCGTCGTGGGCACCCCGGCGACGTCGATGCTGTCCTTCACCCCGAACGGCACGCCGTACAGCGGCAGCGTACGTGCGCCGGGCCGGTTCTCGATCTCGGCTGCGGCCGCCAGCAGCTCCTCGCGCGGCACGACGGACAACCAGGTGCCGTCGTCCCCGCGGGCGGCTATCGCATCGGCCACGCGGGCCGCGGTCTTGACCGGGGAGCCGGTGCCGCCGGCGTGCGAATCCAGGATTTCGGCCACCGACGGGCCGATCGTCGGACCGGTGGCGAACCCGTGCACATCAGAACCCATGCCTGACCATTGTCAGCAGCATGATGGCGCCGGCAGTACGGGCGTGTGTCGATCGTGTTAGGGGTCGTCGGCCGAGTGCCGGCTAGGCGCCGAGTTCGTCCTCGATGCGCTGGACCTTCGCGGTCAGCTGGCCGGTGTAGCCGGGCCGGATGTCGGCCTTGAGGACCAGGCTGACGCGTGGGGACACCGCAGCCACGGCCTCCACGGCTCGTTTGACCACGGCCATCACCTCGTCCCACTCACCTTCGATGTTCGTGAACATCGCGTTGGTCTCGTTGGGCAGGCCGGACTCGCGCACCACCCGCACGGCTGCGGCGACGGCCGCGGCGACACCGCCGGACTCGTCGCCGCCCATCGGGCTGACGCTGAAGGCAACAATCACAGGTCCGATTGTGCGCGGATCCCCGGGCTTCGACAGCCGTCCGCGGCGTTTCGGGGGTGTCGAGCGCGGGCCGGGACAGTAACGCCCGACATATCTGAGGCGATCAACTGTGCAGTTCAGCGGCCTTCGATGGGGCCGGAAGCGGGGTATGACGGCCTTTCGCGGGAGGGGCCGGTCAGCGCGCTATGAGAGACTGGGGACGTTGTGAACTGGAGGTGGCGGATGCCGCAGTGGAACAAGAGCAAGCTACTGACCGCGGTCGTGGCGGCCGGACTGGTCGCCGGAATGACCGTCGCAACCCCGTCGGCGGTGGCCGACCCGGATGCGCCGGACCCCGGTGTGGCAGCAGCGCCGATCGACCCCGGCCTTCCCACTGAGGCCCCTTTGCCGCCGCCGATCCCGCCGGTCGGTGACCCGCTCGCCCCCGGCGCGCCCGTCGCGCCGGCTCCGGTCATCCCGGGCGCCCCGATCCCCGGCGAGCCGCAGCCGATCCCGGCAGGCACCCCGGCCGGCCAGAACCCGACGCCGTTCGTCGGCCAGCCGCCGTTCAACCCGCCGACCTTCAACCCGGTGAACGGGTCCATGGTGGGTGTGGCCAAGCCGATCTACATCAACTTCGCGCGACCCATCGCCAACAAGCAGATGGCGCAGGACGCCGTGCACATCTCGTCGAACCCGCCGGTGCCCGGCATGTTCTATTGGGTGACCGACACCCAGCTGCGCTGGCGGCCCATCGCCTTCTGGCCGGCGAACACCGTCGTCAACATCGACGCCGCGGGCACCAAGTCCAGCTTCCGCACCGGTGACTCGCTGGTTGCCACCGCCGACAACGCGACGCACCAGATGACGATCAGCCGCAACGGCGTGGTCGAGAAGACCTTCCCGATGTCCATGGGCAAGACCGGCGACGAGACCAAGAACGGCACCTACTACGTGCTGGAGAAGTTCCCGGACGTGATCATGGACTCGTCGACCTACGGCGTCCCGGTCGACTCACCGCAGGGCTACAAGCTCAAGGTGCAGTGGGCGGTCCGCATCGACAACAGCGGCGCGTTCGTGCACAGCGCGCCGTGGTCGGTGTCCGACCAGGGCAAGCGCAACGTCAGCCACGGTTGCATCAACCTCGCGCCCGACAACGCCAAGTGGTTCTACGACCAGTTCGGCAGCGGTGACCCGATCGTCGTGAAGAACTCTGTCGGCCTGTACAACTACTCCGACGGCGCGGGCGACTGGCAGTGGGGCATGCAGACCCCCGCCGCTCCGTCCACCGGTTCGGGCTCAGGATCGGGCGCCAGCACCCGCTGACCCGGCAACGCGAAAACCCCCTATTTCCAACGAAATAGGGGGTTTCGCTTTGTTCGGCTAATTCCAGATGCGCACGCGCTCGGCGGGATCCAGGTACAGCTCGTCGGTCGTGTTGACGTCGAACGCCTCGTAGAACGAGTCGATGTTCCGGATCACGCCGTTGCACCGGAACTCCGGCGGCGAGTGCGGGTCGACGGCGAGGCGCCGAATGGCTTCGGCGTCACGGGATTTGGTGCGCCACACCTGCGCCCAGCCGAAGTAGACGCGCTGGACACCGGTCAGGCCGTCGATGACGGGCGCCTCCTCGCCGCCCAGTGACAGCTCGTAGGCCAGCAGCGCGATCGACAGTCCGCCCAGGTCGCCGATGTTCTCGCCGACGGTGAACGCGCCGTTCACGTGGTGGCCCGCCTCCAGTGCCCGCGGCGTGAAGGCCTCGTACTGCTCGATGAGAGCCTTTGTGCGCAAACCGAATTCCGCACGGTCGGCGTCGGTCCACCAGTCGACCAGGTTGCCGTCACCGTCGTACTTGGCGCCCTGGTCGTCGAAGCCGTGCCCGATCTCGTGCCCGATCACCGCGCCGATACCGCCGTAGTTGGCGGCGTCGTCGGCCTCGGCGTCGAAGAACGGCGGCTGCAGAATGGCTGCGGGGAAGACGATTTCGTTCATGCCCGGGTTGTAGTAGGCGTTCACCGTCTGCGGCGTCATGAACCACTCGTCGCGGTCCACTTCGCTGCCCAGCTTGGCCAGCTCCCGGTCGTGCTCGACGGCCTGGCCGCGCAGGTAGTTGCCGTACAGGTCGCCGGCGTCGATCACCAGGTTCGAGTAGTCACGCCAGCGCGCCGGGTAACCGATCTTCGGGGTGAACTTGTCCAGCTTGGCCAGCGCGCGCTGCCGCGTCTCGGGCGTCATCCACTCCAGGTTGGTGATGCTGACGCGGTAGGCCTCGCGCAGATTGGCCACCAGCTCGTCCATCCGCGCCTTGTGCGACGGCGGGAAGTGCCGGTCCACATAGAGCTTTCCGACGGCGTCGCCCATCAGGCTCTCGACCAGACCGACGCCGCGCTTCCAGCGGTCCCGGATCGCCTCGGTGCCGGAAAGGGTGCGGCCGTAGAAGTCGAAGTTCTCCGCCACCAGGTCGTCGGTCAGGATCGGGGCGCGGCCGCTGATCACGCGCCAGCTCAGCCACGCCTTCCAGTCCTCGAGCGGCTCGGACGCCCACAGCGCCGCGAACGCGACCAGGAAATCCGGTTGCCGCACAACGACTTCGGCGACCACATCGGCCGGCGCGCCCACCGCCGCCAGCCAGCCGTCCCAGTCGAAACCGGGCGCCTCGTCGGCCAGATCGGCGAACCGCCGCAGGTTGTAGCTCAGGTCCGCGTCGCGGCGCTTGACCACATCCCAGTGCGCCGCGGCCAGTTTGGTCTCCAGCGCGACGATGCGGGCGGCCGTCTCGGCCTGATCGCCGCCGAAGACCAGGCTCAGCATGCGGGCGATGTGCTGCGGGTAGGCCGCGAGCACCGCCGCGTGCGCCGGCTCGCGGTAGTAGGACTCGTCGGGCAGGCCCAGGCCGGACTGCGTGAAGTGCAGCAGGTACCGCGTCGAGTCCTTGGAATCGGTGTCGACGTACGCGGCGGCACCACCGCCGACGCCGGCGCGCTGCAGCCCGCCCAGCACGGCGGCCAGTACTTCCGGCGTCGAAGCGTTCGCGACGAGACTCAGCTCCGCCCGCAGCGGCGCGAGGCCGACGGCAGCCACCCGCTCGGTGTCCATGAAGCTGGCGTACAGGTCACCGATGCGCTGCGCATCCGAGCCGACCGGGCCCGAGGCCGTCGTGATGAGATCGCGCACCTGCTCCTCGGCGCGGTCGGCCAGCAGGCGGAAGGCGCCGTCGGTGGCACGGTCGGCCGGGATGTCGTAGTCGGTGAGCCAGCGGCCGTTGACGTGACCGAACAGGTCGTCCTGCGGACGGGCGTCGGGGTCGAGGTAGCTCAGGTCGATACCGGATCGGGGAGAGGTAGCTTCGAGAGTCACCTCGCCATCCTGCCATCGCCGCTGCAGTGCCGGTGGGCGCTGCGGGTAGCCTCACGCCCATGCCCGACGAGCGCAGCGAAGACTCCGCCGAAAAAGACGCTGCGAAAGACACAGCATCAGCCGGCGCGGCCAGTGACACCAAGCCCGCCGCCAAAGCCGCACCGCCGAGCGATCAGGCTGAGGGAATCTTCAGCCGCTACGGCATCGCCTCCGCGGTACTGGGTGTCGTGGCGGCCGTCGCCGTCGTCGTCGCGACCTGGGTCTACCTGGGGCACCGGGCCGACGACAAGGACCGCGTGCACGAGGCGCAGGCGATGAAGGCCGCCGCCGACTGGGCCGGCCTGCTGATCAACATGACGAAGGACAACGTCGCCGTCAACGTGCCGAAGCTGCACGAGGGCACCGTCGGCCAGCTCAACGCCGATTTCGACGCCACCGTCGCGCCGTTCACCCAGCTGGTGCAGAAGCTGCAGAGCCAGACCACGGGGCAGATCGAGTCCGTCGCGCTGGAGACGCTGCATCACGCGCCGCCGGGGGAGCAGGGCAAACCGGCGGTCCAGCCGGAGCTGGCGGCCATCTCCTCGGATACGACGACGGTGCTGGTGATCGCGACGTCCGTGAGCCAGAACGCCGGTGCCAAGCCGCAGACCGTGCGCTGGCGGCTGCGCCTCGGGGTGTCCGATGTCGGCGGCAAGTTGCTGATCTCGCGATTGGAGACGCTGCGATGAGGAACGCGTGGCGCGTACTGGTCTTCGACATCCTGGCGCCGCTCGCGGTGCTGGCGAGCCTCGTCTACATCGGGCTGGCGCTGGAGCGGCCGCTGTGGTGGGTCGTGGTGGGCACCATCGTCGGGCTGCTGGTGCTGCAGGCGTCGATCGTCAACTTCGTGCTGTTCCGCCGTGACGGCGTCACCATGGGCACCGATGACGACGCGCCCAGGTTGCGGCTCGCGGTCGTCGGGCTGACGGCGGTCGCCGTGGTCGCGGCCGCCATCGTCGGCTACACCAAGTGGACGGTGCCGGATCGCACCACGAGCGCCGACATGTCCATGGTGGTCGGCATCGCCAGCAGCGTCGCGGAGGCGTCGGCGACCTTCACCCCCGGCGCGCCGAACGTGTCGATCGACCGGGCCACGTCGTTGATGGCGCCGCAGCGCGCGGAGGCCTACCGCAACGAGTTCAATGCTGTCGCCAAGGACCTGACCAGTCGTGGGGTGGCCGGGCAGGCCAGCACCATCTCGGCCGGTATCGAGACCATCGGCCCGAACTTCGCCAGTGTCGCGGTGGTCATGCGGGCTTCGCAGAACGCGCCGAACAAACCCGCGCAGGCGACGGTGCTGGGGCTGCGGGTCACGCTGACGAAGCAGGACGGGCGCTGGCTCGTCATGGACGTGACCCCGATCGCGTCGCGGTAGGGGTGGTAGCCGCTCGAGAGGGACCAAATGGTCGTCTCGGCGCGCGAGAAGCGACCATTTGGTCCTTCTCGGCGGGTGGCTACGAGCGGGCGGAACGCATCCGGGCGAACCGGTCCGAGAGCCGGCGCATGCGTACCAGCAGCGCGGCCGACGGGCTGGTGGTGCCTGCGGTGTAGGCCGAAAGTTCTTGTGCGCCAACACCGATGCGGGACGCGAACTCGGTCTCGCTGAGACCGGAACGCTCCATCAGCAACCGGATCTGGCGCGCCACCTCGGCGCATTCGTTGGCCTCGAGCTGGGTGCGGGCGCGGGACAGCACCTCGGCCAGCGCCTTGGAGATGCCGTACGGGTTGGTGGTCGCCAGGATCTCCTCGACCTGACGAGCGGTACGGCCGAAGGGGTCGCGCTTGATGGCGACGACGATGCGCTGCCACACCGCGAGGTCGTCGTTCTCCAGCGCGGCGCGGATGGCGGACGTCGACCAGAACTCGACGGGCTTCTCTCCGGGGGCCTGCGCCGGGAATGCGACGGTGGGTGCCCCGTTGGTGCCGGATGCGGTGGGCTCACGGGGATCGTCGGCACCAGAAGGGGTGTCCCTCACCTCGGATGTCAACGTCACCTCGCCTCCTCCAACATGGCCACTGCCACCGCCAGACAACGCTGTTTGACGTCGGGCCAATCTGCCGATTCGTGGTCGTCGAACGGGTGCGGGTCGGCCAACCTGCGGACCAACTGGGTGGCGACCCACTGGTTCTTCGACCGTTCTCCACAGTAATACCCGTCAATTCCGGCAAGAACCGCGGCTGCGGTCCGGATGTCCATGCACGACACCAGATCGACGAAGTCGGTGTAGTCCTGAACGCTGTTGCGGGACATGATCAGGTAGCCCTTGAGCCGCAGCGTCTCGGCGCCCGTCGGGATTTCGAGCCGGTCGCCCGTGGGCAGCAGCACCGTCGTCGTCTCCACGGGGCTGCGGCGTTCGATGGCGGGGCCGTCGGTCTCGTCGAGCGACAGGGCGTCGAGCGCGACCGACAGCCGTCCGCCCCACATGGTGACGGGGTGCACGTCGGGGTTGTCCGACGCGGACCGGGACTGGCCGTGCGCGCGCCGCCGCAGCAGCGCCAGCCCGGTGCGGGAGCGGTCCTTGCGCGGGGGCGCCGCGGCGATCCGGCGGGGGACGGCGCGCGGCACGTACTGCTGCTCGCCCGGCTCGCAGCCGCTGAACGCCAGCGGGTCGGCGACCGTAACCGTCTGTGCGGCAAGGGTTTGCAGCTTCGCCGCGGACTTGACGACGCTGCGCAGTTCGGAGCCGGAGGGTCCCAGCGCGGAGATGTCGTCGGGGATGATGACGAGGCTGCCGGTATCGGTGGCGGGCAGCGGCTTCTCGAAGTCCACCGACGGCAGCAGGCGGTCCAGCCACTTGGGCAGCCACCAGTTCCACTGGTCGAACATCGCCATCAGCGCCGGTACCAGGACCAGCCGCACCACCGTCGCGTCGACCGCGATGGCCACGGCGCAGGCCACACCCATCTGGGCCACCAGCGGCATACCGGCAAACGCGAAACCGATGAAGACGGCGATCATGATCAGCGCGGCGCTGGTGATGGTGCGGGCGCTGGTGCTGACGCCGTACGCGACGGCGTCGCGGGTGTTGCCGGTCTGCAGGAAGCGTTCCCGGATGCGCGTCAGCAGGAAGATCTCGTAGTCCATGGACAGGCCGAACGTCATCGCCAGGACGAGCGGCGGAATGGTGGTGTCCAGCGACTCCAGGGGTTTGAACCCGAGCGCCTTGAACCAGCCCCACTCGAAGACGATCACCAGGCTGCCGTAGGCCGCGGCCACCGACAGCACCGTCATCAGGACGCCCTTGAGCGCCAGTACGACCGAGCGGATCGAGATCAGCAGCATCACGAACGCGATGAGCGAGACGAAGACGAACACCAGGACCTCGGTGTTCGCGACGCGGTGGTCGAAGTCCATGATCAGCGCCGTCGGTCCGCCCACCGCGACGGCGACATTCGGGCCGGCGACGCCCGGCAGGTGTTGTCGCAGCCACGTGATGGAGTCGCGCGCGACGAGGTCTTCGGGGTCGACCGACAGCACGACCGTGAACAGGGCGCTGCGGTTGTCGTTGCTGAACACCGGCGGGGCCACCTGGGCCACGTCCGGCGCCTGCGTCATGGTCTGGTGCAGCGCGTCGAGCGTCGCGGTGTTCTGCGGGTCGGAGGCCGTCGCGTCGGGGAACGTCGCGAGCACCCGGAGGGGGCCGAGGGCACCCGGGCCCAGCGCTTCCGCTGCTGCGGCCACGCCGCTGCGGATCTCATGGGTCGGGGAGAACTGGCGCAGCATGCTGTTGCCCAGTTGCATGCCGAACGACGGTGCCGCCAGCAGGACCAGGAAGACAGTGGCCAGCAGCGCCGACAGCCACGGACAGCGCATGGTGCGTTCGGTCCACTGGGTCCAGAACGGCGACTGCGTGGCGTCGGAGCGGCGCGAGACGTGCAGCCACGACGAGCGCTTGGCGACCCGCTTGCCGAACGTGGCCAGCACCGCCGGGATCAGGGTCGTCGAGGTCAGCACCGCGATGGCGACGGCCAGGATGGCGCCGGTCGCCATCGATGACAGCACCGGCGTGCCGATGAGGTAGATGCCGGTGATCGAGGCGATCACGGTGAGCCCGGACAGCACCACCGCCAGGCCCGAGGTCGCCATCGACGCGTCGACGGCCTGTTCCGGATCGCGGCCGGCCCGCAGCTCCTCGCGGAAGCGCATGAGGATGAACAACGAATAGTCCACGGCCAGCGCGATGCCGAACATCGACAGCGTCGTCGTCGCGAAGACGCTCATGGTGACCCAGATGGACAGGAGGTAGACCACTCCCATCGTCACGATCACCGTGCAGGCGCCGAGCAGCATCGGCATGGCCGCGGCGGCCAGGGAACCGAACACCGCCAGCAGCACGATCAGCACGATCGGCAGGTTCCACTTCTCGGCTTCGGCCACGTCGTGCTTGGTGGTTTCGCTGGCGGCTGCGCCGAGTGCGCCCTGCCCGATGACGTACAGCCGGACCTTGCCGTCGGCGGTCTGGCCGGGTTTACCGTCCTTGATGCCGACCGCGGTACGGAGCTTCTTGGCGATGTCGACGGCGCCGCTGTTGTTGAAGTCGAGGCGCAACGTCACGACATAGGGTTTGCCGGCCTGCGGCTCGGCCTGATTGGGGTCGGGGACGACCTTGACGCTGGAGACTCCGGCCGCGATGCGTTTGAGCTCGTCGACGGCGGCCGTCATGTCTTCCTGCGTGGCGTTGGCGTTGGGAGCCGCGACCAGAGCCAGCGGCGAGGCGCCCTCGTCGGGGAAGTGGTCCTCGAGTTCGCGCTGGACGTGCAGC
Organism: Mycobacterium sp. UNC410CL29Cvi84; assembly: GCF_000686745.1. Taxonomy (NCBI): domain Bacteria; kingdom Bacillati; phylum Actinomycetota; class Actinomycetes; order Mycobacteriales; family Mycobacteriaceae; genus Mycobacterium; species Mycobacterium sp. UNC410CL29Cvi84. Next base: position 56,960 of record NZ_JMLM01000016.1, read on the forward strand.
GATTGGGAGCCGGCGACCTCGAACCCGCCGCCGCTGAGGTTGCTGGACTGGGTCGCCGCGAGATACAGAGACGGCACCATGAGCAGCAGCCAGGTGGCGAAAACCACCCAGCGCCAGCGCCGCAGCAGACCGCTCAGCCGCATCATCAACTGCTGGATGGCGAACCCTCTTCCTGCGGTCGTCCCGGTTGCCACCGGAGTGTCTTGATCGGCGTTTCGTGCCGCCGACCCTACCCCAGTATGGGGTAGGGTGACCGGCTCGCGAGCGGCGATGAGGCGCCTGACGGGAACCTTGATCCAACTGCAACCGGCCCCCTGGCCGGCCCCGCCGGCAACGTTGTCGGAGGCCGTCGGCGGGCTTCGGCGCCAGGTTTGAACACCGCAGTGACCTGGATGTTTGCTGTGTGGATTGGGCACCGCCCTCGCCGCGATGGCAAGATGGCGGGAGCCGAATCCCGGATGAGGCCGGCGCCGCCATCGGCGCTACCCCGGGAAACCAGTGTTTGCCGAGTGTTTACATGGCCGTCTCTGGCTCGTAAACCGGTGAGGAGATTTGCCATGAAGACCACCAGTGTCGCGGTTCGCCGCGGGCTTGCCGGGACGTTCGCTGTAACCGCACTCGGCGGTGTGATGGTGACGTCGTTCGGGGCGCCGTCGGCCGGTGCGGGCCAGGATCCGTGCGCGGCCAGTCAGGTCGCCAAGACCATCGGCATGGTGGCCACCTCGACCGGCACCTACCTGGATGCGCACCCGGTCGCCAACCAGACGCTGACGAACATCTCGCAGCAGCAGCCCGGTCCGCAGTCGTTGGTGGCGCTCAAGGCCTACTTCGACGCCAACCCGCAGGAAGGCGCCGCGCTGCAGAACCTCCAGGCGCCGCTGGTGACGTTGTCCTCCCAGTGCAAGCTGCCGTTGACGCTGCCGCAGCTGATGGGACTGATGCAGGCGCAGCAGGGCGGTCTGCCCGCCACGTTGCCGGCCATGCCGAGCGTGCCCGGCGCCGTGCCGTTCACGCCCACCCTGCCCGGCGTGACGACGGCGACGGGCTCTGTGCCCGCGGCTCAGGCTGTGTCGGCACCCGCCGCGCGGTAGTTCCGGCCGCGCCACGAGTTCGTGATGCGGCACCCCGCGAAAGTCGTCGCACTTTCTGATTAGCTTCCAGTGTCGGCATCGGTACTGGTCGCCGACTTCGAAGCTCTCGACGAAGGGGTTTGACCACATGATGCTCTCCGCTCTGGCCAAGCGACGCGTTGTTGCCGGTTTCATCGGCGCCGGCGCGGTCGCCGGCAGCATGCTGTTCGGTGCCGTGCCGTCGGCCCTCGCCGACCTGCCACCCAACTGCACCTCTGCGGACATCGCCGGCGTCAAGTCAGGCGTCGAGGCCTCGACCTCCGCCTACCTGTTCACCCACCCGGACGTGAACGACTTCTTCACCAGCCTTCGGGGCCTGTCGAAGGACCAGGCGCACGCCAAGGTCAAGCAGTACCTGGCGGCCAACCCGCAGACCAAGGCGGAGCTGCAGGGCATCCGCCAGCCGCTGAAGGACATCCGCGACCGCTGCGGCATCCCCGGCCCCGCCGCCCGCTAACCCGGGATTTGTGCACGAAAATCCGCGGTAGGCGCGGATTTTCGTGCACAAATCACTTGCGGAGGCGAGCCAGGCCGCGCCAGCCGAGTAGGAAGACGGCGGTGACGGTCGAGGCGACGATCACGAAACTCACCGCGACGCCCTGAGCCGAGGCCTTGCGCAGCAGCATGCCGATCACGACGGTACTGACCCAGACCACCAAACCGGTCGGGTTCAGCGCCGCGGGGCGGCGCCAGCCCCGCGACAGCGCCCAGCCCGCCACGGTTCCGGTGAGGAACGGCCAGCTCGTGTGCGCCACGCCGGCCACGGTGATGCCCTCGGCGTGACTGCGCCGGCCGATGGCGCAGAAGATCACCACCAACACCACGTCGGTGAAGAAAGCCAGTGCGGCGCTGCGATTTCCGGTGGCCTGCTCAGTTGTCATAGGTCATCACGTCCAGATTCAGTGGGCTGACATTGTTTTCGGCTCGGGCGGTGAAGCCGGGTTCCAGCCGCGGGGGACCGCCGGCCTCCAGTGCGTCGACGGCGGCCATGTTGGCCAGTCGGTCGGTGAGCTTGAACGAGCGGAAGACGAAGGGCAGGCCGTCCGCGCGCAGCGGATCGGATGCGCTCATCACGTGGAAATGCAGGTGCGGCGCACTGGAATTGCCGGTGTTGCCGACGTTGCCCAGCACCTGCCCGGAGGTCAGTCGGTCACCCGGCTTGACCTTGACGGTGCCGGTCTTCAGGTGCGCGTAGAAGGCGAAGTTGCCGTTCCCGATGTCCTGGACGACGTGGTTGCCGCCGTACTGCGCCAGCGTGAGGCCGGTCGGGTCGACGCCGGGCACCTGCTCGGGCAGGCCGTCGAGAACCGCCACCACCGGGCCGTCCGCGACGGCGTGCACGTCGGAGCCGAAGTACAGGTAGCTGTCGGTCTTAGCGCGGTCCCCGCTGAACAGCTGCCCGTCGGCCCGTAGCTGCTCGTAGTCGATGGCGAATCGTTCTGCGGCCCAGAGCTTTCCGTCGATCGGGTTGAGGGCCATTCGGTGCGGCGTCATGTCGCAGCAGCCGTTGGCGTCGAGCCAGCCCGAGCCGCGCAACGGCGGGTCCAGTACGACGGGCTTGTGGTCGGACACCGACATGGGCGCGACGTTCTCGGTGACCACCGGCGGTACGAGCGGCGGCATCGGCTTGGGCACCTTGACCACCACGCGGTGCGAAAGGTGTTGGGGTACCGCACTTCCCGCGTCCAGTTTGACGTCCAGCCAGACGATCGACCGCTGCCCGGGGCCGAGATCGTTGGTGCTGACCCGGGTGCCCATGGTCCGCGTCCAGTAGGCGAGGCCGGCGCCGGACAGTTGTAGCAGCGGCCCGGCGGGTCCCACGGCTGCGATCGAATCCACCGTCACGGGCTCGGGTGAGGTGTTGGTGAGCAGCAGCTCGTACGCGAGATGTACTTTCCCGTCGGTCGCCGGGACGGGGACGGGCTCGGCCACGACGTCGACGAGGACGGGCGTGACGATCGGCTCGGCGCCCGCGGAAGCCGTTGGGGGAGAGGAAGACTCGACCGATTTCGGTACCGCCGTACAGGACGTCAGCGCGGCGGCGAGCAGTAGTGCCGCCGCCGGCCGGCTACCCGGAATCATGCGACGTCTCGGGGCCGCCGGGCGGCGCACCCGGTGCGGGGGCCGGGGTTTCGGGCGCGTCCGGGTCGAAGTCCTTCTCTGTGCGGAACAGGAAGAAGAACACCACCCAGCCGATCGCCGAGATGAAGATCCAGCTGACCAGCCGATAGATCAGCATCGTCGAGATGGCCGCCGCCAGCGTCATGCCGCTGGACACCAGGCCGGGCACCAGCACCGCCTCGACCACGAGCAGCCCGCCCGGCATCAGGGGAATCGCCCCGACGGCGCGCGCCGCGGCGTACGCGACCGTCAGACCTGCCAGCGACGGATGCCCGCCCGTGGCGTACGCCGCGCAGGCCAGGCACGCGACGTCGGCGATCCAGTTGAACAGCGACCAGCTGAATGCGACGGTCAGGGTCCGGCGGCTCAGGCTCACGGACTCCAGCTGATTCAGGGTGCGGCGCCAGCCGTCCAGGCCGGTGTCGGCGGGCTTACCGCGCAGCGAGTTGAACCACGACAGCAGCCGCACGCCGATGCCGTCGATCTGCTGCGGATTGGCGGCGACGGTCTGGGCCAGCAGCAGGAGCGCCACGAAACCGCCGATCGTGAAGATCAGTGACAGCGGGTTCTTGCTCGCGCCGAGCAGGAATGCCCCGCCCAGGCCCAGCAGGGCCAGGCCGACCACTTGCAGTGCCCCGGACATCACCAGCTGCCACGAGGCCACCAACGGCGAGGCGCCCCACAGCCGCTGTTGGCGGTAGACGAACGTGGCCGACAGCACCGGGCCGCCCGGCAGCGTCGTGGACAGCGCATTGCCGGCGTAGAACGCGGCCTCGGACCGCAACTGCTTGACCTGGACCCCGGCGGACCGGAGCAGGGTGCGCTGAATCTGCGCGAAGCTGTGCATCGAGGCCAGGGCCGCGACGGCCGCGGCGGCGACCCACCACCACGTCGCCGACAACAGGCTGCGCCACGCCTTGGCCAGCTGTTCCCAAACCATCACGACCTCGACAGTCAGCACGACGACGGCGATGCCGATGAGAACCCAGCGCAGCCACCAGTACTTGCCGCGGGGCCGACCCTGCGGCCGGGCGGCCGTCCAAGGGTCGGTCGACGCGTCGTGTGACACGCATACAGAGTAAACGGCGTGTCGTGTACGGCGCGCCGTGTGCGGGCGCATTGCGCAACCCCCCGGCGTCATCCCGCGGCGTTACGCTGGCGCCCATGTCACAAGCCGACGCAGCGGTCGATCCAGTGGTACGTAAAGCCGCAGCCTGGTCATGGCGGTTGTTGGCGATCTTCGGCGCGGTGCTCGCCGTGCTGTGGGTCGTCGTCAAGCTCGAGGTGATCGTGGTCCCGGTGCTGCTGGCGACGCTGGCATCGGCGTTCCTGCTGCCGGCGGTCGACCTGCTGACCCGGCGCGGACTGCCGCGCGGTGCGGCCGTCGCGGTGATGCTGCTGAGCTCCATCGTGGTGATGGGCGGCATCCTGACGTTCGTCGTCTTCCAGTTCATCGACGGCGCCCCGGCGCTGGTCGAGCAGGTGGCCAAGAGCATCGACGGCGCTCGTAAATGGTTGACCGAAGGCCCGATCCTGCATCTGAGCAGCGATCAGATCAACAGCGTCGGGCAGACCGCCATCGACGCCCTGAAGAACAATCAGGCCAAGCTGACCAGCGGGGTCTTCTCCACCGCCGGCGCGCTCACCGAGATCATCACCGGGATGCTGCTGGTCCTGTTCACCCTGATCTTCCTGCTGCACGGCGGCCGCGACATCTACGCCTTTGTCACCAGGATCTTCCCGGCCACGGTCCGGGACCGGGTGCGGGATGCCGGCCGGGCCGGATTCGGCTCGCTGATCGGGTATGTCCGCGCGACGTTCGTGGTCGCTCTGGTCGATGCCGTCGGCATCGGCACCGGGTTGGCGATCATGGGAGTGCCCCTGGCCCTGCCGCTGGCATCCCTGGTGTTCCTGGGCGCGTTCGTCCCGCTGGTCGGTGCCGTGCTGACCGGTTTCGTGGCAGTGGTGGTGGCGCTGATCGCCAAGGGCTGGATCTACGCGTTGATCGCGCTCGGCCTGATCATCGCGGTGCAGCAGCTGGAGGCCCACGTGCTGCAGCCCATCGTGATGGGCCGCGCGGTGTCCGTCCACCCGCTCGCCGTCGTGCTGGCGATCGCCGGTGGCGGGGTCACCGCCGGCATCATCGGCGCACTGATCGCCGTGCCGATCGTCGCGTTCCTCAACAGCGCCATCCGCGTGCTCGTCGCCAGCGATCCGGACGCCGAACAAGCCGAACTACTCGCCGAAGCCGGGCCCGTGGCCGCCGCGACGGTGTCGCAAGGGGCCACGCCGCCTGCTACAGACGGCCCTCCCGGCGCAGCAGATCCGCAGCGCTGACCCCGCCGCCGGTACCGCGCCGCTGGGTTTCAGCGGTATCGATCTTCTCGGTGGCGTCGGGAGCGTCGGCCGGCTGGGCGCGGAACGCCGTGGTCGGCTCGTTGCCCTGATCGCCGGGCGCGTCTGACGGCGTCTGAATCTGCGGCCCGGAAGCGCTGATGTTGCCGCGCAGCTGCCCGAGCCACGACTCGATTTCCCGGTTGCCGCTGGCGCCCTGACCCTGGCCCGGCTCGGCGGGACGGGCCGCGCCCGGCGCGCGGAACGCCGTGGTGGCGGGCTCGGAGGCCGGACCGAAGGCGGTGGTCGCCGGGTCGCCGATCGCGGTGGTCGGCGGCGTCGGGTCCCCGTTCTGCGGGGTGACGGCGCGCGTCACATTCGACACCACGTTGCGGAAGGCGCCCTTGGCGGCGCTGAACCGCGTGGTCGCGGGCTCGGTGGACGGAGCCTCCGGCACCGCGGGCGGGGCCTGCGGAGCCGGCGGCTGCGGCGGAGCACTCGGCATCCGGTTGGTCGGTGCCTGACTCGGCGGCTGCGGCTGGCCCGGGTTGATCCGGGTCGGCACGGCGCGCTGGCCGGCGGCCGGATGCGTCGGATCGTGCGGCGGCCGGACCGGAGCACCGGAGCCGACCAGGGCACGCGGATCTTCGGGTTCGCGGACCGCGGGACGCTTGCGCTCGTCCGGCAGCTCGGTCTCGCCGAGACCCAGCTTCTGCTGGACCCGCTTCATCCACAGCGGCGCCCACCAGCAGTCGTCGCCGAGCAGCTTCATGACGGCCGGCACCAGGAACATGCGGATGACGGTGGCGTCGAGCAGCAGCGCCATCAGCAGACCGAATGCCAGGTACTTCATCATCACCAGGTCGGAGAACGCGAAGGCGCCGACGACGACGGCCAGCACCAGCGCGGCACCGGTGATCAGGCGGCCCGTGGTGGCGGTACCGATCCGGATGGCCTCGGCGGTGGACATGCCGCGCTCGCGGGCCTCCACCATGCGGGACACCAGGAAGACCTCGTAGTCGGTCGACAGACCCCAGATGACCGCGATGATCAGGCCGATCATGGGCGCCATCAGTGGCTGCGCGGTGTAGTTCATCAACCCCGACCCGTGCCCGTTCTCGACGAACATCCAGGTCAGGATGCCCATCGTCGAGCCGAGGGTGAGGGCGCTCATCAGGGCGGCCTTGATGGGCAGCACCAGCGAGCCGAACGCCAGGAACATCAGGACGGTCGTGGTGATCACCAGGATCGCGACCATCAGCGGCAGTTTCTCGAACAGCGTGCTGATGCTGTCCTGCTCCAGCGCCGGGGTGCCGCCGACCATCACCTGGACACCGTGCGGTTCCTGCAGGGCGCGCAGTTCGTTGATCTTCTCGCCGGCGTCACCGCTGTTGATGAGGCCGTTGGACAGCACCCGGACGGACGGGTCCTTGCTGCCGCCCTCCTGGTAGGTCCGCTCGGCCCACATCTTCGACTTGTCGTTGCCGTCCGGCGTCACGAACCCGCTGACGGTGCCGGCATTGGCCCGCACCTGGGCGATCTGCTGATCGGTGACGGGCTGGCCGTTGTCACTCTTGATGACGAGGGTCAGGGCGTTGGTGCGGAAGCCGGGGAAGAGCTGGTCGAACTCCTCCTGCGCGGTCCGGACCGAGTTGTCCGGCGGCAGGTACTTCTCGCTCATACCGGCGAGGGCCAGCTGTCCCAGCGGGATGACCAGCAGGATCATGCCGATGGTGATCGGTACGGCGAACGCCAGCGGCCGTTTCATCACGACGTTGACCAACTTGCCCCAGAAGCCCTTCTCGACTTCTTCGCGGGTCTTGGTCTTCTGCGTCTTCTCGGCGAACCAGTCGATGATCTTGCGCGAGAACGGCCAGTTGGCCAGGAACGGCACCTTCAGCAGGGTGCGCACGCCCAGGGCGTCGACGTTGGTGCCGAGGATGCCCAGCACCGCGGGCAGCACCGTGTTCGACAGGAACGCGGCCAGCAGCACCGACGCGATGATCGCGTAGGTGATGGACCGCAGGAAGCCCAGCGGGATCAGCAGCAGCGGCAGCGACGACGCGACGATGATCACCGCGGAGAACGCGACGGTCCGGCCCGAGGTCATGACGGATCTTCGGACCGCGGCCTCGACGTCGTAGCCCTCGGCCAGTTCTTCTCGGAACCGGCTCACGATGAACAGGCCGTAGTCGATGGCGATACCGAAGCCCATCATGGTGACGACGGGCTGGGCGAAGAAGTGCACCGGCCCGAATTCGGCGGTGAACCGCAGGATGCCGAGCGCGCCACCGATGGTCAGACCACCGATGATCGCGGGCAGTGCGGCAGCGATGGCGCCACCGAACACGAAGAACAGCACGACCGCGACGAGCGGCACGATCGCCAGCTCGGCGCGCTTCTGGTCGGTGCCGATGGTGCCGGTCAGCTCGCTCGCGAGCGGCTCCAGACCGGCCAGCTTGATGTTGCCGCCGTTGACCTTGTACAGGTCAGGGGCGACGGCCTGGTAGTTCTTCAGGATTGCGTCGTCGTTGTCGCCCTTGAGCGGGACGGTGATGAAGGTGTGCCGCAGGTCCTGCGTCGTCATCTTCTTCAGCCCGTCGCTGGGCGCTTTCAGCCAGCCGACCCAGGCGACCACCTTGTCCTTGTGGTCGTTGACGAAGGTGTCCAGCTCGCCGCTGACCTTCTTCTGCCACGCCGGGTCGGTGATCTTCTTGTCGTCGGGCGGCGTCAGGATGGCCACCACGAGGCTGGTCCGGTCGCGGCCGTAGACCTCGTCACCGAGCACCGACGCGGCGACGGACTCGCTGCCCTCGTTGTAGAAGCCACTCTGCGTGACATGCTCGCCGAGACTGGACCCGTACACGGCGCCACCAAGGCACAGTGCGACCATGACACCGATCACTATGTATCGGAATCGGTACACCGTTCGACCCCACCAGGCGAACACGTCAGCTCCTCACGATTATCTGCATAAAGTCCTGCTCAAAGGCACTCTCTAAGAGGTTGCCATTTTCAGCCACCGCACACGTCATCTGTAGTTTTTCCTAAACGCGCGAGCTCAGCAGCGCGGACAACGGCCGGAAGGGCTGCAGCCAGGCGCCCTGATCAGGCAGCGAATCCAGGCCGATTCGCGGCAGCGGCTCCCGGAAGACACCAGGGATGTCTTCCAGGTCGACGAAGTCCAAGGTATCCGACGCTAACGCCCAACTGGCATGTTCGCGAAATCCGACGACGGTCGCGGGAGTGCCGTCGTGGGCGATGTCCTCGAGCGGTTGGCGGAACGCCTGGCCGTCGGCAGAGGCCACATAGATGCCGGCCAGACCCTCGCTGCGGCGCAGCGCGATGTGCGCCAGCATGTCGCTGTCGACGTCGCTGTCCTCGTCGGTCTTCGGCTTGGCGAACACCGCGAAACCGACGTTACGCAGGGCCTCCACCCAGGGGCGCACGACGTCGGCGCTACCGGGGGCGATGTTGGTGAAGACGGTCGCCTCGGGCTCCAGGGACACCGGCGGCTGGTCCGGACGCCGGCCGTTCGCGATCTCGCTGGTGCGGGCCAGCAGCCAGCGGCCCAGCGCGTCGAAGCGGGGCCGGTGGGCGGCGGTCGGACGGCCGCCGAGGATCGACCCGAGGCCCATGTCGAGGTTCGGTGCGTCCCAGACCAGCAGCACCCGGTGCGGCCGGGGGCCCGGCGGCGGGGTGGGCGGGTAGGGCTTGACCTGTGGGATGGCCTCGGTGATCGTCACTCGGGCTTCTCCCAGATGAGCTCGGTGATGGGACTGCCCATCCGCATGCCCCGCGCCTCATATTTGGTCGTGGGCCGCTGGACGGAGATCGGCAGGTCGGCGTCGGCCGACGTGCGCTTCAGTGTCGGCTCGGCGTCGCCCACTTCGGCGATCTGCACCGCGTAGTCGGCGTGGTCGGTGGCCGCGTGCAGGATGCCGCCGGGCCTGAGCCGGCTGGAGATGAGCGCCACCGTCTCGGCCTGCAGCAGCCGGCGCTTGTGGTGACGGGCCTTGGGCCACGGATCCGGGAAGAACACCCGCACCGCCGTGAGGGCGCCCGGGGCGATCATGTGTTCCAGCACATCGACGCCGTCACCGCGGACGAATCTCACATTCGTCAGGCCGGCCCGGTCGACGCCGCCGAGCAGCTGGGCCAGGCCCTTGCGGTAGACCTCGACCGCGATGACGTCGAGGTGTGGTTCCTCCTGTGCCATGGCCAGCGTCGAGATGCCGGTGCCGCTACCGATCTCCAGCACCACGGGCGCGGTGCGGCCGAACCAGGCGGCGGTGTCGATCAGCGGGGCGGGCTCGCCGTCGTCCGAGCGGGCGACTTTGCCCAGCTCAGGCCACCGTCGGTCCCAGGTGCTCTGTTGCTTGGTGGACAGGCTCGAGCGGCGGGACCGGAAGCTGGTGACGCGGCGGTGCTGGTGGGTGGGCGCGGCGGTGGTTTCGGCGGCCGGTTCGTTTTCGGCCGCCGAGGCGCCGGCCGACGAGGCAGCGTCGTCCTCGCGCTGGGCATACATCCGTCCATCGTCTCTCATTCGGCTGTGAGAGCCCGCATCGTGGTGCAGATTGATACCCAACAGTTGCCTGGAAAACGGCGTCGGTCACACCTGCGCGGAGGTGCGACGATGGCTTCGGGTGGGGTGGTGGGAAGAACACCGGGGGTACGTGGTGTCGGGGGATCTTTGGCGGCGGTTCACAGCTGCTCTGCGGGGGCTGACGGACGAGGTGCCGGGGCTGGCGCACGTCGTCGTGGGCCCCGATGTGGGCGACGCCGCCGGCCGGTACCGGTCGATCTGTGCCGTCTTGGGCGAGATTGCCTGGGCGGCAAGCGAATTGGACGACGATCGGGTGTACCGGTGGTTGGCGTCCGACGCGATAGCGGCCCTGCGGACCGCCGCGGCGACGGCAGCGCTGGTGGCCGACGGTTTGGTGGTCGACGCCGCCATGGACCCCGACGCCCACCTGCGGCGGGCGCTGCACTGGCGACGCTATGGCCGTCGTACCCCCGCTGACCTGCACCGTCGCTGTGCCGCAGACGTCAGCCGGGGGTCGTTGCGGCTGCTCGCGCGCGCCGGTGCGGGGCCGGTGACGTCCCGGCTGGAACTGCAGCGCATCCGGCTGGAGCTGGTCCGCGACTCCCGTCGGCGATACGGCGACCTGCATGCCGATCTGCTCGCCCGGGCGCCGTCCCGGCGGGCCGCGGCCGGGAGTTTCGAAGCCGGTGCCCGCGAGCGGTTGGCCGAGGTGGCCGAGCGGCTCCGCGACGACACCGCCCTCGCGCTGGGCGCTCCCGGGCCTGCCGACCGGTGGCCGGTGCCCGTCGTCCCCGGGCCGGTGCCGGCCCAGCGCCCGGACGAGATGTGGCTGGGGCTCGTACTGGGCGCGGGTTTCGGTCTCGGCGCGGCACTGGGGCTGGCCAGGATGGCGACCGGGCTGGCCGGGGTGCCCGACGGCGTCGGCGGTCTCGTGGGATTGGCGCTCGGTCTGGCGCTGACCGTGGCGGTCATCGGCGGCCGCGCCCGGCTGCACCGGCGGGCGGTGCTGGACCGGTGGGTCGGGACCGCCGTCGCGGCGGCGCGGCAGGCGAGTGAAGAGGAACTGGCGTACCGATTACTGGAGGCGCAGGCGGGCTTGGCGTCCGCACATCACAAAACGAAAAATTGACCGCTTTACGAATTGTGCCCATCGAGGCCGTCGCGCTACTGACGAGTAACCGCCCGTCGGCGCCCTCAAACGCATTACCTGCGGGTTCAGGAGCGCCGATTGGGCTTTCTGAATCGTTCTTGTGAGAGATCGGACAGCGGCCCGATTGTCCACTTGTATGTCACTCACGTTAACCTCTAAAGAGGTATAGCTGCGATTTGCGAGCAGGAGAATTTGATGACCTCAGCGACCATTCCCGGTCTCGACGCCGCTCCGACCAATCACGCCGGGCTGCTCGCCTGGGTGCGTGAAGTTGCGGAGCTGACTCAGCCCGACCGGGTGATGTTCGCCGACGGCTCGGAAGAGGAGTATGACCGCCTCGCCGCTCACCTCGTCGCCGCCGGCACGTTCCAGAAGCTGAACGAAGACAAGCAGCCGAATTCGTATCTCGCACTGTCGGATCCGTCTGACGTCGCCCGTGTCGAGTCGCGCACCTTCATCTGCTCGGAGCGCGAAGAGGACGCCGGCCCCACCAACAACTGGATGGACCCGGCCGAGATGCGCGGCATCATGACCGACCTCTACCGCGGTTCCATGCGCGGCCGCACCATGTGGGTCGTGCCCTTCTGCATGGGCCCGCTGGACGCCGAGGATCCCAAGCTCGGCGTCGAGATCACCGACTCGGAGTACGTCGTCGTCTCGATGCGCACCATGACCCGCATGGGCGCCAAGGCGCTGGCCAAGATCGGTGACGACGGCTTCTTCGTCAAGGCGCTGCACTCGCTCGGTGCGCCGCTGGAGCCGGGCCAGGCCGACGTGCCGTGGCCCTGCAACGAGACCAAGTACATCACCCACTTCCCCGAGACCCGCGAGATCATGAGCTACGGCTCGGGTTACGGCGGCAACGCGCTGCTGGGCAAGAAGTGCTACTCGCTGCGCATCGCCTCGGCCATGGCGCACGACGAGGGCTGGCTCGCCGAGCACATGCTGATCCTCAAGCTCATCTCCCCGGAGAACAAGGCGTACTACATCGCTGCGGCGTTCCCGTCGGCCTGCGGCAAGACCAACCTCGCGATGCTGCAGCCCACCATCGCGGGCTGGCGCGCCGAGACCGTCGGTGACGACATCGCCTGGATGCGCTTCGGCAAGGACGGCCGCCTGTACGCCGTCAATCCCGAGTTCGGCTTCTTCGGCGTCGCGCCGGGCACCAACTGGTCGTCGAACCCGAACGCCATGAAGACCATCGCCGCCGGCAACACCGTCTTCACCAACGTCGCCAAGACCGACGACGGTGACGTCTGGTGGGAGGGCTTGGAAGGCGAGCCGGAGCACCTCATCGACTGGAAGGGCCAGGACTGGATCCTGCGCGAGACGGAAACCAAAGCGGCGCACCCGAACTCGCGCTACTGCACCCCGATCTCGCAGTGCCCGTCGGTCGCCCCCGAGTGGGACGACCCGCAGGGCGTGCCGATCTCGGCGATCCTGTTCGGTGGCCGCCGCAAGACGACCGTGCCGCTGATCACGCAGGCCCGCGACTGGCAGCACGGCGTGTTCATCGGCGCCACCCTGGGCTCCGAGCAGACCGCCGCCGCCGAGGGCAAGGTCGGCACCGTGCGCCGCGACCCGATGGCCATGCTGCCGTTCCTCGGTTACCACGTCGGTGACTACTTCCAGCACTGGATCAACATCGGCAAGAACGCCGACGAGTCCAAGATGCCGAAGATCTTCTTCGTCAACTGGTTCCGCCGTGGCGACGACGGCCGCTTCCTGTGGCCGGGCTTCGGCGAGAACAGCCGCGTGCTGAAGTGGGCCATCGAGCGCATCGAGCACCAGGCCGAGGGTAAGAGCACCCCGATCGGCATTGTTCCCACCGCCGCGGACCTGGACCTGGAGGGTCTGGACGTGTCGGCCGCCGACGTCGACGAGGCGCTGGCCGTGCGTGTCGACGAGTGGCAGAACGAGCTGCCGCTGATCGAAGAGTGGTTCGAGTTCGTCGGCGAGAAGCTGCCGACCGGCATCAAGGACGAGTTCGACGCCCTCAAGCACCGCTTGGCTGAAGAGGCCTAAGGCTCTCTCCCACGCAACCACACAACCCCCGGTCTCCCAGGAGATCGGGGGTTGTTGTGTTTTTGGGGCTACTTCACCGCGCCTCTTCGTTGATCCTGCGGTGGGGGCGGGAAAGTGCGAGTGGCGAGGACCCTGGGCGCAGGGTGAACGTGGCCAGACGGTTGACTCTGCGCTGGGGGCGGGAAAGTGAGAGTGGCGAGGACCCTGGGCGCAGGGTGAACGTGGCCAGACGGTTGACTCTGCGCTGGGGGCGGGAAAGTGCGAGTGGCGAGGACCCTGGCCACAGGGTCAGCGAGGACGGTCGACGGCCCTGTCCTCGCTCGACGGCTCCCCGGCGCCCTCGAACAGGGTTAGCCACACAATGAAGTTAGGGTAGCCGAACTCAAAAGGTTCACAACGCTGACCAGCAAATTCAGCGTTGCAAGCTGAACCTAATTCGTAGCAACGCTAAGTTGCTGCCGTCGTTTTGGGCGGCTAACGTCAGCGGCGTGACCAGCACCCGATCAGCCCGACCGACCATGCGTCGGCCGCTTGTGCGATCCCTGTTGCTGGCCGCTGCGTTCGTTCTCCCGGCGGTGGCGCTGCGCCTCGCCGGCGTGCACCCGAACCCCGTCGTCTCGCTGCTGGCCTACGGCGCGGCTGTCGTCGCCGCCAGCTTCGTGCTGGCCTGGGCGGCCGAAGCGGCGCAGGTCGACGTGTCCGGCGGCCTCGCCATCGCCGTTCTGGCCCTGATCGCGGTGCTGCCCGAATATGCCGTCGACCTCTACTACGCCTACGTCGCCGGCCACAACGCCGAGTACGTGCAATACGCCGCTGCCAACATGACCGGCTCCAACCGGCTGCTCATGGGTATCGGCTGGCCGGTCGTGGTGATCGTCGGCCTGTATGTCGCACAGCGCATGTCGGCCGATAAGACCAGCAAATCGATGCTGGCGCTGGAACCCGGCAACCGCGTCGAGCTGGGTTTCCTGCTCATCGCCGGACTCGTCGCGTTCATCATCCCGACGACCGGCCGCATCCACCTCGTGCTCGGTGTGGCACTGCTGGCGTGGTTCGGCTTCTACCTGTACAAACTCACCCGCGGCGAGCCGGAGGAGCCCGAGCTCGTCGGTACCGCGGCGGCCATCGGCGCGCTGCCGGACCGGGCCCGCCGCATCACCGTCGTGACGTTGTTCGCGGTGTCGGGCGCTGTCATCCTGATGTGCGCGGAGCCGTTCGCGAACAGCCTGATCAACGCCGGTACCGAGCTGGGCGTCGACCGCTTCCTGCTGGTGCAGTGGCTCGCGCCGCTGGCCTCGGAGGCGCCGGAGTTCATCATCGCGACCATCTTCGCCTCGCGGGGCAAGAGCACCGCGGCGATCGCGACCCTCATCTCGTCCAAGGTCAACCAGTGGACGCTGCTGATGGGCTCGCTGCCCATCGCCTACCTCGCCGGTGGTGGCGGCACCGAGCTGGTTCTCGACGGTCGGCAGGTCGAGGAGGTGCTGCTGACGGCCACCCAGACCATGATGGGCGTCGCGCTGATCCTGTCGCTGCGGTTCCACCGGGCGACGGCGTGGCTGCTGTTGGCGTTGTTCGTGGTGCAGTTCCCGATCACGTCGACCACCGGCCGCCTGCTGCTGTGCGGCGTTTACGGTGCGCTGACGGTGATGGGCTTGATCATCAACCGCCGTCACATCGTCGCGACGCTGCGGGCACCGTTCAGTGCCGGCGACCACGACGTCGACGGCGTGCGGTTCGACGGCCGGGAGCTGTCGATCGCCGGTCGGTGACCGCGGTGGTGACCGGCGCGAACCGGGGCGTCCAGGATGAGGTCCGCGGCTCGCGCCGCCATCGCCATGGCGGGCGCATTTGTGTTGCCGGACACCATGATCGGCATGATCGACAGGTCGGCCACCCGTAGTCCGTCGATGCCGCGGACCCGCAACTGGTCATCGACGATGTCGTCGTCGTCCGGTCCCATGCCGCAGGTGCCGATCGCGTGGAACCCGGTCAGCCCCTGCGCCATCGCGGCGTGCAGGAGCTCGTCATCGGATTGGGTATCGGGGCCGGGCGTCAGCTCCGTGGCGATGAGGTCGGCGATGGGCGACTGCTGGAACACCTCGCGCATGGTGCGCAGCACCCCGATGGCAGCGGTCCGGTCGTGGGCGGTGGCCAGATAGTTGGGGTCGATCATCAAGGGGTGGTCCGGATCGGGTGAGCTGATCCAGACGGCGCCTTCCGACGTCGGCCGGAGAATCTCGCCCATACAGGACAGGCCGGGTAGACGCTCGACGCTGCCGCCGGCGCCGGCCAGTGTCAGCGCGGTGACGAGCATCTGTCCGTCGACGCGCGGCTGGTCGGGTCCGGTCTTGAAGAACGCGAGCACGTCGCCGGTCGGTGCCGCCAGGGGTCCGCGGCCGCCGGCGGCATACCGGATCGTGGACCGAACCTTGCCGCAGGTGGTCGCCAGGTGCCGGTTGTGCCCGATGTTCCGATTGAGCCGGTAGGTGTTCACGAGCGTCCGGTGATCCCGCATGCGCCGCCCGACGTTCGAGCGCGCCAGGTAGCGCGGCACGCCGGCGTCCGCGAGTACCTCGCTGGGGCCGATTCCGGAGAGCTGCAACAGTTTTGGTGATCCGAGGGCGCCGAGGGTGAGGATCACTTCGCGATTCGCCCGGACCACCGTCGACAGCCCGTCGATCCGGATCACCACCCCCGTGGCCCGGCCGCGGGTGAACTCCAGTCGCTCTGCCGTCGCGCCGGTGAGCACCTGCAGGTTGGGGCGGGCGCGCACCGGGTCCAGGAATGCGGTGGCGGCGCTGACGCGCCTGCCGTTGTGGATGGTCGCGGGCGAAAGCCCGATGCGCGGTTCGTCCGTTTCGTTCAGGTCGCCGAGCGGGCGCATGCCCAGGCGGGTACCGGCGGCGATCGTGGTCAGCGCGAGCGGATCGGGGTCGCGGACGACGCTGATCGCCAGTTCACCGCCGAAACCGCGCGTGGATGACTGGCCGATGGTGTTGTGTTCGAAGCTTCGGTACGCGGCCAGGATGTTGTCCCAGCCCCAGCCGCGATTGCCCAGCTTTTCCAGTTCGTCGAAGTCGGCTTTCTGGCCGCGGTTGTAGACCATGCCGTTGACCGAGCTCGATCCGCCGAGAACCTTGCCGCGCGGCCAGAATTCGGTGGTGCCGTGGGGGCCGAGGGGGATGGTCTGGTGCTGCCAGATGTACCGCGGGTCGCCGAACAGCCGACTGCCGAGTTTGGGGACGCGAAGATACGGGCTACGCGCCCGGCCACCGGCTTCGATGAGGAGTACCCGGTTGCGGGGATCGGCGGACAGGCGATTGGCGAGTACGCAGCCTGCCGTCCCGGCGCCCACCACGAGGTAGTCGAATGTGGCCATCGCGACCTCCGGTCGGCGTCACTCAAACTTTGCCAAAATCACAGTCGCAAGCTCACGACATCGACAGATAGTCGCATAGATCTGCAAAATATGTCGACTACAGCTACTTCTGGCGATTTGCTGAGAGTTTGCCAAAGTTGCAGGAATAGCAGAATATCGGCCGTCTGCCGGGCGTTGCCGGCCGTCGCCGAGTGGTTGTTGAAGTCGCAGGATTCCGCCCGTCCGCCTTCTTGACAGGTGTCAAGTCACCTGTCGTAGAGTGCCGTCATGCAGATTCGCCAGCACGTGGGCAGTGGGAAACCGGCCGTCATCTTGCACCCGTCCGGCACGGTGGTGACGTTCGACGAGCTGGAGGCCCGGGCCAACCGGCTGGCTCATCATTTCCGGGCCAACGGGCTCGTCGAGGGTGACGTCGTTGCCATCCTGATGGAGAACAACGAGCACATGCACGCGGCGATGTGGGGTGCGCGGCGCAGCGGCCTGTACTACGTGCCGATCAACATCCACCTGACGCCGGCCGAAGCCGCCTACATCATCGAGAACAGCGGAGCCGCCGCGGTGATCGGCTCGGCGGCTCTCGGCGACACGTGTGCCGGTCTGGCCGAGCAGCTCACGGGCGGGCTGCCCAAGCTGCTCATGATCGCCGACGGCGAGTTGCCGGGCTGGGACCGCTACCCGGAATGCGTTGCGGCTTATCCCGATACGCCGATCGACGACGAGATCGAAGGCGACCTGCTGCAGTACTCGTCGGGCACGACGGGGCGCCCGAAGGGCATCAAGCGCGAGCTGACGCACCTGCCGCCGGCCGAGGTGCCCGGGCTCATGAAGATGCTGATGAGCTTCTGGCTCCCCAAGGATGCCGTCTACCTGAGCCCGGCGCCGCTGTACCACACGGCGCCGTCGGTGTGGTCGATGCAGATTCAGGCCGAGGGCGTCACCACGGTCGTGATGGAGAAGTTCGACGCCGAGGGCTGTCTGGACGCCATCGCACGCTACGGCGTCACGCACGGCCAGTTCGTGCCCGTGATGTTCACCCGGATGCTGAAACTGCCGCAGTCCGTGCGGGATTCGTACGATCTGTCGTCGCTCAAGCGCGTCATGCACGCCGCCGCCCCGTGCCCGGTGGAGATCAAGAAGCAGATGATCGACTGGTGGGGTCCGATCGTCGACGAGTACTACGCCTCCTCCGAGGCCATCGGCTCCACCCTGATCACGGCCGAGGACTGGCTGACGCACCCCGGGTCGGTCGGCAAGCCGATGCTGGGCGTCCTGCACATCCTCGACGAGGAGGGCAACGAGCAGCCGCAGGGCGTGCCCGGCGAGATCTACTTCGAGGGCGGGAACACCTTCGAGTACCTGGACGATGCCGAAAAGACCGCGGCCTCAAGGGATGCGTACGGCTGGGCGACCGTCGGCGACATCGGTTACCTCGACGAGGAGGGCTACCTCTACCTGACCGACCGACGGCATCACATGATCATCAGTGGCGGGGTGAACATCTACCCGCAGGAAGCGGAGAACGTCCTCGTCACGCATCCCAAGGTGATGGACGCCGCGGTGTTCGGCATTCCGGATGCCGAGATGGGCCAGAGCGTGAAAGCGGTTGTGCAGACCGTGGATCCGGCCGACGGCACCGAGGAGTTCGGTGTGGAGCTGCTGGGCTGGTTGCGAGACCGGCTGACGCATTACAAGTGCCCGCGGTCCATCTCGTTCGAAGAACAATTGCCGCGGACCGACACGGGCAAGCTGTACAAGCAATCGCTGATCGAGAAGTACTCTGGCTGACGTGCCCACTGGCGGACCGTTTTTCGAGGACCTCAGCATAGGTCAGGTTTTCGACTGGGCGCCCGGGATGACGCTCACCGACGGCGCCGCGGCAGTGCACCAGGCCATCCTCGGCGACCGGATGCGGCTGCCGCTCGATGCCGCGTTGACCGCCGCGGTCACCGGATCACCGCGGGCATTGGCGCATCCGGCGCTCGTGTGCGACGTCGCGATCGGTCAGTCGACCCTGGTGACCCGCCGGGTCAAGGCGAATCTGTTCTACCGCGGGCTGCGGTTCCACCGCTTCCCGCACATCGGCGACACCATCACCACCCGCACCGAAGTCGTTGGCCTCAAGCAGAATTCAGCAAAACCAGGCAGGCCGCGCACGGGTCTGGCCGCCCTGCGCATGATCACCATCGACCAGGACGGCCGCACGGTGCTCGACTTCCACCGGTGCGCCATGCTGCCGCTGCGCGACGACGCCGACGACACCGGCCACGCCGACGACCTCAGCATCATCGGCACCACCGCTCCCGGCCTGCCCGACCCCGCCGCGGGATGGAATGCCGACGCCTGGCGCTCCGCGGTGCCCGGCCACAATTTCGACCCGGAGCTCGCCGGCCAGGTGATCACCAGCACGGCCGACGTCGTCAGCAGCGCCCCGGAACTGGCCCGCCTGACGCTCAACATCGCTGCCACGCATCATGATTCGCGTGTGGCCGGCAGCCGCCTGGTGTACGGCGGGCACACCATCGGCCTGGCATTGGCGCAAGCCACCCGGCTCCTGCCGAACATCGTCGGTGTCCTGGGCTGGGAGTCGTGCGACCACACCGGCCCCGTGCACGAGGGCGACACCCTCTACAGCGAGCTGCACGTCGAAGCCGCGCACGAGGCGCCGGGCCGCGGCGGGACACTCGATCTGCGGTCCGTGGTGTTCGCCGTCGACGGTGACGGCCCCGACCGGCAGGTACTGGACTGGCGGTTCAGCGTCCTGCAGTTCTGACCATTGCCACAATGGCGGCGTGAGCACGTTGCGGTTGTCCGAGCTGGGCAGTGACCCGGAGTCGGTACTGCGGCTCGTCCGGTTCTTCGACGACCTCGACGCCTCCGGTGTCGACGGGGTGCTGGAAGCGGCGCAGGTCGTCGCCGGGTGTCCCGTCCACGTGCGCTGGGACGGCGCGGCGCCGGAGGTCTGGCTGGAGCGCGACGCCCCGGCCCACCCATTGGACGGCGTCCTGCTCGACCGGGTGCGGCACACGCTGGGTGACATCGGTGCCCGGGTGCCGCCGAGCTTCGGCGACCCCGCGCTGGTCGAGGTGGTGCTGTCGAGCCGGGAGCGTCCCGAAGACCGGGCGCGGGCGATCAGGCTGCTGGGGCTCGACGAGTCCCGCGAGGTCCGGGTGCTCGCGGTGTCGGCGCAGTCGTCGCCGGAAGCGCTGCGGGTCATCACGTCGGCCCTGACCGCGGTGTCGGTGCGGACCGCGGACTTGGGTACCGCGACGGCGGTGGTGTGCCAGGGCCGCACCAACACCCGGGCGCTGTCCGACGAGCTGGACCAGGCGATCGTCACCGCGTTCCCGGCGCCGCTACCGGTCGGCGCCGACCGGGGGCCGTGGGTCGGCCTCGGGGCGGCCGGTGGCGTGTTCGCCGCGCCGACCTCGTGGGCGCAGGCGTTGCGGGCGCTGCGGTTCGCGTCGTCGACCGGCTTCGGCCGGCGTGCCGTCGCCTACGAGCGGCTCAGCGCGCTCGAGCTGCTGGCCGAGCTGCCCCCCGAGGCCACCCGCGGCAGCCACGCGCTGACCCGCATCAACGAGATCGCCGCGACGCCCACCGGCCGGCTGCAAGTCGAGACGGCCGAGGCGTTCTGCGTGTTCGGGTCCCTGCGGCGGACGGCCGAGGAGCTGCACGTGCACCACAGCACGGTGGCCGCGCGGCTGGCGCACATCGAATCCCAATTGGGTTGGGACATGGACGATCCGCTGGACCGGTTCTCCGCGACCCTGGTCTTGATGATCCGGCGGATCGCGTTGTCGTCGGCGGAGCTGACGGACTGAGCCGGGTCAGCCCGCCAGCGGAACGATCATGAACGTGGCCGTGGACCGGGCCAACACCCGCTCGGCGGCATCGACGATCGAGCATTCACAGCTCAGCAGTCGGCGACCGACATTCACCACCTGGGCTTCGGCGACGAGTGGCCCGCCGTGCGGCTGCCGGTAGTAGCGGACGTGCATGTCGGTGGTGACGGGGATTTCTGCTCCGAGGTCGAAGAGGCCTTCGAGGCAGAAGCCGGACGCGGCGTCTGCGAGCGTCGCCAGCATCCCGCCGTGGATGCCGCCGGGCGCGACGCCTTCGAGGTCTGGCGCGAGCGGCATCGACAGGATCGCGACGCCCTGCTCCTGCCACACCACGCTGAGCCGCAAATGGCGGTGAACGGGGGACCGCCGCAGATCTTCGGTCGCTTCGAGCGGATCGCGGAACGCGTGCGCCATGGCCGGGCACCTCCTGTCGCGCGGGAGATCCGCATGTTATCGCCCTCGGCAACGGCTGACACTGATTAGCTACATCCGACGTTCGTCGGGAAATTTGCGCGCAAAAGCCGACGTACGTCGGATGACCGGGCCCGGCCCGGTTCGTGATGATGGCCACACCACGCTGAACAGCCCATGCTCAGTCGCAGACCCAAGGAGTATCCACATGGCCATCATCGACCCCACCAAGACCTGGGAACTGGTGGAGGAACGCCTGTCGCGCACGACGAACGAACGCCACCGCCAGGTGTTGAGCATCGTGCTCGAACACATGAAGGCGGAGGCCGTGCCGGACATGGATCGCCTGATGGCCACGTTGTCCCCGAACCCGGACTACCACTTCTGGTACGCCAACACCGATATGGGCCCGAAGACCACCGAGGGTGTGCGCGCGTACTACGAGGCGTTCGTCGCCAGCGGTGCCAATCACCTCGTCTTCGAGATCGATCGCCTTGCCGTCGACGATGATCTGGTGATGACCGAAGGCTGGATGAAGATGATCTACCCGGGCGCGTCCGCGCAGGCGATCGGCGTCGACGTCGAAGACCCCAACGGCGACTACCTGCTCGTGTTCCGTCAGCTCATCAACTGGCCGATCGATGCCGACGGCCTGATCGTCGGCGAGGATGCCTACCAGACCGGCCCGGTCAGCGTCACCAAGCTTGGCGTGGCAGACCTGCCGCAGGCGTACATCGACCAGAAGAACGCCGCCGCCGCCAATGCCTGAACGTCGCGAGGACATCGCAACCCTGCTGCTCGACCGCCTCGGCGACGAGCGGCTGGGGCTGCGTACCCGGGACCAGGACTGGACCTGGGACGAGGTGGTCCGCGAGTCCGCCGCCCGCGGCGCATACGCCGCCGAGCTACGGGCTGACGGCCCCTTCCACATCGGCGTGCTGCTGGACAACGTGCCCGACTTCCTCTTCTGGCTGGGCGGTGCCGCCCTGTCCGGGGCGACGATCGTCGGCATCAACCCGACGCGCGGCAACGCGGAGCTGGCCGGCGAGGTCCGGCATGCGGACTGTCAGCTGATCGTCACGGATTCGGCGGGGCGGGAACGGCTTTCGGGACTCGACCTCGGCCTGACACCCGACCGCATCCTCGTCATCGACGACCCCGCCTACCAAGAAGCGATTTGTGCACGAAAATCCGCGGCAGGCGCGGAAAATCGTGCACAAATCACGGCGGCACCGGGCGTCGGCGCCGAGTCGTTGTTGTTGCTGCTCTTCACCTCCGGCACCACCGGCGCGTCGAAGGCCGTCAAGTGCAGCCAGGGCCGCCTGGCGTGGATCGCCTACTCAGCGGTGGACAAGTTCAACCACGTCCGCGAGGACGTCGACTACTGCTGCATGCCGCTGTTCCACGGCAACGCCATCATGGCGCTGTGGGCGCCGGCGCTGGCCGTCGGCGCGACCGTCTGCCTGACCCCGAGCTTCTCGGCGTCCGGGTTCCTGCCCGACGTGCGCTACTTCGGCGCGACGTTCTTTACCTACGTCGGCAAGGCGCTCGGCTACCTGCTGGCCACACCCGAACAGCCCGACGACGCCGACAACCAGCTCAATCGCGGTTTCGGCACCGAGGCCTCGCCGGAGGACCAGGCCTACTTCAAGCGCCGGTTCGGCGCGGAGCTCTTCGAGGGGTACGGCTCCAGCGAGGGCGGCGGCGCCGTCGTACTCGACCCGAACCAGCCCGAGGGAGCGCTCGGCCGGCCCGCCCATCCGGGCGTCGCGATCGTCAACCCGGAAACGATGATCGAGTGTGTCCCAGCGGTTTTGGACCGGCACGGCCGCATCCTCAATCCGGACGACGCCGTCGGCGAGATCATCGACAAACTCGGCACCAAGAAGTTCGAGGGCTACTACAAGAACGACGCCGCCGACGCCGACCGGATCCGCAATGGCTGGTACTGGACCGGAGACCTCGGTTACCTCGACGAGAACGGCTTCATCTACTTCGCCGGCCGGCGCGGTGACTGGATCCGGGTCGACGGCGAGAACACGTCGGCGTTGTCCATCGAGCGCGTGCTGCGGCGTCATCCCGAGGTGATCGCCGCCGGCGTGTACGCGGTGCCGGACCCCCGCTCGGGTGATCAGGTGATGGCGGCCATCGAGGTCGCCGATCCCATCCTGTTCGACGTCGACAAGTTCGTGCAGTACCTGAACGACCAGGACGACCTGGGTAAGAAGGGCACGCCGCGGTTCCTGCGGATCTCGGATTCGTTGCCGGTCACCGGCTCCAACAAGGTGCTCAAGCGCGAGCTGCAGGCGGACAAGTGGCACACCGACGAACTGGTGTACCGCTGGGTGGGTCGGGGCGTACCGGTTTACGGCCTGATGTCCGACGATGCCAAGCGCGCGTTGGACGATGAGTTCACGCAGTACGGACGGCAGCGATACCTATAGGGAGTTTGGGCATGACGGACTGGGACTCGACGGTTGACGTGCTGGTGGCGGGCTCCGGTGGCGGTGGCGTCACCGGTGCCTATACCGCCGCGCGTGAGGGACTCGAGGTGCTGCTGGTCGAGGCCACCGACAAGTTCGGTGGCACCACTGCCTACTCCGGGGGCGGCGGCGTGTGGTTCCCATGCAACCCTGTGCTGCAGCGGGCCGGCACCGACGACACCATCGAGGACGCGCTCGAGTACTACCACGCCGTCGTCGGCGACCGGACGCCGCGCGAGCTGCAGGACACCTACGTCCGGGGCGGTGCGCCGCTCATGGAGTACCTGGAAGCCGATCCGAACATCAAGTTCGACATGCTGCCCTGGCCGGACTACTTCGGGAAGATGCCCAAGGCCCGGCTGGACGGTCAGCGGCACGTCGCGGCCCGTCCGCTGAAGATCGAAAAGGCGCCTGAATTCAAGGAATTGGTGCGCGGCCCGCTCGACAACGACCGGCTCGGCGTCCCGCAGCCCGACGACTACTTCATCGGCGGCCGGGCGCTGATCGCCCGCTTCCTGGTGGCGCTGAAGCAATACCCCTCGGCGACAACACAACTCAATACCGCACTGGTCGAGCTGGTCACCGAGGACGGTGCCGTCGTCGGAGCCGTTGTCGAGACCGACGGGGTCCGCAAGGCGATCAGGACGCGCAAGGGTGTGCTGCTCGCGGCCGGCGGCTTCGAGGGCAACGACGAGCTGCGGCACAAGTACGGCGTGCCCGGCGAGGCGCGAGACACCATGGGGCCCTGGGGAAATCTGGGTCAGGCGCATGAGGCGGGCATCGCCGTGGGCGCCGACACCGATCTCATGGAGCAGGCGTGGTGGTCGCCCGGCCTGACCCATCCGGACGGTCGCAGCGCGTTCGCGCTGTGGTTCACCGGCGGCATTTTCGTCGACCAGGACGGCAAGCGGTTCGTCAACGAGTCCGCGGCGTACGACCGCATCGGCCGTGTCGTCGTGGACCGGCTGGCCAAGGGCGAGATGACGTTGCCGTTCTGGATGATCTACGACGACGGCGAAGGCGGAGCCGCCGGCGTTGTTCCTCCAATAAAAGCCACCAACGTGTCCATGGTCGAGACCGAGAAGTACGTCGACGCCGGGCTGTGGCACACCGCGGACACCCTGGAGGAGCTGGCCGCCAAGATCGGGGTCCCGGCCGAACAGCTCGCCGCGACCGTCAAGCAGTTCAACGAATACGCCGACGCCGGCTCCGACCCCGACTTCGGCCGCGGCGACGAGGCCTACGATCGCGCCTTCTCCGGCGGCGCCTGCCCGATGGTCCGGATCGACAAGGCGCCGTTCCACGCCGCCAAGTTCGGCATCTCCGACCTGGGCACCAAGGGCGGCCTGCGGACCGACACCACCGGCCAGGTGCTCGACACCGCCGGCAACCCGATTCCCGGGCTGTACGCGGCGGGCAACACCATGGCCGCGCCGAGCGGCTACGCCTACCCGGGCGGCGGCAACCCGATCGGCACCAGCATGGTGTTCTCCCACCTGGCGGTGCTCGATATGGTCAAACGAGAGGCTTCGTAAGGGTCCCGGTTCCGGGGCTCGGCGAATTCGAAAGGGGCACAAGATGACTGAGGCTGAGGTCCGTCATATCGACGCCGGCGTGGAGATGACGCGGTTCGCCCGCGGCTGGCACTGCATCGGGCTGGCAGAGTCGTTCCGGGACGGCAAGCCGCACTCGGTGCAGGCGTTCGGTACCAAGCTCGTGGTGTTCGCCGACTCCACCGGCGCCATCAAGGTGCTCGACGGGTACTGCCGCCACATGGGTGGTGACCTGTCGCAGGGCACGGTCAAGGGCGACGCGGTGGCGTGCCCGTTCCACGACTGGCGTTGGGGCGGCGATGGCAAGTGCCAGCTGGTTCCGTACGCCAAGCGCACGCCGCGGCTGGCCCGCACCCGGGCCTGGCAGACCACCGAGGTCAACGGGCAGCTGCTGCTCTGGCACGACCCCGAGGGCTCGACGCCCGGCCCGGAGCTGACCCCGCCGACCATCGAGGGTTACGAGGAGGGCCAGTGGTCGCCGTGGCAGTGGAACTCGCTGCTGATCGAGGGGTCGCACTGCCGCGAGATCGTCGACAACAACGTCGACATGGCGCACTTCTTCTACATCCACCACGCCTACCCGACGTACTTCAAGAACGTCATCGAGGGCCACACCGCCAGCCAGTTCATGGAGTCCAAGCCCCGGCCGGACTACGCGACCCGCGAGCTGTGGGACGGCACGTATCTGCGTTCGGAGGCGACGTATTTCGGGCCGGCGTACATGATCAACTGGCTGCACAACGATCTGGCCCCGAACTTCACGGTCGAGATCGCGCTGATCAACTGCCACTACCCGGTGACGCATGATTCGTTCGTGCTGCAGTGGGGAGTGGCGGTGCAGAACAATCCGGCGTTGCCGGCGGACAAGACCGAGAAGCTGGCGGCGTCGTTGAGCCGCAGTTTCGGAGACGGCTTCATGGAAGACGTCGAGATCTGGAAGAACAAGACGCGCATCGAGAACCCGCTGCTGACCGAGGAAGACGGTCCGGTGTACCAGCATCGCCGCTGGTACGAGCAGTTCTATGTCGACGTCGCCGACGTCAAACCCGACATGGTCGCCCGCTTCGAGCAGGAAGTCGACACCACGCACGCCAACGACCTGTGGCACGAAGAGGTCGCGAAGAATCTGGCCAACCGCACCCCGGTCGGCAAGGCGCACGCCGTCCAGTAGTCGTCGAAAAGCACTGAGCCGCCCTCGTTTCCGAGGGCGGCTCAGTGGTCGGTTCGGGGTGTCGGACCTAGCGGGCCGGGTGCGCCTGCGGGCTCTGCACGATGGCGGCGAGCTGGCCCAGGTTCTGCAGCTTGTCCATGTCCGGGGCGGACGGGACCGGGACCGCGGAGAACGCCGGCAGCACCGGGTCGGCCGGCTTGTCCTGCAGCATGCCGAGGGCCATGTAGCCGGCCACGCCCAGACCTGCCGCCGTCAGCACCACCACAGCGGTGGAACGCCGGAACAGCTGCCGCAGGGGGCCGATGTTTTCGGTCGTCTGATGGGTCAGGGTGGTCATTGCCGTGCCTCTTCTCGGTGAAGATCACGACCGAGGTGGTCGTTGGTCTGTTCAACAACCATGCGCCCCGAAATGCTTCCCCGCAAGGGTTTATTTGATCGGCTAATATTTCGAAAATAGGCTGTGACCTGCGTAAACATCAATTAGATAGTATAATCTAAGTAACGAAGATCACGTTCGCGCGCCGCTGGGCGTGCGGGATCGACAGTGCCGCAGCGGGGTTGCGGCAGCCGGATGAGCGGTGTTGGCGCCCGATGAGTTAGCCGACGGGGCTAGCCGACGACGGCCGGGTTCAGCAGCGGCCGCAGGAATTCCACCTGGCTGGCAAAGAACGCCTGGGCCACCTGGGTCTTGGCTGCGACGCCGTCGAACCCGTGATACGCGCCCGGCACCACTTCCAGTTCGCACGGCACGCCCGCCGCGCGCAGCCGCTCGGCGTACTCGACGTCCTCGTCGTGGAAGACGTCGAAGGTTCCGACTCCGACCCAGGCCGGCGGCAGGCCGGACAGATCGGAGCGCCGGGCGGGGACGGCCACCGCGGGATCGGCGCCACCGAGGTACGCGCGCCAGCCGAACCGGTTCGACTTCTGGGTCCACAGCCGGTGCCCCGGATGGTCCAGTCCGGGCCGGCCGCCGGACCGGTCGTCGATCATCGGATACACCAGAAGCTGTGCCGCCAAGGGGATTTCACCGCGGTCATATGCGAGCTGGGCCAACGCCGCGCTCATGCCGCCGCCGGCGCTCGAGCCGCCGACCGCCACGCGCTCCGGGTCGACGGCCGGCAGGTCGACCAGCCAGCGCAGCGCCGTGTAGCAGTCCTCCAGCCCGGCCGGGTACGGATTGTCGGGCGCCAGGCGGTATTTGACCGCGGCCACGGTGATGCCCAGGGCGTCCGCGAAACGGCGGCACAAGACGTCGTCCTGCGCCGGGCTGCCGATGAGGTAGCCACCGCCGTGAATCCACAGCAGTGCGCCGCCACGGTCGGCGCCGGTCGCCGGGCGGTGCAGCCGGATCCCGACGCCCGACGGCAGCGTCAGCACCTCGACGTCCTCGGGAGTGCGGCGTTCCAGCAGGTCGGACAGCATGCGGATGAAGCGGAGGTTCCACGGCGTGATGGGGCTGCGCGGCATGAAGCGTGCGGCCCGCGCGAGCTCGGGGTGGAAGTCGACTGCTTGGGAGGGGCCCGACATCCAACCGACATTACTGACCAAGCGCGTCAGGGCGGGACACGCCTCCAGTTCACACACAGGAAACTCGTTGTCCTGCGCGAAACTGAGCATCAGTGTTCACTGAAACGCTATGACTTCAACGCCTCATAAGCATGCCGAGCCACCCGGTCTGACGGCCGAGGACGCGGGTTACCACCACACCCTCAAACCGCGTCAGCTGCAGATGATCGCCATCGGCGGTGCCATCGGCACCGGCCTGTTCCTGGGCGCCGGTGGCCGGCTGCACAACGCGGGCCCGGGGCTGTTCCTCGTCTACCTGATCTGCGGCGGGTTCGTCTTCCTGATCCTGCGAGCCCTCGGGGAACTGGTGCTGCACCGGCCGTCGTCGGGATCGTTCGTGTCGTACGCGCGTGAATTCCTCGGCGAGAAGGCGGCTTACGTCGCCGGCTGGATGTACTTCCTGAACTGGGCCATGACGTCGATCGTCGACTCGACCGCCATCGCCACCTACTTCCACTACTGGTCGGCGTTCGACGCGATTCCGCAGTGGCTGATCGCGCTGATCGCCCTCGCCATCGTGCTCAGCATGAACCTGATCTCGGTGACGCTGTTCGGCGAACTCGAGTTCTGGGCGGCCCTGATCAAGGTCGTCGCGCTGGTGACGTTCCTGGTCGTCGGCACGGTGTTCCTCGCCGGCCGCTTCAAGGTCGACGGTCAGTCGACCGGCTTCAGCGTCATCGCGGACCACGGCGGCCTGTTCCCGACCGGCCTGCTACCGCTGGTGGTGGTGACCTCGGGCGTCGTCTTCGCTTATGCCGCAGTCGAACTCGTCGGCACCGCGGCGGGTGAGACGGCCGAACCGCACAAGATCATGCCGCGCGCCATCAACTCGGTGATCTTCCGCATCGCGCTCTTCTACGTCGGCTCGCTGGTGCTGCTCGGCCTGCTGCTGCCGTACTCCGCGTACAAGCCGGGGGAGAGCCCGTTCGTCACGTTCTTCTCGAAGATCGGTTTCGAGGGCGCCGGCACCCTGATGAACGTCGTCGTGCTCACCGCGGCGTTCTCCAGCCTGAACGCCGGGCTGTACTCGACGGGCCGCATCCTGCGCTCCATGGCGATGAACGGCAGCGCCCCGAAGTTCACCGGCGTCATGTCGAAACGTGGTGTGCCCTATGGCGGTATCTGCCTGACGGCCAGCATCGGCCTGCTCGGTGTCGTCCTCAACGGCGTCGTGCCGGCGCAGGCCTTCGAGATCGTGCTGAACATGGCGGCGCTGGGCATCATCGCGTCGTGGGCCACCATCGTGATCTGTCAGTTGCAGCTGTTCCGCTGGTCGCAGCGCGGTGAGATCGACCGGCCGGCGTTCCGGATGTGGGGCGCGCCGTACACCGGATACGCCACTTTGGCCTTCCTGGCCGCGGTGCTGGTGCTGATGGCGTTCGACAAGCCGGTGGGCACCTGGACGGTCGCGACGCTGGTGATCATCATCCCGGCGCTCATCCTGGGCTGGTACGCGGCGCGGGGCCGGGTCCTGGAAATCGCCAAACAGCGCGAGGGCTTCACCGGCCAGTTCCCGGTGGTCGCCAACCCGCCGCCACCGGGCGAACGTCAACCTTGACGCGTTGACGTTTACCGCCGGCCGAATGGGGGTTTACTTGGCTGGTGGAGATCATGTCGCCGACCGATGCAATGTTCCTGCTCGGCGAATCGAGGGAGCACCCGATGCACGTCGGCGGCCTGCAGCTCTTCAGTCCACCGGAGGGCGCCGGGCCGGAATTCATCCACGAACTGCACCGGGACATGTTGGCGCACACCAACTTCAACCCCACCTACCGCAAGCGGCCGGCACGGTTCTTGGGCGGCATCGCCAGCTTCGCTTGGGCGTACGACGACGAACTCGACATCGACTACCACCTGCGCCGTTCGGCGCTGCCCAGGCCGGGACGAATTCGCGAGCTGCTCGACCTCTGCGGTCGGCTGCACACCAGCCTGCTGGACCGGCACCGGCCGCTGTGGGAGACGTACCTGGTGGAAGGACTGGAAGACGGCCGCTTCGCCGTCTACTCGAAGGCCCACCACGCGCTGCTCGACGGCGTCTCCGCGCTGCGGATGGCGATGCGCACGCTGTCCGACGACCCGGCCGAGCAGGAAGTGCGGGTGCCGTGGGACCTGCCGTCGCGCAAGCGCGCGCCGAAGCAGAGCCCGTCCCTGATCGGTTCGGCGGTGGGCGCCGTCGGCACGGCGGCCGGTCTCGCGCCGTCGACCTTCCGGGTGGCGCGCGCGGTGCTGCTGGAGCAGAACCTGACCCGGACCTTCAGTGCGCCGAAGACGATGTTCAACGTCAAGATCGGCGGCGCCCGACGGGTGGCGGCCCAGTCCTGGCCGATCGCCCGCATCAAGGCCGTCAAGCAGGCCGCCGGCGGCGTCACTGTCAACGACGTCGTGCTGGCGATGTGCGCCGGCGCGCTGCGGGGCTACCTGCTCGAGCAGAACGCCCTGCCCGACGCACCGCTGATCGCGATGGTCCCGGTGAGCCTGCGGGCCGAGGCCGACGCCGACGCCGGCGGCAACCAGGTCGGCGCGATCCTGTGCAACCTGGCCACCGACGTCAAGGACCCGGCGACGCGGCTGCAGACCATCGCCGACTCGATGCGCGGCAACAAGCAGGTGTTCTCGGGGCTGTCGAAGACGGAGTCGATGGCCCTGTCGGCGCTGCTGCTGTCCCCGATCGCGCTGTCCGCCGTGCCGGGTTTCGTCGACGCCACCCCGCCGCCGTTCAACATCGTCATCTCGAACGTGCCGGGGCCGCGGGTGCCGATGTACTGGAAGGGCGCCCGTCTCGACGGGAACTACCCGCTGTCGATCGCGCTGGATGGCCAGGCGCTCAACATCACGCTGGTCAACAACGGCGACAACCTCGACTTCGGGTTGGTCGGCTGCCGGCACAGCGTGCCGCACCTGCAGCGGCTGCTCGGCCACCTCGAAGACTCTCTGACGGACCTGGAGGCTGCGGTCCGCTAGCCGCCCTGGCCCGCGGCCGCCGTCGCATCCTCGCGAAACTGACCGGGTGGCGGAAAACCCGCCCGGAAATTGCCCTGTGGTCAGTCTCGGCCGCGGGGCTTACAGCGGAGGCGGGGCCCAGGGCAGGGTGATCGGGGCCAGGCCCGGGATCTCGAGGACGTGTGACGGCGGTGCCGGCTCGGCGGGCGCTGCCGGCTCGGCCGGGGGCGCCAGCGGCGGGTGAGCCGGGTTGTCGACGGGCGAGGCCGGCGGCGCCGGCGGCACGGTCGTCTCGGTGACCGCGGGGCCCGGTGTCTCGGCAGTTTGTGTCGCCGCCGACGAGGACGACGACGAAGACGGTGCCGGGGCCGCCGCGGTACTCGGGGCCACGGCCGGAGCCGCCGCGGTGGTCGGCGCGTTGCTCGTCGGCGCGACGGTGGTCGCCGTCGTTGCGGGCGGCAGAGGTGCCACCGGGTGGACGGCGACGGGAGCGGGTACTGCGGTCGCGCCGCCGGGCGCCTTGACGCTGCCCGTCATCGGGCCGGGCGTCCGCGGTGCCAGTGTGCAGAGCACCTGGTGGCTGCCGGCGGACCAGCTGGCCGGTCCGATCGGCCGGTGGCTCAGGGTCAATGCGCTGGCGGCCAAGGTCTTCGGTGCCAGATACGCGGCGGCCATCGTGACGCAGGCGGGCCGCAGTACCTCCTCCTGCTCGGCATCCGAGGGCGGCGGTCCGTCGTGGAAGTGCTCGCTGAGGTCGATGGGGCCGACGACCTCGACCGAGTGCGGCTCGGCGCAGTCGATGGGCACCAGACCTGTCTGCCCGCCCTTCATGTCGGCGCCCAGGCAGGTGCCCGGCGGCCACACGCGCGACTGGTCCTGTTCGGCGACCTGCCCGCGGAACGGGAGTTGCTGGCCGTTCGGGCCGGGCAGCTGCAATCCGCACAGCGAGATGCGGGGTCCGGAACTCTCGGCGCCCACCGAGCGCAGCAGGCCGTATGCGAACCGGCCGTTGGGGTCGTAGCGCGGTCCGAGGTACCGGCGTCCCGACACCGCGCACGATTCCTGGTCGCCGTCGCCCTGGACCGCGTTGACGACCTCGAACAGGTGCGGGCTGCTGCACTGGACGAAGGCGGGGCGCTGTGGCGGCTCAGGTTGCCACGTCAGGCAGCTGCCGGCATGCGCACTGCGAAAGACGGCATCGGTGTGGTCGGCCTCGGTCGCGCCGCCCGCGGCCGGGCCGACAGCGGCCACGGTGACCACGCCGGCGATCAGCTGGGCGCACAGCAAAGCCGCTAGCAAAGCGCGGCGTGGCGCCCAGAACTTGACCGATAGCACACTCATCGGTGCCTAGCGTGACATATTCGGCCGATCTACGCAGCTTGGCGGATCGATCTCAACCGAGTCTCTACCGACTCGTGACGGGTCGCGGATTACTTGAGCAAAGGGTCGCGGGGCAGTCCGAGAATTCGTTCGGCGATGGTGTTGCGGGTGATCTCCGAGGTACCGCCGGCGATGGTCATGGCGCGGTAGCCCAGGTAGGCCTGGGTGAGCGTGGGAGTTTGCCCGGTCACGGCCGCGGGGCCCGCCAGCTTCATGCCCAGCTCCGTTTGCCGCTGGCCCTGCTCGGCGACCACCAGTTTGGTGACATTGCCCTCGGGTCCCGGACCGGTGCCCGCGATCGCGCGGCTGATCCGCCGCAGATTCAGCAGCCGCAGGGTGTGTCCCTCGGCGATCACCGCGCCGGCGCGGTCACGCAGCCCGGCCGCCAGCTCCGGCGGGGCCGCGTCCAACAGGGCGATCAGGTCGTCCGCGCTGAAGCCGGATTGCGCGCCGGAGCCGCCGCCGATCGACAGGCGCTCGTTCCCCAGCGTCGCTCGGGCCACCAGCCAACCCTTGTTGACGTCACCGATGACGTCGGCGTCCGGGACGAAGACCTCGTCGAAGAACACTTCGTTGAAGTGAGCGTTGCCGGTCAGCCCCTTGAGGGGGTTGACGGTCACGCCGGGTGCCTTCATGTCGATCGCCATCATCGTGACGCCGGCGTGCTTGGGGGCGTCGGGATCGGTGCGCACCGTGGCCAGGCCCCACTGGCAGTACTGGGCCAGGCTGGTCCACACCTTCTGGCCCGTCACCAGCCAGCCGCCGTCGACCTTCTTGGCGCTCGTGCGCACCGCGGCCGCATCCGAGCCGGCCTCGGGTTCGGAGAACAGCTGGCACCACATGATCTCGCCGCGCAGCACCGGGTACACCCAGCGCTCACGCTGGTCGTCGGTGCCGGCCTGCGCGATGGTCAGCGTCACCCAACCTGTGATGCCGAGGTCGGGTCGCTCCACATCACGGAACTCCTCCTCGATGGCCAGCTGCTCGAGCACACCCGCGTCCCGGCCCCACGGCTTGGGCCAGTGCGGCACCAGATAGCCGGAATCGACGAGGAAGTCCCGCCGTTCGCCCTCGGGAAGGGACTGCAGCGTGGCGACGGCATCGCGGGCGGCGGTGCGGTATTCGGCCGCCTCCTCGGGGAGCGCGAACGACGCGCCGTGGGCCCGGCCGGTGCGCTGTCCGTCGACCACATCGGCCAACGGGTCGGCGCCGTCTGCCGTCAGCGCCGACAGCGTGCGGGCCCGGCGCAGATACAGATGCGCATCGTGCTCCCAGGTGAAACCGATACCGCCGTGCAGCTGAATGTTGTTCTCGGCGTTGAAGACCTGGCTGTGGATCGCCTGCGTGGCGGCCACGGCCGCGCCGAACCAGGAGTCGTCCAGATCGTCGGCGCGCGCCGCGTCCCATGCTGCGGCGGTGGTGAGTTCGGCAGCCACCAGCATGTTGGCCGCATGGTGCTTGACGGCCTGGAAAGTGCCGATGGTGCGGCCGAACTGCTCCCGCACCTTGGCGTATTCGACGGCCATTTCCAGTGCCGCCCAACTGATCCCGACGGCCTCGGCGGCGGCCAGAATACGAAAAGCGGTGTGCGCCTTGGTTGCCGCACCGCGGAGGACGGCGATCGCCTCGGCCTGGTCCAGCGTCACCGCGCCGATGCTGCGTGTGGTGTCCGCGCCGTCCAGCCGGGTGACGGTGACGCCGGTGGCCTGCGTTTCGACGACCACCACATCATCGCCGGCGACCAGGACCAGCAGCGTGGCATCGGGGGCGCCGAGTACCGTCGGGCTCTCGCCGAATACGGTGTGGCCGGCGATGTGAACATGGCCCGACAATCCGAGGGCGGCAACGGTGCTGCCGTCGGCCAGCCCGGGCAGCAGCGCGGCGCGTAGCTCGTCGGTTCCGCATCGGTCGATGACGACGGCGGCGGCGACGGTCGGCAGGAACGGCCCGGGACACAGTTCACGGCCCTGTGCCTCGAGCACGACCGCCAGCTCCGGCAGCCCGAAACCGGACCCGCCGAACTCCTCGGGGATGGCCAGACCCTGCCAGCCGAGATCGGCCGCGGCCGTCCAAAAGCCGGCGGGATGCGACGGTCCACCCTCGAGCGTGGCGCGGGCGGCGGCCCGGCTGCCGAGCCGGTGCAGCAGTCCCGTCGCGGAGTCCGCGAGGTCGTTGTGGTCGCCGGTGATCGCCAGCGCTGAGCTACCCATCGCTCGACTGTAAGCACGACGGTAGGACTTCGAATAGGCCCTGATCAGCTGTGATGCACTTCACAAACGAACAGTCGCCCAACTGTGACCGGGAATGTGCCGTGGCCCCGAAACCGCGTGGTCAGCCCGGTGTACGCTCGCGAAATGACGGCTCGACCGAACAATGATGTTCACAGCCCTTCCTTGGCCACCCGGCTGCGCTGGTTCATGGCCGCCAAGCCCTCTGATCACCTGTTGGCGATGGCCACTGCCGCCGCCTCGCTGCCGGTGATCGGCAAGAGCCTCGAGCCGCTCGGCGGCGCCACCGCGATGACCCTCTGGGGCATGCGGCACGTGCCCAGCTTCTGGGCGTCGACGTCGAAGGCTCTGTTCACTCCCAGCGTCGCCGAGATCCGCCGGGCCGAGCGGGACTGCACCAACGAGGTCGTCCGGGCCGCGCTGACGGGCGTCGTGCCCCCGGCCGAACTCGACATCGAATGGCCGGCGCCGGAGCGCACGCCGCCGTTCTGGCGGGCACGCGAACACCGGCGCCAGGTGCACCGCACCTCGGTGCGCTACGGCGACAGTCCGTCGCAGCTGCTGGACGTCTGGCGTGCCGACGACCTGCCCACCGAGCCGGCTCCCGTCCTGATCTACCTGCCCGGCGGGGCCTGGGTGCACGGCAGCCGGCTGCTGCAGGGCTACGCCCTGATGAGCCACCTGGCCCAGCAGGGCTGGGTCTGCGTGTCCATCGACTACCGCGTGGCCCCGAATCACCGTTGGCCGCAACACATCACCGACGTCAAGACCGCGATCGCGTGGGCCCGGGCCAACGTCGACAAGTTCGGTGGCGACCGCAACTTCATCGCGATCTCCGGCGGCTCGGCCGGTGGGCACCTCGCCGCGCTGGCCGGCCTGACCGCCAACGACCCCGAACTGCAGACCGAGCTGCCCGAGGGCGCCGACACCTCGGTCGACGCCGTCGTCGGCATCTACGGCCGCTACGACTGGGAGGACCGGTCCACCAAGGAGCGCGCGGAATTCGTCGACTTCCTGGAGCGCGTCGTGGTCAGGCGCCGCATCGACAAGCACCCGGAGATCTACCGGCAGGCGTCGCCGATCGCACGCGTGCATCGTGATGCGCCGCCGTTCCTGGTTATCCACGGCAGCGGCGACAGCGTCATTCCGGTGGCGCAGGCGCGGGACTTCGTGCACGAGCTGCGCGCGGTGTCCGCGTCGACGGTCAGTTACATCGAATTGCCCGGCGCCGGACACGGTTTCGACATGACGGACGGTGCCCGCACGGGGTCGATGGCCACTGCCATAGGGTTGTTCCTCGATGAGGTTCGCCGGAACCAGAATCAGCACTGCGTCGAAGAGGTCGTCTAGACCGATCGACTGGGCGAGGTTCTGACCCGAAGCGCAGGAGAGGTCGAGTGAAACGACTGAGTGGGTGGGACGCGTTCCTGCTGTATTCTGAAACGCCCAACGTGCACATGCACACCCTCAAGATTGCCGTCATCGACCTCGCCGGCCTGGGCGACCGCACGTTCGGAATCGACGAATTCCGCCGCGTGCTCCGCGAACGGCTGCACAAGCTGGAGCCTTTCGGCTATCAACTCGTCGACATCCCGTTCAAGTTTCACCACCCGATGTGGCGGGAGCATGCCGAGGTCGACCTCGAGTATCACGTCCGGCCGTGGCGGGTGGCCGCGCCCGGTGGGCGCCGCGAACTGGACGAGGCGATCGGCGAAATCGCCAGTACCCCACTGGATCGCAGCCGTCCGCTGTGGGAGATGTACCTCGTCGAAGGGCTGGCCAACGGGCGGGTCGCCGTGGTCGGCAAAATCCACCACGCGCTGGCGGACGGCGTCGCCTCGGCCAACCTGCTGGCGCTCGGTATGGACATCACCGAGAGCCCGCAGCGGGACAACGATCTGTACGTGACCGATCCGGCGCCGTCGCGCGCTCAGCTCGTCCGGTCGGCGTTCGCGGACCATCTCCGGCAGATCGCGCGGTTCCCCGGCGTCGTCAAGTACACCGCCGACGGCATGGCGCGGGTACGCAAGAGCAGCCGCAAGCTGTCGCCGGAACTGACCCGGCCGTTCACGCCGCCCCCGAGCTTCATGAACCACGTGATCACGCCGGGGCGCCGTTTCGCGACAGCCACTTTGGCGCTCGCGGAAGTCAAGGAGACCAGTAAGAAGCTCGGCGTCACCATCAACGACCTGGTGCTGGCCATGTCGTCGGGCGCGCTGCGCGAGTTGCTGCTGAAGTACGACGGCAAGGCCGACCACCCGCTGCTGGCGTCGGTGCCGATGAGCTACGATTTCTCGCCGGATCGCATCTCCGGCAACCGATTCAGTGGTGTGCTGATCGCGCTGCCGGTCGACGTCGACGACGCCGCACAGCGCGTACAGCAGGCGCGCGAGGCCGCCTTGCTGGCCAAGGAGAGTCACCAGCTGGTCGGCCCGGAGCTCGTCGCCCGCTGGGCGGCCTACATGCCGCCGGCACCCATGGAGTCGATGTTCCGCCGGCTGTCCAACAAGGACGGCCAGAACAAGGTGCTGAACCTCAACATCTCCAACGTGCCGGGGCCCCGGGAACGCGGCAAGGTGGGCGGCGCCACCGTCACCGAGATCTACTCGGTCGGACCCCTCACCGCGGGCAGCGGCCTGAACATCACGGTGTGGAGCTACGTCGACCAGCTCAACATCTCGGTGCTGGCCGACGGTGCCACCACCGACGACCCGCATGAGGTGACCGCCGGCATGGTCGCGGACTTCAAGCAGATCCGCAGGGCCGCAGGGCTTTCCGAGGAGCTCACGGTCGTCGAGACCGCCATGGCGCAGTAGGGTTTGCGCCCGGCGGCGCGTCAGTCCGCTGGATGGTTGCGGAATCGTCTGTGGAGCACCTGGCGTGACACGCCCATGATTCGCCCGATCTCGGCCCAGGTCCATCCGTTGGCGCGGGCCTGGCGAACGGCCTGCTCGTATTGCGTTTTGGCGCTGACGAGGTCGTCGCGTGCCTGAGCCAGCGCTCGTCGGCTGATGCCGCCGAATACGTCCGCGGCTATTGGGTCGGGTTCTGCTGGTTCGTCCTCAAATGACCAATCGTCGTCGTCATCATCAGCGTCAAGGCCATGTGCCTTTCGGAAGGCATCGCCGGCGGCATCGATCTCTTCGCGCGTCGGACGGCGTTGTTGTGGTTCCCACCAGAGCCGCTCGGTTGGGTAGGTCATGGCGTGTACCTTCCGGGGTCGATCACTGCGGAAAGTATGTGCCGAGGGACCGACACGTTTTCGTGTGACCGAGACCGATGCGACCTGTCTCCAAGTGGGTTCGGGCTGGGAGCCGTCACCTTGGGCTGACAGTGTCAACCCAAGGTGACGATGTCAGCCCAAGGTGACAGGTCCGGATCGGACATGTCCATGAGAGCGGCGCGGTCACGTACCGCGCCGGCCGGCTGGACCGCCGGCTAGCCGACACTCTCGGAGTCGACGGCCTTCGCCTTCTCCGCCCGCACCCACTCCAGGAATCGCGTGATCGCCTCGGCGGTATAGCGGCCGTGCGCCGACCCGAAGACGTCGAATGCGTGCTGCGCGTTGGGGATCTCGGCGTACGCGACCGGTGCCGGTGACTGCTCCCGCAGGGCGGCGACGAAATCCCGTCCCTCCTGCACGTCGATCAACGTGTCGTTGGTGCCGTGCAGTACGAAGAACGGTGGGGCGTCGGGACCGATCCGCTTGATGGGCGAGGCGTCCAGGAACACCTGCGAATCGTTGGCGAACCGTTTCTTGATGATCAGCTGCTCGAGGGCCTGCATCATCTCCGGACGCCCGGGGCCTTCGAAACCGAACCAGTCGTACCGGCCGTACACCGGGACCGCGGCCACCACGGAAGTGTCGGCATCCTCGAAACCGGGCTGCCACTGGGGATCTCCGGAAGTCAGGGCCGCGAGCGAGGACAGGTGCCCGCCCGCCGAGCCGCCGCTGATCGCGACGAAGTTGGGGTCACCGCCGTACTCGGCGATGTGTTCCTTGACCCACGCCAGGGCCTGCTTCACGTCGATGATGTGCGCCGGCCACTGATGTTTCGGGCTGACGCGGTAGCCGATGGACACGCAGATCCAGCCCCGGTCGGCCAGGGCGCCCATCAGCGGGTACGCCTGCGGCCGACGATCACCGAGCATCCAGCCGCCACCCGGAACCTGAAGCAGCACAGGGGCTTTACCTCCGGGCGGCAGGTCCGGCCGGCGCCAGATATCGGCCAGGTTGGAGCGGTGCGGGCCGTACTTGACGGTGTCCTTGTTGTACTTGCGGCGCGACAGCATGGTGCGCCCGATGCCGGGCAGGCGCGGGACGCCGGGATCGGCCGGGTTGCGCGGACCGATCACGTCATCCAGCGGCTCCTCGAACGCCGGCCGCGAGCTCCGGCTGCGGGTGACGATGTACCCGAGGATGGCCCACGTGATCGCGGTGATACCCAACGCGATTCGGCCGCTGGTGCCCGAGAAGGCGCCGCGCCGGCCGCGGCGAATCGCGGACAGCACCGAGGAACTGAGCACGAAGCCGGCCGCTTCACTGGACGGCCAGCCGTAGGCGAACGCGACGATGCCGGGGTTCCCGGAGCGGGCCAGCGGGCTGGCCGCGTTGGTGGCGTTGACGAGGCCGAGGACGGCCCGCAGCAGGGTCACCGTTTTACGCGCCATCGGCCAGCGCCTTCAGTTCGCGGCGGTCGATCTTGCCGGTACTGTTCCGCGGCAACTCGGCGAGCACCGTAATTGACCGGGGCACTTTGTAATTGGCCAGGTTGTCCCGCACGTGCTGCTTGAGGACGTCCTCGGTGGCGCCCGCCCCGTCGGTCAGCACGACGAACGCGGCGAGGCGTTGGCCGTACTGCTCGTCGTCGACGCCGAGCACGGTGGCCTCGGCGACGTCCGGGTGGGTGGACAGCGTCTTCTCCACCTCGATGGGGTAGACGTTCTCGCCGCCCGACACGATCATCTCGTCGTCGCGACCCACCACGAACAGGCGGCCGGCGGCATCGAGATAGCCGACGTCACCCGAGGACATGTAGTCCTGGTGGAAATCCTTTGTGGCACCGGAGGTGTAGCCGTCGAACTGCGTCGAGTTGCGCACGTAGATGGTGCCCACCTCGCCCGTCGGCAACTCGTTGAAGTCGGCGTCCAGGATCTTGATCTCGGTGCCCTCGGCCGGGCGGCCGGCGGTGTCGGGGGCGGCGCGCAGGTCGGCCGGCGTCGCGGTGGCGATCATGCCGGCCTCGGTGGCGTTGTAGTTGTTGTAGATGACGTCACCGAACTGGTCCATGAACGAGGTGACGACGTCGGGGCGCATCCGTGAGCCGGACGCCGCGGCGAACCGCAGCGAGCGGCCGCTGTAGCGGTTGCGGATGTGGTCGGGCAGTTCCATGATGCGGTCGAACATCACTGGGACGACGCACAATCCGGTCGCCTGGTACTTGTCGACCAGTGCCAGCGTGGCCTGTGGGTCGAACTTGCGGCGCGTGACGACGGTGCAGGCCATCGATGCCGCGAACACCAGTTGCGAGAAGCCCCAGGCGTGGAACATCGGTGCGACGACGACCGTCGTCTCCTCCGTGCGCCACGGCGTGCGGTCCAGGATGGCCTTCAGTGCGTCCAGTCCGCCGCCGGAATGCTTGGCGCCCTTGGGAGTTCCGGTGGTTCCGGAGGTCAGCAGGATCACTCGGCTTTTCTCGCCGGTGCGTCGCGGCTGCAGCCCCAGATGGTCGATGATCAGCGACTCGACGGTCAGCGGGTGGTCGTCGGTATCGGTCCACGCCACGATTCGCGTGGTGCCGGTCCGGCCCTCGAGCGCACGATCGACCGTCGCCGTGAACTCTTCGTCGTAGATGATTACGTCGACGTTCTCGCGGTCCACGACCTCGGCCATCGCTGGACCGGCGAAGGAAGTGTTGAGCAGCAATACATCTGCACCGATGCGGTTGGCCGCGATCAGGGAGTCGACGAAGCCGCGGTGGTTGCGGGCCATGATGCCGACGACCTTGGCCGAGGGCAGGGTCTGCAGGGCGGCGGCGAACGCGTCGCCACGCTTGTCGAGCTCACTGAAGGTCAGGGTGCCCAGCTCGTCGATGAGGCCGGGACGGTTGCCGCAGCGCTGCGCGGAGCTCGCGAAACCTGAAGTGACGCTCATGTTTTCGCGCGCCATGGCGCCGGCGATGCGGACGTACTTGTCGGGGCGGAGTGGGGCGATGACACCGGCCCGGACCATGGTGTTGACCAGGCCGGCTGTCGCGGCCAGCTTGTCGGTGATTCCCACGGCCGGTCAGCCTAGTACCGGGAAGCGACGCTCTTCGGCGAGTTCGTCGAGAGCGTCCTGCATGACTTTGCGCACGCGTGCGTCGACCGCGTCGATGTCGGGCTCGGCACCGAACTCGGCCTCGACGTCGATGGGCGGCAGCACCTGCATGACGATCTTCGACGGCAGCGGCACGTTCAACGGCAGCACGGCGGACAACCCGAAAGGCAGGCCGATGGACAGCGGCACCACCTTGGCGCGCGCGGCGCGGGCGATGGGGCCGAGGGCCTTGGCGATCTTCTCTCCGCGCGTCAGGAACAGCTGGGTCTCCTGGCCGCCGATGCCGACCATCGGCACGATCGGGACGCCGGCGTTGATGGCGGCCTTCACGTAACCCTTGCGGCCGTCGAAGTCGATCTTGTTGGCGTCGGTCGACGGCCGGTAGACGTCGTAGTCACCGCCGGGGAACACGACGACGAGGCCGCCGGAGCGCAGTGCCTCGTCGGCGTTCTCGTGGCTGGCCAGGATGTAGCCGGTCTTCTTGAAGAAGTCCGCGGTCGGGCCGACCATCAGCATGGCGTGGCTGAGGGTGTAGACGGGACGGTCGTAGCCGTACTTGTCGTAGAAGTGCGACGAGAAGATCGGCACGTCCATGGGCAGCATGCCGCCGGAGTGGTTGCTCACCACCAGTGCGCCACCGAGGGGAATGTTCTCCAATCCGCGGACCTCGGACCGGTGATAGACCTTCAGCAGCGGTCGGAGAATCCCCATGACCTTCTCGGTCAGCTCCGGATCGAATTTGGTGATTTCGGGCAGCTTGGCCACGGTTTCTCCTCTGACTGCGGCAAAAACTAGAACATGTTCTAATTTTCGATTATTCACTGGTTGACCGCCGGACGCCAATCCCCTGTGGCTAGCATCACCGTCGTGACCGAAGAAGCCGCCAGCGAAGATGCTGTCCTCGTCGAACAGCGCGACCGCATACTGATCATCACCATCAATCGGCCCCAAGCCAAGAACGCTGTCAACTCAGCGGTCAGCAAGGGTCTGGCCGCCGCCGCGGACCGCCTGGATGAAGACCCGGGACTGTCCGTCGGCGTCCTGACCGGAGCCGGCGGCACGTTCTGCGCGGGCATGGATCTGAAGGCGTTCGCCAAGGGTGAGAACGTCCTCTCGGACCGCGGCCTGGGCTTCACCCAGCGTCCGCCGGCCAAGCCGGTGATCGCTGCCGTCGAGGGCTACGCGCTCGCCGGCGGCACCGAGCTGGCCCTGTCGACAGACCTGATCGTCGCCTCGAACGCGTCGGCTTTCGGCATTCCCGAGGTCAAGCGCGGCCTGGTTGCCGGCGGCGGCGGACTGCTGCGGCTGCCACAGCGCATCCCGTACGCCATCGCGATGGAGCTCGCCCTCACCGGCGACAACCTGACCGCTCCACGTGCGCACGAGTTGGGCCTGGTCAACGAGCTGACCGAGCCCGGTGGCGCACTGGACGCCGCCCTCGCGCTGGCTGCGCGGATCACCGCGAACGGCCCGCTGGCGGTCGCCGCCACCAAGCGGATCATCGTCGAGTCGGCCGACTGGTCCGACGCCGAGAAGTGGGACAAGCAGGCCGCCATCCTGGGGCCGGTCTTCATGTCGAAGGACGCGCGCGAGGGCGCGGTGGCCTTCGCCGAGAAGCGCGCGCCGCAGTGGACCGGTAGCTGAGGCTGCCGGCCATCGGCTCAGCCGATGCTGCTACTTGGGCTTCTTTTCCGGCTGCTGCACCGGGCACTGCTGCTCAACCCAGTTGTTGAGCGTGCGGCTGTACTGGCTGCGGTCGGGATCGCTGGAGTGCAGGCCGTTGGTCTTGACGAAGTGCGTCACGGCGGCCTGCACATCGGCCGGCGGGTGGAAGCCGTTGATGGTGTCCCCGGCTGCCTTCGAGTCCTCGGGGGACGCGCCTGACATCAGGTTCACCACCGCGCCGGTGAGTTGTAGGCAGGTCCCGCCGTCGAGTTGACGACTGGTGGGCGACGGCGGCGCTTCCGCAGCGGGCGTGCTCGGGGCGGAAGCGGACGTCTGTGCCGGAGCGCTCGACGTCGAGGTGGTCGGCTGCGCCGGCTGCTTGTCACATCCGGCCAGCAGCAGGGCGGCTGCCAGCACGGCGGTCGGACCGCCGATGAGTCGCCGCGACGTCATGTTCTCCCGGTAGCGCATGTGTTTGTTCTACCGGGAGACGGCTGACGTCGGCCAGTGGGGTCAGACCGAGGCGACGAAGTCGCTGCTGTAGAACTCGGCCGGGCTCTGCGAATTCGGCTGGGGCAGATCGACCGCGACCCAGACGCCGGTGGTGCCGGGGGCGACGGAAAGCTGGACGGTGGAGTTGCCGTTGCCGAAGCCGTCGGTGCTCAGCGCGCCGGTGGCGATGCTCGGATCACCGGGCAGGCAGCCGAGGGTGGCGTGCGGAGCGGGGATCACCCGGACGGTGTACTGCGCGTTGCGCGCACCGTCGAGCATCTCGATGTGGGCGGTGGCGGTGCGGCCGTCGGAGGTGATCTCGGCCGTCGGCACCGCCGGGAAGCGGAACTTCATGTAGTTGATCGGCTGCCGGTCGCAGGTGTAGGTGCGCGACATCAGAGTCTGACGGTGCGTGCCGGCG
This sequence comes from Mycobacterium sp. UNC410CL29Cvi84, assembly GCF_000686745.1. Lineage (NCBI taxonomy): Bacteria > Bacillati > Actinomycetota > Actinomycetes > Mycobacteriales > Mycobacteriaceae > Mycobacterium > Mycobacterium sp. UNC410CL29Cvi84. The sequence goes on from NZ_JMLM01000016.1 coordinate 100,119, forward strand.
GCCTGGGCGGGCGCGGCGACGATGGTCGCGGCGGGCAGGGCAGCACAGAGAGCCAACGCGGCGAAAGCGCCACTCGATTTGGACATGTGTCGAGTTTTTACCGAGACCGCCGGTAACGCAGTGGTGGCCGTCACAACCGGACGGAACGCACTTTCCGCACGGATATTGACTTAGGTCACAACGGGTTTCCAGTGCGGCCCACCGTCACATCCCACGCGCCCGTCGTCGCCGCGCGGCCGGCCAGCCGCCGGGCATGCCAGCTGGTGCTCCCGAACTCGTCGGCCCAACTGCGTGCGCGCATGGTCGCGCGCCACAGCGGATGTTCCGCCGTGGTGCCGATGGCGCCGTGCAGCTGATGGGCGATGGTCGTCACCGGGGCGACGGCGCGGCCGACGGCGACCTTGGCCTCCGTCGTGGCGTAGGCGGTGCGGTCGTCACCGAAGCCGTATTGGGCGGCGGCGGTGACCGCCAGAGTGGTTGCCGCCCTGGCGCGTTCGATCTCCCCGAGCATCGTGGCCAGCGAGTGCTGCACGGCCTGGAACGCGGCGAGCGGGCGACCGAACTGCACGCGAGTTTCCGTGTGCGCGACGGTCAGTTGTGCGGCCGAGTCGAAGGCTCCGACGATCTGCACGCAGCGGCACCAGGCGCCGCGAATGGTCAGCTCATCGGCGACCGCGAGGGGCAGCTGGACCACATCGGCTGCCGCGGTGTCGAATTCGACGGCGGCTCGGGGTTCGCCGGCGAGGTTGTGTCCGCCGTCGACGAGTGTCGGTGCGTCGCGCAGCGCGACGTACAGGGCCTCCGGTCCACGCGTGGCCACCACAACGGGCCCGCATTGCGGCCAGGTGGCGACGCCGTCCACCGCCACTGTGAGCGGTCCCGATTCCGGTGCCGTCAGGCCGGCTTCGGCGGCCAACCAGGTTGCCAGCATATCGGTTTCGGCGATCGGCACCGCGGCGGCATGGCGGGCCAGGGTGCCCAGCACGACGGCCGCGGCGGCGGGTCCGGCGTCGGCGTCGCTGCTCAGCCGGGTCAGTCCCGAACCCTCGGCGGTGTGCCAAAGCGCCTCGTCGAACGTCAGCGGCAATGTCCGAGCGGGCGCGCCGGTCCGGCCGATCTGCTCGGCCAGTTCACGCAATTCGGCATATTCATTCGAATATTGTTCGGCAGCAGCCTGTTTGGTCCAGTTCTTGGCGACGATGCCGCGCAGCACCTCGTTGGTGCCGCCGCGCAGCGTGAACAGCGGGGCGTGCACGCGGGCGGTGTCCAGCATCGTCTGCAGCCGCGGACGGTCGGGGCCGTCGTACCGGTCCAGCAGCTCCGCGGCGATCTCGACGGAATCCTGTTCGAATCGGGTACCGAGGTCTTTCACCAGCGCGGCGGACACCGCGGCGTCCCGGCCGGCCGTCAGCGCCCGAGCGACCGATATCGAGAGCTGGCGCAGCGAGATCATTCGCGCCATCAGGTCACCGACATCGGCGCGGGGGTCATCCCGCAGTGCCTCGATGAGCGCGAAAAGCAGTGTGGCCGTGGACAGGAAGCGTTCCGGCCCGCTGCGCTCGAAGCCCAGTTCCGAGGTCACCTGATGCCAGCCGGTGCCGACGGTGCCGAGCAGGTCGGCGTCGGTGAGCGCGACGTCGTCGAACAGCACCTCGTTGAAGTGGTGCTCGCCGTTCATCTGGACGATGGGCTCGATGGTGACGCCCGGGGCGTCGGTGGGCACGATGAACTGGCTGAACCCCGCGTGCCGATGTTTCGGGTCCAGAGGACTGGTGCGGGCCAGCACCACGATCTGGTGTGCCAGATGCGCGCCGCTGGTCCAGACCTTGCTGCCATTGAGCAGCCAGCCGCCGTCGGTGCGGGTGGCTTTGGTGGTGACGGCGGCCAGGTCGGAGCCGGCCTCGTGCTCGCTCATGCCGATGGCGGAATACAAAGTACCGGAGGCGATTCGGGGCAGGAGCCGGCGCCGCTGCTCCTCGCTGCCGTAGGTGAGGAGGGCGGGCGCCACCTGCCGGTCGGCGATCCAGTGCGCGGCCACCGGGGCGCCGTGGGCCAGGAGTTCCTCGGTGACGACGTACCGCTGCATGTGGCTGCGTCCGCGGCCGCCGTACTCGACGGGGATGGTGAGTCCGACGAAGCCGGCTGCCGCCAGTCGTGTGCTGAAGTCGGCGTCCCACTTCGACAGCCAGCAGTCGACGCCGGGTTGCCAGCCGAACTGCGCCGCATCCGCGGCCAGGAACCGGCGCAGGTCGTCGCGCAGTTCCGCCAGGTCACCGTCGTCGGCGCGGAGCGCGTCGAAATCGTCCATCCGGCAACAGTAATCGCGGCACCCCGGATTGTCGGTGGGTCACGGCATACTCGGTGCGATGGCGACCATCTACTACACCGCATCGAGCTTGGACGGCTTCATCGTCGATTCCGTCGGCAGTCTGGACTGGCTGCTGTCGCGGGACATCGACGTCGACGGCCCGTTCGGCTACAAGGCGTTCGAGAAGTCCGTGGGTGCCCTGGTCATGGGCTCGACGACGTACCAGTGGATCGTCGAGAACGAGCCGGGTGACTGGCCGTACCCCCAACCGACGTGGGTGCTCACGTCCCGGCCGGGCATCGTCGTCGACGGTCATCCGGTGCAGGCGGTGAGCGGTGCTGTGGCGCAACTGCATCCGACGCTGGTCGAGGCGGCGGGTGAGCGCGACGTGTGGATCGTCGGAGGTGGGGACGTTGCGGCGCAGTTCGTGACGGCCGGCCTGGTCGACGAACTGGTGGTGTCGTACGCGCCGTGCTCGTTGGGCGAGGGCGCGCCCGTGCTGCCGGTGCGCTCGGAATGGCGGCTGGTGGAATCCGCCGTCAACCGGGACTTCGTGTGCGCGCGCTGGGCTCGCGCGGAGGGCTAATCGCCGGCGGTCGGCAGTCCGTTGTTCTTGACGAAAGCCTTTGCCTTGATGAGGAATTCGAGCTGTCTGGCGACGTCGTGCAACGGCTCGACACTGCGCGACGAGCGGCTCAGGATCACGGCACCCTCGAGCGCGGCCAGGCAGGTGACGGCCAGGGTTGACGCGTCGGTGTCGCTGAAGCCTTCGGCGGTGAAGGCGTGTCCGAGCGCGGTGCGCCACCGGTCGAAGATTTCGGCGGCGATGGGGGTCAGGGTCGGCGCTTCGTCGCCCGACCCGACCGCGGCGGCGACCACCGGACACCCGGCGGTGAAATCGCTGTCGGCGAGGATGCGATCCCAGAAGGTGACGAATCCGCGGACGAGGGCGATGCCGCCGTACGCGGCGGAACCGTCGATGTGCGCGGCGATCGCGTCACCGGCGAACTGCAGGGCCTCGATCAGCAGCTGGCTGCGGCCCTCGGGAAAGTGGTGGTAGACCGAGCCGCGCGGGGCACCGCTGCGGACCAGCACCTCGTCGATGGTCAGGCCTGCGGCGCCGCGTTCACGCAGCACAGCGGCGGCGCTGCGCACCATTCGTTCCCGGGTGGCGCCCCGCTTGTTGACCGTCTTGGTGACGGGCTCAGCTGACGTCAATGCGTGACCCGGTTCCGCAGCTGTGTCATCCGATCCTGCATGCCCCGCGCTGCTTCACGCAGCCGCTCGGTGGCACCCAGGACGGTGTGCGTGAAGCGATGACCCTTCACGTTGACCTCGACCACCCACATGGCGCCCTCCTCGATATGGGACTCAGCATAAAACGTCGAACACATCGGGCAAAAGAATGTATTCCAGGTCACTATTGGGCGGCCACAGCGACCGAATGTCTACAAAACTATGTTCTCATACATAATTGCGTGACCAGGAGTTCACTGCTCGCATGACGACCGAACTCGATCCGCAGACCGTCACCCTCGAACGGGCATGTTGTGGTGATGGACCTGGGCCGGCCTGAGAGGCGCGACGCCTTCGACCGCACCATGTCCGCTTCGCCCAGATCGAGGTGCTGCGGGCGACCCTTGACTTCAACCTCGGTTGAGGTTCTAACGTCGTCGAAGGGGGCGAACCGCGGGACTTGGCTGGGTCCGTGCGGCTGACATCAAATTCGGTGCGCCTGGCGCACACGCCACCCGACGCGGTTCGCAGTGCGTCGTTTCTATATGTCGGCTGACAGTGAGGGAAAGATGAAGATTGTTGCGCTGGAGGAGCACTACGTGACCGCGGAAGTTGTCGCGGCATGGGACCGGGTCGACGCCCGGTGGCGAGACCCGATGGCGGACTTGGCCCCCACGCCCGAGATCGGTCGCCGGCTGGCATTCCTCGATGAGGAGCGCCTGGCGATCATGGACGGCGCGGGCGTCGACGTCCAGGTGCTGTCGCTCACGACACCCGGCTTGTTCGACCTGGAACCGGCCGAGGCGGCCGCACTGCAGATCGCGGTCAACGATCAAGTCGCCGAAGCGGTGAAGTGCAACCCTGCGCGTCTACAGGGATTTGCAACCCTGGCTCCGCAACGGCCGGAAGACGCTGCAGCGGAACTCGAACGCGCAGTCCGGCATCTCGGATTCCACGGAGCACTGGTGTTCAGCCGAGTGCGTGACGAACCGATTGATCACCAGCGATTCTGGCCGGTCTTCGAAGCCGCTGAAGCGCTGCAGGCGCCGCTGTACCTGCATCCGCAGAGCCCGCCGGCCGCGGTTCGCCAGGCGTACTACAGCGGCTTCGGAAACCCGGTCGATCTCGCCCTGTCCACCTACGGCATCGGTTGGCATTACGACGCCGGCCTGCAATTCCTGCGACTCGTGTTGGCCGGTGTCTTCGACCGGTTCCCCAATTTGCAGGTGATCCTGGGGCACTGGGGTGAAATGTTGCCGTTCTTCCTGGATCGCGTAGACAACATCGCCGCGACAGCCGGGCTTCAGCGCAGCATCACCGAGTACGTCACGAACAACGCCTTCCTCACACCGGGAGGTGTATTCAGTCAGCGGTATCTGGGTTGGGCACTCGACGTGGTCGGCAGCGACCGCATCATGTTCGCCGCCGACTACCCATACGTCCCCACCGACGGCGGCGTCGCGCGCGCATTTCTCGACGAGGCCGACCTTTCTGAGCAGACTCGACACGACATTGCGTCGGGTACCTGGGACCGGCTGTGTGCGCAGATACTTCGGTGAAGCGCCCGGCAGCGCACCGTCAACATCTCTGAAACGTCAACGGGCGCCGGGTCTTTGCAGACCCGGCGCCCGTTGACGCACGGTTGCCGGACTCAGCCGGCGTTCTCCAGCGCGACGAGCGCGGCAGCGACGGCGAAGTACTTGTTGGAACCGAGCTGGCGCACGGTCTTGATGTTGAACGCCGCGGCGAGGTGCTCGGCGTCGGAGTCACTGACCCCGGCCAGCGCGGCGGGCGATGCGTCGAGGATGTCCTTGAGCGGCTTCTCCTCGTATGCCTTGTCGAGCGACTTCTCGAGATCCACAGAGACAGCCATGCGTTTCCTCCTAGATTGTTGCCAACGACCTTCGAACGGGCGTGACGGTATCAGCGATTGCTGGGGTTTGCCTGAGATAAAAAACCTTTGCTGAAAAGCCGAATGGCCACCCGGCCGAGTCCCCCGAGGGGCGAAGGACAAGGCGCGGATGGCCATTCGGACGAAGGCCGTACTGCTTACTCCGGGGTGTAGCCGAACGGCATGAGCACGCTCTTGGCCTGGCAGTAGGCCTCGATGCCCTCGGGGCCGTTCTCGCGGCCGATGCCCGAGTTCTTGTAGCCGCCGAACGGAGCGCCCGGATCGAAGGCGTACATGTTGACCGCGTAGGTACCGGTGCGAATCTGCGAGGCGATCTTCATGGCCCGCGGGATATCGGTGGTGTAGACGCTGCCGGCCAGGCCGTAGGCGGAGTCGTTGGCGATCCGGATGGCGTCCTCTTCGGTGTCGAAGGGGATGATCGCCAGCACCGGGCCGAAGATCTCCTCCTGGGCGATGGTCATCGAGTTGTCGACATCGGCGAACACCGTCGGCTGCACGAACCAACCGGAGTCCAGGCCTTCGGGACGGCCGCCGCCGGTGGCGATGCGGGCGCCTTCCTCGACGCCCTTCTTGATGTAGCTCTCGACGCGCTCGCGCTGCTTCTCGCTGATCAGCGGGCCGATCATGGCGGCCGGGTTGTCGGGCAGGCCGACCTGCATGGCGGCCGCGCCGGCGGCCACCTTCTCGACGACCTCGTCGTAGCGCGAGCGCGGGGCCAGGATGCGGGTCTGTCCGACGCAGGCCTGGCCGGTGTTCATCAGGCCCGAGAACAGCAGCATCGGCAGGGTGGAGTCCAGGTCGGCGTCTTCGAGGATGATCGCCGCGGACTTGCCGCCGAGTTCCAGGGTGCAGGGCTTGAGCCGCTCGGCGGCGACCTTGCCGATCTCCTTGCCGACGGCCGAGCTGCCGGTGAAGGTGAACTTGTCGATCTCGGGGTTGGCGGTCAGCGCGCGGCCGGTCTCGGGGCCACCCGGCACGACGGACAGGACGCCCTCGGGCAGGCCGGCCTCGGCGAAGGCCTGGGCCATGGCGAACACCGACAGCGGCGTCTCGGCGGCGGGCTTGAGCACGACGGTGCAGCCGGCGAGCAGCGCCGGGCCCAGCTTGTTGGCGGCCAGGAAGAACGGCACGTTCCACGCGGCGACGGCGGCGACGACGCCGATGGGCTCGCGGGTCACCAGCGTCTGGCCGTAGATGCCGTCGCGGATATCGCTCCACTGGAACTTGTCTGCGGCCCCGGCGTAGTAGTTGAACGACGACATGGCCGCGCCGTACTGCATCATGTCGACGATGCTCGGCGGCTGGCCGGTCTCGGCGGAGAGCAGGAACTTCAGCTCGTCGGCGCGCTCGGTCATGATGCGCGACGCCTCGGCGATCACCGCGGCGCGCTCGGCCGGGGACATCTTGGGCCACGGGCCCTCGTCGAATGCCTTACGTGCGGCGGCACAGGCGGCATCCACGTCGGACTTGGAGGCCAGCGGCACCTTGCCGACGAGCTCGCCGGTGGCCGGGGAGTGCACCTCGATGACGTCCGACGTCGCGGGTGCGGTCCACTGACCGCCGATGAACAGCTGATCCCACTCGGTTTTGAATGCCGTGCTCTGTGTCATGGCCGTCACACTACCGAGTTTTCGGCCAAACGAGAACATGTTCCAATTAGGTCATTCAGCTGGGCTGGAGCACCAACACCAGGTTGCTCGTCAAGAACTCCTGTAACACCGGTACAGAAGTCGCACGCCAGGCCCATCGCGGGTGGTAGCGGGGGAATGCGGCGACCAGCGCCCCCGTGCTGCGCGCCCACTCCAGCCCAGCTGCGGCAGACACCGCGAACAACGACGATCCGTAGTCGTTCTTCGGCCGGTGGCCGTGTTTGCGGGTATACATCTCGGCGGCCCGCCGGCCGCCGAGGTAGTGCGTCAGCCCCATCTCGTGGCCACCGAAGGGGCCCAGCCACACCGTGTAGGACAGGATCACCAGCCCGCCCGGCCGGGTGACCCGCAACATCTCCCGGCCCATCAGCCACGGTTCGCGGACGTGCTCGGCGACGTTCGACGACAGGCAGACGTCGACGCTGGCGTCGGCGAACGGCAGGGCCATGCCCGAGGCGCGCACGAAGGTGCCGGCGCCATCGGGTTGGGCGGCCGGGCCGGCATGCATCTCCCGAGGGTCGGGTTCGACGCCGATGTATGTCATTCCGGCGCTGGAGAATTCGGTGGCGAAGTAGCCGGGACCGCCGCCGACGTCGAGCACCGTGGCGCCGTCGGGTGCGGCTCCGTTGAGGTCGCGCCACAGGCCGTCCACCAGGGCGACGGTGTCCCGGGCGAGGCCGCCATAGAAGCGGGCGGGGTCGCTCTGCTCGAAACGGAACTCGCTGAGCAGGCGGATCGAGCGGGCGAGGGTGGCCCGCTCACGCGTGATGACCAGTCGTTTGGCGGCCCAGCGATTCACTCCGCAACCCTACTGACCGGTACCCTTCATTCGATGCCAGACCACCCCCAGCAGCCCGCTGGATCTCCTGACGAGATCCGGTCGGTGCTGCTGCTCTGCTGGCGCGACACCGGCCATCCCCAGGGCGGCGGTAGCGAGACGTATCTGCAGCGCATCGGCGCGCAGCTGGCCGAATCCGGGGTTCGGGTGACGCTCCGGACCGCGCGCTATCGCGGGGCGTCGCGCACCGAGGTCGTCGACGGCATCCGGATCAGTCGCGGCGGCGGCCGGTTGTCGGTCTACATCTGGGCGGGGCTGGCCATGGTCCTGGCGCGTGTCGGGCTGGGTCCGCTGCGGGGCGTCCGGCCAGATGTGGTGATCGATTCGCAGAACGGCATCCCGTTTCTGGCGCGCCTGGCGTACGGCCGACGGGCGATGGTGCTGGTGCATCACTGCCACCGCGATCAGTGGCCGGTAGCTGGACGGTTGATGAGCAGGTTCGGCTGGTTCGTGGAGTCGCGGCTCTCGCCCCGACTGCATCGGGGCAACCAGTACGTGACGGTGTCGCTGCCGTCGGCCCGGGACCTGGTGGACCTGGGTGTCGACGCTTCGCGGATCGCCGTCGTCCGCAACGGGGTCGACCTCGCGCCGGCGGCGTCGCTGTCGCTGCCCCGGGCGGCGGAGCCGCGCATCGTGGTGCTGTCGCGGTTGGTGCCGCACAAGCAGATCGAGGACGTGCTCGACGCCGTCGCGCTGCTCGCGCCGGTGGTGCCGGGACTGCGCCTGGACGTCGTCGGTGGCGGCTGGTGGGACGAGCGGCTGGTTGCGCACGCCCGTCGGCTCGGCATCAGCGCGGCGGTCACGTTCCACGGCCACGTCGATGAGGCCACCAAACACGAAGTGCTGCAACAGGCTTGGGTCCATGCGTTGCCGTCGCGCAAGGAAGGCTGGGCGCTGGCCGTCATCGAGGCCGCCCAGCACGGCGTGCCCACGGTCGGCTACCGGTCCTCGGGCGGCCTGACCGACTCGATCGTCGACGGCGTCACGGGCCTGTTGGTCGACGACCACCGCGGTCTGGTCACCGCGCTCGAGACCCTGCTGACCGACGCCGTCCTGCGCGATCAGCTGGGTACCAAGGCGCAGGTGCGGGCTGCCGAATTCTCGTGGCCGCAAAGCGCTTCCGCGATGCTGACCGTTGCGGAGGCCGTCCGGGACGGCAAGTTCGTCAACGGAATCGTCTGACCCCTCGTCCGGGCCACGACGGTGCTGCCGCCGGGCGTCGACGCCCCTTCCGAAAATTCTTCGTGACAGCGATCCAAATCTGCCGTTTTGCTGTTGGACACCGCCGGGCCGCATAAACTGACGGACAAGTCAAATTTAATAGCAATGAGGGCCGCCTCCGGGTTTCGGCTTTCGGGTGTCCCTCGAATTTTGCGGATCCAGGCAACTGGGCCCGGTGCTGCAGTGCGTTCGAACTCCGTTCTCATTCAATGTAATTGGATATTCCGCTCCATCGAAGTACCACCGGGTCTGAGGAGTTGAGCATGTGGAGTTGCCAATGACGCTTTCGACGTTCGGGCTCACGCGGCTGGCGAGTTCACGCACCGTCTGGCAGCCGCATTACGCGCGTCGCGTGCTGATCACCGACGCCGCGACCATCGTCCTCGCGATGCTGTTCGCGCAGTGGGTCCGATTCGGCGGAGCGGGCTACGGCCCGTCGGCATCCATGCTCTATACCGGGTATTCACTGGCGCTGGCGTGCCTGTGGCTGGGCGTCCTGACGCTCCATCACGCCCGTTCCGCGTCGATCCTCGGCTGTGGCATCGAAGAGTATCGCCGCGTCGTCGCCGCATCCTTCTGGACGTTCGGGGTCATCGCGATCGTGGCGCTGCTGGCGCGGCTCGAGATCGCGCGCGGTTACCTGGCCCTGGCGTTCCCGTTGGGCACGATCGGGCTGCTCATCGGACGCAAGCTGTGGCGGCGCCGGGTTCGTGCGCGCCGGCAGGCGGGCGAATGCCTGACATCCGTTCTCGCCATTGGTGATCGGGATGCCATCGCGGTCCTGGCGACCGAACTCATGAACGACCCCGGCGACGGTTATGTGGTGGTCGGCGCCGGCATCCCGGGAGACCCCGACGCGCGCGGCGACGTGATCAGAATCGGTGACCGAGTGATCCCGATCTTCGGCGACGAGAACGACGCCCTCGGTGCGCTCGGCGACCGCTGCGCCGCCGACACCGTGGCGCTGACCGACGCCGAGCACTTCGGTGTCGCCGGAATCCAGCGGCTCACCTGGCGTCTCGAGGCCTCCGACGTCGACCTGGTGGTGTCGCCCGGCCTGCTCGACGTCGCCGGTGCGCGACTCGCGATGCGGCCGGTGGCCGGCATGCCGCTGCTGCACGTGGAGAAGCCGCAGTACCACGGCGCCAAGAGCTTCCTGAAGAAGGCGTTCGACTTCGGATTCGCGCTGGCGGCGCTGATCGGAACGGCGCCCCTGCTGGTGCTCGCGGCCATCGCCATCAAGGTGACGAGTCGCGGCCCGGTGTTCTACCGGTCCGAACGCATCGGGTTGGACGGTGAGCCGTTCACGATGATCAAGTTCCGCAGCATGGTGGTCGACGCGGAGGAGCGCCTCGAAGACCTGCTGCCGTCAAATGAGATGGCCGGCGGCGTCATGTTCAAGATGCGCGACGACCCGCGGGTGACGCTGGTCGGAAAGGTGTTGCGCCGCTACAGCATCGACGAGCTGCCGCAGTTCATCAACGTGCTCAAGCAGGACATGAGCGTCGTCGGCCCGCGGCCACCGCTACGCCGTGAGGTCGAGACCTACAACGGTGACATCAGGCGCAAGCTGCTCGTCAAACCGGGCGTGACGGGGCTGTGGCAGATCAGTGGCCGGTCGAACCTCACGTGGGACAAGGCTGTGCGCCTTGATCTTTCGTACGTCGACAACTGGTCGATGCTGACCGACGTCGGCATCATCCTGAAGACCGTCAGTGTGGTGGCTCGCGGCGACGGGGCGTACTGAGGCCCCGCCACCGCTGGATCACCATCGCGGTCATGGCCCCGATCGGCATGCCCAACCACACCACGTGTGCGGCGATCAGCAGCGCGCGTCCCGATGCCGCGGGCGTCGTTCCACCCACTCGGTACAACGCAATGTCGTTGTCCCGGTAGGTAACCGGCAGCGACAGTGGCGGAGCCGAACCCTCCACCACGACCCAGCCCACCCCGGCCGCGGCCAACTGATGCACGTCGGCGCCCCGCAGCAGGAGGTCCTGCACCCGTCGCGCCCGCACGCCCTCACCGGGCACGTTTCGGCCCCCGATCATCAGGTCTCCGGTTGCCAGCACGTCGGCGGAAACCCAGCGCGGCAGCGGATCGAGCACCGCGTTCGGGCCGGCCCACGGGAACTCCCGGATGACGTCGGGCGGCAGGACCGCGACGGGCCGCGGGTCCGAGTTGATCTGCGCCGCAACCGAATACCAGCCGGCAGGGTACTGCACCGACCGCAACTGGCCGCCGACACCCCACGCCAGGTCGGGCAATGCCGCCAGCGCCACGACGCAGCACCCCGCAGCAGCGAAAGCCGTTGGCAGCCAGCGCCGCAGCACCGCCACCGCGGCGGCACCGGCGAGGGCATAGCCCGGCATCGCGAGCGCCACCCACTTCTGCCCGTCGCGCAGCACGCCGGTGCTCGGGACGGTCCGGATCAGCCAGTCGAGGAACGCCGACCCGGGATCGGTCGCAAGCAGCGTGGGCACCACCACCGCGACGACGGCGAGCACCAGCAGCGGCCGCGCCGCGGCCACGGACCACGCCTTCCGCGCGCCGCAGGCCACCACCGCCAGCAGCGCCACGGTCCCGACGAGGGCCCACAGCGTCGTGCGGGACACCGGTACCGCCCCGGCATTCCAGATTCCGCCGAGCCCGGCCAGGCTGCCCAGTGTCCCGAGTCCCGGCTCCGCCCGCGCCGCGAATGCCGGCACGCCGGCGCTCGCCACCGGCAGCACCGAGCGCGCGACCACCGTCGCCACCAACCACGGCAGGGCGGCTCCGACCGACGCCGCCAGCGTCACCCACACGCCGCGCCAGGTTCGCGAACACACCAGCGCCACGACCAGCGCCAGCAGCAAGCCTGTCGGCGTCAGCCCGGCCAGCGCGATCCAGAAGACCAGGCCCCAGGGTTTTGTGCACGATTGTTCGCGCTCACCGCGGAAAATCGTGCACAAATCACTGGAGAGGGCGACCCAGGGCAGGCAGCCGTAGCCGACGAGCAGGCTCCAGTGCCCTTGCAGCAGTCGCTCGGCGACGTAGGGGTTCCACACCGCGACGGTGACGGCCACCAGCTGCCCGCCGAGACCGGCGTCCAGCACCGCGGCGGCCAGCTTCGCCGCACCCCAGCCGGCGAACCACAAGCCGAGGATCGTCAGCGCCTTGACCAGCACCCCACCGTCGACGACGGGCGAGAGGACAGCCAGGAAGAAGTCCTGCGGCAGGGCCCGGGGTGCGGCCTCGGACAAACCCAGGGCGGCGTCGGACAGGTACGACCGCGGCGTCGAGACCGCGTCACGCAGCAGCAGATAACCGGGCGCCAGCAGCGGCGCGGTGACAGCGAGCGTCAGCCCCAGCGCGTACAGCGCCGGCAGGGCACGACGAAAAGCGGTCAGATCCGGTCCGGTGGCAGATCGGTCGGCCGCTGGGTGGGCAGCTTCTCGGTCATGGCCTCGGCCGCGGGCATCGGCCCGGAGTCGGTGTCGCGCCTGCCGAAGAAGCCGTGCCCGGCGGCGTCGAGGCCCGGATCGATCAGTGCGGCCTGCGACCGCAGGCTGTATCCGGCGAGCAGCACGCCACCGACCAGGAACACCAGACCCAGGCCACCGAAGGTGATGGGCAGGATGCGGTCCCATAGGGCGAGCTTGTCGCGCTCGTCGTGGGCGGCGGCGACCTGCGACTCGACCGTCTGCTCGTTGGAGGTGACGGTGTAATCGGCGAACGTCACCTCGGGCTTGAGGGCGTCACGCGAGTAGTAGTGGAAGCCGCGGTCCTTCTCCTTGACGATGGTGCCCGAGACCGGGTCCACCCAGAAGGTGCGCGCCGCGGCGTAGTAGCGCTGCATGGTGATCGGGTCGGTCGGCTCGGCCGACGGCACGCCCCACAGCTCGGCGCGCGCGGTCACGGAACCGTCCTCGTCCTTGTCGTACAGCGACGAGTACTTGATCGGCTCGACCAGCTTGCCGTCGGCGTCGAAGCCGACGTTCTGCGTGAACTTGTAGACCGACAGCCCGTTGACGTCTTCTTCGCCCTCGTAGTTGGCGTCGTACGCCTTCTGCGCGATCGGGTCGAACACCTGGTAGGTCTTCTTCTCCGTGCTGAACGGGAAGCGGTAGCTCAGTCCGGTGTGCGGCAGCGCGACGTTGGTCGGCGGGTTCGGGTCTTCGATGGTGCGCGGCTTCTGCACCGAGCCGGCCGCACCCGTCACCGCGGCGGCGGTGGTGCGGTTGAGCGTCACGGTGTCGACGAGTGCCAGCAGCAGACCGTTGTCCTGCTGCTTGTCGGTGCGGCGCACGGTGCTGCCGACCTGCAGCGTCACCACGTCGGCGTTCGCCGGGTTCTCGACGCTCACCTGCCGCTGCAGCACCAGCGGAACGTTCTTGTTGACGACGAACTTCTCGCCCAGCAGCGACGCGGGGTCCAGCGCGGTCCCGGTGCCGTTGCTCACCAGCGTGGTGTCGATGTCGAGCGGGATCTTGGAGATTTTGCCCGACGTATAAGTAGTCAACAGCAGGGCAGCGATCAGCAGGGCGGCGCCGAGCCCCATCAAGACGCATGCCGCGATTCGCAACCCCACAGCGCGGTTCAACCCGTGCTCCTTACTTTGTCTGCTCAAGCCACACAGCAACCCGACTGACCCTAACAGCCCGCCCTAAGGCTGACCCTCAGAGTCGGGTGCGGGCCGCCGTGAGATTCGCCGCCGACACCGGGCACCCGGCACACTGGGGTCGTGGGCGACCAGGGACACGACACCGCGGACAGTGCTGAGGTGAGCGGCACCCGCAGTTTCCTGCCCGCTGTCGAGGGCATGCGGGCCTGTGCCGCCATGGGCGTCGTCCTCACACACGTGGCGTTCCAGACGGCCAACAGCAGTGGCTGGTACGGCCGGTTGTTCACCCGTTTCGACCTGGCGGTCGCCGTGTTCTTCGCGTTGTCGGGCTTCCTGCTGTGGCGCGGGCACGCCGCCGCCGCGCGGGGTCTGCGGCACCGGCCGCCGACGGGCCATTACCTGCGCTCGCGCATCGTCCGCATCATGCCGGGCTATCTGGTGGCCGTCGTGGTGATCCTGGCGCTGCTGCCCGAGGCGCACGCCGACCTGACGGTGTGGCTCGCCAACCTCACGCTCACCCAGGTCTATGTGCCCCTGACGCTGACCGCTGGACTGACGCAGATGTGGAGCCTGGCCGTCGAGGTCAGCTTCTATCTGGTCCTGCCGCTGCTGGCACTGTTGGCCCGCCGGCTGCCGGTGGACTGGCGGGTGCCCGCGATCGCGGCGCTGGCGGTGGCGAGCTTCGCGTGGCCCGCGCTGCCGTGGCATCTGCCGTTCGGCGTCAACCAGATGAACTGGCTGCCGGCGCTGTTCTCGTGGTTCGCCGCCGGCATGCTGCTGGCCGAGCTGACGGTCATGCCCGTCGGCCGCATGCATCAGCTGGCCCGGCGCCGCTGGGTGATGGCGGCCATCGCCGGAGTGGCGTTCGTCATCGCGGCGACACCGCTGGCCGGCAACATCGGACTCGCGCCGGGCGCCGTCAGCCAGGTCGTGGTCAAGACGGCGATGGGCGCCGTGGTCGCCGGGGCGCTGCTGGCGCCGCTGGTGCTGGACGCCCCCGGAACGCCGCACCGGATCCTCGGCAGCACCACGATGGTGACGCTGGGCCGCTGGTCCTACGGCCTGTTCATCTGGCATCTCGCGGCGCTGGCCATGGTGTTCCCGGTGATCGGCGAGTTCCCGTTCAACGGCCACATGCCGATCGTGCTGATCCTGACCTGGGTTTTCGGGTTCGCGATCGCGGCCGTGAGCTATGGCCTGATCGAGTCGCCCTGCCGCGAGCTGTTGCGCCGCTGGGAATCCCGGCACGCCCCGTCACCGCGGGACAGCGCGATCACGGACGTTCCGGAGCCTGCTGCGGTCGGTTAGCCGCTGCTACGCGCCGCCGGTGCGGCCACGGTCCCACGGATCGGGCCGTGTCGGTCGGGTGCGCCATGCTCGCGCTATGACGCAATACACCTACCGGGCCGAGTGGTCGCCGGAGCGTGGCCGCTATCTGGCCGGATGCCTGGAGTTCCCGCGGCTCTGGGCGACGGGCATGACCGCCGCGACCGCGATTGCCGCAATGGAACAGACGGTGGCCGACGAGGTCCGCGATCTGCTGGCGAGTGAAATGTCGCCGCCTGAATCCATCACGGACCGCAAGTACAGCGGCAAGTTCCTGTTGCGGATGCCGACGGCCATGCACGCCAAGCTCAGTGTCGAAGCGGCTGAGCAGGGCGTCTCACTGAATCAATGGGTGGTCCAGAAGCTGGCTGCCCGGCCACCGTCATTCGACGATTTCTAGCAGTGTGCGGCCGGGGGTTCGGTGTGCCGGCGTGTCGAGTTGTCAGTTGGCCCAACCGATTCCGGAACTCGGTATCGCCCGCGATACCACCTGCCAATCTGTCCTGGTCAGGCCGCGCCTGATACTGCCGGCGATACCGAGTTCCAGATGCGTGTGGCGACCGACAGATCGGTGCGTGTGATGCAGGTGTGACTCGTGAATCACTCGTCGAGCTGGCGCGTCCATCTGGCCGGTGCCTCCCACAACGACGCCGCCAGCGCGGCCACCGAGATGAGCGCCAGGAACTGAACCCACGGTGAGTGCCCGACGTAGCCGTCCACCGATCGCCACGGGTATGCGCTGAGCACCGCGCCCGCGCCGATCAGGCCGCTCGCCGAGGCGATGACGGTCCAGCCGTCCAGCCACCGCACCCGTGACCTCAACAGGTACCGGATGCCGATGGCCATCGCGATGGTCGCCAGACCCGCGAATCCCGCCACCAGGAAACCGAATCCGACGAGGGCCACGCCGACGAGCGCGGGACGCGGCTGCCAGGTCCGCGTTGGCTCATCGTCGACACGGCGCCGCATCGGTAGCAGCGCCAACAGCGCCAGGATCGGGAGCAGCGCCAGCCCGCCGAACAGCCCGATCCGGTACGGGGTGTTCAGCGCGAACGTCAGCGTGACGATGCCCGCGGTGCCGGCCGGCAGGACCCAGCCCTGCTGCCATCCGTTGATCGTCACGGGCGTGAGGAGGGCGCCGTTGGCGGTGTGGGCCGTCCAGCCGGGGTTGACGCTCTCGGGTACGACGAGCACCCGCTGCACCGGGGACGGCGTCACCTGCACCTCGCGGCGGTCGGACGTCCATTTCTTCAGCTGCGCGGGAGTCGTTGGGGCACTGTGGATATGGGCGGCGAGCGGGCCGGTCAGGCGAGCACCGACGACGGTGAAGAACGGGCCGGGGCTGATCATCAGCTCCTGCTTTCCGGCGGGCAGTTGGAGCGGCGCGGATTGGCACGGTTGGGCCGCGATGGGCTTGCTGTCCAGCAGCGCGCCGACCGTGGTGTGTACCGAGGTCTGCAGGAACTGGCCGGCGATCGCGATGATCGGCCCGCGGCCGCACGGCAGCGTGATGGCGCGGCGTCGGTTGGCGTCGGCGTCGGCGGGGGCGATGGGCACGCCGTGGTCGTCGAGGGCGACGACCTCGGCCAGGCCGGGTGGCTTCACCTGGTCGAATCCCAGTGACGTGCGGTCGATCAGGTCGTGCCAGTCGAGGATCGACAGCTTGATGGTGTCGGTCTTCGCGGGGTTGAGCTGGATGGTCTGCGGCCCGTCGCCGATCCGTCGGACCTGCGGTCCGTTGCCCAGATCGACGGCGACGACGGTCGGATGCGCCGGCAGCTCGGAGGCACTGGGGGTCAGCCGCAGGGCGCTGACGGTCGTCGG
The DNA here is from genome assembly GCF_000686745.1 of Mycobacterium sp. UNC410CL29Cvi84. Lineage (NCBI taxonomy): Bacteria > Bacillati > Actinomycetota > Actinomycetes > Mycobacteriales > Mycobacteriaceae > Mycobacterium > Mycobacterium sp. UNC410CL29Cvi84. Next base: position 117,036 of record NZ_JMLM01000016.1, read on the forward strand.
CGCCGGCAGGTGCACGGTCAGGTTGGCGCCGTTGCGGAACTGGACGATGCCCTGCGGGGCCACCCAGGCGGTGCGCGGGTCGCCGTCGGTCGCGGCGTAGGCCGATCCGGCGACGTCGATGACGTCCGAGTCGCCCGACGCACGGGTGGTGCCGGGCTGGCTCACGAGGTCGGCCAGGTGCGGCCCCTGCCGGGCCTGCACCCAGATGGTGGGGACGACGGACGTCGGTGCCGGCACGGTGAGCAGGCGGCTCATGTTGACGGGCTCTTCGGGCGACTGGGCCATGGTGGCGGCACAGCGGACCCCGTTCGGGCCCTCGGCGCAGCCCGGCCGGCCCAGCTGGTCGTTGCCCAGATCCCATTGCGCGACAGCCGATCCCGCCGGCGGCCCGGGGACGTCGACGGTGTGCCGCAGGCTCACGGCATGGGCGAAGCCGGAGGCGTCGTACTGCGTCACCGAGAAGTCGGTGATGCCGAACTGCACGCCGGGGGAGCCGTCGTCGGTGCCGGTCGCGGTGAACCGGACCCAGGATGTCTCGCCGTAGGGCAGGGCCGCGGTCAGCGGCTTGCCGGGCTGGTCGAAGCGAATTGTGCTGGTGCCGTTGGCTGTTGCCACTTCGATGCGACGCACCTGGGCGCCGACTGCGGTCGCGCTCGGCGTCAGGGTGATGGTCGCGTTGGTCACCGGATGGTCGAAGTCAACCTGAAGCCACTGCCCCACAGCGGTTTGCAGCGAGCTGGACACCCAGCTGGTCGAGGTGTCGCCGTCGATCGCGGCAGCCGGCCCGGCCGCCGTCGCCACGTTGGGCAGCGCGGTCGAATCGGACGACGAGCTCGACGTGGTGATCCGTCCGCCCGGCCACTGGCCGTAGGCGGTCGTGGCGCCCGGACTCGGGTAGTCCATGACCCGGTTGAAGGTGCGGCGCGGATCGTCGGGGGCCCGCACCGCCGACGAGTGGTCGTCGACGCGGCCGTAGTCGGTTTCGCGGGCCAGCGGGGTGTCGGTGACGGTCACCTCGGGCACCGGGAGTCCGGCCCGCTGCGCGTCCTGCGTCAAGATCATGGGGCCCAACGGGTTTCGGCCCATCAGGCGACGGCGCTCATCGATGCGCAGCAGGGATTCGGGCCCGCCGTCGATGCGGGGCATGGTGTCGGTGTCGGCGAGGTACGGCTGCGTTGTCGCGGCGCCCTTGACCCGGTAGATCTCGACGGCGGGGTAGCGCGGCCGCAGACCGCTGTCGGAGACGAAGCCGTCCAGCGTGCCAGGCCCGACCGGGTCTCCGAACTGGGCGACTTTCGTGAGGCCGGGAGAGCCCTCGATGGCCCGGTGCACCAGCAGCGGCCGGGCCGACCGCGAGTTGTCGGGGTCCAGGTCGTTGCGCACCACGACGAACGAAATGCCTTGGCGGGCCAGGGTATCGGCCAACCCGGCGGACGGCCGGCCGGTGGCGAACAGGCGTTGCACCGAGTCCAGGGCGCGGATGGTTTCGGGCGGTGTCAGCGGAATCGAGTCGCGCACCCCCCACGCGCCGCGTTCCAGGACCTGCAGTGGCTCGTCGTGCGTGTTGCCCCAGACCTGGTTGGCAAAAGGCGCGCCCGGCGCGACGAGCACGCGGCCCGGCGTCTCGGCGTTGTGCGCGTCGAGCCAGTCCGCCGTCTGGTGCCAGTACTGCGGGATGGCGCGGTAGGCACCCGGTGCGGCGAGCCGGCCCGTCCACGCCAGCGACGTCCCGGCGACCAGTGCCGTCAGCAGCACCACGGCCACGGCCATGCGCTTGTCCCGCTCGAGGTGCGCGAACGCGTTGATCCACTCACGGCGCGGTGCGGTGCCCGGCAGCGGAATGCGGCCGAGCACGTGGGCCAGGCCCAGTGCCAGCGGCAGCCGTAGCACGGGCTCGAGTTTGTGGACGTTGCGCAGCGGGGTGCCGGCGGCGTCCAGGAAGGTCTGCACGTGGTGCGCGATCGGCGAGCCCAGGCCGCCCGAGTATGCGACCGCGAGAAGCAGCAGCCCGAACAGCAGCATCGAGATGAGGCGTCCCCGGGCCGGCATGCTGCGCATCGCCAGGCCGGCCATGCCGCCGGCCGCCACCAGCGTCGTCGCCAGTACCGCGACCGATCCGGTCACCAACGACGAACCGGCCGTCGCGTTGGTCGCGACGAACGCCGTCCAGCCATAGGTGCCGCGCAGCACCTCGGTCAGTGACAGCCACTGCGTCGTGACGCCCGACGATTCGATGAAGTCCAGGAACGGCGGGCTGATGCGGCCGAGCAGCAGCAGCGCCACGGCCCACCACAGGATCGCGAGCAGCGTGCAGCCGAACCACCACGCCGTGAAGCGCCACCAGCGTCGGTTGGGCCGGTGCGCGGCCCACCAGATGAGCGCGGCCAGACAGCCCGTCAGGGTGGCGACGGCGTTCACCGCGCCCATCAGCGCCACGGCGACGGCCGAGCGGGCCGCCAGCTGCCGAATCCGGGGGTCGCCGCGCAGCGCCAGGATCACCGGCAGCAGCACCCACGGCGCCAGCATCATGGGCAGCGTCTCGGACGAGATGGCGCCCAGCGTCGTCAGCGCCCGCGGGGACAGGGCGAACGCGACGGCGGCCAGCACGCGGGAGGACCGGCTGCCGATGCCCAGGGCCTCGGCGACCCGGATGACTCCCCAGAAGCCGACGACCAGCAGCAATGCCCACCACAGCCGCTGCGTCACCCAGCCGGGCAGGCCGATGATGTCACCGGCGAGGAAGAACGTCCCGTGCGGGAACAGGTAGCCGTAGGCCTGGTTCTGTGACTGGCCGAAGGGGAGGTCGCTGCTCCACAGGTTTGCTGCCCGCGCCAGGAAGCGCGCGGGGTTGGCGGTGAGATCGAGTTTGGTGTCGGGCGAGACCCGGCCCGGTGACTGGGCGAACGTCAGGACCAGTGCGGCCGCGCTGACGACCCATAGGCAGCGCCGCGAGAGGGGCGCTACGGGATCAGCTGCGGTTGCCGTATTCGACCCGGTTGAGCACCGATGACGCTGGATCGCCCGATTGCAGCGTCGGCTTGGTGTCCTGCTCCAGCATCAGCGTGGTGCCGAAGACCGCTGCAGCGCCGAGCAACAGACCGACCACGATGCTGGCTCCGGCGGGCACGAGGAAGCGGTCCATGGGCCCCAAACTAGCATGGCGACCTGCCCGCTTCTGTGTTCGCCGGCCTGCGCGCAGGTCATCGCGGGACCAACGTGCCCCGGCTGCGCGACTCGTCACACGGCTAGGCTCGGACCCCATGTCCTTGACCCGAACCCTCGGCGCGCTGGCACTGGTGTCCGGATTGATCGCCGGTTGCTCGTCGTCCTCCGACAAGCCTGCCGCGTCCAGCACGTCCAGCCAGGCCAAGCCCACCGCGTCGTCGAGCAAGCCGATGGACGCGCCCGCACCGACCGCCCCGCCATGCGACCCGCACGCGCTGCTGAGCACGCTCACCCTGCGGCAGAAGCTGGCCCAGCTGCTCATGGTGGGCGTCAAGGACGCCGCCGATGCCCGTGCCGCCGTGACGGAACAGCAGGTCGGCGGCATCTTCATCGGTAGCTGGACGGACCTGTCCATGCTGTCGGACGGCAGCATCCCGGCACTGCAGGCCGCGTCCGGTGCGCTGCCGCTGGCGGTCAGCATCGATGAAGAGGGCGGCCGGGTGTCCCGGCTGAAGAAGCTGATCGGTCCGCAGGAGTCGGCGCGCGTGCTGGCGGCGACCAAGACCCCGGCCGAGGTCCAGGCCATCGCCAAGGACCGCGGACAGCAGATGAAGGACAAGTTCGGCATCACCGTCGACTTCGCGCCCGACGCCGACGTCACCGAAGAGCCCGACGACGAGGTCATCGGCGACCGCTCCTTCGGCTCGGACCCGCAGAAGGTGACCGAGTACGCCGGTGCGTACGCCGCGGGCCTGCGCGAGGCGGGGCTCGTCCCGGTGCTCAAGCACTTCCCGGGACACGGGCACGGCTCGGGCGACTCGCACACCGGTGGCGTCAAGACGCCGCCGCTGGAGGCGCTGAAGGACAACGACCTGGTGCCGTACCGGACGCTGACGACGCAGGAGCCCGTCGCCGTCATGGTCGGCCACCTGCAGGTGCCGGGCCTGACGCTCGGTGACGACCCGGCCAGCCTCAGCAAGCCGGCCTACGACCTGCTGCGCAGCGGCCAGTACGGCGGCCCGCCGTTCGACGGTGTCGTGTTCACCGACGACCTGACCGGCATGGCCGCCATCACCCAGCACTTCGGCGTGGCCGACGCGGCGCTCAAGGCACTGCAGGCCGGCGCGGACGTCGCGCTGTGGATCACCACCGACGGGATCCCGGACGTGCTGGACAAGCTGGAGGCGGCCGCGAAGTCCGGGCAACTGGACCAGGCGCAGATCGACAAGTCGGTGCTGCGCGTCGCGGGCATGAAGGGGCCGGGCGCGAAATGCGTGAAGTGAGCCGCTCCTTGCCCGGCCCGATTTGCCGCACTCTCCCCCGCAAGCGGGAGGTGCCCCCACAACGGCGCTCGTTCCTCACCGCTTGATCGTCGTCCGGCTACCCTGTTCCGATGGCAGGTGGAACCAAGCGGCTGCCGCGGGCCGTCCGCGAACAGCAGATGCTCGACGCCGCCGTGCAGATGTTCTCGGTGAACGGCTATCACGAGACCTCGATGGACGCGATCGCCGCGCAGGCCGAGATCTCCAAGCCGATGCTGTACCTCTACTACGGCTCGAAGGAAGAGCTGTTCGCGGCGTGCCTGGATCGGGAGCTGACGCGGTTCGTCGACACCGTTCGGGCGGACATCAACTTCGCCCAGAGCCCGCGCGACCTGCTGCGTAACGCGGTGCTGTCGTTCATGACGTACATCGACCGCAACCGGGCGTCGTGGATCGTGCTCTACACGCAGGCCACCAGTTCGCAGGCGTTCGCCCACACCGTGCGCGAGGGGCGCGAGAAGATCATCGACCTGGTGGCCCGGCTGCTCAGCGCGGGTACCCGAAACCCGGAGCCGGACAGCGACTTCGAGATGATGGCCGTGGCGCTGGTGGGTGCCGGTGAGGCCATCGCGTCCCGCGTCAGCGCCGGCGACACCGACGTCAACGACGCCACCGAGCTGATGATCAACCTCTTCTGGCGCGGCCTGAAGGGCAAGCGCGCCGAGTCGTAGGTTTCTCGCGCTCCCGCGACGCCGCGACTGTGCACACAGATCGCCCTCCCAGTGATTCTGGCGATCTCGTCGCACATTCGCGGACCGTCAGCCCGTCCGGGGCTCTCTCCCTTGGCACCTTTCGCCCGGAGCCGTGGAAAGTTGACCACTCCAAATCGCATGTGCCACAGGAGAGGACGACACGCCACCGGCAGCGACACGCCGGCGCGGCCCAGCCGCGGCGCTGGTATGGTCCGATTCGAGCCAGTCGAACCCAACGCGGTTGGGTCAGGGAATCCGGTGCGAAACCGGAACTGACGCGCAGCGGTAAGGGGGACAGGCGGAGCAACGGCCACTGGTCCCATGTGGGCTGGGAAGGCGCTCCGGCCTGGATGATCCCGAGTCCGAAGACCTGCTGGTTCGGGCTCTCGCGGCCTGGCGGCGCGAGGGCCCGCCACGCATGGACTCCGCGAACCGAGTCCCGGATCGGAAGGCGCCGCCGTGTCTCGACGCACCATTGTGCTTGTCGCACTGGTTGTTTCGCTTGTCTGCTCATGTGGCGGACCGCGGGCGACCGGAACTGTCAATGCCGGAACCGCCGGCTATCCCGTCACGCTGGAGAACTGCGGCCGCACGGTGACCGTGAAAGCGCCACCGCAGCGCGCGGTTTCGATCAATCAGCCGGCCTCCGAGCTGCTCCTGGCGCTCGGACTCGCCGACCGGATGGTCGGCACCGCGTCCTGGAGCGACGACGTCCGGCCCGACCTCGCCGCCGACAACGCCAAAGTGCCTGTGCTGAGCCGAGATTTCCCGTCGTTCGAGCGGGTGCTGAAAGAGAAACCCGACTTCGTGTACGCGACGTTCGACTGGTCGTTCACCGATCAGGGTGTCGCCCCGCGGGATCGGTTCGAGCGCCTCGGAGTGCCGACGTATCAGTCGTCCAGCGAGTGCGGCGGCCAGGACGCGGCGCAACAACGCCCGCTGACGCTCGACGACATGTACGCCGAAATCGGTGATATCGCCAAGGTTTTCGGTATCGCGGAGCGTGGTGACAAGCTGGTGTCGACACTGCAGGCGCGCATGGCGACCGCGACCGCCGGACTCAAGGCCGACGACGTCTCCCTGATGTGGTGGTACGCCGGTACCAGAACGCCGTACATCGCCGGCTGCTGCGGAGCGCCGGGCATCATCACTACGGCAGTGGGGGCGCGCAACGCGTTCGCCGACAACCGGCAGCTGTGGCCCGAGATTTCGTGGGAGGCCATCCTCCAGCGCGATCCCGACGTGCTGGTCCTCGCCGATCTCACCCGCGGCAAGGACGGTGACAGCGTCGCCGACAAGATCAAGTTCCTCGAAACCGACCCGGCGGCAAGCAAGTTGAAGGCCGTGCGGGAGAAGAGGTGGATCATCTTGCCGGCCAGCGCCATGGACCCGTCGCTGCGCAACGTCGACGCCGTCGAGACCGTCGCGTCCGGACTGCGCTCGTTCGGGCTGGGCGGGAAGTCCTGACGGCGGTGCGCACGGTCGCGATGACGCTGGTCGGTCTGGTGGTCCTGGCGCTGTCGATCGCGGCGGCCATGATCATCGGACCGGCCGACCTCGGCTTCGGTGACGTGTATGCCGTCGTCGCACAACATCTTTGGGGCCGCACGGCGAATGTCGCGCCGATCGACGACGGCATCGTCTGGGAACTACGGCTGCCGCGCGCGTTGTTGGCCGCGATCTGTGGCGCGGGCCTGGGCATCTGCGGGGCGATCCTGCAGTCGCTGATGCGCAACCCGCTGGCCGACCCGTTCATGCTGGGCATCTCGTCCGGCGCGTCGACGGGAGCGGTGCTGGTCGTCGTTGCGGGCATCGGTGGTGCGCTGACGCTGTCGGGCGGTGCGTTCGTCGGTGCCGTGATCGCGTTCGTTCTGGTACTGGCCCTCGCGGCGGTGTCCGGCGGTGGACAGGACCGGGTACTGCTCGCCGGAGTCGCTGGTACCCAGCTCTTTTCGGCGGCAACGGCGTTGGTGGTGTTCTCGTCGGCCGACGCGCAACAGACCCGCGGGGTGCTGTTCTGGTTGCTCGGCTCGCTGGCCGGGGCCGCCTGGTCTCAGGTGGCGCTGTGCGGTCTTGTGTGCGCGGCCTGCCTGGCCATCTGCTGGTTGCACTCAGATGCCTTGGACGCATTCGCTTTCGGTCGCGATGCGGCCGCCGCGTTGGGTGTCTCGGTGCGGCGCGTCCGCGCCGTCTTGTTGGCGACGACGGCGCTCCTGACGGCCGTGCTGGTGAGTGCCGCGGGCGCAATCGGTTTCGTCGGATTGGTGTTGCCGCACGCCGCGCGAATGATCGTCGGGCCGTCGCACCGACGGCTGCTGCCGGTCACCGCGATCACCGGAGCCATCTTCCTGGTCTGGGTCGACGCCGCGGCCCGCACGGTGTTCGCGCCGCAGGAGTTGCCGGTCGGCGTGGTGACCGCGCTCGTCGGCGTACCGATCTTCATGTGGATTCTCGCTCGACGCAGGCGGATTCGATGACGGGCGCGTTCGCCGCCGAATCCGTCTGCTGGTCGGCCGGCGGGCGACTCGTCATCGACGGGGTGTCGCTCGCCGTGGCGGACGGCGAGACGCTGGGGCTGCTCGGGCCCAACGGCGCCGGCAAGTCGTCGCTGCTGCGGCTGCTCGCCGGATTGCGGCATCCCGAGGCCGGCGCCGTGCTGCTCGACGGACGACCGCTCGCCGATCTTCGTCGTCGTGCGGTGGCGCAACGCGTCGCGGTGGTCGAGCAGCAGGTCAGCACGGAGCTGGACCTCACTGTCGAGCAGATCGTGCGCCTGGGCCGAATTCCGCACCGCGGCATCTGGTCTGGCGACAGCGCGGCCGACCACCGTGCCGTCGAGCGTGCCCTGGAACAGACCGAGACGACGGCCATGCGCGACCGGGATTGGCGCACGTTGTCCGGCGGCGAGCAGCAGCGGGTACAGATCGCCCGCGCCCTCGCGCAGGAGCCTCGCGAACTGCTGCTCGATGAACCCACCAACCACCTCGACATCCGGCACCAGTTCGAGCTGCTGGCACTCATCCGTGCACTGCCCGTGACAGCGGTGGTGACGTTGCACGACCTGACTCTGGCGGCGTTGTTCTGCGACCGGCTCGTCGTGCTCGACAAGGGGCGGGTTGTCGCGGCCGGGACGCCCGCCGAAGTCCTCACTGCCGAACTGATTTCGGCGGTCTACGGCGTCGCGGCGCGGGTCACGGTCGACGGCACCGGCCGCCCGTCGATCCAGCTCCTCCCGCCGTCTGTCCACCAGGGCCCGAAATTGCCGACGGGTGGCACCACGTCGGTCACCTAATCTGGAAGATATGCACAAACGGGCGGGCCGCATCCTGTTGGTCGTGGCTGCCCTGGTGTTGACCGGTGTCGTCGCCCTGGCCGGGTATCGCGGCTACCGCGAGCACGCCGCCCGGCCGGACTTCCCAGTCGTGGACACCTCGAAGCTGAGCCCCGGTCGCGCGGCCGTCGTGCATGTCCTGGCTCAGGAGTACGCGGCGCAAGCAGACATGGCCAAGTACTCCGAAGGCAACGACGAGCCGTGGTGCGCGGACTTCACCAGCTGGGTTATGCGGGAATCCGGAAAACCCTTCACCAATCCCAACTCTGGGCACTGGCGCATCCCGGGTGTCATGACACTCACCGACTATCTGCATGCCGAGGGGCGCTGGGAGCCGACGGACTACTCGCCACTGCCCGGCGACATGGTGCTCTACGACAAGCCGAGCCCGAAGGGCCAGCACGTCAACATCGTGCTCGTCAATGACAACGGCACGCTCACCACGGTCGGTGGCGGTGAGGGCACCAATGTGGGCTTGTCGACGTTCAAGATCGCCGACGACCCCGGCATCCGCGGGTTCGGCCGGTACGAATGAGGGAGGCTGGCGCGCGCTCGGCCGCTGCCTACCAACATCTCTCGCCCGGAGCCGTCAACTTTCCCTGACAGTCAAGGAAAGCTGACGGCGCCAAATCGCAAGTGCCACAGGAGAGCCGACACGCCCGGGCGAGAGACGCGCGGCGGGCTACAGCTCGGTGACCGTCGCCGTCAGGTGCGGGTAACCCTTCGACAGGTTGCGCAGGGCCAGCTCCCAGCCGCCCTCGATGGGTTCGACGTACAGCCCCACCTTGGCGGGCAGCAGCACCGGCTTGCCGAACTTGACCGAATACTTAACCGCATCCGGCAACTGGCCCTCGATGTTGGCCAGAACCGCTGCGGCGCTGAACATTCCGTGCGCGATGGCCGTCGGGAAGCCGAACAGCTTGGCGCCGATCGAGCTGGTGTGGATCGGGTTGTGGTCGCCACCGACGTCGGCGTAGTGCCGAATCTGACCCGGTGTGATGCTGATGACCGCGTTGGGTGGCGGCAGCTTCGGCTGCTTCACCGGCTCCGGCTTCGGCTCACCCGACAGGCTGGTCCGCTGCTGGTGCAGGAACGTGGTGACCTGATTCCACACCAGGTCGTTGCCGACCTTGACGTCCGTGATGATGTCGACCAGCAGGCCCTTGCGGTGCTCGCGCAGGTTCTCCGCGCGCACCGCGATGTCCAGTTCGTCGGTCACCTTGATGGGCCGGTATTGCGTGATGTGGTTCTCGATGTGCACCGAACCCATTGCGGCGAACGGGAAATCGAATCCGGTGACCAACGACATCATGGTCGGGAACGTCAGCGCGAACGGGTAGGTCAGCGGCACGGTGTCGCCGAACCGCAGCCCGGTCACCGCGGCGTATTCGGCGACGTTCTTCGGGTCGATGTTCAGGCCCGACACCGTGACGGTGCGGGCCGGCAAGGTGGAACCCCGCGACACGAACGGCAGCGCACCCGCCACCGCCCGTGCCATGTTCACAAGACCGTTGGGCTGCGACATGTCAGGCTCCCAACAGTGCCTGGCCGCAGACCCGAATCGTGTTGCCGGTGACGGCATTCGACGCGGGGCTGGCGAAGTAGGCGATCAGCTCGGCGACGTCGACCGGCAGGCCGCCCTGGAACAGCGAGTTGAGGCGACGCCCCACCTCGCGGGTTGCCAGCGGAATGGCGTCGGTCATCTTGGTCTCGATGAAGCCCGGCGCGACGGCGTTGATGGTGACGCCCTTCTCGCCGAACACCTCTGCGTACGCGTCGGTCATGCCGATCATGCCGGCCTTGGTGGCGGCGTAGTTGGTCTGGCCGCGGTTACCGGCGATGCCGGCCATCGACGACAGGCCCACGATGCGACCACCCTCGCCGATGGTGCCGTTCTCGACCAGGCCCTGCGCAAGACGTTGCGGCGCAAGCAGGTTCACGGCGATCACCGAGTCCCAGCGCGCGTCATCCATGTTGGCGAGCAGCTTGTCGCGGGTGATGCCGGCGTTGTTGACGAGCACGTCGGCCTTGCCGCCGTGGTGCTCGGTCAGGTGGGCGACGATCTGGGCGACGGCGTCGTCGGCCGTCACGTCGAGGGCCAACGCGGTGCCACCGACAGCAGCGGCGGTCTCGGTGAGTGCGTCGGCGGCCTGCGGGACATCGATGGCGACGACGGACGCGCCGTCCCGCGCGAACACGCGGGCGATCTCGGCGCCGATGCCGCGGGCGGCGCCGGTCACGAGCGCGACCTTGCCGGCCAGCGGCTTGTCCCAGTCGGCCGGGGCCACGGAGTCGGCGGCACCGACATAGAACACCTGGCCGTCGACGTACGCCGACTTGCCCGACAGCAGGAAGCGGATGGTCGACTCGATGCCCGACGCGGCGGGCGACGCCGCAGACGACAGGTAGACGAGCCCGATGGTGGCGCCGCGCTGCAGTTCCTTGCCGAGCGAGCGCGTGAAGCCTTCGAGGGCACGCTGGGCTATGCGCTCGTCGATGCTGTCGGTCTCGTCGGGCGTGGTGCCGACGACGACGACGCGGCTGTTGGGGGCGAGGTTGCGCAGCACGGGCGTGAAGAACTGGTGGAGCTGCTTGAGCTGCTCGGGCTTGGTGATGCCGGTGGCGTCGAACAGCAGGCCGCCGAACGAGTCGGCCCAGCGGCCGCCGACGTTGTTGCCCACGAGGTCGTAGTCATCGGCGAGGGCCGCACGCAGCGGCTCGGCGACGCGGCCTTCGCCGCCGATCAGGAGGGGGCCGGCCAGCGCGGGCTCGCCGGCCTTGTAGCGGCGCAGCGGCTGGGGCTGGGGTACGCCGAGCTGCTTGGCCAGGAACGAACCGGGACCGGAGGTGAGGACTTGGGAGAGGACGTCAGCCATTGCGGACCTTTCTGCGGACGTGTGTCGTATAGACGGAACCGTCTTGTCAGAGACGAACTTACTCCAGAGTAAGAACGGTGGGTAATATAGGCGTCAAGCAACATCTTGCCTCAGTCCTCGAACGTCAACGAACTGGAGAAAAACCGTGGCCGAGACCAACAGCCGCCGCCGCGTGGCAGTCCTGGGTGGTAACCGCATTCCCTTCGCGCGATCCGACGGCGCGTACGCAAACGCCTCCAACCAGGACATGTTCACCGCGGCTCTGGACGGTCTGATCGACCGCTTCAACCTCAAGGGCGAGAAGCTCGACATGGTGATCGGCGGTGCCGTCCTCAAGCACAGCCGTGATTTCAATCTCATGCGCGAATGTGTGCTCGGCACCTCGCTGTCGCCCTACACGCCGGCCTTCGACCTGCAGCAGGCGTGTGGCACGGGCCTGCAGTCGGCCATCGCGGCAGCTGACGGCATCGCTGCCGGCCGCTACCAGGTGGCTGCTGCCGGTGGTGTGGACACCGCATCGGACGCGCCCATCGCCCTCGGCAACGACCTGCGCCGCGTGCTGCTGAGCCTGCGCCGCGCCAAGTCGAACGTCGACCGCCTGAAGCTCGTCGGCAAGCTGCCGGCCGCCGTCGGCGTCGAGATTCCGGTCAACAGCGAGGCCCGCACCGGGCTGTCGATGGGCGAGCACGCCGCCCAGACCGCCAAGGAGATGGGCGTCAAGCGCACCGACCAGGACGCCCTGGCCGCCGCCAGCCACCAGAACATGGCCGCCGCCTACGACCGCGGCTTCTTCGATGACCTGGTCAGCCCCTTCCTGGGCCTGTACCGCGACAACAACCTGCGGGCCGACTCGTCGACCGAGAAGCTGGCCAAGCTCAAGCCCGTCTTCGGTGTGAAGCTGGGCGACGCCACCATGACCGCCGGCAACTCGACCCCGCTGACCGATGGTGCGTCGGTGGCGCTGCTGTCGACCGACGAGTGGGCGGCCGAGCACAACATCCCGGTGCTGGCCTACTTCGTCGACTCCGAGACCGCCGCGGTCGACTACGTCAACGGCACCGACGGCCTGCTCATGGCGCCGACCTACGCCGTGCCGCGCCTGCTGGCCCGCAACGGCCTGACGCTGCAGGACTTCGACTTCTACGAGATCCACGAGGCCTTCGCCTCCGTGGTGCTGGCGACGCTGGCGGCCTGGGAGTCGCCCGAGTACTGCAAGGGCCGCCTCGGCCTGGACGCACCCTTGGGCTCGATCGACCGGTCGAAGCTCAACGTCAACGGCTCGTCGCTGGCGGCCGGGCACCCGTTCGCCGCGACCGGCGGCCGCATCGTGGCCCAGCTGGCCAAGCAGCTCGCCGAGAAGAAGAAGGAGACCGGCAAGCCGGTGCGCGGCCTGATCTCCATCTGCGCCGCGGGTGGCCAGGGCGTCACGGCCATCCTGGAGGCCTGAGTCTCGAACGTGCGGGAAATGGCCGCTGGACCAGCGGTTTTGCGGCCATTTCCATAAATTTCGCCGGGGCTGTAACGCCTCGTGAAGCCCCAGCGATACCCCTAGTGCCTCGTGTTTCCGTCTGACCCCCGACCTGACGGAGGCACGGGGCACTCTCGTTTCCCGTGGGGATTTGTGCACGATTTTCCGCGCCGCCCGCGGAATTTCGTGCACAAATCCCTCAGCAGGCTTGCGTTCGAGCGCGCTCAAACTCCTAGCGTCAGCGCCATGACAACATCGACGCCGGCACAGACCTGGCTCATCACCGGAGCCTCGAAGGGACTCGGACGCGCACTGGCCGAGGCGGCCCTTGCCGCGGGCGATCAGGTCGTCGCCGCAGTCCGCAATCCCGACAGCGTGGCCGACCTCAGCACCGGCTACGGCGACCGCTTCACCACCGTCGCATTCGACGCCCGCGACGCGAGCGCGGCCGCCCGGCCCATCGAGGCGGCCGTCGACCGTTACGGTCGCCTCGACGTCCTGGTGAACAACGCGGGGCGGGCCATCGTCGGCGCCGCCGAGGAAGTCACCGACGCGCAGCTGCGCGACCTGATGGACCTGCATCTGTTCGGTCCCGCCGCCCTGGTGCGCGCGGCGTTGCCGATCATGCGGGCACAGGGCAGCGGGACGATCGTGCAGATGAGCAGCCAAGGCGGCCGGATGTCGTTCCCCGGCGTCTCGACGTACTCGGCATCGAAGTTCGCACTGGAGGGCTGGTCCGAGGCCCTGGCCGGCGAGGTCGCGCCGTTCGGCATCCGGGTGATGCTGGTCGAGCCGAGCCGGTTCCGCACCGCCTTCAACGCGGCCGAGGTGCTCGATTTCACCGACAGCTCGTCGACCTACCGCGACGTCCTGGCCGCGGTCCGCGCCGACATGGCCGGCGCGGACGGGAAGCAGGAAGGCGACCCCGCCGCGGCCGCGCAGATCATCGTCTCCCTGATCCGCTCGGACGAGGTGCCGCTGCGGCTGCCGCTCGGTGCCGAGGCCGTCGAGCGGCTCACCAACACCTACCAACGCGGCCTGGACGAGGTCGCCCGGTGGACGGAGCTGGCCCGCAGCGCCGACTTCGCGGACAGCGCCGTCTCATCGCGGCCGATCTAGGATCGAGTATGTCCTCCACCGACGATCTGATGAGCAGGGCACTTGCCGCACTCGGCGAGGTGGACGGCCCGATGTCGATCGAGGTCATTCACCGGCTCGCCGACACCGACGGGCTCGACGAGCCGATGACCATTGCCGAAGTTGCCGACCTGCTCGACGTCTCCGCACACACCCTGCGCTATTACGAACGTGCCGGGCTGGTCGAGGTCGACCGCGACAGCAGCGGCCACCGCAGGTACCAACCCGAGGCGGTACGCCGACTCGTCTTCCTGACCCGGATGCGGTTGTCGGGCATGGCCATTCGCGATCTGCAGCACTACATCGCACTCGTGGACAGCGGCGAGCAGACGGTTCCCGAACGCCTCGACATGCTGATCGAGCATCGCGACACCATCCGCCGCCAGATCCGCGAACTGACGCTCTCCCTGGCCGCCACCGAGTACAAGATCGCGACCTACGGTGGCACCACCGGCGACACCTCCTGACCGCGGACGGGAGGTCTAGAGCAGCGCGGCCAGGACCGCGACGTGGCTGATCGCGACGTCCTTGGCCGAGGTGGTCAGGGTCACCGGACCCATCGATCGCAGCTTGGCCAGCTCCGCCGAGTCCGCCAGCTCCGCCCGGTAGTCCGCGGCGAACTTGTCGAACTCGCCGGGATGCGCGTGGTACCACTTGCGCAGTTCGTTCGACGGCGCGACGTGCGGCATCCACGTGCCGACCCGCGGGTCTTCCTTGGGAATCCCCCGTGGCCACAGTCGGTCGACGGTCACGCGGGGCGGCTGGGCGGGATCAACCGGGTCGTACACCCGTGCGGTGTCGGTCATTTCGGGTCCTTGTGGATGGCTGCCGGAGCAGGCGGCGGCGTGAACAGGCTGCCGCCGACACTGCCACGCAGCGTGCGCACCGCAACCAGTGCCCAGGTGCACAGCAGGAAGACATAGGCCACGACGGCGGCGACGCGGAACGCGGGCAGTCCGGTGTGCGCGGCGAGCTGCGACGTGCCGGTGACGAACGTGCCGACGGGGAACGTCAGGCTCCACCACGTCAGCGCAAAGGGCATGCCGCGGCGCATGGTCCGCACCGTCAGGGCGCTCGCCAAGCTGATCCACAGCACCGCGAAGCCCCACACGGGGACGCCGAACAGCACCGCGAAGATGTTCATGCCCGACGCCAGCTCCGGGCTGATGGCCGAGGCCGCCGCCGTCCCCAGCAGCCCCGCGGCGGTGATGCCCTGTCCCAGCGGACCCAGCACGATCCACAGCGTCGGGACGCGCGCCGACCCCGAGGTGCCGTAGTGCGCCAGCCGGCTCCAGATCATCGTGATGATGATCAGGGCGGCGATCAGCGACAGCCCGAACATCGCGAAGCAGCCGTAGAACATCGTGGTGCGGGCCGTGCCCGGTGGCAGGTGCGGCAGCAGCAGCGCGCCCGACGCCGCCGACACCATCGGCGGCACGACGGGCATCAGCCAGCCACCGAACGCGGCGTCCGGACCGACCTCCAGCTGTGTGAACATGAGGAACGGGATCGTCATCGCGGTGAACAGACCGCCGATGGTGCCCGCGGTCCAGAGGATCCAGTCGAGGTCGACGGCGAAGCGCGTGCCGATCAGGTCCTTGCCGATCAGCAGGGCGCCGAGGCCGACGGTCATCAGCGCCATCGGTGCGGCACCGTAGAAGTGCGTCATCTGCGGGTTACGCACCTGGCTGCGCGCCACCGTGGGGTGGCGCACCCACTGCACCGACACCGCGACGATCAGCAGCACCAGCAGGGCGGTGGCGATCACCCACACTCCTTCGGCAAAGCCCCGAAGCCCCGGCAGATGGACGGGCAGCGACGCGGCCGCGGTGGCCACGATGCCCGTGCCCATGACCGACGCGAACCAGTTGGGTCCGAAATATTGCAGCCGGGCAGTCTCTGGTCCGTCGGTCGTCATGGTTCGATACAAACAGGTGACCCAAACCGGCCTCAAGGAGCATCCCGTGCAGATCAGCATTTTCGGTTCGTTGAGTGGTCTCAAATCGCCCGTCGACGACACCGTCGCGTACCTCGCCCAGCTGCGTGACGAGGGATTTCGCCGGGCCTGGTTCGCCCAGATGCCTTATGAGCCAGACCTTCTCACCGTGCTGACGGTCGGCCTGCGGGAGGTCGACGGCATCGAGGTCGGCACCGGCGTGCTGCCCATCCAGAATCAGCTTCCGATGCTGCTGGCGCAGCGGGCGCTGACCATCAGCCAGATGGCGGGTGGCCGCCTGCTGCTCGGGCTCGGCATGACGCACCAGGCCGTCACCGAGGGCATGTGGGGCATCCCGTGGGACAAGCCGGTGCGCCGGCTCAACGAATACCTGGACGGTCTGCTGCCGCTGCTGAACGGCGAGAAGGCCGACGCCACCGGTGAGACGGTGACCACGCGCGGCGCACTGATCATCCCCGGCGCGCCGACGCCGCCCGTGTACATCGCCGCGCTCGGACCGAAGCTGCTGCAGATCGCCGGCCGACGTTCGTCGGGCACCGTCACGTGGATGACCGGGCCGAAAACCCTTGCGGGCCATGTCGGTCCGACATTGCGCCAAGCCGCTGCCGACGCCGGCCGCGCCGACGCGGTCCGGGTTGTCGCGGCCATTCCGGTTGCCGTGACCGACGACGTCGACGGCGCCCGTAAGCAGGCCGCCGAGCAGTTCGCGATCTACGGTCACCTGCCGTCGTACCGGGCCATGCTCGACCGCGAGGGCTACGCCGGTCCGGAGGACATCGCGATCATCGGCGACGAGCAGACGGTGCGCGACCGGCTGGCCGAACTCGAAGCCGCCGGGGTCGACGAGTACGTCGGCGTGACGTTCGACCCGTCGGCCGAAGGCCGCGCCCGCACCCGCGCAGTGCTCAAAAAACTGGAATCCTGAGCAGGTTTGGCAAGGCTTCATTGGCTGGCGGATCGCCGCGCGCCCGCATAGCGTTGCAGGAATGGCGATCTCGTCCCATGATGCCGAGCCCCACGCGGGTTCGGTTGCGTCGAAGCTGAACTGGTTGCGCGCCGGCGTGCTCGGTGCCAATGACGGCATCGTGTCGACTGCCGGCATCGTCGTCGGTGTCGCGGCCGCGACGGCCGAGCGCGGACCGATCTTCACCGCCGGTATGGCCGGTTTGGTGGCCGGCGCGATATCGATGGCGTTGGGCGAGTACGTGTCGGTGAGCTCGCAGCGCGACACCGAACGGGCACTGCTGGCCAAAGAACGTCGTGAACTCAAGGAGGACCCGGCCGCCGAACTCGAGGAACTGGCCGGCCTGCTCGAAGGGCGTGGTCTGTCGGTGTCGACGGCCCGCGCCGCGGCCGAGGAACTGACCGACCACAACGCGTTCGCGGCGCACGCGGTCGTCGAGTTGGGCATCACGCCAGGCGAATTGGCCAACCCGTGGGCGGCCGCGTTCTCGTCGGCGGTGTCATTCACCATCGGCGCGTTGCTGCCGTTGGTGGCGATCCTGCTGCCGCCGACGACGCTCCGCGTCCCGGTCACCATGTTCGCGGTGCTGCTGGCGCTGGCGATCACGGGCGTGGTGTCGGCCCGGCTCGGTGGTGCGCCGGTCGGCAAGGCTGTGGCCCGCAACGTCATCGGTGGTGCCCTGGCGCTGAGCGCCACCTATCTGGTCGGCCATCTCGTCGGCGGCGTGGTGGCCTGAGACCGGCTGGCCCACGCCGCCTGAGCCGGCTGCCCCGCGCCGCCTGAGCCGGCTGCCCCGCCTGAGCCGGCTGCCCCGCGCCGCCTGAGCCGGCTGCCCCGCCCGCCGGTCGGTCTGCCCGCCGCCTGAGTTCGGCCGGCCCGCACCGCCTGCGGCCGGCCGCCCCTTGTTTGCGTCGTCGGCGCGTCGGCCCGCGGCGTGTCAGCTCTCTTGCGGCACATGCGATTTGGGGCGGTCAACTTTCCTTGACGGTCAAGGAAAGCTGACCGGCCCAGATCGAACATGCCCTGGAGGACAGGTGCTCGTCCACAGAAGTTGTCGGTGCCCGGGCGCATACTTCCCAATATCTCTGGGGAGGGACAAGCATGGGTGGACCGAGTGATGACCCGTACATGCGTGAGCTGGGTCGTCGTGCGCTGGTGAATCTCCTGGGCGAGGAGGGTGCCTACCGTGCCCTCAATGGCCTGGATGACGACCTGCCCGACGATGACGTGTTCGAGGAGCGCGAACCCGAACCCGATCCGGTGTTGGCGGATTTCTACAGTGGAAACAGCTTGCGCGCGTTAGCCGAAGCTCGCGACGGGTTGGAGGCCGCGAAGGAGCGCTACGACCAGGCCGTCTTTCAAGCTCGAGCTGCTGGGTGGACGTGGCCCGAGATAGCGCGGGTTCTCGGCGTTTCCAAGCAGGCGCTGCACAGCCGGTTCCGTGCCCGGGTCGGATGAGCCGGGGCCGGGCCCGGTCTAACTGCCTCTCTACACAACTCTCACCGGGACTGGTCAACTTGCCTTGGCCGTCAAGGAAAGTGGCTCTGTTGACGTATGTGTGGGTCATTGTCGGCCGGGGAGCGCTGGTCGGTGTCCTCCGAGGGTGAGCATGGCCAGGGCGATCAGGGGCTCGGGTGTGGCGAAGCCGTAGGCGACGCGGGTGATGAGCCGGATCTTGGTGTTGACCGATTCGATGAGTCCGTTGGACAGACCATGTTCGATGGCGGCCAGTATCTGGGTGCGGTGACGGGTAACGCGTTGTTGCAGTAGGACGAACGATTCGATGCGACA
>NZ_JMLM01000017.1:0-113008 GCF_000686745.1 Mycobacterium sp. UNC410CL29Cvi84
CCCCAAACCAGAGGAAACGTTACCGATGTCCTGATACACCAACTGTCACCGATGTGCTGATGCAGAACTGTCACCGATGTCCTGATACATCACAGCACTTGTCGGGGGTGCGGTGTACATTCGAACGTATGAGCGAAAGCCTGATGCTGGCCCCCGACGCTGATGAGGCGGCGTTGTTGGGTCGCATGACCGAGCTCGAGCAGGTCAAGGCTGCCGCGGCGGCGGAGCAGGCCCGGTTGGCGGCCGCGTTGGAGGCGCGGCGGGTCGCCGCCGCGAGAGCGGGTGGGCCGCGGGTCTCGCGGGCCGCGTTGGGCTCGGAGGTGGGGCTGGCTCGGCGGGAGTCTCCGCATCGGGGTGAGCGGTTGATGGCGATGGCCCGCATTCTGACCGCGGACATGCCGTGCGCGCTGGCGGCGTTGGAATCCGGGGTGCTGTCGGAGCATCGGGCCGAACTGATCACCAAGGAAGCGGCGTACCTGTCGGCGTTGGATCGCCGGCTTCTGGATGTCGAGCTGTGCGGGGACCCGGCGCCGTTGGCGGGGCTGGGGAACGCCGAGGTGTCGGCGGAGGCCGCGCGGATCGCCTATGAGTTGGATCAGCAGACCGTCCTGGAGAAGATGACGCGGGCACGGGCCTCGCGGCATGTGCGGTTCCGGGTGGCCGCTGACGGCATGATGTCGATGACGGTGCTGATGCCGGCGGCCCAAGGTCAGTTGGTGCGCCAGACGCTGGCTCGTGAGGCGGCGTCGGAGGTGGCGGCGGGCTCAGAGCGCAGCCGTGCGCAGGTGATGGCCGATGTGGTGGTGGGGCGGGTCACGGGTCGTGATCCGGTCACGACATCGGTGCCGGTGACACTGAACCTGGTGATGTCGGATGAGACGCTGCTGACCGGGGGTGAGCAGCCCGCGCAGTTGGACGGCTATGGGCCGATTCCGGCGGTGCTGGCCCGGGATCTGGTGCTGGCCGCGGCGGCCGATGCGACGGTGGGGGCGGCGTTGCGGCGCCTCTACGCCCAGCCCGACACCAACAAGCTGGTGGCGATGGAGTCGAGGGCGCGGGCGTTCCCGAAGGCGCTCGCGACGTTCATCGGCTTGCGGGACCAGGTGTGCCGGACCCCGTACTGCAATGCGCGGATTCGGCACACCGACCACGTCACACCCCATGCCAAGCGTGGGCCGACGAGCGCGCACAACGGCGATGGGTTGTGCGAGCACTGCAATTACGTCAAGGAAGAACCGGGTTGGCAGGCGGCGGCGAGTTATGACCGGTACGGCCGGCACACCATCGCGCTGACCACGCCATCGGGCGCGGTGTACACCTCAACGGCGCCACCGACACCGGACGGCTTGCGCATCTTCACCCGCGATGTCCACATCGCGCGGATCAACCCTGCGGCCTAGCCCAGATTCTGTGCGTTGTACGTGTCGCACTGCTTGGGGTCACCGGTCTGGTAACCGGTGGTGAACCACTTCTGCCGTTCGGCCGACGAGCCGTGCGTCCACGACTCCGGGTTGACACGTCCGGTGGCCTGCTTCTGGATGTGATCGTCACCGACCGACGAGGCCGCCGACAGCGCGTCGGCAATGTCCTTGTCGCTCAACGGCTGCAGGAACGGCACGCCGGTGCTCTTCTGCTTGACCGTCGACGCGTAGTGCGCCCACACGCCGGCGTAGCAGTCGGCCTGCAGCTCGGTGCGCACGCTGTTGCCCTCGGCGCCCTTCGGCCCGCGTTGCGCCTTGCCGATGTCGCCGAGCAGGTTCTGCACATGGTGGCCGTACTCGTGGGCCACCACGTATTCCTGTGCCAAAGGTCCACCGCTGGAACCGAATTCGTCGACCAGGGTCTGGAAGAAGCTGGTGTCGAAGTAGGCGACCTTGTCGCCGGGGCAGTAGAAGGGGCCCACAGAGGTGTCGGCCGGGCCGCACGCGGTGTTGACCTGCCCACGGAACAGCCGGATCTTCGGCGGCGTGTAGCCCTTCAGCAGCTGCGACCACACGCCGTCCACGGAGTTGCCGGTGGCCACGATGCGGCACTCCAGGTACTTGTTGGCGTCCGCGCCGGTCTTGCACTTGCTCAGGTCGTAGGCGCTCGATCCCTGGCTGGACTGGGGCGCCTGGCTCTGGTGACCGAGAATCGAACTGGGATCCACGCCGAGGAACATGGCGACGACCACGATCACCAAGCCACCCATCCCGCCGCCGATCGCGAGACCCCGGCCGCCGAAGCCACCGCCCCCGCTGGTCGACGTGTTGCTCGTGTCGATCTGCATACCTTCGTTGAAGGACATCACCGCTCCGTCCGGGCCTCGAATACGACTGGATGCCAGCTTTCCACACTAGGATTTGCGGTGTGGCCGTCCAGCCCGAAACCATCGACCGTTCGACCATCGTTCACACCCGCGCCGGCGCCCTCAGGGGCACCACGGAAGGCAGTGTGTACGTCTGGCGGGGTGTCGGCTACGCCGAACAGCCCGTCGGGCCGTTGCGGTTCCGCGCCCCGCAACCACTGATCCCGTGGTCTGGCATTCGTGACGCCATCGATCACGGACCCATCCCGCCGCAGGGCAAGTCGTTCGTCGGCGGCGGGCGTGACGACCCCAAGATGCGTGACGAGGCCTGCCTGACAGTGACGGTCTGGTCACCCGACGTGACAGGCACACTGCCGGTGATGGTGTGGATTCCCGGCGGCGCGTTCGTGTTCGGGGCCGGCCAGCTGCAGCTCTATAACGGCTCCCGGCTGGCGGCCAACGGCAACGTGGTGGTCGTCAACGTCACCTATCGGCTCGGCGTCTTCGGCGGCTTCGAACTCGGCGATCTGGGCCCCGGATTCGACGACAACCTGTGTCTGCGCGACCAGATCGCGGCCCTGCAATGGGTGCGCGACAACATCGCTGCGTTCGGCGGCGACCCCGACCAGGTCACCGTCTTCGGCGAATCCGCGGGTGCCACATCGGTGCTGGCGCTGCTGGCCAGCCCCGCCGCCGACGGGCTGTTCGGCCGGGCCATCGCGCAGAGCCCGGCGCTGCCGCTCATCGCCGACCGCGAGACCCGGGCCCGCCAGGCGCACGAGTTCGTCCGCCGGTTGGACGTCCCCGTCGACGAGATCGCCGCGCTGCCGCAGCGCCAGCTGCGCCGCGCCGCCGGCCAACTGCAGGGGGAGAGCGCGGCCAACAGTCCCAAGCTGGCCTACGGACTGACCTACGGCGTCGACCTGCTGCCCGCGCATCCGGTGCTCGCCGCCCGGGCCGGGGCCGTGGCCAAGGTCCCGCTGATCGTGGGTACCAACAGCCGTGAGGCATCGATGTTCGCCTGGGGCCGACCACCGATGCTGCCCACCACGGTGCCCATGGTCGACGACTACTTCGCGCGCGTCGCGCCGGACGCCAAAGATGCTGTGCTGCAGGCCTATCCGAGCTACCCGCGGCGCCGGGCGCTGATCGCGATCGGCTCCGACGTCATGTTCGGCGCCCCGACATGGGCGTTCGCGGACGCCTACAGCGGGCACGCGCCGACGCACGCCTACCGGTTCGACCACACCACCTGGACCCTGAAAGTGCTGGGGCTCGGCGCGACGCACGGCAGTGAGATCGTGCACATCCAGCACAGCTACGGCTCGTACCTCGGCCGGATGCTGCATCCGCTCGGGCGTCAGGTACAGCCGTCGGTCGGCCGGCGCATGCAGCGCACCTGGCTGGATTTCGCGACGGCGGCACTGGCGAATTGGCCGACCTACGACACCGACCGCCGGGCCACGCGGGTCATCGGCTCGATGCGCGACGAGACCATCGACGACCCGGACCAGGCGCGCCGCGAGGTCTGGGAAGGGCTCTACGCGCCGTAGCGCTCGTCCGTGTAGCGGCGCAGGTTGTGCAGGAACCGCTGGAACAGCCACGCCATCATGGGGCGGCCCGCCCGCATGCCCAGCTCACCGGCGAGGCCCTTGGGCTTCATCGCCATCACCCACGTCAGGTGACAACCATCGGCGGTCTCCTCGACGGTGTAGCCCTCGGCGAACGCCGACAGCATGTTCGAGGTACTGGTGTTGAATCGGAATGCCATGTAGGAGAACGGCTCCCAGGCGATGAACTCCTCGTCGCCGACGATGTGGCCGCGCATGGTCACCGTGCGGGTGGTGCCCACGCCGTACGGCTTCGGGCTGGTCCACTCCACGTTGGTGATCAGCGTCGCCCAGCGCGGCCAGGACGTCTCATCCGAGAAGACCTCGAACAACTGCTCCGGCTTGATCGCCAGATCGACTTTGCTGACGAAGCGGAACGGTGCGCTGTCGATGAAGTCGACGCCTACGGGCTCGCACTGGTAGGTCTTCATGAGTAGACACCCTAGAACAGGGTGTCTACTGATTCACGGAGTCCAGACCATCAGGTCTTCCATTCCGTTGTTCATCGTCACCGTCGTGGGAGCGGGGCCGGTGACGTCGAAGTGGATCTTTCCGGTCGATTGGCCGCCTTGCGGAATGGTCGCGCCGCTGATGTTGATCGGGCTCGCGACCATCCACAGCACGCGGTAGGCCGCCTGGTTCGGCGCGACGGCGTTGAACTGCGAAATGCCAGGTGTCACCGGGCCGCTCAGCGCGCGAACGGTGGCGGTGGCCTCCCAGAGCTTTCCCGCGACCCGGTAGCCCGGCATCACATCAGAGCTGGGCTTGAGATCGGAGACCTGCCAGCTCAGCTGGACCTGACCGACGCTGTCCGTCATCGTCATGGCGCTGCCGAGCTTGCCGACGAGTGGATAGCCGGCCGACGCGATCGGCGCACTGGCGATGCCGATGACCGAGAAAACCGCAACAGCTGTTCCGGTGACCTTCACTTCTGCCTCCTCGAACGGTTTTTTGTATGGCCCTGTCAATTACGGATTACCACTGAAAAGCGCTGATGGGAATAGGATCGGAGGTACGCGAAACCATGATTCGAGGCGCGTCTTTCGTGATCGTGCAGAAGCGGGGCGCGTAGTGGCCGGTCTGCTGACGGCGTACCGCGGCAGGCGCGATGTCGTCGTGCTCGGCCTGGCTCGCGGCGGCGTCCCTGTCGCCCGCGAAATTGCCCGTGCACTCGACGCGCCGCTGGACGCGCTGATCATCCGCAAGCTGGGTGTCCCCGGCCACGAGGAGTACGCGATGGGCGCGATCGGTGGCGGCGGTCACGTCGTCGTCAATCAGGATGTCGTTGGGCCACTAAAGATTTCGCAGCAGACCCTGTGCGAGGTCGCGGAAGCCGAGGGCCGTGAGTTGCAACGGCGGGAAACCGATTACCGCCAGGGTCGGCCACCGCCGAACGTCAAGGGGCGCACCGTGATCCTCGCCGACGACGGCATGGCCACCGGCGCCAGCATGCGCGTCGCCGCCGAAGTGCTGCGGGAGAGCGGGCCGCGGACCCTGGTGGTCGCGGTGCCCGTCGGTACGGAAGCGGCGTGCCGCCAGCTCATGGGAATCGCGGACGACGTGGTGTGCGCCGACATGCCGACGCCCTTTGCGGCTGTGGGGGAGTCCTACCGCGATTTTGATCAGGTCAGCGACGACGAGGTGCGGCGGCTGCTGCGTTAGGGATTGACGACGGTTTCGCCCGGCCCGGACTCGACATCGTGGCCGGAACCGATGGCGACGGCGTGGCTGTCTGGACCTTGAGCACTGACCGTGTTGGAGGTGCCGACAGCCACGGCGGTGCTGTCATTGCCGAGTATGTCGACATCGTTGTACGAACCGTATCC
The DNA here is from genome assembly GCF_000686745.1 of Mycobacterium sp. UNC410CL29Cvi84. Taxonomy (NCBI): domain Bacteria; kingdom Bacillati; phylum Actinomycetota; class Actinomycetes; order Mycobacteriales; family Mycobacteriaceae; genus Mycobacterium; species Mycobacterium sp. UNC410CL29Cvi84. The sequence goes on from NZ_JMLM01000017.1 coordinate 5,724, forward strand.
GGCCTCTGCCGCACTGTTGTTCCCGTTCACCTGAACGTTGTTTCCGAAATCTGTCGATGTCAAGCCGGCCTGGGCGGAGCTCCCGTCGCCGTAGACCTGTGCGCTGCTGTAGTTGCCGAGTGCCTCGGCCGTGCTGTGATCTCCCTCGACCCAGGCGGTGGTGTGGTCGCCGACGGCGGTTGCCGTGTTGCTGTCGCCGACCACGTAGGCAGAGCTGTGGGGGCCAACCGTCGCCACATCGTTACTGTCGCCGCTGACCGAGGCGCCACTGTCGACGCCGTCGGTGGATACGTCGTTGTGGTCGCCGGTGACTCGCACGGTGACGGTGCCGGTGTTCGTACTGCCGCTGCTGGTGACGTCGTTGTCCGAACCCCGCACGACGACGACATTGCGGGCCCCGGTCGCGGCCACGGTGTTGTCGGATCCGATCAATGAGACGGTGCTGTCCAGACCCGTGGCGTCGACGGTGTTGCGGGAGCCGGTGACGGTCGCCTCGCTGTCGATACCGGAGGCGCGCACGGTGTTGTCGGACCCGCTGACGGTGGCCTCGCTTCCGGAACCGGAGGCCGTGACCGTGTTGTCAACACCGGTGGCGGTGGCCGTACTGCCGGCGCCGGAGGCGAGGACGCGGTTCCCCGTTCCGCTTGCGGTGGCGGTGGCTCCGGTGCCGCTGGCGGTGACCTTGTTTCCTCCGCCGGCCAGGCAGGTTTCGCATGCGCGGACGTTGGCGAGGGCGGTGGCGCCGTCGCCGCGTGCGATCGCGGTGGAGCCGTTCGATGCGACCGCTGTAGCGTCCACACCGCGGGCGATGGCTTTCGATCCCTTGCCGTCGGAAATCGCGATGGCGTCGCCCTTCTGCACCCGCGTTACGCCGTTGGTGGCGACGGCCATGTTCTGGCCGGGAGCGGTGGGCGCGGTGGTGCCCGGGCCGTCCGATGTCGGCGAAGACGGAGCCGGTTTGGCCGAGGCCACTCCGGGCGCGACGACCAGTCCTATGCCCAATGCCACCGCCAGCGCCCCGATTCGCCCGATGTGGTTGGCATGACCCATGGTTCGCCCCTTCCGCCTCCGCCCACCGCCGGCAATTGCGCCGGTGATTGAAAAGTAAGGCGGCCGACCGCACGGGACTGGGGTAAGGCCCTACCCCAATCATCTAGCGCAGCTATTGTTTGCCCTCGGCGAACCTGGCAGCATCTGGTGCAAATGATGTGAGTTTGCTGGGACTGGGCCCGCCGGAGGTGATCCGTCAGTGATCCACGAATGGCCCCTGCACGGACGAGCCGAGGAACTGCGGGCTATCGAGACCGCGATCAGGCGCCCGGACCGGGCCCGCGGCATCGTCTTGTCGGGCGCCGCGGGCGTCGGCAAGACCCGCCTTGCGCGCGAAGTCGTCACGGCCTGCCGGCCACCGGGGCGCTCGCGGTGGATTGCCGGCACCGCGTCGGCCCGCAGCATCCCGCTGGGTGCGTTCGCCGACATCGCCAGTGACTTCGGCCCTGATCCGTTGCGGCGGGTCCGTGAGGTGATCGACGGGGTGATCGGCACCGCGCCGTCGGGTGCGGTGGTCGTCGGTGTCGACGACGCGCACCTCCTCGACGATCTGTCGGCTTTCGCCGTGCATCAACTCGTCTCGCGGAAGCTGGCCACCGTGGTGCTGACGCTGCGATCGGGTGAACCGGCTCCCGATGCCATCACCGCGATCTGGAAAGACGATGTACTGGAACGCATTGAGTTGCAACCACTTTCCGCGACGGCCATCGCGAAACTGGTCGAGCGCATCCTGGGTGGTCCGGTGCATTCGCGGTGTGTGCAACAGCTGTGGCAGTACACGCAGGGCAACGTCCTGTATCTGCGCCACCTGCTGGACACCGAGGTCAGCGCCGGCCGGTTGACGCAGCAATCCGGGGTGTGGATGTGGCAGGGCCAGCCGCGGCTGACACCCACGCTCGCCGAACTGCTCACCACCCGGATCGGCCAGATCCCGGCCGCGGCGCGCCATGTGCTCGACGCCCTCGCCGTGACCGAACCACTCGACATCGAGACCCTGACAGCGGTCACGGATGCCGATGCCATCACCGAGACCGAAGCGCTCGGGTTGATCCGCATCGACAGCAGCACGACGCCTGCCTCGGTGCGGCTGGCCCATCCGATGCTCGGTGAAGTGCGCCGCACCGACTCGCTGCGGATGCGTCGCCTGCACGGGCGGATCGCCGCGGCGCTGATGGCGCGTCCCGCCACCGATCCGCGTGATCTGGTCCGCCGCGCGGTGCTGACGCTGAACTCCGATCGCGCCCCCGACCCGGCGATCCTGAACGCGGCCACATCGGCGGCGATCCAGCTGACCGACATGCGGCTCGCGGAGTCACTGGCCGAGCGCGCGGTGGCGGCAGGTGGCGGCGTGGAAGCCGACATCGCGCTGTCGCTGGCGTTGATCTGGCAGGAGCGTGGCGAGGAGGCCGAGGTCATCTTCGCCCGGCTCGCCGCCGACACCTCGGGCCCGCTGCGGGTGCAGGTGGCCCTGCTGCGCGCCCTGAACTTCGCGGTGATCCTCGGCCACACGGCCCGCGCCGAAGCCGAACTCGACAGCGAGATACCGCCCGGCGATGCCACGGTCGCGGCGACGGCACTGGCGTTACGTGCGTCGATCGACGTGGCGCGCGGCCGGTCCGCTGCGGCCATCGAGCAGGCGCGCAGAGTGGTCGACGATGCGGCCGCCGAACCCGTCGCGCGGATGCTCTCGACGTGGGCGCTGGTGAGCAGTCTGGGGGAGCTGGGCCGCATCGACGAGGTTGAGGCTGTCGCGGAGGCCGGCTACCGGCTGGCCGACACCAGTCCCGAGGTGTCGCACCTGCGGCTACCGCTGGCATTTCTGCACCTGCACATGCATCGGCTGGCCGGCACTCTTGACCAGGCCGACATGACCATCGCGCGCATCCGCCGCGACACCGTCGACGTCCCTATCGAGGGCTCGTGGCAGGTCGCCGAATCGTGGCACGCCTTCGTTGCGGGACTGTCGGCCATCAGCCGGGGCGCGCTGGCCGACGCGCACCGGCTGTGCCTGGAATCGCTCGCCGATTTCAGCGCGCGGGACGGCGGCAGCATGCGCAAGATGCTAGCTCGGCTGTGGCTCGTCAGTGCCGACGCCATGTCGGGCCGTGCCGAGGACGCGCGCCGCGAATTCACCGCCACGCCGTGGTGGCGGGCCGACCCGGACGCCTGTGCCCGTGATCCTGACCGCACCCTGGCCCGCGCGTGGGTGTGCGCCGCCGAAGGTGCTGTGTCCGAAGCCATTTCGATAGCCCGCACGGCCGCGGCGCGCGAGCGTCAGCTCGGCCGGCTGGGCTGGGAGGTCATGCTGCTGCAGACGGCGACGCAATTCGGCGACCGCACCACCGCATCCCGGCTCGCCGAGCTCGCGCTGACGGTACGGGGACCGCGTGCGGCCGCCGCCGCGGCGCACGCCGTCGCGCTGGCCGCGGCCGACGGCGACGGCCTGGTGGCGGCGGCCAAGCTCTACGAGTACTTCGGTGACCGGGTGGCGGCCGCCGATGCGGCCGCGCAGGCCGCTGCCGTCTATCAGCAGGCGGGACTACGTGGATCGGGACTCGGCGCGGCGAGCACCGCCGCGCGGCTGGCGGCCGAGTGCGGCGGCGCCGACACCCCGGCCCTACGGGCCGCGGCCACCCCGCCGGCGATCACCGCCCGGCAACGCGAGATCGTCGGGTTGGCGGCCAAGGGGCTGAGCAACACCGCCATCGCCGAGCGGCTCGGGATGTCCCGTCGCTCGGTGGAAGGGCACATCTTCCGGGCGTGTCAGCGCGTCGGCGTCAACAGCCGCGACCAGCTGGTCGCGCTGGTTTTCGGTGAGCGCTAACCCGGTCCGTCACTGGCCGCGGCGAGCAGCGGCACCAGTACGTCACTGATCGGGGTGGGGATGCCGTGCGCGGCACCCTTGCGCTGGATGACGCCGTTGCGGATGTCCCACTCGAGCGGACGGCGGGCCTCCCGGTCGATCAGCATCGAGGTCGCCATGTCCGTGGGCGCTTGTTTGAGCATGTCGGCGATCTCGTCGACGACACCGTCGGGCAGCGTCGCGCCGTCGGCTCGGGCGACCGCGAGGCACTCGGTCAGGTACCTGCGGGCCAGGGCGGCGACATCGTCGCGCCGGAACATGCCGGAACGCCGGCCGGACAGCACCATGAACCCCACCACGGCATTGACCAGCAGCTTGCGCCACGCCGCGCTGAGGAAGTCCGCGTCCAGCTCGACGGCGATCCCGCTGCCCTCCAGATCGGCCGCCAGGCGGGCCGCGGCCGCGTCATCGGGCAGCACCAGTCGAGGGGCGCTCAGCACCTGCACCCAGCCCTCGGGCCGGGTCTCGGCGGCGATCCAGATCGCCGCAGGTACGACGGTGGATTCGGGGCAGTAGGGCCGCAGCCGGTCGGTTTGTTCGACACCGTTCTGCAGCGCGCAGACCACGGTGTCCGGACCGCACAAGCGGGCCAGCCACTCGGCGGAGGCGGCGTACTGGGTGTCCTTGACCGCCAGCAGCACCACGTCGACCGGTCCGGTGACGGTGTCTGGATCGGTGCGCACCGGGCCGGGTACGACGATGGGCGCGCTGCCGTCCAGCCGCACCTCGATCTGTGCACGCGCAGTTCGGCCGCACAACACGATGTCGCGGCCCGCCGCGTACAGCAGCGCGGCGATGGTCGATCCGATAGCGCCTGGTCCCACGAGGGCGAAGCTCACTGTCGCCAAAATACCGGTCGAGGCTCCCCTCTAGACTTAGCGGTCGATTCAGACGTCAGAGGAGATTTTCGTGTTGCGCAGCCACGCCGCCGGTTCGTTGCGGTCCACCGATGCCGGTCAGACGGTGACCCTCGCCGGATGGGTGGCGCGCCGGCGCGACCACGGCGGCGTCATCTTCATCGACCTGCGTGACGCCTCCGGGGTCTCCCAGGTGGTGTTCCGCGACGCCGCCGTTCTGGAGCAGGCCCACCGGCTGCGCGCCGAGTTCTGCGTCCTGGTCACGGGCATCGTCGAGGTGCGGCCGGAAGGCAACGCCAACAAGGACATCGCCACCGGTGACATCGAGGTCAACGCGACGACGCTCGAGGTGCTCTCCGAGAGCGCGCCGCTGCCGTTCCAGCTCGACGAGACCCCGGGCGAGGAAGCGCGCCTGAAGTACCGCTATCTGGACCTGCGCCGCGAAGGCCCGGGCAACGCAATCCGGTTGCGCTCCAAGGTCAATGCCGCGGCCCGTGCCGTGCTCGACAAGCACGACTTCGTCGAGATCGAGACGCCGACCATGACCCGGTCGACCCCCGAGGGCGCCCGCGACTTCGTGATCCCCGCGCGTCTGCAGCCGGGTTCGTTCTATGCACTGCCGCAGAGCCCGCAGCTGTTCAAGCAGCTGCTCATGGTGGCGGGCATGGAGCGGTACTACCAGATCGCCCGTTGCTACCGCGATGAGGATTTCCGCGCCGACCGCCAGCCCGAGTTCACCCAGCTGGACCTCGAGATGAGCTTCGTCAACGCCGACGACGTGATCGGCGTGGCCGAAGAGGTGGTGGCGGCGCTGTGGAAGCTGATCGGCGTCGACCTGCCGCTGCCGCTGCCGCGCATCAGCTACGAGGAGGCCATGCGCCGCTTCGGTTCGGACAAGCCGGACCTGCGCTTCGCCGTCGAGCTCGTCGAGTGCACCGACTACTTCAAGGACACCCCGTTCCGGGTGTTCCAGGCGCCGTACGTGGGTGCGGTCGTCATGCCGGGCGGGGCGTCGCAGCCGCGACGCACGCTGGACGGCTGGCAGGAGTTCGCCAAGCAGCGCGGCCACAAGGGCCTGGCCTACGTGCTCGTCGGCGAGGACGGCGAGCTGGGTGGCCCGGTGGCCAAGAACCTCACCGACGCCGAGCGGGCCGGTCTGGCCGAGCACGTCGGAGCGAAGGTGGGGGACTGCATCTTCTTCGCGGCCGGCCCGGCCAAGGGTGCCCGCGCCCTGCTGGGCGCGACGCGCATCGAGATCGCCAAGCGCCTCGATCTGATCGATCCGAACGCGTGGGCGTTCACCTGGGTGGTCGACTGGCCGCTGTTCGAGTCCGCCGACGCCGCCACCGCATCGGGTGACGTCGCCGTCGGTTCGGGTGCCTGGACCGCGGTGCACCACGCGTTCACCGCGCCGCAGCCCGACTCGATCGCGACCTTCGACACCGATCCCGGCGCGGCCATGGCCGACGCCTACGACATCGTGTGCAACGGCAACGAGATCGGCGGCGGCTCGATCCGTATCCACCGTCGCGATGTCCAGGAGCGGGTGTTCGCGATGATGGGCATCGACGAGGCCGAGGCGCAGGACAAGTTCGGATTCCTGTTGGATGCCTTCACCTTTGGCGCGCCGCCCCACGGCGGCCTGGCCTTCGGCTGGGACCGCATCACCGCGCTGCTGGCCGGGGTTGACTCCATCCGCGACGTCATCGCGTTCCCGAAGTCGGGCGGCGGCGTCGACCCGCTGACCGACGCCCCGGCGCCCATCACCGCGCAGCAGCGCAAGGAGTCAGGGATCGACTTCAAGCCTGAGAAAAGCGCGTAAGGCTTCGGCCATCTGCGCCCGGATCGGCGCGCCGGACACGACGAGGTCGACCATCGTCGTCGACAGGTGCGTGTGGCCGCGGGCCTGGACGTGCTCGGTGGGCACGCCGGCCGCGGCCAGCGCGGCGGCGTAGGCGTTGCCTTCGTCGCGCAGCGGGTCGAACTCGCAGGTCACCACCATCGCCGGTGGTAGGCCGGCCAGGTTGCCGCACAACGGTGACCGCCGCGGATCGTCGGCGGGACCGTCGTACAGCTCGGCGAACCACTGCATGAGCGGTGTGGTGAGCCCGTAGCCATCGGCGTTCTCCTCGTACGACGGGTACGGCTGCGCGTCGGTCACCGGCGTCAGCAGGAGCTGGCCGCTGAGGTGTGGGCCGCCGTGGTCGCGCGCCCATTGGCACACGGCCGCGGCGATGTTCCCGCCGGCGCTCCACCCGGCCACCGCGAGCCGGTCGGGGAGCCCGCCGAGGGCTGCGGCATTGGCGGCCGCCCACCGCAGCGCGGCGATGCCGTCATCGATGGCCGCAGGGAACGGGTGTTCCGGGGCGTGCCGGTAGTTCATCGACAAGACGAGCGCATCGGCCCGCACGCAAAGGTCGCGGCACAGCGGGTCGTCGGATGTCGCGTCACCCAGTACCCAGCCGCCGCCGTGGAAGTAGACGACCACCGGGTGCGGCCGCGGCGTCGCGGGCCGGTACAGCCGGAAGTCGAGTTCGCCTGCGCACCCGGGAATCGGCCGTCGACAATCTCACCGACGTCCGGGCCCGGCGGCCGGGCGGCATTCGCCTCGACCATGGCGGCGCGTGCCACGTCGACCGGAAGTGATTCCAGTGGAGGCGGATTCATCGCCGCCACCATGTCCAGCACCATCTGAACGTCGGGTTGCAGCCGCCGTACCACACCGTCATGACACTGCGAACCTGCCGGCCCGGTCAGCTCGAACCCGAGGTAGTCCCGTCCGACGACGTCGGCGCAGGCGGCGGCGTAGAAGTCGACACCCGCGGCGTAGGGCATGAAGACCCGGGTCTTGCCGGGGATGTTGGCGCCGACGTACCACGAATTGGCTTGCGGGAACATGGTGATGGCGCCGGCGTCGGCGACGTGCTGCATCCAGCCGGCTTCGGCGGTCGGCGTCGGTTCGATGGTGTCGAAGCCGTGTTCACGCAGATATGCCACCGTCTCGGCGACGAGTTCGACGTGCTGCTCGATGGACACCGCCATGTTGGACAGCACCGACGGACTGCCCGGTCCGGTGATCAGGAACAGGTTCGGGAACCCGGTGGTGGTGAGACCGAGATAGGTCGACGGGCCTTGCGCCCATTTGGTTTTCAGTGTGAGTCCGTCGCGCCCGACGATGTCGATGGCCGTCACCGCACCGGTGATGGCGTCGAATCCGGTCGCGAACACCAGCGCGTCGAAGTCGAACGATTCGCCCACGGTCTCGACGCCGCTTTCGGTGACGCCGACCAATGGCTGCGTTCGGAGGTCGACCAGCCGTACGTGCGGCTGGTTGAACGTGGCGTAGTAGTCGGTGTCGAGGCACAGCCGTTTCGCGCCGACCGGATAATCGTTGGGACACAACAGTTCCGCGATCTGGGGATCATGGACCGCGCTGCGGATTTTGTCGCGGACGAAATCGGCGAACGACGCGTTGGCGGCCGGGTTGCTCATCAGGTCCGAGAACATGTTGAGCGTTTCGAGGAGCTCGCCGATCTGCCAGGCGCGTTCGTATCGCTGCTGGCGATAGGCCTCGGGCACCGCGAACGTCGGAATCAGCGTGCGCTCCTGCGGCACCCCGCCGAACGACGCCCGCGCCGCCGCCCGGTACGCGGGCTCGTCGGCCAGCGCGGCCTGCTTCTCCGCCGACACCGGCCCGTTGTGCGCCGGGATCGAAAAACACGGTGTGCGCTGGAAGACAGTCAGCTGCGCGGCCTGCGCGGCGATCAGCGGAATCGACTGGATGCCCGACGACCCCGTACCGATCACCCCGACGCGCTTGCCGGTGAAGTCGACGGGTTCGTGCGGCCAGCGGTTGGTGTAAAACGTCTCACCCGTGAAGGTTTCGATGCCCTTGATGTCGGGCTCCTTGGGGATCGACAGGCAGCCGGTGGCCAGCACCAGATGACGGCACACGACGTCGTCGCCCCGGTCGGTGCGCACGCGCCACGTGCCGTCGGCCCAGTGCGCGCTGGTGACCCGGGTACCGAACGTGATGTCGCGGCGCAGATCGAACTTGCCGGCGACGTGGTTCAGGTACCGCAGGATTTCCGGCTGGGTTGCGTACTTCTCCGACCATTGCCAGTCGCGGTGCCAGTCCGGGTCGAAGCTGAACATGTAGTCGAGGCTGGGGATGTCGACGCGCGCGCCAGGGTAGCGGTTCCAGTACCAGGTGCCGCCGATGTCGTCGGCCGCTTCGAAGACGCTCACCGAGAAGCCGCGCTCGCGCAATTTGTGGATCAGGTACAGGCCGGCGAACCCGGCCCCGACTACGACGGCGTCGACTTCGGACGTCATTGGCACCTCCGTCAATTCCCACGCAAGTATCGCGCCGCGACGGGAACATTTGGGCCGGTTCGCGAGGTTGGGTCAGGCATGACCGAATTCACGGATGCCGCGTCCTTCCATGCCTTCAACGCCGCGATCGTCGACGAGTTCCGCGCCAACGGCGGCAAGGTCGGAGGCCAGTTCGAGGGTGGCAATCTGCTGCTGTTGCACACCACGGGCGCCAAGTCGGGTCAGCCGCGCATGTCGCCGCTGGCGTACCTGCCGGTCGACGGCAAGATCCTCATCGTCGGCTCGAAGGCCGGCGCCCCCACCCACCCGGACTGGGTGCACAACCTGCGGGCCAACCCGAATGCTCATATCGAGATCGGGACGGACGCTTACGACGTCGTCGCCCGCGAACTGCCCGATGATGAGCGCGAGGCCACGTATCCGCTCATCACGGCCGTGGCCCCCGTCTTCGCGGACTACCAGGCGAAGACGTCGCGCGTCATCCCGCTGTTCGAGCTCGTACGCGCCTGAGCGTGGCCGCAGCCCCGGCAGGACAGGGGGACGGACTGCCGGGGCTGCGTCATTCAGGAGGTCTTACAGCCGCTCGATGATGGTGGCGTTCGCCATGCCGCCGCCTTCGCACATCACCTGCAGGCCGTAGCGTCCGCCGCGCTGGTCGAGTGCATTGACCAGCGTGCTCATGATGCGGGCGCCGCTGGCACCGAGCGGGTGGCCGATGGCGATGGCGCCGCCGTTGACGTTGGTCTTGGCGAGGTCGGCTCCGGTGTCGGCCGCCCAGGCCAGTACGACGGGCGCGAACGCCTCGTTCACCTCGAACAGGTCGATGTCGGACAGCGACAGGCCGGACCGGGCCAGCACCTTCTCGGTCGCCGGGATGACACCGGTCAGCATGTACAGCGGATCCGATCCGACCGCGGTCATGGTGTGGATGCGGGCCAGCGGCGTGAGCCCGTGGCTGCGGGCGAAGGCGCCACTGGTGATCATGACCGCCGCGCTGCCGTCGGACAGCGGCGACGAGTTGCCGGGCGTGATCTCCCAACGGATTTGGGGGAAGCGCGCGGCGTAGGCGTCGCTGTAGAACGCGGGCTTCAGCCCGGACAGGGTCTCGACAGAGGTGCCCGGCCGGATGATCTCGTCGGCGGCCAGGCCGGCCACCGGCACGAGTTCGTTGTCGAACAGCCCGTCCTTGGCGGCGCGGGCCGCCTTCTCGTGGCTGGCCGCGGAGAACTCGTCGAGCTGGGTGCGGGAGAAGTTCCAGCGCGCCGCGATCAGTTCGGCGCTGATGCCCTGGGGGACAAGGCCGTCGGGATAGCGTTCGGCCAGGCCCACCCCGAACGGGTTGCTGCCCGGCAGGACGGCGGCGCCCATCGGCACGCGGGACATCGACTCGACGCCCGCTGCGATCACCGCGTCGTACGACCCGGCCAGCACACCCTGCGCGGCGAACGAGATGGCCTGCTGCGAACTGCCGCACTGGCGGTCGACGGTGGTGCCGGGCACGCTCTCGGGAAAACCGGCGCCCAGCAAGGCGTTTCGGGCCACATTTGCTGCTTGATCACCGGCTTGCGTGACGGCGCCGGCGATGACGTCGTCCACCAGGACCGGGTCGACGCCCGTGCGTTCCACCACGGACCGCAGGCTGTGGGCGAGCAGGTCGGCGGGAAGGACGTCGTGCAGCGCGCCGTTCGCCTTGCCCTTGCCGACCGGCGTGCGTACCGCCGCGACGATCACGGCATCGCGGTCTGTGTATCCCGACATGAGAATCCTCCTGTAACTCCACGCTGAGTACTGCTTCCTATACCCAGATCTAACACCTGGGTATGGCAAGAGCAACCCAGCGGTAGAGTGATCCGCATGACAGCGCTACAGGGTGTGCTCGCCGAACGCGACAACTGGTCGGCGGTCGGCCAGTGCGCCATCGAGAAGACGATGTCGTTGGTCGGCACCAAATCGGCCATGCTGCTCATGCGTGAGGCCTACTACGGCACAACGCGTTTCGACGACTTCGCCAGACGGGTCGGCATCACCAAGGCGGCCACGTCGGCGCGGCTCGCCGAACTGGTGGAGGCCGGCCTGCTGACCAAACAGCCGTACCAGGAGCCGGGGCAGCGCAGCCGCGACGAGTACGTGCTGACGCAGGCGGGCACGGACTTCATGCCGGTGGTGTGGGCGATGTTCGAATGGGGCCGGAAACACCTGGGCGACACCGGCCTGCGGCTGACCCACCTGGGCTGCGGCGCCGACGCCACCGTCGAGATCCGGTGTGCGGAGGGACACGAGGTTCCGCCGGACGAGCTCGGGATGAAGCTGGCGCGCCGCCGCGGTCGGTAATCTTCGGCCGTGCTGCATCTACGCGTGATCACCCCGCCGGAACTCGCCGATTCGGTACTCGAGCTCTACCGGCACCACGGCGGCATCGCCAACGTGGTGGCCCACCCGGGCGCGGCGATCGATCCGCGCGGCGACGTGATCACCGCCGACATCGCCCGCGACGCCGCCGACGGACTGATCCGCGGGCTGCGGGCGCTCGGCATCGACCAGGACGGCGCCATCACGATGGAGGTGCTCGACACCGTGCTGTCGACGGCCGCCTACCGCGCCGAGGACGAGATCGACGGTGACGGCGAAGACGCGGTGGTCTGGGACGAACTGGTGCTGCGCACCCGCGAGCAGAGCAGCCTCGGCATCTCCTACATGGCGTTCCTGTGCATCGCGTGTCTGCTGGCCGCCGTCGGCGTGCTGACCGATTCGGCGATCACCGTCGTCGGCGCCATGGTCGTCGGCCCCGAGTTCGGGCCGCTGGCCGCACTGGCGGTGGCGGTGGTGCGGCGCAAGGGCTATCTGGCGAAGCGCGCGGCGCTGGCCCTGCTCGTCGGCTTCCCGGCGGCGATGCTCGTCACAGCGGTGGCCACGCTCGCCTTCGAGGCACTGGGCTGGGTGGCGTTGCGCAGCATCCACGAACTGCAGAACGTCGACTTCATCTTCCAGGTCGGGCCGTTCTCATTCGTGGTGGCACTGCTGGCCGGTGCCGCCGGGATGCTGTCCCTGGTGACATCGAAATCGGCTGCGCTGGTTGGGGTCTTCATCTCGGTGACGACGGTCCCCGCGGCCGGGATGTCGGTGGTCGCGGCCACCACGCGCGACTGGGATGTGGCCCTGGCCTCGGCGGGACAGTTGGCCGTCAACATGGTCGGCATCGTGGCGGCGGGGGTGCTGGTCCTGGCCGGGTACAACAGGGCCCGCCGCCGCTAGTTTTCTCCACTCTGCGACCTACCCGTTCTTGTGGTGGGATCGATCGCTATGGCAATCAAGGTGGCGCTGGAGCACCGGACCAGCTACACGTTCGACCGGCTGGTCAAGGTGTACCCGCACGTGGTTCGGCTGCGCCCCGCCCCGCACTCGCGCACGCCGATCGAGGCCTACTCGCTGCAGGTCGAGCCCGCCGACCACTTCATCAACTGGCAGCAGGACGCCTTCGGTAACTTCGTGGGCCGCTTGGTCTTTCCGAACCGCGCCACCAAGTTGAGCATCACCGTCGGACTGATCGCCGACCTCAAGGTCATCAACCCGTTCGACTTCTTCATCGAGGAATGGGCCGAAACCGTCCCGTTCGCGTACCCGGACAACCTGCTCGAAGACCTCAAGCCCTACCTGCGCCCCGTCGACGACGCCGACGACCTGACGGCGGACTGGGTGCGGAACTTCGACGTGGTGCCGGGCACCGGCACCATCGACTTCCTGGTGGCGCTGAACCGGGCGGTCAATGCCGACGTCGGGTACAGCGTCCGTCTCGAACCCGGCGTCCAGGCGCCGGACTACACCCTGCGCACCGGCATCGGCTCCTGCCGGGACTCCGCCTGGCTGCTGGTCGCGATCCTGCGGAAGATGGGCTTCGCGGCGCGCTTCGTGTCCGGTTATCTCGTGCAGCTGAGCGCCGACATCGAAGCATTGGACGGGCCGTCGGGTCCCGCTGCCGACTTCACCGACCTGCACGCCTGGACCGAGGTGTACATCCCGGGCGCCGGCTGGGTCGGCCTCGACGCGACCTCGGGCCTGCTGGCCGGGGAAGGCCACATCCCGCTGTCGGCGACGCCGCACCCCGAATCGGCGGCCCCGATCACCGGTGCCGTCGAACCGTGCGAATCCACCCTCGACTTCGTCAACGTGGTGACGCGGATTCACGAAGACCCGCGCGTCACCCTGCCGTACACCGAACAGGCGTGGGAGTCGATCCAGGCCCTCGGCGCCGTCATCGACGAGCGGATGGCCGAGCGTGACGTGCGGCTCACCGTCGGCGGCGAACCCACCTTCGTCTCGATCGACAACCAGACCGACGAGGAATGGACCACGGCCGCCGACGGACCGCACAAGCGCACGCTCGCCTCCGCCCTCACCGCCCAGCTGAAAGCCGCGTGGGCCCCGGACGGGCTGGTGCAGCGCAGCCAGGGCAAGTGGTATCCGGGGGAGCCGCTGCCGCGCTGGCAGATCGGTCTGATGTGGCGCACCGACGGAACGCCGCTGTGGACCGATGCGGCGCTGCTGGCCGATCCGTGGTCCGGTGAATCCCCTGCGGTCGCACCGGATGCGGCACGGCGGTTGCTCACCGAGATCGCCGACGGGCTCGGCCTGCCGGATAGTCAGGTGCGTCCGGCCTACGAGGACGCCCTCGCCCGGTTGGCCGATGCCGTCCGCCGGCCCGACGGGGACCCGGTCACCGACGATCTGACGGACGACGGTGCCGCGCAGCGGAAAGCCCTGGCGGACAAGCTCGATGCCGCGGTCACCGAACCCGCGGCCCACGTCTTGCCGCTGCACCGCAGCGACGACGACACCGGGTGGGTCTCCGCCGACTGGAAATTGCGCCGCGGGCGATTGGTGCTCATCGGCGGCGATTCGCCTGCGGGCCTGCGATTGCCGCTGAACTCGATCAGCTGGCAGCCGCCGCGACCGGTGCCCGACGCCGACCCGCTCGCGCCCGAGCGCGCCGACACCCCCGCCAGGCCGGCGACCGTCGTCAGCGCCGACGGCGCACCCCCCACCGCCCTGGTCGCCGAGGTGCGCGACGGCCTGCTGTACGTATTCCTGCCGCCCACAACGGCATTCGACGACTTCGCTGATCTGGTCAGCCGTATCGAGAAGGCCGCCGCGAACATCGGCGTCCCCGTCGTGATCGAGGGCTACGGACCGCCGCCGGACGCCCGGCTCCAGCAGATGACCGTCACACCCGACCCCGGCGTCATCGAGGTCAACGTGGCGCCGACGGCCGGCTTCGCCGAGCAGGCCGCACAACTGGAGACCTTGTACGAGGCGGCCCGGCAGGCCCGGCTCGGCACGGAGTCCTTCGATGTCGACGGCACCCACGGCGGCACGGGCGGTGGCAACCACATCACCCTCGGCGGCGTCACGCCCGCCGACTCACCGCTGCTGCGCCGGCCCGACCTGCTGGTGTCGATGCTGACGTACTGGCAACGGCATCCGGCGCTGTCGTACCTGTTCTCCGGCCGGTTCGTCGGGACGACGTCGCAGGCCCCGCGCGTCGACGAGGGGCGCCTCGAGGCGCTGTACGAGCTGGAGATCGCGTTCGCGGAGATCGAGCGCGTGGCCGAGGGAGCTCCGTGGGCCGTCGACCGGGCCCTCCGGCACCTCCTCACCGACATCACCGGCAACACGCACCGCGCCGAGTTCTGCATCGACAAGCTCTACAGCCCCGACAGCGCCCGCGGCCGGCTCGGCCTGCTGGAGCTGCGCGGCTTCGAGATGCCGCCGCATTTCCAGATGGCCATGGTGCAGTCGCTGCTGGTGCGGTCGCTGGTCTCGTGGTTCTGGGACGAGCCGCTGCGGGCCCCGCTGATCCGCCACGGGGAGAACCTGCACGGCCGATATCTGTTGCCGCACTTCATCATTCAAGACATCGCCGAGGTCGCCGCCGACCTGCGGGCGCACGGCATCGCATTCGACACCAGTTGGCTGGACCCGTTCACCGAGTTCCGCTTTCCCCGGATCGGCAGCGTCATCCTGGACGGCGCCGAGTTGGAGCTGCGCGGCGCCATCGAGCCGTGGAACACCCTGGGCGAGGAGTCCACCGGCACCGGCACCGCCCGCTACGTCGACTCCTCGGTGGAGCGGCTGCAGGTCCGGCTCATCGGCGCCGACCGGAACCGGTACCTCGTCACCGTGAACGGCCATCCCATCCCGCTGCTGGCGACCGACTCACCCGACGTCCAGGTCGGCGGCGTCCGGTACCGGGCCTGGCAACCACCGAGCGCGCTGCATCCCACGATCACCGTCGACGGGCCGCTGCGGTTCGAACTCGTCGATGGATTCACCGGCTTTTCGAAAGGCGGCTGTACCTACCACGTCTCGCATCCCGGCGGCCGTGCGTACGACACCCCGCCGGTCAACGCCGTCGAGGCCGAGTCGCGCCGAGGCCGCCGTTTCGAGGCCATCGGCTTCACCCCGGGCGCGGTCGATCTGGCCGATCTCCGGGAGAAGCGGGCCCGTCAATCCACCGATGGCGGAGCGTCGGGCATCCTCGATCTGCGCCGGGTGCGTACCGTTCTGCGGTAATGGTTCTCCGTACACACAGATCCCAAGAGCTGGCCGAGGAGGCGGCGCCCGTCGGCGACCCACTGGCCGGGTACCGGGCCGACCGGGCCCAGGAGCCGTTGTTCGACGTCCGCGAGGTGGCCGGCGCCGGTTACGACGAACTGGTCGATGACGCGGGCGCGGTCCGGCCGGCCTGGCAGGAGCTGACCGACTGCGTCCGCGACCGTGGCCGGACCGGCCTGGACCAGCTCCGTGGTGTCGTTCGCGAGCTCGTCGACAACGACGGCATCAGCTACGTGCAGGTCGACCGGGACGGCACGACCGTCACCGATGTCGACGGCACGCCGGTGGTCGACACCTGGCAGCTCGACGCCCTGCCCCTGGTGCTGTCCGCGGCGGACTGGCGCAACCTCGAATCCGCACTGGTACAGCGCTCCCGGCTGCTCGACGCGGTGCTCACCGACCTGTACGGGGCGCGCCGCGCCATCACCTCCGGGGTGCTGCCGCCCGAGTTGCTGTACGCCCATCCCGGTTACGTCCGCGCGGCCCGCGGCATCACGGTGCCGGGTCGCCACCAGCTGTTCCTGCACGGCTGCGACGTCAGCCGTCACCGCGACGGTGGCTTCGCGGTGAACGCGGACTGGACGCAGGCGCCCTCGGGCGCCGGGTACGCGCTCGCCGACCGGCGGGTCGTCGCGCACGCGGTGCCCGAGCTGTACGAGAAGGTGGCGCCGCGCCCGGCGTCGCCCTGGGCGCAGGCCCTGCGGCTGGCGCTCATCGACGCGGCGCCGGAAGCCGCGCGCGAACCGGTGGTCGTCGTGCTCAGCCCCGGCAGCCACTCCGAGACCGCCTTCGACCAGGCCTACCTGGCCGGTGTGTTGGGCTTCCCACTGGTGGAGAGCGCCGACCTCGTGGTGCGCGACGGCAACCTCTTGATGCGCTCGCTCGGCACCCTCAAGCGGGTCGACGTCGTACTGCGCCGCGTGGACGCCGAGTATGCCGATCCGCTGGACCTGCGGCCGGACTCCCGGCTCGGCGTGGTCGGACTCGTCGAGGTGCTGCGGCGCGGGGCGGTGACGGTGGTGAACACGCTGGGCAGCGGCATCCTCGAAAGCCCAGGCATCACCCGATTCCTGCCGGAGTTGGCCGAGCTGCTCACGGGGGAGACCCCGGAACTGCCGAGCGCCCGATGTTTCTGGGGCGGAATCGACGCCGAGCGCTCGCATCTGTTGACCAAACTGTCCACCCTGCTGATCAGGCCGGTGACGGGCGGCCCGGCGATCGTCGGTCCCGCCCTGTCCACCACCCAGCGGGCCGAGCTGGCGGCCCGCATCGACGCCGCCCCGTGGCAATGGATGGGCCAGGAACTGCCCGAGTTCTCCACGGCCCCGATGGACCTGCTCCCCAGCGGATTGTCCGCGGGCAGCGTCGGGATGCGGCTGTTCACCGTCGCCCAGCGCGGGGGTTACGCGCCGATGATCGGCGGGCTGGGCTACATCCTGGCGCGGGGGCACGCCGCCTACGGCATGGAAACCGTTGCGGCCAAGGATGTCTGGGTGCGATCGCCCGACCGGGCCGCGGTCGTGCAGGCGCAGCCGGTCGAGCTGCCGGCCATGACGCCGAGCCCGACCCGCGCGGTGAGCTCGCCGCGTGTGCTCTCCGACCTGTTCTGGCTGGGCCGGTACGCCGAACGTGCCGAGTTCACCGCCCGGCTGCTCACCGTCACCCGTGAGCGCTACCACGAATTCCGTTACCGGCGGGACCTCGGCGGCAGTGACTGCGTGCCGGTACTGCTGACCGCACTGGGCCGGATCACCGGCACCGACACCGGTGCCGACGGCGACTACGCCGAACAGCTGGCCATCACGCCGACGACGTTGTGGGCGCTCACCGCCGACCGGCACCGGCCGGGTTCGCTGGCGCAATCCGTCGAACGGCTGGGGCTGGCCGCGCGCGCGGTCCGCGACCAGATGTCGAACGACACCTGGAT
Source organism: Mycobacterium sp. UNC410CL29Cvi84 (assembly GCF_000686745.1). Taxonomy (NCBI): domain Bacteria; kingdom Bacillati; phylum Actinomycetota; class Actinomycetes; order Mycobacteriales; family Mycobacteriaceae; genus Mycobacterium; species Mycobacterium sp. UNC410CL29Cvi84. The sequence continues at coordinate 23,365 of NZ_JMLM01000017.1, forward strand.
GGTGCTGGCCGCCGTCGAACGTGCGGTGCTGCAGCCGTCAGACCGCGCCCGGCAGCGCCAGGGCACGGCGCTGTCGCCGCCGGATTCGAAGACCAAGGGGGAGGCGTACCTGTCCACCGCCCCCAGCCAGACCCTGGCCGGGATGCTGGCACTGTCCGGTGTGGCGGCCGAGTCCATGGTGCGCGACGTCGGCTGGACGATGATGGACATCGGCAAGCGCATCGAGCGTGGTCTGGGCCTGACCGCACTGCTGCGGGCCACCCTCACCACCGCCCACAGCGCCGAGACCGAACGGACCGTCAGCGAGTCCGTGCTCGTGGTGTGTGAGTCGGCGGTGATGTACCGCAGGCGCATGCTGGGACAGGTGAGCGTGGCGGCCATCGCCGACCTCGTGCTGTTCGACGAGGAGAACCCGCGGTCGCTGGCCTTCCAGTTCGAGCGTCTGCGCGCCGACCTGCGGGCCCTGCCGTCGTCGACCGGGTCGACCCGCCCGGAGCGGATGATCGACGAGATCGCCGCCCGACTGCGACGTCAGGACCCCGCCGACCTCGAGCACGTCACCGGCGAAGGGCAGCGCGACGAACTCGCCGAGCTGCTCGACGGTATGCACGCCGATCTGCGGGAGTTGTCCGAGCTGATCCGGGCCACGCATCTGGCCCTCCCGAGTGGCATGCAGCCGCTGTGGGGTCCCGACGAACGGCGGCAGATGCCATGACCCGCGAGTACCAGATCACCCATCGCACGCGGTATCGCTACTCCGACGTCGTCACCAGCTCGTACGGCCGCGGGTTCCTCACCCCGCGCGACAGCGGTCAGCAGCGCTGCCAGTCGTATCGGCTCAACATCGACCCCGAACCCGCCGACCGCTCCACGAGCCGGGACGCCTACGGCAACATCAGCTCGTATTTCCATGTGACACAACCCCATCGCGAACTCGTCGTGACGGGGCGCAGCATCGTGGAGGTCGATCCGCCGCCCGCCGAGTGGTACGGGGCAGGAGCCGCGCTGGCACCGTGGGAGCAGTCTCGGCCGTCCGGGCCGGACGGTGCGCTGGCCGCCGAATTCGTGCTGGATCTGCAATCCGCGGAGATCACCGACGAGGTGCGGGATTACGCCGCACCGAGTTTCGTGCCCGGCCGGCCGCTGATCGAGGTGCTGCGCGACCTGAACTCGCGCATCTTCGCCGACTTCACCTACCGGTCCGGGTCGACGACGGTGTCCACCCGGGTCGCGGAGGTCCTGACCGCCCGCGAAGGAGTGTGCCAGGACTTCGCCCGCCTGGCCATCGCCTGCCTGCGTGCGAACGGCCTTGCCGCCAGCTATGTGTCGGGATATCTGGCCACCGACCCGCCGCCGGGCAAGGAACGTATGGTGGGGATTGACGCCACCCATGCCTGGGCGTCGGTGTGGACGCCGGAGAACAACTGGCTGGGGCTGGACCCGACCAACGACCAGATGGTGGACGAACGCTACATCGTGGTGGGGTTCGGCCGTGACTACGCCGACGTGCCGCCGCTGCGGGGCATCATCTACACCGACTCCGAGAGCAGCATCATCGACGTCTCCGTCGATGTCGCACCTATTGCGGGAGGCCCACTGCATGCGTGATTTCAACTGCCCGAACTGCGGTCAGCGGTTGGCGTTCGACAACTCGGTGTGCCTGGGCTGCGGTAGCGCCCTGGGCTTCTCGCTGGACGACATGGCGCTGCTGGTGATCGCCCCACCGGACGGTAACGGCGACAACGATCATGCCGGTGCGGTCGCCTCGACCGACTACCAGCTGTGCGCGAATCTGCATCTGGCCGAATGCAATTGGCTGGTGCGGATCGAGCCGGTGCGGCAGCTGTGCCCATCATGCGCGTTGACCCGGACCCGGCCCGCCGACGACGACACCAAAGCCATGGCGAACTTCGCCGCCGCCGAGCAGGCCAAGCGCCGGCTGATCGTCGAACTGGCGGAGCTGGGCCTGCCGATCATCGGCCGCGACCGCGACCCGGAGCAGGGCCTCGCTTTCGATCTGCTGTCCAGCGAGCATCACCAGGTCTTCACCGGCCATGAGGACGGTGTCATCACCCTGGATCTCGCCGAAGGCGACGACGTGCACCGCGAACAGCTGCGGATCGCCATGGCCGAGCCGTACCGGACGCTGCTGGGCCACTTCCGCCATGAGATCGGGCACTACTACTTCTATCGCCTGATTCAGCCGTCGCCCGAGGCCGTCGCGGACTTCACCGCCCTGTTCGGGGACCCCGACGCCGACTATCAGGCCGCGCTGGACCGGCACTACCGCGACGGTGCGCCCGCCGGCTGGGAACAGCAGTACGTGTCGTCCTACGCCACGATGCATCCGGCGGAGGACTGGGCCGAGACGTTCGCGCACTACCTGCACATCCGGGACACTCTCGATACCGCGGCAGCTTTCGGTTTCGCGCCCGCGGGCGCCACCTTCGAGCGGCGGGTGCTGGGCCCCAGCGGTTTTGACACGCTCATCGAGCTCTGGCTGCCGCTGGCCTGGGCGTTGAACATGGTCAACCGGTCGATGGGCAAAGAGGATCTGTACCCGTTCGTGCTGCCGGCCGCGGTGCTCGAGAAGATGCGGTTCATCCATACGGCGGTGGACGAGGTCAATGCCTCCCGCGCGGCGCGTTGACGCGGCCCACGGCGATAGAGCACGATCGCGCCCATGATTCGCGTACGGGTGGGGGCAGCGGTGCTACTGGGTCTGGTGGCCCTTTCACCGGCCGGATGTAGCTCGAAAACCACGGTCAAGGCGGATGATGCCGCCAAGCAGGTCGTCAAGCTGGTCTCGGATCAGAACAAGTTCACCCCCACCGACGTGAAGTGTCCGTCCGACGTGGAGGCCACCAAGGGTGCCCAGTTCGACTGCCATTTCACCGGGCCGCGCAAGGTCCAGTACGTCGCGCACATGAAGATCGTGAAGGTCGACGGTGAGCGCATCACCTGTGACATCAAGGTCGAGAAGGCCCCGTAACCGGTCTGTGACGAAAACACGGGTGGCGCAACCGGATCTGGCTCGCGATCGTTCCTAGGATCGGTGCCGTGAGCGACCGATACGGATCCGATGTACTGGCCCGCAACCCGAACGCCAGGAAGCGTTCGACCGAGCAAGCCGCCGAGAAGGGGCTCGTGGTCGAGTGCGCCACGACCGGCTTCGTGGGCGCCGTGGTCTCGGTCGAGTACGGCCGCATGGTCCTCGAGGACTTCGACGGCTACCGCAAGCCGTTCCCCATCGGCCCCGGCTATCTGATCGACGGCAACCCCGTCATCCTCACCGCACCCAAGCGCACCGCGCCGGCCGCGCCCACCCGCACGGCCTCGGGTTCGGTTGCCGTGCAAGGACATCGGGCCCGCACCGCGCTGGCCAGCCGCATCTACGTGGAAGGCCGCCACGACGCCGAACTGGTCGAGCAGGTGTGGGGACACGACCTGCGGGTCGAGGGCGTGGTCGTCGAGTACCTCGGCGGTGTCGACGACCTGGCCGCCATCGTCCGCGAGTTCCAGCCCGGGCCGGGCCGCCGGCTCGGCGTCCTCGTCGACCACCTGGTGTCGGGCTCGAAGGAGGCGCGCATCGCCGAGCAGGTGCGGCGCGGTCCGGGAGGCGAGCACACGCTGGTGGTGGGCCACCCGTTCATCGACATCTGGGAGGCCGTCAAACCCGCCCGCATCGGGCGTGAGGCGTGGCCCGTCATCCCGCGCGGTATCGAGTGGAAGCACGGCGTCTGCGAGGCGCTCGGCTGGCCGCACGCCGACCAGGCCGACATCGCCCAGGCATGGCAGCGCATCCGCGGCCGCGTGCGGGACTGGAACGACCTCGAACCCGCGCTGATCGGGCGGGTCGAGGAACTCATCGACTTCGTGACCGCACCTGCCGACTGAACCGCCGGTCGGTGCGGCGTGGTAAGCCTGAGGCGTGTCTGACGGGTTGTTCGACGTAGGGGGCGGCGATGAGCCGGCGTCCGGCTCCGTCGTGGCCGCACCCCTGGCGGTGCGGATGCGCCCGGCCGGCCTCGACGAGGTCGTCGGCCAGGACCACCTGCTCAAGCCGGGTTCGCCGCTGCGCCGCCTGGTCGAGGGCTCGGGCGCGGCCAGCGTCATCCTCTACGGGCCGCCCGGCACCGGCAAGACCACCCTGGCATCGCTGATCTCGGGGGCCACCGGCCGCCGGTTCGAGGCATTGTCTGCGCTGTCGGCCGGCGTCAAAGACGTGCGGGCGGTGATCGACGAGGCCCGGCGCAGCGCCGTCCACGGCCGTCAGACCGTGCTGTTCATCGACGAGGTGCACCGGTTCTCCAAGACGCAGCAGGACGCCCTGCTGGCCGCGGTGGAGAACCGGGTGGTGCTGCTCGTGGCGGCGACCACGGAGAACCCGTCGTTCTCGGTGGTGGCGCCGCTGCTGTCGCGGTCGCTGATCCTGCAGCTGCAACCGCTGACGGCCGACGCCGTGCGGACCGTCGTGCAGCGCGCGATCACCGATCCGCGCGGCCTGGGCGGTGCCGTCGAGGTCGACGACGACGCCGTCGCGCTGCTCGTGACGCTGTCGGCGGGCGATGCCCGGCGGGCGCTGACGGCGCTGGAGGTCGCTGCTGAAGCCGGCGAACGCGTGACGGTCGAGGTCATCGAACAGTCGCTGGACAAGGCCGCCGTGCGCTACGACCGCGACGGTGACCAGCACTACGACGTCGTCAGCGCGTTCATCAAATCGGTGCGCGGCTCGGACGTCGACGCGGCACTGCACTACCTGGCCCGGATGCTGACCGCGGGGGAGGACCCGCGGTTCATCGCGCGCCGGCTGATGATCCTGGCCAGCGAGGACATCGGCATCGCCGACCCGACCGCGCTGCCGACGGCGGTGGCCGCCGCGCAGACCGTGCAGCTCATCGGGCTACCGGAGGCCCAGCTGACCCTGGCCCACGCGACGGTGCACCTGGCGACGGCGCCGAAATCCAACGCGGTGACCGTCGCCCTCGGGGCGGCGATGGCCGACATCAGGGCCGGCAAGGCCGGCATGGTGCCCGCGCATCTGCGAGACGGGCACTACGCCGGCGCCGCCGCGCTCGGCCACGCGCAGGGCTACAAGTACGCGCACGACCACCCGGGTGGTGTTGCGGCGCAACAGTATCCACCCGATGAGCTGGTCGGGGTCGACTACTACCGGCCCACGGCGTACGGGGCCGAACGCGAGATCGGCGGCCGCCTGGAGAAGCTGCGCGCCATCATCCGGCGCAAGCGCTAGACCAGTTCGGGCACCCGCAGGTGGGCGATGGCGAGATCGAAGGCGCAATCGTCGATCTCCGACGCCCCGGCGGCCTGCACCGATTCGACCTTCAACGCCGTGGCCTGCTCCCAGTAGTCCTCCATCAGTTCGCGGGTGCGGAAGGACGCCGACGACACCGCACGGCCCGAGCCGCGGTCGACGAGCAGGCTGGCGCTGCAGAACCCCGGCAGATGCTCGATCTGCCGCAGCACGGTGTCGCGGTAGTAGTCGATGCCGGCCTCCATGAGATCCGGCGGCACGGTGAGCCAGGTCGCCCGCACACACGCGCCGTTGCCGCGTTCGCGGTGCAGAACGGCGATCTCCCACTCCTCGACCAGTGGGGCGCCGCCGCCGAAGCGTTCGGCGGCCAGATTGCGGAGCCGGCGGCCCTCGCCGGCGCTGTAATGCAGGGCGTCCTCGGACTCCCATGCGCTGGTGGCGATGCACCGGCCGGTTGCCCGGTCGACCATCAGGGACAGGCCGACAGAACCGGGAAGTTCCTGCAGCACAGGCATGACCTCGTCGCGGATATAGGCGACGCCGGCATCGATCTGATCAGGGCTCGCCATCATCGTGGTAGAACGTGCGAACACGGTCCACCCCCTCTTTATTCAGGGCGGCGCTCCGGTGGCGCCACCGGATAGAGACAACTGTCCGCCGCGGCGGCGCTGGGCACAAGGCCGACCGGTACTGTTATTCGGGCAACTACCCGGTCGATGAAGGACATCAGCACGTGCAGACACACGAGATCAGGAAACGATTCCTCGATCATTTCGTGAAAGCGGGCCACACCGAGGTGCCGAGCGCATCGGTGATCCTGGACGATCCGAACCTGTTGTTCGTCAACGCCGGCATGGTCCAGTTCGTGCCGTACTTCCTGGGCGACCGCACCCCGCCGTATGACAAGGCGACGAGCGTCCAGAAGTGCATCCGCACGCCGGACATCGACGAGGTCGGCATCACGACCCGGCACAACACGTTCTTCCAGATGGCCGGCAACTTCTCGTTCGGCGACTACTTCAAGCGCGGCGCCATCGCGCTCGCCTGGGACCTGCTGACCAACCCGGTGTCCGAGGGTGGCTACGGCTTCGATCCCGAAAGGCTCTGGGCCACCGTCTATCTCGATGACGACGAGGCCATCGGGCTCTGGGAGGAGATCGCCGGCCTGCCGCCGGAGCGCATCCAGCGCCGCGGCAAGGCCGATAACTACTGGTCCATGGGCATTCCGGGACCCTGCGGTCCGTGTTCGGAGATCTACTACGACCGCGGCCCCGAGTACGGCATCGACGGTGGCCCCGAGGCCAACGAGGACCGCTACATCGAGATCTGGAACCTCGTGTTCATGGAGAACGAGCGCGGCGAGGGCACCAGCAAGACCGACTTCGAAATCCTCGGCCCGCTGCCGCGCCAGAACATCGACACCGGCATGGGTGTCGAGCGCATCGCGTGCCTGCTGCAGGGCGTGGACAACGTCTACGAGACCGACCTGGTCCGTCCCGTCATCGACATGGTCGCCTCGGTGGCGCCGCGGCACTACGGCGCGGGCAACCACGCCGACGATGTGCGCTATCGCGTCATCGCCGACCACAGCCGCACCGCGGCGATCATCATCGGCGACGGTGTCACTCCGGGTAACGAAGGCCGCGGCTACGTGCTGCGCCGCCTGCTGCGCCGCATCATCCGCGCCGCCAAGCTGCTCGGTGTCGAGCAGCCGATCATGTCCGACCTGATGGCCACCGTGCGCGACACGATGGGTCCGTCGTACCCGGAACTGGTCACCGACTTCGAGCGCATCAACCGCATCGCGGTCGCCGAGGAGACCGCCTTCAACCGCACCCTCGCTTCGGGTTCGCGGCTGTTCGAGGATGCCGCGGCCGCCACGAAGGCCGCCGGCAAGACCGTCGTCTCCGGTACCGACGCCTTCACGCTGCACGACACCTACGGTTTCCCCGTCGAGCTGACGCTGGAGATGGCGGCCGAAGCCGGCCTGACCGTCGACGAAGAGGGCTTCCGCGGCCTGATGGCCGAGCAGCGCGCCCGCGCCAAGGCCGACGCCGCCGCCCGCAAGCACGCGCACGCCGACCTGTCGGCCTACCGCGACCTGGTCGACGCCGGTCCCACCGAGTTCACCGGTTTCGACGAATTGACTTCCGAGGCAAGGATTCTCGGCATCTTCGTCGACGGCAAGCGGGTGCCGGTGGTGACGCACGGCACCGAGGGCTCGGACCGTGTCGAGCTGGTGCTGGACCGGACGCCGCTGTACGCCGAGTCCGGTGGCCAGATCGCCGACACCGGAACGATCACCGGCACCGGTTCCTCGGCCACCGCCAAGGCCGCGGTCACCGATGTGCAGAAGATCGCCAAGTCGCTGTGGGTGCACACCATCAACGTCGAGTCCGGTGAGTTCGTCGAGGGCGACACCGTGACCGCCGCGGTCGATCCCACGTGGCGCCGCGGCGCCACCCAGGGCCACTCGGGTACCCACATGGTGCACGCTGCGCTGCGACAGGTGTTGGGCCCCAACGCTGTTCAGGCCGGCTCGCTGAACCGTCCGGGCTACCTGCGGTTCGACTTCAACTACCAGGGCGCGCTCAGTGACGAGCAGCGCACGCAGGTCGAGGAAGTCACCAACGAGGCCGTGCAGGCCGACTTCGAGGTGCACACCTTCAACGAGAAGCTCGAGAAGGCCAAGGCGATGGGCGCCATGGCGATGTTCGGCGAGTCCTACCCGGACGAGGTCCGCGTCGTCGAGATCGGCGGACCGTTCTCCATGGAGCTGTGCGGTGGTACGCACGTCCAGCGCTCGGCGCAGATCGGCCCCGTCACCATCCTCGGCGAGTCGTCGGTGGGTTCGGGTGTGCGTCGCGTCGAGGCCTACGTCGGTCTGGACTCGTTCCGGCACCTGGCCAAGGAACGCGCGCTGATGGCCGGTCTGGCCGCGTCGCTGAAGGTGCCGTCGGAAGAGGTGCCTGCCCGCGTGGCCACCCTGGTGGACAAGCTCAAGGCCGCCGAGAAGGAACTCGACAAGGTCCGGCTGGCCGGCGCCAAGGCCGCTGCCGCCAACGCCGCGGCCGGTGCCGAGGTCATCGGCAAGGTCCGCGTCGTCGCACAGCGGATGGCCGGCGGCATCTCCGGTGGTGACCTGCGCACCCTGGTCGGTGACATCAAGGGCAAGCTCGGCTCGGAGCCGGCGGTGATCGCGCTGATCGCCGACTCGGGTGAGTCGGTGCCGTACGTGGTGGCCGTCAACGCCGCCGCGCAGGACCTCGGGTTCAAGGCCAACGAACTGGTGCAGCAGCTGGGCACCGCGGTCGGTGGCCGTGGTGGTGGAAAGGCCGATCTGGCACAGGGTTCCGGTAAGGGGGCAGCGGGTATCGACGCGGGTCTGGCCGCGCTACGCGCTGAACTGGGCCGGAGCTAGCTTTGGCCGATACCGACCGCATGCCCGACCGCCCCGGGGCCGACGACCCTGGTCGCGGTCGCCGGCTCGGCATCGACGTCGGCACGGTGCGGATCGGTGTCGCAGTGTGTGACCCCGACGGCATCCTGGCGACGCCGCTCGAGACGGTGCGTCGTGACAAGACCGACAAGCACCTGGGTCGACTCGTGAAGCTGGCCGGTGAGCAGGAGGCGGTCGAGATCGTCGTCGGGTTGCCGCGCACACTGAAGGACCGGGCGAGCAGCTCGGCGCAGGACGCGATCGAGGTGGCCGACGCCCTGGCGGTGCGGGTGGCTCCGACTCCGGTACGGATGGCCGACGAACGGCTGACGACGGTCACCGCGCAGCGCTCGCTGCGGGAGGCCGGAGTGCGTGCGAAGGGGCAACGTCAGATGATCGATCAGGTGGCCGCCGTCGGCATCCTGCAGAACTGGCTGGACATGCGCCGTTCGGTGCTGGCCGCCCGCGAGCGGTCCGAGGAGGCCGATCTGTGACGCCGGCCGAGGACATGCGCCCCGACGCCCCGGGGGATGACGACGAGTGGGGCAGCAGCACCCGCATCAAGCCCGAGTCGGTGGGCCGGCCCCGCCGGGGCATGAGCCGGGCCGAGCGGGTCCGCGCCGAGCGCAACCGCAAGCGCCGCCGGCGCCGCAGCATGGTGGCGCTGACGGTGTTCATCGTCGTCGTGGTCAGCGCGGTGTTCCTCGGGTCCCGGCTGTGGCACGGCATCTTCGGGTCGGGCAACGACTACTCCGGTGACGGTGGCAGCGACCTCGTCGTCGAGGTGCACAACGGTGACTCGACCACCGCGATCGGGCAGACCTTGTTCGATCACGGCGTCGTGGCGAACGTGAAGACGTTTGTCCTGGCCGCCGAGGGCAACAAGGCGATGACCGAGATTCAGCCGGGCTTCTACAAGCTGCGGACCGAGATCTCGGCCGCCAACGCGGTGTCCCGGCTCACCGAGAAGAACAATCGGGTGGGCCGCCTGGTGATCCCGGAGGGCCGCCAGCTCGACGACACCACCGACGTCAAGACCAACAAGATCAATCAGGGCATCTTCAGCCTGATCTCGGCGGCCTCCTGCGTCGACCTGGACGGCAAGCGCAAGTGCGTGTCGGCCGACGAGCTGAAGAAGGCCGCCGGTGCCGCCGACGTCTCGGCGTTGTTGGTGCCCAGCTGGGCGGCGGGGCCGGTGAAGGCGCTGGGCGCCGATCACCGCAGGCTCGAGGGGCTCATCGCGCCCGGCACCTGGAACGTCGACCCGGCCGGGACGCCGACATCGATCCTGTCGGGTCTGATCAGCGCGAGCAGCCGCCAGTACGAACAGGGCGGGTTGCTCGACGCCGGCGCCGCCGCCAACCTGAACCCGTACCAGATCCTGATCGTGGCGTCGCTGGTGCAGCGGGAGTCCAACCCGCAGGACTTCGCCAAGGTGGCCCGCGTCATCTACAACCGGCTGGCGACCCCCGACCATCGCAGGCTGCAGTTCGACTCGACGGTGAACTACCCGCTGGACCGACAGGAAGTGGCGACCACCGACGCCGACCGCGAGCAGCCGACACCGTGGAACACCTATGTGCGCGAAGGACTTCCGGTCACGCCGATCTGTTCGCCCGGCCAGCCCGCCGTCGTCGCGGCGCAGGACCCGGCGCCGGGGGACTGGCTGTACTTCGTGACCATCGACCTGCAGGGCACGACGGTGTTCACCCGCGACTACCAGCAGCACCTCGCCAGCATCGAGCTCGCCAAACGCAACGGCGTGCTCGACAGTGCCCGATGAGGGCTGCGGTCCTGGGCTCGCCGATCGCGCATTCGCGGTCGCCGCAGCTGCATCTGGCGGCCTACCGGGAGCTCGGTCTGACCGACTGGACCTACGACCGCATCGAGTGCACCGCGGAGCAATTGCCGGCTCTGGTGGGCGGTTTCGGCCCGGAATGGGTCGGCGTCTCGGTCACGATGCCCGGCAAGTTCGCGGCGCTGCGGTTCGCCACCGAACGCACGGCCCGCGCTGAGCTGGTCGGTTCGGCCAACACCCTGGTGCGGATCGACGGCGGCTGGCGGGCCGACAACACCGACGTCGACGGTGTCGCCGGCGCACTGGGTGAGGTGTCGGGCGCCGCAGCGGTGCTGGGCTCCGGTGGCACCGCGCCGGCGGCTGTCGTGGCGTTGGCCGAACTCGGTGTGCGGGACCTGGCGATCGTCGCCCGCAATGCCGACAAGGCCGCGTCGTTGGTGGCGTTGGGGGATCGGCTGGGCGTCGCGAGCCGGTGGGTCGCGCTCGGCGAACAGCTGAATTCCCTTGGTGTGGTGGTCAATACGCTGCCCGCCGCCGTTGCCGGCGAGTTCTCCGGGACCGTCGCCGACACGGCCGTGCTGCTCGATGCCATCTACGACCCGTGGCCGACGCCGCTGGCCGCCGCGGTTGCCGCGGCTGGTGGCCGGGTGATCAGCGGCCTGCAGATGCTGCTGAACCAGGCCTACGCGCAGGTGGAGCAATTCACCGGGACGCCCGCGCCCCGCGAGGTGATGGCGGCTGCGCTGGCTGCGAGCTGAGCGTAGGGGCGCATGCTGGGCACTCGACAAGCAATCGGCTCATGAGCGTTGACCCTGCGCTGACGGCCACAAAGGTCGAGTAGCGACGACCCTGGGTGCAGGGTGAACGCGAGGTCGGCATTGACTCCGCGGCTATGGCGTAAAAGTCCGAGTAGATGGTGCCCTCGTGTGAGGGTCAACGCGTGTTTGGCTGTGGTGGTGGTTGAGCCTGCAGCTGTGGCGCAATCTTGTGTCAGGACGCCCTGCGCAACGCCCTTAGCCTCGAAAGATGGGGGCGGGCTTGGCTATTGGTTTGTGGATGATCGCGCTGTGTGCCTATGACCTACGCGAGCGACGGCTACCGAACTGGCTCACGCTGCCCGGCGCTGCGGTGATTCTGCTCGCGGCTGTCATCCTCGGCCGGGGACTCCCCGCGCTGGCTGGCGCGGCTGCGCTGTTCGCGCTCTACCTCCTGATCCATCTCCTGAGCCCCGACGCGATGGGCGGGGGCGACGTCAAGCTCGCCCTCGGGCTGGGCGCACTGACCGGGATGTGCGGCGCCGACGTGTGGGTGCTCGCCGCGATCGGGGCGCCGCTGCTGACCGCGGGATACGCGGTGCTGGTCCTGCTTCGACGCAACGGGCGGACCGTGCCGCACGGCCCGTCGATGTGCCTGGCGAGCGCCGCGGCCGTCGCGCTAGGTACCTTTGCCTCACCATGACCACCCGCACCGCCACCACCGCTGACCTGCCCGCCATTGCCGACATCTACGCGCATTACGTGTTGAACAGCGTGGCGTCGTTCGAGCTGGAGTCGCCCGCGGCCGAGGAGTGGCAGGCGCGGTTCGCCAGGGTCTTCGCCGCCGGACTGCCGTTCCTGGTCGTCGAGCGCGAAGGCAAGGTCGCGGGGTACGCGTACTGCCTGCCCTGGAAATCCCGGCCGGCCTATCAGGGCACGGTGGAGGACTCGATCTACCTTGCGCCGTGGGCCACCGGACAGGGCGCCGGCAAGGAACTGCTCGGCGCACTGCTGGACGCTGCCCGCGCCGCCGGCGTGCGTGAGGTCATCGCGGTGATCGCCGACAGCGGCGACCCGTCGTCCATCGCGCTGCACAAGAAGCTGGGTTTCGACGAGGCCGGCCGACTGCGGCAGGTCGGGCACAAGCACGGCCGTGACATCGACACCGTGCTGCTGCAATGCAGCCTGGGCTGACGGATTTCAGCCGGTAAACCCCCTCATGGGACAATGGGACACGTGTTGCGATGGACCACAGCAGGTGAATCCCATGGTCGTGCCCTGGTGGCCATGCTCGAAGGCATGGTGGCCGGTCTTTCGGTGACCTCGGACGACATCGCCACGCAGTTGCAGCGGCGTCGTCTCGGCTACGGCCGCGGTGCCCGGATGAAGTTCGAAAAGGACGAAGTCACACTGCTCGGCGGCGTTCGGCACGGCCTGACGCTCGGCGGCCCGATCGCCATCCAGATCGGCAACACCGAGTGGCCCAAGTGGGAGACCGTCATGGCTTCCGACCCGGTCGACCCGGAGGCGCTGGCCAACACCGCGCGTAACGAGCCGCTCACCCGGCCCCGGCCCGGGCACGCCGACTACGCCGGCATGCTCAAATACGGCTTCGACGACGCCCGCCCGGTGCTCGAGCGCGCCAGTGCCCGCGAGACCGCGGCCCGCGTCGCGGCCGGCACCGTCGCCCGTGCGTTCCTGAAGCAGGCCCTCGGTGTGGACGTCGTCTCGCACGTCATCTCCATCGGCGCCTCCAAGCCCTACGACGGCCCGGTCCCGGGCCCGCAGGATCTCGAGGCCATCGATGACAGCCCGGTGCGTGCCTTCGACAAGACCGCCGAGGAGGCCATGATCGCCGAGATCGAGGCCGCCAAGAAGGACGGCGACACCCTCGGCGGCGTCGTCGAGGTGGTGGTCAGCGGACTGCCCGTCGGCCTCGGCTCGTTCATCAGCGGCGACAACCGGCTGGACAGCCAGCTGGCCGCCGCCGTCATGGGTATCCAGGCCATCAAGGGCGTCGAGATCGGTGACGGCTTCGAGACCGCGCGGCGCCGCGGCAGCGTCGCGCACGACGAGATCTACCCGGGCGCGGACGGCATCACCCGCTCCACGAACCGCGCCGGCGGCCTGGAAGGCGGCATGACCAACGGCCAGCCGCTGCGGGTCCGTGCCGCGATGAAGCCGATCTCGACGGTGCCGCGCGCACTGGCGACCGTCGACATGGCCACCGGCGAAGAGGCCGTCGCCATCCACCAGCGTTCCGACGTGTGTGCGGTGCCCGCGGCCGGTGTGGTCGTCGAGGCCATGGTGGCGCTGGTGCTGGCCCGGGCCGCGCTGGACAAGTTCGGCGGCGACTCGCTGGCCGAGACCCGCGCCAACGTCGAGAACTACCTGCGTGCGGTGCATGAGCGCGAACCGCAGATGTCCGGATAACTCGATGGCGCCCAAGGCTGTACTGGTCGGCATGCCCGGTTCGGGCAAGTCGACGATCGGTCGACGGTTGGCGAAGGCGCTGCAGGTGCCGATGCTCGACACCGACGCCAAGATCGTCGAGACCACCGGTCGCAGCATCGCCGACATCTTCGCCGAAGGCGAGCCGGTGTTCCGCAAGATCGAAGCCGACGTGATCCGCGACGCGCTGGCCGAACACGACGGCGTCGTGTCGCTCGGCGGCGGCGCGGTGACGACTCCGGAGGTGCGGGAAGCGCTCGTCGGCCACACCGTCGTCTACCTGGAAATCAGTGCGGCAGAAGGTGTTCGGCGTACCGCGGGCGGCGGACGTCCGCTGCTCGCCGGTGACGATCCGGGCGCCAAGTACCGCGAGCTGATGGCGCAGCGCGTGCCGCTGTTCCGGCAGGTCGCGACGCTCCGGGTGAACACCAACCGACGCAATCCCGGTGCCGTGGTCCGCCACATCGTGCACCGGCTCGAGCAGCCACGCTGCGACGAGCACTCCCGGCGCCGCCGCCGCTCGGCGTGGCGCCGGCTGCCGACGGTCCTGAACCCCGGACCGACCACCGAGGCCCCGCCGAGCCCTGCGGCACTGGCGAAACGATTGAAAGGCTCGCAATGACTGAACCCGTCGTCGTTGAGGTTAACGTCGACCGGCCGTACCCGGTGATCATCGGGACGGGCCTGCTCGGTGACCTCGGCCGCGTCTTGCAGGGCCGGCACCGCGTCGCGATCCTGCACCAGCCGGTGCTGAACGAGACCGCCGAGGCGATCCGTAGTTACTTGGCGGACAACGGAATCGACGCGCACCGCATCGAAATCCCGGACGCCGAGGCGGGCAAGGAACTGCCCGTCGTCGGCTTCATCTGGGAAGTGTTGGGGCGCATCGGGATCGACCGCAAGGACGCCATCGTCAGCCTCGGCGGCGGCGCGGCCACCGACGTCGCCGGGTTCGCCGCCGCCACCTGGCTGCGCGGCGTGGACATCGTGCACGTGCCCACGACGCTGCTCGGCATGGTCGACGCCGCCGTCGGCGGCAAGACCGGCATCAACACCGACGCCGGCAAGAACCTCGTCGGCGCCTTCCACCAGCCGCTGGCCGTGCTCGTCGACCTCGCGACGCTGGAATCGTTGCCGCGCAACGAGATCATCGCCGGCATGGCCGAGATCGTGAAGGCCGGCTTCATCGCCGACCCGGTGATCCTGGACCTCATCGAGGCCGACCCGGAGGCCGCGCTGGACCCCGCCGGCACCGTGCTGCCCGAACTCATCCGCCGCGCCATCGCCGTCAAGGCCGAGGTGGTCGCCGCCGACGAGAAGGAATCGGCACTGCGCGAAATCCTCAACTACGGACACACTTTGGCGCACGCCATCGAGCGCCGCGAGCGCTACCAGTGGCGGCACGGCGCCGCCGTGTCGGTGGGCCTGGTGTTCGCCGCCGAGCTCGGCCGGCTTGCCGGCCGCCTCGACGACGACACCGCGGACCGCCACCGCCGGGTGCTCACCGCGCTGGGCCTGCCGGTCAGCTACGACGCCGACGCCTTCCCGCAGCTGCTGGAGTCGATGGCGGGGGACAAGAAGACCCGTTCGGGCGTGCTGCGCTTCGTGGTGCTCGACGGCCTGGCCAAGCCGGGCCGCCTCGAAGGCCCGGACCCCTCGCTGCTGGCGGCCGCCTACTCGGTGGTGGCGAAAGACTGAGCTGCGCTCAGTAGACGGGGTTGAAATAGTCGGTGCCGCCGAGAGGGCATTCGACCTTGGCTTTCCACGTCGTGCCGGTCTGGATGCCCGGGAACCACAGATTGTGGCTCTGGTTTGCCTGCAGCTGGAACGGGACCTTGTACACCGGCAGGGGCTTGACCGACTTCCAGCCGAACCACGGCTCCGCGGAGTAGAAGCACAGGCCTTCGCTCCCGGTCGAGTTGATGTGGACCGTGACGCCCGCGGCGTCGCTTGTCGTATCGATCGACGACGCGGCCTGCGCGGTTCCTGTTCCGGTTCCGAGGGCGATCATCGCCAGGGCAGCTGCGGCGGTGACGAACTTCGTGCGGTTCATGATGTGCTCCTGTTTGGGATTTGCGGCTCCGGTTGAGCCGCTCTCACAGGTAGGAGCAGTTACGCCGCGGAAGTCTTACAACTTTTCGGCAAAAAAGATCGCGGCCCGTCTGATGACGGGGCCGCGATCTTTTTTGCGTGGCTGCTCAGGACTCGGGGTTGGTCTTGGGCCTGGTCTCGATGACCTCGGTGTTGCCCTCGGAACCTTCGACGGGGACGGCGACGGCGACCGCGGCGAAGACGTCGGTGTCGGCGCGCTCGCTCTCACCGGCGTGGTCGTGCTTCGGCGGCGGCGGGGCCTTGCGGTCGACGAGGTACCGGCCGAGTGACACGCCGCAGACGCCGCCCACGAAGACGATCAGCGCGGTGAACGCGGCGAACGTGGTGACCTCGGCGGCCAGGGCGTCGACATAGATGTTGTCGTAGAACTGGCCGATCAGCCATGCGAAGAAGCCGCTGACGATGCCGGCAAACAGACCGCCGACCAGCCAGGCCATCGCCAGGTCCTCGCGGCGGTCGGGGTCGGGCTGCGCCTTCGCATCGCTCTGGCCGTCGAGAACGCCCCAGGCAAAGGCGGCGAGGATGTACAGCACGACGAGCGTGACACTGATGATCAGCGACTGTTTTTCCCAGGCACCGATCATCGCGCCCTGCAGCAATCGGACGATCACCATCAACGCCGCAAAGACGATTCCGCGCAGCAACCACTTACTCATGAGCAGACAGCGTAGCGAGTAGCGTCACATATCGTGACAATTTCCCACCGGCGCCACATTCTGCGTCGCCAGCTGGCGGCCGCCGAGCTGGATGCGATCCTGGTAACCGACCTGGTCAACGTGCGTTATCTGTCCGGGTTCACCGGGTCCAACGCGGCCCTGCTCATTCCCACTGAAGGGGACACTCCCGTCCTGGCCACCGACGGGCGGTACCGGACGCAGGCCGCGCAGCAGGCGCCCGACGCGCAGATCCTCATCGAGCGGGCGTGTGCTCCCCAGCTGGTGCGCGCCGCGGAAGCCGCCGGAGTCAAGCGGCTGGGCTTCGAGAGCCATGTCATGACCGTCGACGCCCACGCGGCGCTGCAGCGGGTCAGCGGGAACCTCGAACTGGTCCGGGCGCCCGGCATGGTCGAGACGCTGCGTGAGGTCAAGGACGCCGGCGAGATCGCGATCCTGCGGCTGGCCTGCGAGGCCGCCGACGCCGCGCTCAAAGACCTCATCGAATCGGGCGGGCTGCGGGCCGGCCGCACCGAGAAGGAGGTCGGCCGCGAACTGGAGGCGCGGATGCTGGACCACGGCGCCGACGGCCCGTCGTTCGAGACCATCGTCGCGACCGGTGCCAACTCCGCGATACCGCACCACCGGCCCACCGACGCTGTGCTGGCGGCCGGTGACTTCGTCAAGATCGACTTCGGCGCGCTCGTCGAGGGTTACCACTCCGACATGACCCGCACCTTCGTCCTGTCGCCGGTGGCGCAGTGGCAGCGTGACATCTACGACCTGGTCGCGACGTCGCAGCGAGCCGGTCGGGAAGCGCTGGTGCCGGGCACGACGCTGGCGGCCGTCGACCGGGCGTCGCGGCAGGTCATCGCCGATGCCGGGTACGGCGAGCAGTTCTCCCACGGGCTCGGGCACGGGGTCGGTCTGCAGATTCACGAAGCGCCGGGAATCAACTCCGCCGCCGCCGGTACACTGCTTGCTGGCTCCGTGGTAACCGTGGAGCCCGGTGTCTACCTGCCCGGCCGGGGCGGTGTCCGGATCGAGGACACGCTCGTCGTCAGCGGCGATACGACACACACACCTGAGTTGCTTACCCGGTTCCCCAAGGAACTGGCCATCCTCTGATGACAGAGAGCTAGGAGCAGTACCGACCGTGGCATCTACCGCCGACTTCAAGAATGGTCTTGTCCTCAACATCGAGGGCCAGCTGTGGCAGATCACCGAGTTCCAGCACGTCAAGCCCGGCAAGGGCCCGGCCTTCGTGCGCACGAAGCTCAAGAACGTGCTGTCGGGCAAGGTCGTCGACAAGACCTTCAACGCCGGTGTGAAGGTGGAGACCGCGACCGTCGACCGTCGTGACGCCACCTACCTGTACCGCGACGGCGCGGACTTCGTCTTCATGGACGCCGAGGACTTCGAGCAGCACCCGCTGTCCGAGGCCCTCGTCGGCGACGCCGCCGGCTTCCTGCTGGAGAACCTGCAGGTGCAGATCGCGTTCCACAACGGCGCCCCGCTCTACCTGGAGCTGCCCGTCAGCATCGAGGTCGTCGTCTCGCACACCGAGCCGGGCCTGCAGGGCGACCGCTCGAACGCCGGCACCAAGCCGGCCACCCTGGAGACCGGCGCCGAGATCCAGGTGCCGCTGTTCATCAACGTCGGGGACAAGCTCAAGGTGGACACCCGCGACAGCAGCTACATCAGTCGGGTCAATGCCTGACCGTCGCTCTGACAAGGGCCGGCACCAGGCGCGCAAGCGCGCCGTCGACCTGCTGTTCGAGGCCGAGGCCCGCGGGATCACCGCGGCCGAGGGCGCGAAGCTGCGCAATACCCTCGCCGACAGCGACCCCGAGGTATCGGCGCTGAACCCGTACACGGTGACCGTCGCCAACGGCGTCACCGAGCACGCGGCGCACATCGACGACCTGATCTCGGCGCACCTGCAGGGCTGGACGCTGGAGCGGCTGCCCGCCGTGGACCGCGCGATCCTGCGCGTCGCGGTGTGGGAGTTGCTGCATGCGACGGACGTGCCGGAGCCGGTCGCCGTCGACGAGGCGGTCGAGCTGGCGAAGTCGCTGTCCACCGATGAATCGCCCGGCTTCGTCAACGGCGTCCTCGGCCAGGTGATGCTGGTGACGCCGCAGATCCGGGCGGCTGCGGCGGCGGTCCGGGGCGAGTAGCGGTGGACGAACCGCAGGACTGGGCGCCGTACTCGAGTGTCGAGGACGCGGCGAAGGTTTATCTGCGCGATCCGGAGCTGGCGCTCGAGCAGCTGCGGTCGGTGGTCGACTTCCGGTCCATCAAGTCCTTCATCATGTCGCGCGGCGCGTCCGAGGAGTCCTGGGGCGACGCCGTGTGGCAGGAGGTCGTCCTCACCGACGGTGAGCGGCTGATCATGTGGCGCGCCGACGACGACGCCAATGGCGAGGACGAGCACCTGCGCCGGACGCTGGACACCTCGGTGCGGACCATCCTGCTGTCCACGATCACCGACCACATCCTGACCACGCAGTTCGAGGTACTGGGCGACGGCACGCGGCGGCTGGCGGAGGTGCGGCTGCGGATGTACACGCAGCTGATCACCCGCAGCCGGCAGAAGTCGGCCATCGACACCGATTTCTTCTGCGAGTCGTTCCGGTACACCAAATCCGTCGACGACGGCGGCCTGGCCCAGATGCAACGCCTGCTGCAGTTCGGCCGGGAGCTTTCGCACGCGTTGTAGCGGCGACCAACTTTTTGCTGATACGTCACCAATATTGGTTGGATTGCGTAGAGTCGGCGCGATGAGGGCGGTGCGCTTCAACCGTTACGGCGGACCGGAGGTGCTCGAGGTCGTCGACATCCCGCGCCGTGCCGCCGGTCCGGGCCAAGTGGTGGTGTCGGTGGTCGCCGCGGCCACCAATCCGGGGGAGATCGGCATTCGTGAAGGGCATTTCGCCGATATGTGGCCGGCCCACTTCCCAGAGGGGCAGGGCAACGACTTCGCCGGATATGTCGACGAGATCGGTTCCGGTGTCGGTGAATTCGAGGTCGGCGACGAGGTCATCGGATTCGCACCGCGAGAGGCCCAAGCTGAATACGTCACGCTCGGTGTCGATCGAGTCGCGGCCAAACCTGCCGGAATGTCGTGGGAGGCAGCCGCAACGGTCGCCGGAGCCGGGGCCACCGCGTGGGCGTCGGTTGCGGCGGTGAACCCCCGGCCGGGAGAGACCGTCGTGGTGTCCGCGACGGCCGGCGGGGTCGGAATCTATGCGGCCCAGCTGGCCCGGTTGCGTGGCGCCGAGGTCATCGGTACCTGCGGCGAGGCCAATGACGA
Organism: Mycobacterium sp. UNC410CL29Cvi84; assembly: GCF_000686745.1. NCBI lineage: Bacteria > Bacillati > Actinomycetota > Actinomycetes > Mycobacteriales > Mycobacteriaceae > Mycobacterium > Mycobacterium sp. UNC410CL29Cvi84. The sequence continues at coordinate 43,164 of NZ_JMLM01000017.1, forward strand.
CCTGCTGACCTCGCTGGGTATTCGCCCGGTGCGGTACGGCGATGGGCTATCGGATCGGCTGAAAGCCATGGCGCCGAACGGGATCGACGCCTTCATCGACACCTACGGAGCCGGCAACGTCGCACTTGCGATCAACCTCCGCGTCGAGCCTGGCCGCATCAACACACTCATCGATCACGACGCAGTCCGGCGCTTCGCCGTGCATTCCGAGGCTCAAGAGGAGGCGGACACTCCGGAGATCTGGGCCGAACTGGCCGACCTGGTCGCCCGGGGCGATATCACCGTGCCGATCGCGGCCGTCTATGACTTGACCACGGAGCAGGTTCGGCAGGCGTATCGCGATGTCGGCAGCCGCCACGTGAGCGGCAAACGCGTGCTGCGGATCGGGCCGACCGAGCGTCAATCGTCTCTGATATGACCGGTGTAGTCACGGATCGCCACCAGCATGCGATCCAGCGCAATACCCACAGCATCGAGTTCGTCATCGGAGAGCGGGTCGAAGAACAGTTGCCGGACCAGCGCCACATGGTGTGGCGCGGCGTCCTCGATCGCGGCCCTGCCTGCGGGCGTCAGGCCGACGATCGAACCGCGCGCATCGTCAGCGCAGAACTCTCGAGCGACCAAGCCCCGCTTGACCATTCGGGTGACCTGATGCGAGGTACGGCTGCGGTCCCAGCCGAGTGCGGCACCGAGATCCTTGGTTCGCAATTGCCCGTCCGTGGCTTCCGACAATGGCACCATCACGGCGTAATCGGCAGCCGAGATGCCTTCCTGCCGAGACAGCTGGAGGTGAAACGCGGCCTGCAACTCCCGCCGAACATCTCGGTAGGACTGCCAGATTCGCGCTTCCCGTTCAGTGAGCCACCCAGACCTTCTCACCACAGCAACACGCTAGCAGGACACTTCCCCGATGAGGTGCAACAGAAAGGCCACCAACCATGACCGATGTCGATACGTCCGAAGCCCTCAAGGCGATCGTCCGCCGCAACACCGAACAGGTCCAGGGCGGGGGCGATTTCGAGCTTTTCGAAGAGTTGTTCGCCGACGATTTCGTCGACCACACCCCGCAGCCGGGCACCTCGCCGGACAAAGCGGGAGTCTTGGTCCTCTACCAGCGGCTGCGCGGCGCGTTCAGCGACTTCCGTCCCGAAATCCATTGGCAGACAGTCGATGGCGACATCGTCACGACGTACAAGATTTACCATGGCACGCACGACGGCGACTTTCTCGGCCTCGCTCCCTCGGGCAAGCGCATCCAGTTCGAGACGGTCGATGCGATGCGGGTACGCGACGGCAAGATCACCGACCACTGGGGTGTGGCCAATCTCTACTCAGTGCTGCAGCAGCTGGGGAAGCTACCGGTCTGACGGCGCCGTCTGACCCTGATGTTCGGCGTCGTGCCAATTGGCCAGCAGCCGTAGCGCGGTTTCGTCAGCTGATCCAGGTTCGGTCGTGTAGACGATGAGAATCTGGTCAGGGTCCCCGGACGGGTTCAGCGCCTGATAGTTGACGGTGACGTCGCCGACGAGGGGATGGTGGTAGGCCTTGGATCCGGTGGTGCGGCGTTCGACGGCGTGGTTCGACCACCAGCGGCGGAACTCCTCGGACCGGATCGACAGATCACCGACCAAGGCCGCAAGCTTCTCGTCGTCGGGGTAGCGGCCGGCATCCAGGCGCAGCATCGCCACGGTGTCGGCGGCCACCTGATCCCAATCCGCATACAGCTCTCGGGCGTGTGGGTCGAAGAACACGAACCGAGCCTGGTTGCGAAGTGGCGCGGGAAGTTCCCGAAACTCGGTGATCAGCGCGCCGGCCAGCTTGTTGTGCGCCAGCACGTCCAGTCGCCGGCCGAGGACGAACGCCGGCGAGGACACCTCGTCGAAAACCTCCAGCAGTCGCAGGGTGGCCCGGTCCACCGACTGCGGTCGGGAACGGCGCTTCCGTTGCACGGGTTGAGGTTTGGCCAGCAGGTGCAGGTGCTGGCGCTCGGCATCGTTGAGCTGCAACGCGGTGGCCAACGCGTCCAGCACGTCGGCAGAGGCACTGCGGCTGCGGCCCTGCTCCAGCCGCGTGTAGTAGTCGACGCTGACGCCCGCCAGTCTGGCCAGTTCCTCCCGGCGTAAGCCTGGCACCCGCCGACGCGCCGCCGGTCCGTCCAGTCCCGCGTCCTGGGGGCTGAGCTGCGCGCGCCGCACACTGAGGAATTCCGCCAGCTCCGTCGGCTTCCGGTCACTCATACCCGACAGTCTGCCGCGCTGCGCCGACGATGTCGGAGCTTATGGTGGCCCAACTTGTCCCCCGATACGGTGGGCCAGCTTGCGCCCCCAAAACCGCTCCACGGAGCTGTTGTCTCGAACGTACACATCAACCCACGTTCGAAGGGACCGAAGCAGATGTCCACAGTAATCACCACGACCCCCTTGGCCGGCCGCGTCGCCGTCGTCACTGGCGCCTCCAGCGGCATCGGCGAAGCCACCGCATTCCGGCTCGCCGCATTGGGCGCCACCGTCGCCATCGCGGCCCGCCGCGTCGACAAGCTCGAGGCATTGGCCGCGCGCATCTCCGAAGCAGGAGGCGAGGTCCTTGCCCTGCCGCTGGATGTCACCGACCGGGAGGCGGTCAACGCGGCCGCCCAGCAGGTCGCCGAGAGGTTCGGCCCTGTCGATCTGGTCTTCAACAACGCTGGCGTGCAACTGATCTCAGCGATCGAAGACGTCCAGTTCGACGATTGGCAGCGGCAGATCGACCTCAACATCACCGGTGTCATGAACGTCATCGGGGCGTTCGTCCCGCAGCTCATCGACTCGGCCGAACAGGGTCGGCGCGCGGACCTCATCACGACGTCCTCGATCGCGGCGACCCGCGTGCTGGAGAAGTTCTCGGTGTACTCCGGGACCAAGGCCTACATCAGCCAGCTCACCCGACTGCTGCGCGTCGAGCTCGGCCGAAAGATGGTGCGCGTCGCGACCATCGAACCGGGGATGGTCGACACCGAACTGCCGCTGCACGTCACGGACCCGGACGCCACCCGGCTGATGGCCGACCTGATCAACGACATCGACGTGCTCACCGCCGCCGACGTGGCCGAGACCGTGGCTTTCATCGCCTCGGTGCCGCGGCACGTCAACCTCACCGAGATCACCATCCTGCCCACCCAGCAAGCCGTCTAGCCAGTAAGGAGAACGACCATGAGCAAGACTTCCAAGACCATCCTGATCACGGGAGCCAGCAGCGGAATCGGCGAAGCCGCCGCCCTGCGCCTGGCGGAGGATGGGCACAGGCTCTTCCTCGGCGCGCGGCGTACCGATCGGCTGGAGGCCCTGGTCGCGCGGATCACGGCCGCCGGCGGCACGGCCTCGTACCGGCGCCTGGATGTCACCGACCTCGCCGACATGAACCAGTTTGTCGCCGACGCCGTCGCGGCCTACGGCCGAGTGGACGTGATGCTCAACAACGCCGGTGTCATGCCGCTGTCCGCCCTCGCGGAAAACAAGGTGGACGAATGGAACCGGATGATCGACGTGAACATCCGCGGGGTGTTGCACGGCATCAGTGCAGCCCTTCCGGTGATGCGCGCCCAGGGGAGCGGGCACGTCGTCAACGTGGCGTCCATCGGCGCGCACTCGGTGGAGCCGACCGCAGCCGTCTACTCGGCCACCAAGTACGCGGTCTGGGCGATCTCGGAGGGCCTGCGAAAGGAATCCAGTGACGTCAGGGTCACCGTGATCTCCCCGGGTGTCACTGAATCCGAACTCGCCGAATCGATCTCGGACCCGGCTGCCCGCGACGCCATGCGCAACTATCGTGCCCTGGCGATCCCCGCATCTGCGGTCGCGGATGCCATCGCCTACGTCATCGGACAACCGCCCGAAGTCGACGTCAACGAGATCATCCTGCGGCCCGTTGCCAGTACCCACTGATCAACGTCAAACACCACCATCCGAGAGGACTTCTGATGTCACAGGTCACCAACATCGCCTTCATTCGCGCCGTCAACGGGCGATCCGACGAATTGGGCCGCCGGCTGCTGGATATGGTCCAGCCGTCGCGGGAGGAAGTCGGCTGCATCAACTATGACGTGCACCGTTCCGATATCGATCCTGATTTGTGGTGCGTGTACGAGAACTGGCGCTCCGCCGATGATCTCGATGCGCATTTCGAACTCCCGCACACTCAGGACTTCCTCGCAGCGTTGCCGACCCTGGTCGACGGGGAATTCGAATTGCATCGGCTCTCCATGACCTCAACCCCGGCAGCCCCGCGTACGTAGGAAGCGGGTGTCCCGAACACCGGGACCATTCGTGACCTACGTCTCAGTAACAGCGTTACAGTCGAATGATGGGAACCCAGCCGAGAGTTATCGCCGAAGTAGGCGAAGACGGTCTGCATCTGCACGCTTGCTGTCTCTGTGAAGCCATGTGCGGCTTGGAGATTCAGGTGCAGGACGGCCGGGTTTCCAGCATTCGACCGAATAAGGCCGACGAGTGGAGCGCGGGACACATCTGCCCGAAAGGCGCCTCCCTGGGCGGGCTGCACGAGGACCCCGACCGAATTCGCCGGCCGATGATCAAGGTCGACGGGCAGTGGCACGAGGTCGACTGGGACACCGCGTTCCGCCGCTGCACCGAGCTGCTGGCACCCGTCATCGCGAAGCACGGCATCGGCGCCGTCGCCGCGTACACCGGAAACCCACTGGCGCATTCGTTTTCGCTGTCGCGGTACGCGGCGATCCTGCTCGGCCTGTCCGGCATGCCCATCACGTACTCGCCGGGCACCATCGATCAGTAGCCGAAGAACCTGTCGTCGCACCTCATGTACGGCAGCTGGTGGGCCTTCCCGACACCGGACCTGCAGCGCACCGACCTGCTGGTGGTGATGGGGGCCAACCCCGCGGCGTCGCAGGGCTCGCTGCTGGCCGCCCCCGACATCATGGGCATCATCGGCGGAATCCGTAAGCGTGGCAAGGTCATCGTGATCGACCCGGTGCGCACCCAGACCGCCGCCAAGGCCGACGAGTGGCTGCCCATCACACCGGGCACCGACGCGGCGCTGCTGCTGGGCGTCATCCACGCGGTGTTCGACGAAGGTCTGGTGAACCTCGGCCAGCTGGAGCAGCACCTCGACGGGATAGCCGAGCTGTGCCGGGCCGTCGCCGACTGGTCGCCCGAAAGGGTCAGCGCCGCAACAGGAATCGATGCGGAGCGCATCAGGGAACTGGCCCGCGAACTGGCCGGCACGCCCCGCGCCGTCGTGTACGGCCGCATCGGCACCTGCAACCAGGAATTCGGCAGCCTCGCGAGCTGGCTGATCGACGTCGTCAACATCGTCACCGGCCACTTCGACGTTCCCGGCGGCGCGATGTTCGCCACCCCGACCGCCTGGACCGTCACCAGCCAGACCATTCCGGGGCTGGAGGACGGAGCGCCCAACTTCGGCCGCTACCAGACCCGGGTCCGCGGCGCCAAGGAAGTGCTGGGCCAGGTCCCGGTCTCCTGCATGCTCGAAGAGATCACCACCCCGGGCGAGGGTCAGCTCAAGGCCCTCATCACCGTCGCGGGGAACCCCGTGCTGTCGACGCCGGGCGGCGACAAACTCGACGAGGCGCTGCCGCAGCTGGACGCGATGATCTCGGTGGACCTGTGGCTCAACGAGACGACCCGGCACGCCGACGTCATCCTGCCCGGCCCCTCGGCCCTCGAACAGGCGCACTCCGCGGACCTGCTGCTCGGCGCGGCGATCAACAGCTTCGCCCGGTACTCGCCACCGGTGTTCCACCGCGAGGACCCCGACGCGCCGGAGGAGTGGGAGATCCTGATCCGGCTCACCGGACTGTGCACCGGCACCCCGGCCGAGGACGTCGACGTCGCCGCGCTCGACGACGGCTGGTTCGACTACCTGTGCTTCACGCAGGGTCTCGACGGCGCCGAGATCCGCAAGAAGTACGACCACGGTGGCCCCGAGCGCATGCTCGATCTGATGCTGCGGACCGCCGCGTTCGGCGACCGATACGGCGAGAATCCCGACGGGCTGACGCTCGAGAAACTCAAGGCCCATCCGGACGGCATCAACTACGGGCCCATGGTGCCGCGCGTACCCGAGGTGCTGGGCACCGCCGACAAGAAGATCCGCGTGGCGCCGCAGTACCTGCTCGACGACCTGCCCCGGCTCGCCGCACGGCTGGAGCGTCCGGCCGACGAACTCGTGCTGGTCAGCCGGCGGCATCTGCGGTCCAACAACTCCTGGCTGCACAACGTCGGCGCGCTGATGAAGGGCCGCGACCGCTGCACGCTGCTGATGCACAGCCGCGACGCCGCCGCGCGCGGCATCGTGGACGGCGACAACGCCGAAGTCGCCTCGGGCGCAGGGAAGATCGTCGTCCCCGTCGAGGTGACCGACGCGATCAAGCCGGGTGTGGTGTCCATGCCGCACGGCTGGGGGCACGGACAGCCCGGCACCCGGCTGGGGATCGCCAACGCGGCGCCCGGGGTGAACACCAACATCCTGTCGCTGCCGGACTTCCTCGACGAGCCGTCCGGCAACGGCGCGCTCAACGGGATTCCGGTGACGGTGAGCGCGGCGGGGAGCTAGTCGCGGTTTCTCTCGAATTCACGCGGGAGCAATGCAGACGACGAAGTGCATGAGTTCAATCGCAACCGTGATCTACCCCTGGTGATTGAACTCAGGGACCGCTTGAGTCTGAGGCCCGAAAAAGTACCTGTCTTCAATCAGAGTGGCTGCCTGTGCTTCGTGATTGAAGCTACGTAATTCTCCGACCGCCACCGGTATCCGCCACGCTCGGCGTAGCGCCGCGCAGAGTCGGGCCCGCCCCTTTTGGATTCATCGAGATTCGAACTATCGGGCGTTTTCGAGGTGGCGCAATAGCCGCTGAAACCGTGGTTTGCGCAGGTCACCGGCATATCGGGGCGGCGCAATGCGGGTACCTTCGAACCACCTGATTTGCGGGGGCAGACCGGAACCGCGCAGGTCCCTACGGTCAACCGCATGCCCGAGTCCTCCCCGACGCCGCTGCGGCGGCGCGCCGACCGCGCCCGCCAGGTGGCCGATGTGCTGCGCCATCAGGTGCGCGACGGGGTCTACGCGGCGGGACTGCCCGGTGAGGCCGAGCTGGTCGCCGAGTTCTCGGTATCGCGCAACACCGTGCGCGAGGCGCTGGCGATCCTCAAGGCCGAGGGGCTGATCGACCGGGGACCACGCGTCGGCACCCACGTGGCGCAGCGCAAATACGATCACGGACTGCACGCGCTGGTCGGGCTGAAGGAGACGTTCAAGGACTTCGGCGAGGTCCGTAACGAGGTCCGCGCTGCCACGCACCTGCCCGCCCCGGCGGCCGTCGCCCGCCGGCTGCAGCTGACTCCCGGTGAGCCCGTCGTGTTCATCGAACGGCTGCGCTACCTGGGTGACCTGCCGCTGAGTCTGGATCTGACGTACCTGGTGCCCGACATCGGCGCCGCGGTCCTCGAGCACTCGCTGGAGACCAACGACGTGTTCGCGTTGATCGAGCAGGTCACCGAACAGCGGCTGGGCTCGGCGGACATTGCGCTGGAGGCGGTTTCGGCTGACCCGCACACCGCGGCCACGCTGGACATCCCGGCGGGCGGCGCGATCCTGATGCTCGAACGGCTCACGACTCTCGACGACGGGCGTCCCGTCGACCTCGAATACATCCGACTGCGTGGTGACCGAATCACCATGCGCGGCAACCTGTTACGGAGTGAATCATGACGCTGGTCAACAACCAACGAGTCGATGTCCCGGTCACGATCGACGAGTCGCTGTGTATCGAGGGCTGCACCCTGTGCGTCGACGTCTGTCCGCTCGACTCGCTGGCCATCAACCCCGACAACGGCAAGGCGTACATGCACGTCGATGAGTGCTGGTACTGCGGTCCGTGTGCTGCGCGCTGCCCAACCGGCGCCGTCTCCGTCAACATGCCCTACCTCATCCGCTAAGGACCCCCCATGAAACGCTTAACCGCCCTGGCCGCCACCGTCGTCCTCGCCGCCACCGGCTGCTCGGTCGATTCGGCCGGAAAGGACGACAACGCCGTCAACGTCGTGATCGGCTACCAGTCCAAGACCATCAACACCGTCACCGCGGGAACGTTGTTGCGCGCCCAGGGATACCTGGAACATCGCCTCGACGAGATCGGCGCCAAGACCGGCAAGAAGTACCACGTCGAATGGCAGGACTACGACACCGGTGCGCCGATCACCGCACAGATGGTCGCCGAGAAGATCGACATCGGCTCGATGGGTGACTATCCGCTGCTGATCAACGGATCGAAGACCCAGAGCAACGAACGCGCCAAGACCGAACTGGTGGCGGCCACCGGGTCGAGCCCGACCGGAGCTCTGAACATGGTTGTGGTGTCGCCGGATTCACCGATCCAGTCGCTCAAGGAGCTGGCCGGGCAGAAGGTCTCCGCCAGTGTCGGTTCGGCCGGTCACGGCACCCTGGTCCGGGCGCTGTCGAAGAACGGCATCGATCCGAAGACCGGCGTCGAGGTGCTCAATCAGCAGCCGCAGATCGGCGCGTCGGCGCTGGAATCCGGTCAGGTGAAGGCGCTTTCGCAGTTCGTCGCGTGGCCGGGGCTCCTCGTCTTCCAGAACAAGGCCCGGCTGCTGTACGACGGAGCCGAGCTGAACTACCCGACCTGGCACGGCGTCGTCGTGCGACGGGCGTACGCCGCAGCACATCCCGAGGTGCTCGACGCGTTCCTGCAGGCACAGCTCGACGCCACCGATTTCCTCAACACCAAGCCACTGGAGGCGGCGAAGATCGTCGCGCAGGGCAGCGGACTGCCGCAGGAGGTCGTGTACCTGTACAACGGCCCCGGCGGCACCCGGTTCGACGCCACGCTGAAGCCGTCGCTCGTGGACGCGCTGAAAGGTGATGTGCCGTACCTGAAGTCGATCGGTGACTTCGCGGACCTGGACGTCGCCAAGTTCGTCGAGGACGGTCCGCTGCGCAAGGCGCTGTCGGAGCGCGGCCGCGACTACAACGCCGAGGTCGCCCGCACCGCGAATCCGTCGCTGGTGCACGGTACCGACCCGGTGTGCAACGTCCCCGTCGACAACCCCGCGCTGGCCGGTGAGCTGTGGCTGGACGGTTCCGACACCACGCAGCCGGCGGCCAACCCGACGTGCCTGCTGAAGGCGATCCGCGCCGCGGAGGCCAAGGGCACCAAGGTCCGGGCCGCCTACGTGCCCGATGCCGAGCTCGGAACCCGTTGGCTGGCAGACAAATCCGTGTGGGTGCAGCAAGGTACCGACTTCGTGCCCTTCGACACCGACGCCGGCGCCCGCCGCTACCAGGCCGCCCATCCCGGTGCGTCGGTGGTGACCTACCAGCAGGCTCTGGTGGGTGTGGCATGACAGCGATCGCCGCGGTGTCGGCGGCGCCGGCGTTGCCGGTCGAGGCTGACCTGCCGCGGCAGCGCGGATCCGCGAAGTGGCGCAGTTACCTCGTCAAGACGCTGTCGGTCATTGCGGCCGTGGGTATCTGGCAGTTGCTCACTGCCAACCACGTCCGGTTCTGGCTGCGGTTCGACAACCTGCCGACGGTGACGCAGATCGCCGCGAAGTTCGTCGAGCGCCTCGGCGCCACGCAGTACTGGCTGGACCTGACGCAGTCGGTGATCCGGATCGTCAGCGGCTTCGGCCTGGCGGCGGTGATCGGTGCCGCCGTCGGTATCGCGCTGGGCCGGTCGCGGCTGTTCGCCGACATCGTGGGGCCGCTGACCGAGCTGGCGCGCCCGATCCCGGCCATCGCACTGGTGCCGGTCGCCATCCTGCTGTTCCCGACCGACGAAGCCGGCATCGTGTTCATCACGTTCCTGGCGGCGTTCTTCCCGATCATGGTCAGCACCCGGCACGCCGTGCGGGCCCTGCCGACGCTGTGGGAGGACTCGGTGCGGACGCTCGGCGGCAGTCGCTGGGATGTGTTGCGGCAGGTCGTGTTTCCGGGTGTCCTGCCAGGACTGTTCGGCGGCCTGTCGGTCGGCATGGGTGTGGCGTGGATCTGTGTGGTGTCCGCGGAGATGATCTCCGGGCGGCTCGGCGTCGGCTACCGCACCTGGCAGGCCTACACGGTGCTGGACTACCCGGCCGTCTTCGTCGGCATCATCACCATCGGCGCGCTGGGCTTCGGCACGTCGGCCGCGGTGGAACTGATCGGCCGGCGCCTGACGCGCTGGCTGCCGCGTGGTGAGGAGAACGCACGATGACCGCTGTACTCACCTCCGGCCTGCGTCTGGAACTCGACCGAATCCGGCTGTCCTACACCGGAGAGCCGGTGGTGGACGGGCTGAGCCTGACCGTCCAGCCGGGGGAGATCCTGGTGTTGACCGGCCCGTCGGGCTGCGGCAAGTCGACGGTGCTGCGGGCGCTGGCCGGACTGTTGAAGCCCGACGCCGGGCGGGTGCTCGCGGACGGCGAGCTGGTGACCACCACGTCGCGGGACCGCGGCATGGTGTTCCAGGACAGCGCGTTGTTGCCGTGGCGCACCGTGCGATCCAACATCGAGCTGGCGCTGCAGCTGCGCGGCGTGCCGCGCGCCGGGCGCCGCGAACGTGCCGAGCGCTGGATCGACGAGGTCGGGCTCACCGGGTTCGCCGACTTCCTGCCGAAGAGCCTGTCCGGTGGTATGCGCCAACGGGTCCAGCTGGCGCGCGGATTGGCCGGTGCGCCGCGGGCCGTCCTGATGGACGAGCCTTTCGGCGCCCTGGACGCCAAGACCCGACATGCCATGCAGGGGTTGCTGATCGACACCTGGCAGGCCCATCCGACCACCATCGTGTTCGTCACGCACGACGTCGACGAAGCCCTCGCCCTGGGCGACCGGGTGGCGGTCCTCGGGCGCGCCGGCCAGCCGCTGCGCGCGCTGCTGGACGTCCCCAGTCCCCGCGACGCCGAAATCTCCCGCACCGAACTGCGGGCCGAAATCCTTGGAGCACTACACCAATGAGCACGCTGGAGATTCCAGACCTCGCCAATCCCGTCCGCCTCGACTGTGACGTCCTGGTGATCGGTGGCGGCACCGCCGGCACGATGGCGGCCCTGACCGCCGCCGAGAACGGCGCGCAGGTCCTGCTGTTGGAGAAGGCGCACGTCCGCCACTCCGGCGCGCTGGCAATGGGCATGGACGGCGTCAACAACGCCGTCGTCCCGGGCAAGGCCACCCCGGAGGACTACGTCGCCGAGATCACCCGGGCCAACGACGGAATTGTCAACCAGCGCACCATCTATCAGACCGCGACCCGCGGCTTCGCCATGGTGCAGCGCCTCGAGCGCTACGGCGTGAAGTTCGAGAAGGACGAGCATGGTGAATACGCGGTGCGTCGCGTGCACCGCTCCGGATCGTACGTGCTGCCGATGCCCGAGGGCAAGGACGTCAAGAAGGCGCTGTACCGCGTGATGCGGCAGAAGTCCATCCGCGAGAAGCTGCGCATCGAGAACCGGCTGATGCCGGTACGCGTCCTGACCGAGAACGGGCGCGCCGTGGGTGCGGCCGCTTTCAACACGCGCACCGGCGAATTCGTCACGGTGGGCGCCAAGGCCGTCATCCTGGCGACCGGGGCCAGTGGCCGCCTCGGCCTGCCGGCCTCGGGGTACCTCTACGGCACCTACGAGAACCCGTGCAACGCCGGCGACGGCTATTCGATGGCGTACCACGCGGGTGCCGAGCTCTCGGGCATCGAGTGTTTCCAAGTGAACCCGTTGATCAAGGACTACAACGGCCCGGCCTGCGCCTACGTCGCCAATCCTTTTGGCGGATACCAGGTGAACGCGCTGGGGGAGCGGTTCGTCGACTCCGACTATTGGTCGGGCCAGATGATGGCCGAGGTCAAGAGCGAGATCGAATCGGCCCGCGGCCCGATCTACCTGAAGGTCACCCACCTGCCGGACGAGACCATCACCGTGATGGAGAACATCCTGCACACCACCGAGCGGCCGACGCGCGGTACCTTCCACGCCAACCGCGGCCACGACTACCGCACCCACGACATCGAGATGCACATCTCCGAGATCGGTTTGTGCAGTGGGCATTCGGCGTCCGGCGTCTGGGTCGACGAGCACGCCCGCACCACCGTGCCCGGGCTGTACGCCGCCGGTGACATGGCGTGCGTCCCGCACAACTACATGATCGGAGCCTTCGTCTACGGCGACCTGGCCGGCGAACACGCCGCGTCCACCCTCGCCGATGTCGAAGCGCCCGTGGACCTTCCGCAGGACCAGCTGGCCGAGGCGCACGAGTTGATCTACCGCCCGCTGCGGCATCCGGACGGGCCGCCGCAGCCGCAGGTCGAATACAAGCTGCGCCGCTTCGTGAATGACTATGTGGCCCCGCCCAAGACGGCCACCAAGCTGTCGATTGCGGTCCGCACGTTCGAGCGGATGGCGGAGGAGATCGAGCAGATGGGTGCCCGCACCCCGCACGAGCTGATGCGCACGGTCGAGGTGTCGTTCATCCGGGACTGCGCCGAGATGGCGGCCCGGTCCTCGCTCACCCGAACCGAATCACGCTGGGGCCTGTACCACGATCGTGCCGACATGCCCGAGCGCGACGACGAACAGTGGCGTTATCACCTGAACCTGCGCAAGGGTGACGACGGTGAGATGGAGTTCCTGAAGCGGCCGGTGGCACCGTATTTCGTGCCGGTGCCCGACCTGGATCACCTGCCGTCGGACCACGCCGTGCAGCATGTGCACCAGCCGGACCTGGTCGGCGGCAAGGCGCCGGCAACCGCCGGCTCGCGGCTGCGCCCGGCCGAACCGGCGACGCCGCCGTCCCCGCGTATCGCTGCCGTGGTGGCTCTCGAAGAGCCCGTGCTCTCCGACCTGACCGAGTACCTGCAGGACGCCGACGCCGGAGTCCGGCGCGCTGCTGTCGCCGTGCTGGTGGAGAACCTGCCGGACGGCTACCAGCCGGACCTGGTCGCCGCACTCGGTGACGCCGACGGCGCGGTGCGTGCCGAAAGCGCCGACGCCTTGCGGGAACTCGTCGAGGTGTTGCCCGATCCGGCGGCGGTTGCGCCGTACCTGACCTCCGCCGACCCGGTGGTGCGGGCCGTGACGCTGTACGTCCTGAGCTCGCGCCGGGTCGGTGCGGCCCCCGATTACCGTGCCGCCGTGACGGATTCCGATCACCGCGTGCGGATCGAGGCCGTGCGCGCCCTGGTTTCCGTCGATGACGTAGGCGGCGTGGCCGCGGCGGCGGCCGACGACAACCGCGAGGTGCGGATCGCCGCCGGCAACGGCCTGGCCACGCTCCGGTCGGGCGCCGACACCGTACGTCAGCTGGTGGCCGACCGTGACCCGCTGGTGCGGGCGGCGGCGCTCGCCGCGCTGGCTGCCGTCGGCTGCGCCGAGCAGGACGTGCCGGAAGTGCAACGCGCCCTTCGGGAATCAGCGTGGCAGATTCGTCAGGGTGCGGTGCGGGCCCTGTCGGGCGCGGCGCCGGAGATTGCCGTCGAACCACTGTCGCAGGCGCTGCACGACCCGCACCTGGATGTGCGCAAGGCCGCGGTGCTGAGCCTGACCCGGTGGGCCGAATCAGAGGAGGCCGCGCGGACCGCGCTCGGTATCGCGCTGGAAGACGGCGACGCCGACGTGCGGGCCTATGCGCGGCACGCGCTCGGTGATGCAGGGCGGCGCGCGCTCGCTACTTCCTGAATCCGGGCGAACGGAAGCTCGGCCTCCAGGAGGAACGCCAGTTCGAGCAGCGTGCGCTCGTCACCGTAGGCGCCGGACAGCTGAACGCCGACCGGTAGGCCGTCGGGGGATTGGTGCAGCGGCAGCGAGATCGCCGGGGTGCCCGCGATGTTGTTGAGCGGCGTGTAGGCGACGTACCGGCGCAGGCGGTCGATGAGTTCGGGGAAGTCGACCGTCGGTGCGATGTAGCCGAGCCTGGGCGTCGTGTGCGAAAGCACCGGCGACAGCACGACTTCGTGCCGGGCGAACATCTGCGCGTACTGGTCGGCGACACGGCGCAGGCGCAACAACGCACCTGGGGTGCGGTGCAGGTTCCGGCGATGGTGCGCACGCAGCCCCAGGCTGAGGCCGTCGGCCTTGGCGGCATCGAACGACCGGTCGAGGATCAACCGGCCGGTGCCGACCGCGAGATCGGCCAGCAGCGCCCAGTATTGGACGAAGTCGTCGGCGAACTGGGCGGTGACCGGCAGCGCGATCGGCTCGACGACGTGACCCGCCGCCTCCAGCACCGCCGCGGTGTTTTCGACGGCCGCGCGGGTGGCGTCGTCGACCGGCTCGCCGGTGACGCTGTCGAACAGCACGCCGACGCGGAGGGTCCGTTGTGCCGGGCCGCTCACCCGGCCGATGGGTGCGAGTTTCGGGTTGCGCCAGTGGTTCTCGCACGCGGCGACGAACGCGGCGGTGTCGCGGACGCTGCGGGTCAGGACGCCTTCGGAGATCATGTTGATCGGCAGATGACCGGCCTGCTCACCGTCGCGGTGCCGGCCGCGGCTCGGCTTGAGCCCGACCAGGCCCGCGCAGGCGGCGGGGATGCGGATGGAGCCGCCGCCGTCGTTGGCGTGCGCGATGGGCACGACGCCCGCGGCGACCACGGCCGCCGAACCGCCCGACGAGGCGCCGACGGAGTATTCGGTGTTCCAGGGGTTCCGGACCGGCGGCTCGGTCATGTACTCCGTGGTGGCGTTGAAACCGAATTCAGGCATCCGGGTCTTGCCCAGCAGCGTCAGGCCCGTGCTGAGCAACTGTGTCGCGTACGCGCCGTCCCGCTTCGCGGGCCGGGCCGCGAACGCCTCCGAGCCGTGCGTGGTCGGCAGGCCGGCGACGTCGGTGTTGTCCTTGATGAAGGTTGGTACGCCGAAGAATTCGGCATCCGGATCGATGCCGTGCCGGGGCGGCAGGTCGCACGCCACCGCCCGGAGTTCGGGGTCGACGAGTTGTGCACGGGCGGTGGCGGCGGCGGCCAGTTCGTCCGGGCTGACCTGCCGGTCGCGTACCAACCGGGCCAGGCCGACGGCGTCGTGGTCACCGAGCGCGTCATCGCCGAAGGCGTGAATCGTGGTCATGCGTGCCCTCATTCTCCGAGTACTTGGTGTAGGTAGTCGTTGGCGAACGTTCTTCTGGGGTCGAGCTTTTCGCGGACCGCGAGGAAGTCGTCGAACCGCGGGTAGGTGTCGCGCAGGTCCGCCGCGGTGCGGCCATGCATCTTGCCCCAGTGCGGACGCCCGTCGTAGCGGCGCATGATCTGCTCGACCGCGCGGAAGTACTCCGTCGGATCGTCGCGTACATAGCGGTGTACCGCGATGTACGCGCTGCGGCGGCCGTACGCGGTGGACAGCCAGTTCTCGTCCTCGGCGGCGGCGCGGACCTCGATGGGAAAGCCGATGCGCCAATCGCGTTCGGCGATCAGGCTGCGCACCTCGTCGAATGCCGCGCCCATCGACTCGTAGGGCACGGCGTACTCCATCTCGCGGAACCGCACCCGCCGCGGCGAGGTGAAGACGCGATCGGAGCGTTGCGTGTGCTCCCGGTCGGACAGGAACCGGGTGACGGTGCGGTTCAGCGTGGGGACGGTGGACGGCAGCGCGCTGCCGACGGCGCAGATCGCCCCCAGCACACCGTTCTCGATCAGTTCCTCCTCGACCCACTGCGACACCCGGTTGGTGGACTCCAGCGGGGTGTAGGCGGGCAGCCGGATATTGGCCTTCGTGAACGCGGTATCGGTGTGCGGGAACCAGAAGAACTCGAAATGGTCTGTGTGCGTACAGCGTTCATCGAATGTTGCGACCACATCGTCGACCGGTTCTACGCGTTCGATGGCATGGATCGCGAAACCGGACACGCACTGCAGCGTCACCTCGACGATGATGCCCAGCGCGCCCAGCCCGACGCGCGCCGCCGGCAGCAACTCGCTGCTCTGCTCCTCGTCGATCCGGACGAGCTCGCCGGTGCCCGAGACGAGGGTCAGACCGACCACCTGGGTCGCCAGGCCGCCGAAGGCCAGGCCGGTGCCGTGGGTGCCGGTGGAGATCGCGCCCGAGATGGTCTGGCGGTCGATGTCGCCCATGTTCTCGAGCGCGAGTCCGTGGCGCGCAAGTAGTTGCGTCAGCTGCCACAGCGGAGTTCCGCCGCCGACGGTGACCTGCTTGCGCTCCCGGTCGACGCTGATCACGCCGGCCAGGGCGCCCAGGTCCAGCTGGATGTCGGGTGCGACGGCGATGCCGGTGAAGCTGTGTCCGGACCCGACGACCTTGATCAGCCGCCCGGTCGCCGTCGCCCGGACGACGGCGTCACACACTGCCTCAATCGTGTTGGGCCGCAGTACTTCCGTCGGGTTGGCGGTCTCGCAGCGTCCCCAGTTGGTCCACGTCACAGGAACGTCTTCCCTTCGCCTCGGTAGGTGAGTGCTGTGCCGACGGTCCTGCCGGCATCGACCATGGCGAACGCATCGACGTGCTCGCTGAGCTCACCGGCCTTGCAGTGCCGGAACCACACGCGGTCACCGACTTTCAGTGCGGCAGCGGCTTTTCCGGTCACGGGTGTCTGCACTTCGCCGGCCATCTCGGCGGACAGCAGACTCAGCCCCGGCGGCCAGACCGGCAGCGGCACCCGGTCCCGGGCCGGTGGCCCGGAGGCGATCCAGCCGCCGCCCAGCACCGTCGCGATCTGCGGCGTGGGTTTGCGCACGACCGACAGCGCGAACGCCGCGGCCGGGGCCGGGGTGAAGCCCTGGTAGGTGTCGAACAGGTGCGGGCCGAAAAGTCCACTGCCCGCCGCGATCTCGGTGACCGCCGGATCCGACGCGGTGAATTCCATGGACCCGGTGCCGCCGCCGTTGACGAATTCGAGCTCGGCCACCTGCCGGACTGCGGCCACCGCGAGACCGCGGCGCTCGAGCAGTTCGTCCTTGGAGCGCCGCTGCATCCACCGGACCAGCTGTGACCGCGCGGCCTGGCCGCGGACATCGTCACCCACACCCGCGATCTGGGCCTCGTAGGACATCAGACCTACCAGAGTGAAGCCCGGACGGCCGGCGATGGCGGCGGCCAGGGTGCGGGCCTGCGCCGCGGTGTGGACGGGGGAGCGGCGCACCCCGAGGTGGCCGAGTACCGGCGCCTGCCATGAGGCGTCGAGGTCCAGGCAGACGCGCAGTACTGGGCGCGTCGACGGCGCGGCGACGCTGTCCACCAGGTCGAGCTGGGCGAGGGAGTCGACCATGAGCGTCACGCGCGTCGCCAGCTCGGGCGACGACGCCAACCGGGCGATCGCGGCGCGGTCGGCGGTCGGGTAGCCGACGACGACGTCGTCGTGCGCTGGGTGCTCGGCGTCGCCTGCGGCCAGCCAGAGGGCTTCGGGCAACGTGAACGCCAGTACCCCCGCGTAGCCGTCGAGGGCCGTGACGGCGTCCAGGATGGTCCGCGACCGCACCGATTTGGACGCCACCCGGATCGGAGTCCCTGCCGCGCGGCGGCGCAGATCGTGCGCGTTGTGGTGCAGCGCAGCGAGATCGACGGCGGCGAGTGGCGTCTCCAGGTGCGCGGTGGCGGCGGTCAATGCCGGCCAGTAGATCTCCGGACGTGCCCACGACCCCTCGACGGAAGGCGGCTTCGACAGATCGACCGGCATTGACCACACCATGGATCGGGAGCTAACCGCATGTCGATGGGTGCGCACGAGGGCATCGGTGACCACAATGGGGGGAAAACCGGACACGTGTTGGAGGTGGGGTGGACAGGCAAAGCGCGGCGTTGATCCCGACGTCGGTGCTCGTCAACGTCATCGACGTCGCCGACCGCGCGGGTCTGCCCACGGAACGGTGGCTGGCCGCGGCGGGCCTGACGGCAGCGACGCTCAATTCGCCCGAGACGCGGGTGTCGTTCCGGCAGGCGGCCCTCGTGCTGCGGCATGCGGTGCGCGCCATGCCGGACCGGGGCCTCGGCATCGACGTCGGGGCCCGCGACATGTTCGTGTCGTTCGGCGTGCTCGGACTGGCCATCCGTTCCGCCGAAAACCTCGGCGCGGCAATGCAAGTGGGCCTGGAACTGCACCAGAGCGCCGGCAGTCTGATGGACGTCGGCGCCGAGCTCATCGGTGACACCTTCGCATTGCGCGCCTACGAACGCTCCCCGGAACCGGAGCTGCTGCCGTTCCTGTGTGAGGAGCTGTTCTGCAGCGTGCTGGTCACCGTCCGGACCGTGCTCGAGCTGCCGCAGCAGACGCCGGAGTACGTCCAGGTCAGTTACCCGCCGCCGGTGTATGCGCAGCGGTACCGGGAATTCTTCGGCTGCCCGGTCCTGTTCAACGCCGACGCCAACCGGCTGGCGTTCCCCGACCCGCTGTGGTCGCAGCGGCTACCGCGAGCCGATCCGACGACGCACGCGGTCGCCGTCGCCGCCTGCCGCGACATGGTGACCCAGGGCGAGCAGCCGACCGACGTGGTGCAGACGGTCGAGACGATGCTGCGCGAGAGCGTGCGGGACCCACTGACCATGGCCCAGGTCGCCAAGCGGCTCAACGTCACCGAACGCACCCTGCGGCGCCGCCTCAGTGCCGACGGTCAGCAGTTCATCGCGCTGCGTGACAAGGTGCGCAGTGAACGCGCGCGATATCTGGTGCGCGAGACCGCGATGCCCATTCACGCCATCGCCGCCGAGGTCGGGTTCACCGACCCGCGGGAGTTCCGCCGGGCCTACATCAAATGGACCGGGCACGCCCCGACTCACGACCGATAGTCCGGCAGGTCGATCGACTCGGCGGTGGAGAACCATTTGCGACCGGCGTACAGCCGCAGCGGCCAGCGCTGCACCCACTTCATGGCGGATGCCGCACCGGCGATCTGACGTTCGGTCATCGGCGCATATCCGTCGAGGCCGCCGGGCAGGTCCTGACACCGGTCGACGTACGGCCGCATGACCGCCTCGTAGCGCCGCAACGCCGCCGCGATCCCGGCGGCGTCGAAGGCCGCCGCCGGCCCGAGTTCACCGGCCAACACGTACGCTCCGACCAGCGCCAGGCTGGTGCCCATGCCGGACAGCGGCGACGCACAGTAGCCGGCGTCGCCACACAGCGTGACCCGGCCGGCTGACCAGGTGTCCATGTGTACCTGCACGAAATCGTCGAAATAGAAATCGTCGGATTGTGCTGCGGCACGCAGTAATTCGTCGCAGTACCAGCCGGCGTCGCGGAACCGCTCGGCCAGCAGTGCCCGCTGCGCGTCCAGGTCGCGACGGTCATACTCGATCGGCTCGGACCGGAAGGCCAGACCGGCCTTGGCGCTCGACTCATCGTGCGACGGCCGCAGCGAGGCGTTGAGCCCGCCGGTGGCCTGGAACATCAGGTACCAGCCGTCCAGGCCGATCATGTCCGGTGCGGTGAACCAGGCGTTGTAGCCGCCGAGTCGGCGGATGAACCGCTCTTCCGGCCCGAATGCCAACTGCCGGACCGCGGAATGCGGGCCGTCAGCGCCGACGACGAGGTCGGCCTCCACCACGGAGCCGTCGGTCAGCGTGGCCCGTACCCCGGACTCGTCTTCCTCGAGCACGGAAACCCGCGTGCCGAAGCGGTATTCGGCCACGTCGCTGGTCGCCTGGTAGAGCACATCGGCCAGGTCGCCGCGCAGAATCTCGAGTGCGGAGACGATCCCGTTGCCGCCGAACGCCTCGACCGGCATCTCCGCACGCCGGGTGCCGTCGGCGCGCACCCAGGCGATGCCGCGCTGAAACAAGCAGCGCTCGGTCATCGCCGGCAACAAGCCCATTCGGGTGACCACCTCGCGGCCCGCGCCGCGCAGGTCGACCGTCTGCCCGCCCGGGCGGATGTTCGGCGCCGCCTCGACGATCACCACCCGGTAGCCGTCACGTGCCAGCCAGTGCGTCAGGGCGGGTCCGGCGACCCCGGCGCCGCTGATCAACACGGTCGGTTGTGCCATGTGCGAAAGCCTATGCGCACTGACAGCATTGGCTCCTAGGCTGGCCCCATGGCGGATATCGACCGGCGCACAGTTCTCAAAGGCACGGCGGCGGTGGCGGGGGTGGCCGCGGCGGGGGTCGGTGGTTACCAGCTACTGTCGCGGGGCGGCCGCGAGCATGTGGCGGGCAGACCCAACATCCTGGTGATCATCGTCGACCAGATGCGGGCGCCCCAATGGTTTCCCGACACCAAGCGACTCGGCGAACTACTGCCCAACCTGGACCGGCTGCGGCAGCGCAGCGTGTCCTTCGAGTCCCACTACTCGGCGTCCAACATGTGCACGCCGTCGCGCGGTGTCCTGACCACCGGGCTCTACTCGCACCAGACGGGCTGCCTGTACACCGGGGAAGGCCCCACCGAATCCACCCTGGCGCCGCGCTTCCCGACCTGGGGCACCATGCTGCGTGACCAGGGCTACCGGACCTGGTGGTGGGGGAAATGGCACCTGGGCCACATCTCCGACACCACACCCGACGGCCTCGACGCGCACGGCTTCTCCGGCGGCACATACCCGTCGCCCAACGGTGGCCCGAACCAGGGGCTCAAGGTCGACCACACCATCGTCGACCAGTTCGACGGCTGGTTCGCCGACCACGCGGGCAGCGGCCCGTGGTGCACCACGGTGTCCCTGGTGAACCCGCACGACATCTGCTGGTGGCCGAGAAACCCACTGCCGGACGATGTTCCGCACGTGTTCTCCGGGACACCCGTCAACTTCGAGAACGCCGACGACCTGCGCCGGCGCGGCAAACCGCAGCTGCAGATCGACTACATGAACTTCATGTCGCCGCTGATGACCGGTCCGGTGCCGTATTCGGGTCCCGAGATGGCCGCGCAGTGGGCCCGGTGCCTCGACAACTACCTGTGGCTGCACCAGCAGGTGGACGTCCAGATCGGCCGGGTGCTGGACACGCTCGCCTCGCGCCCCGATGTGGAGCGCGACACCGTCGTTGTGTTCACCTCCGACCACGGCGAGTACGCCGGCTCGCACGGCCTGCGCGGCAAGGGC
This sequence comes from Mycobacterium sp. UNC410CL29Cvi84, assembly GCF_000686745.1. Taxonomy (NCBI): domain Bacteria; kingdom Bacillati; phylum Actinomycetota; class Actinomycetes; order Mycobacteriales; family Mycobacteriaceae; genus Mycobacterium; species Mycobacterium sp. UNC410CL29Cvi84. The sequence goes on from NZ_JMLM01000017.1 coordinate 64,152, forward strand.
GCGGCGATCTACGAGGAGTCGATCCGGGTGCCGCTCTACATCCACGACCCGGCCGGTCACCTCACTCCCAAACCGGGCGAGCGCCGTGGACAGCTGACCTCCAGCGTCGACATCGCGCCGCTGCTGCTCACCATTGCGGCCGGTGGCAACGGCTGGCGCTCGGACAGCCGATTCGCGTACCTGCAGGCGCGGGGCGACATCGCCACGATCGCGGCCGATCCGGGTGCGGCGGGCCGCCGGTGGGTGGCTCATGCCACCGACGACATGTCGGTCGAAGAGATGGCGACGCTGATGAAATCGCCTGCGGTGCAGAAGATGTTCGGTGGCGGCGCGGTGCCCACCGAGATACCGACATCGGCGCCCAGCCACATCGTCGCCGTGCGGACGCCCGACGCGAAGTTCGGCCGCTACTCGTACTGGCAGCCCGGCGGCATGGAGGCCGACCGCACCCGCCGCATCGACTACGAGCTCTACGACTACGAATCGCCCTCGGGTGCACAGGAACTCGACAACCAGGCGGGCCGCAGCGGCAAGCAGGCCAAGTTGCAGGGGTTGCTCGAAAACGAGGTGGTGCCCGAGCTGCGGGCACCACTGCCGGCCTGGATGCACGATGCCCAGGAGCAGGGCATGGCCGATATGCAGCGGCTCACCGCCGCCAGGGCCGGCTAGTTACAAGCCCAGCGCCTGGTACGTCCGCTTCACGAATTTCGGTCGCGCCGAACGGAGTTTGGCCTGCGAGGCATTGCCGGCGACAGCTGCCGCGGCATCCACGCTGAGCTCCGGCTGATTCTGGATCAGGTAGATCAGGATCAGGTTCGCGTTCGGGTCGGCCTGCCACCACGTGCCGAAGGCGCCCGGCCAACTGAACGTGCCGGGGCCGCCGGGGCCGAAGAAGGGCGTCGCCTTGGCCTCGTCGGTGACGAGCGACAGGTTCAGTCCGAAGCCGCGGCCGATCCAGAACGGCGCGCCCAGGAAGTTCTGCGACTTCTGTTCGGCGGTCAACCTGTCGGTCCGCATGGACCGCACGGATTCCTCCGACAGCACCCGCACTCCGTCGACCTCGCCGCCGGCCAGCAGCATCCGCGCGAACGTCAGGTAGTCATCGACGGTCGACCAGAGTCCGCCGCCGCCGGCGCAGAAGGTCGGCGGCATCACCTGCGGCGGGCCCATCTTCCCGGGCTGCAGGCGCAGGGCGTCTCCGTCGGCGGCCAGCTGGTACATGGTCGCCGCGCGGCGCCGGCCCGAGTGCGTCACCGCGAATCCGGTGTCGACCATGTTCAGCGGTTTGAAGATGCGCTCCGCCAACACATCTGGCAGCGGCTTGCCCTCGATGCGCGACAGCAGGAAGCCCAGCACGTCGGTCGACTGGCTGTAGGTCAGCGCGTCACCGGGCTGGTGCGCCAGCGGCAGCTGTCCCAGCTCGGCCAGCCAGCGGTCGGGGTCCTGCAGCGACTGCAGCTTGTTGTAGGCCCGGCCCAGTGGCGGCGGCACGGTGAATCCGTAGGCCAGACCGCCGCGGTGGGTCATCAGATCCTCGACGGTGATGGGCCGCCGGGCGGGCACGGACCGGTCCAAGGGTCCGTCGAGGCTCGTCATCACGCGCGGGTTCGCGAGTTCGGGAATCCAGTTCGCGATGGGATCGGTCAGGGCCAGCCGGCCCTCGTCGACCAGCGTCATGGCCGCCGCGACGGTGATCGGCTTGGACATCGACGCGATGCGGAAGACGGTGTCGCGCTCCATCGGCAGCTTGGCTTCCACGTCGCGGTGGCCGAGCGTGTTGACCTGCCGCACCGCGCCGTCCTGCCACACCAGCGTGACCGCGCCGGCCAGCAGGCCGGTGTCGATCGCCGCGCTGACCGATTCGGTGTTCGCGTCGAGATTCACCCCGTCACGTTAACCGGTGGGGGTGGGATGGTCGCGGTACCGTCCGAACCATCGGGAAGGTAGGCGATACTGCCTGACGTGGCTGCAGACGTGTCGACCCCGAGCACACCGATGAACAAGGTGGCGTTCGCCAGTTTCATCGGCACCGCGATCGAGTTCTACGACTTCTACATCTACGGGACGGCCGCGGCGCTGATCTTCCCGCAGGTGTTCTTCCCCAACCTGCCGCCCGCCATGGCGACCATCTCGTCGCTGGCCACGTTCGCGGTCGCATTCCTGGCCCGCCCGATCGGCGCAGCCGTCTTCGGGCATTTCGGAGATCGGCTGGGCCGCAAGAAGACTCTCGTCGCGACGCTGCTCATCATGGGGTTGTCGACCGTCGGTGTCGGCCTGGTGCCCAGCACGGCGTCGATCGGCCTGGCCGCGCCGATCATCCTGCTGACGCTGCGGGTGTTCCAGGGCTTCGCGGTCGGCGGGGAGTGGGCCGGCTCGGCACTGCTCAGTGCCGAGTACGCCCCGGCCGGAAAACGCGGCATGTACGGCATGTTCACGCAGTTGGGCGCCGGCGCGGGTCTGGCCGTCAGCAACCTGGTGGTGCTGATCGCCAACGTGACGATCGGGGAGAAGAGCCCGGTGTTCCTGGACTGGGGCTGGCGGCTGCCGTTCCTGTTCAGCGCCGTGCTGCTGGCCGTGGCGCTGTACGTGCGGTTGACCATCGACGAGACGCCGGTGTTCGTCGCCGAGCAGAAGCGGGGCACCGTGCCCCGCGCTCCGTTCGGAGAGCTGGTGCGCCGGCAGAGCAAGCAGGTGCTGCTCGGTGCCGGCTGCATGGTCGGCATCTTCACCATGAGCTTCCTCGGCGGCACCTACCTGATGAGTTACGCCAGCACCCGCATCCACCATCCGCGGACGCTGATCCTGTCGGTCGGGGTCCTGGCCGGGGTGTCGCTCATGGTGTTCTCGGCGATCTCGGCGGTGCTGTGCGACCGGTACGGGCGGCGCCGCGTCATCCTGGTCGGCTTCGGGCTGGCACTGCCGTGGGCATTCCTCGTCATGCCGCTCATCGACTCCGGCTCGCCGGTGGCCTTCGCGGTGGCGATCGCCGGCATCTTCTGCATCTTCGGGCTCGCCTACGGGCCCATCGGGGCGTTCCTGCCTGAGACGTTCGCCACCCGCTACCGCTACACAGGCGCCGGCATGGCCTTCAATCTCGCCGGGATCGTCGGCGGCGCGCTGCCGCCGCTGGTCGCCGGTCCGCTCGTCGCCGCCCTCGGGAGCTGGGCCGTTGGGCTGCTGATCGCCGTCTTCGTGCTGGTCAGCATCGTCTGCACGCTGGTGTTGCCCGAAACCCGCGGCACCGAGCTCGACGATGCGCGCGGCGACATGCGTGACGGTGACGCCGTGGCGGCCTGCTAAGCTACGCGGCTAGTTAGACGTCCTTTAACGATCCGTCCAGAGAGGCGGAGAAGGAGGTCCGGTGTCTCGTGGGTGACTCCACCGACCGGGAATTGCTGTCCGCTGCCGACGTCGGCCGGACCATCTCGCGCATCGCGCATCAGATCATCGAAAAGACCGCGCTCGACGCGCCCGACGCCCCGCGCGTGGTGCTGCTCGGCATCCCGACCCGCGGCGTCACCCTGGCCGCCCGCATCGCCGAGAAGGTCAAGGAATTCTCCGGCGTCGAGCTGCCGGCCGGTGCGCTCGACATCACGCTCTACCGCGACGACCTGAACTTCAAACCGCCGCGCGCGCTGGCCTCGACCTCGATCCCCGAGGGCGGCATCGACGACGCGACGGTGATCCTCGTCGACGACGTGCTGTACTCCGGCCGCTCCGTGCGCTCGGCCCTGGACGCGCTGCGCGACATCGGCCGCCCCCGCATGGTGCAGCTCGCCGTCCTCGTCGACCGCGGCCACCGCGAGCTGCCCATCCGCGCCGACTACGTCGGCAAGAACGTCCCGACGTCGCGCAGTGAGAACGTCAAGGTGCGGCTGTCAGAGACCGACGGCGGAGACGACCACGTCTCCATTGCCCCCTACGGAGGACCCACCAGGTGAAGCATCTGCTGTCCGCCTCGGACCTGAGTCGCGATGCGGCGACGGCCATCCTCGATGACGCCGACAAGTTCCGGGAAGCGCTGCTGGGCCGCGACGTCAAGAAGCTCCCGACGTTGCGCGGCCGCACCGTCATCACGATGTTCTACGAGAACTCCACCCGCACCCGGGTGTCGTTCGAGGTGGCCGGCAAGTGGATGAGCGCCGACGTCATCAACGTCAGCGCCTCCGGCTCGTCGGTCGCCAAGGGCGAGTCGCTGCGCGACACGGCGCTGACCCTGCGCGCCGCGGGCGCCGACGCGCTGATCATCCGGCACCCGGCTTCCGGTGCGGCACAACAGCTTGCGGCCTGGACCCGTGAAGAGCGTTCCTCGGGGGCAGGAGCGCAGCGACTCGGGGGAAATTCCGGCGGGCCGTCGGTGATCAACGCCGGCGACGGCACTCACGAACACCCGACGCAGGCACTGCTCGACGCGCTGACCATCCGCCAGCGCCTCGGTGGCCTCGAGGGCCGGCGCGTGGTGATCGTCGGCGACATCCTGCACAGCCGGGTGGCGCGCTCCAACGTCTCGCTGCTCTCGACGCTGGGTGCCGAGGTGGTGCTGGTGGCGCCGCCGACGCTGCTGCCCGTCGGGGTCGCCGGCTGGCCGGTGACGGTCTCGCACGACCTGGACGCCGAACTGCCGGCCGCCGACGCGGTCCTGATGCTGCGGGTACAGGCCGAGCGGATGAACGGCGCGTTCTTCCCGTCGGCGCGCGAGTACTCGGTGCGCTACGGGCTGTCCGAGAAGCGCCTGGCCGGGTTGAGCGAGGACACGGTGGTGCTGCACCCCGGTCCGATGCTGCGCGGCATGGAGATCGCCTCGTCGGTCGCCGACTCGTCGCAATCAGCTGTACTGCAACAGGTTTCGAATGGGGTGCATGTTCGTATGGCAGTGCTGTTCCAGCTTCTCGTGGGTGCGGGCCGGGAGGTGATCGCGTGAGTACGGTGATTCGCGGGGTCCGGCTGTACGGCGAGGGTGATCCGATTGACGTGCTGATCGCCGATGGTCAGATTGCCGAAATCGGTAGCGGCCTGACGGGTGACGAGGTCATCGACGCCGCCGGCCAGATCCTGCTGCCCGGCTTCGTCGACCTGCACACCCACCTGCGCGAGCCCGGCCGCGAGTACGCCGAGGACATCGAAACCGGTTCGGCGGCAGCCGCACTCGGCGGTTACACCGCGGTGTTCGCCATGGCCAACACCGACCCCGTCGCCGACACCGTCGTGGTCACCGACCACGTCTGGCACCGCGGGCAGCAGGTCGGCCTGGTCGACGTGCACCCCGTCGGCGCCGTCACCGTCGGACTCGACGGCAAGCAGCTCACCGAGATGGGCCTGATGGCCGCCGGTGCCGGGCAGGTCCGGATGTTCTCCGACGACGGCATCTGCGTCGACGACCCGCTGGTGATGCGCCGGGCGCTGGAATACGCTGCGGGACTTGGTGTCCTGATCGCCCAGCACGCCGAGGAACCGCGCCTGACCGTCGGCGCCGTCGCGCACGAAGGGCCGAACGCCGCCCGGCTGGGACTGGCCGGCTGGCCGCGCTCGGCCGAGGAATCCATTGTCGCCCGAGACGCGATCCTGGCCCGCGACGCCGGTGCCCGGGTGCACATCTGTCACGCCTCCACCGCCGGCACCGTCGAGCTGATCAAATGGGCAAAGGCGCAGGGCATTTCGATCACCGCCGAGGTCACCCCGCACCACCTGTTGCTCGACGACAGCCGCCTCGCGGACTACGACGGCCGCAACCGCGTCAACCCGCCGCTGCGCGAGGCCAGTGACGCCGAGGCGCTGCGCCAGGCCCTGGCCGACGGCGTGATCGACTGCGTCGCAACCGATCACGCGCCGCACGCCGAGCACGAGAAGATGTGCGAGTTCGCCCACGCCCGCCCCGGCATGCTCGGCCTGCAGACCGCGCTGTCGGTGGTGGTCGAGACCATGGTGGCGCCCGGACTGCTCAGCTGGCGCGACGTCGCCCGCGTGATGAGCGAGGCGCCGGCCGCCATCGTCGGCCTGCCCGACCAGGGCCGCCCGCTGGCGGTTGGCGAGCCCGCCAACCTGACCGTGGTGGACCCCGACGCGACCTGGACGGTGCAGGGCACCGGCCTGGCCAGCCGCTCGGACAACACGCCGTACGAATCGATGACGCTGCCCGCCACCGTCACGCTGACGATGCTGCGCGGCAAGGTGACCGCGCGGGACGGGGTCAGCCCGGCGGCGGGCAGGAGCGCAGCGACCGGGGAATCGACGCAGTGAACACAGGGACTCTGATCACCTACCTGGTGCTGGCCGCCGTCCTGGTGGTGCTGCTCGGGTTCGCGATCCGGCAGATGCTCAAGGGCTGGGTGCACCGGGTGCAGCGGCAGGCCGGCGCCGTCGGCCTGCTGCCCGCGCTGCCCGACACCGTGGGACCGGCGATCGTGCCGGCCACCAAGGGCATGTACATCGGCAGCACCTTCGCGCCGAGCTGGCAGGACCGAATCGCGGTGGGCTCGCTCGGGTTTCGCAGCAAGGCCGTGCTGACGCGCTACCCCGAGGGCATCATGCTGCAGCTCACCGGCGGCAGCCCGATCTGGATTCCCGACGAATCCATCACCGCGATCCGCACCGAGCGGGCCATCGCCGGCAAGGTGCTCACATACGACGGGATTCTCGCCATCCGGTGGCAGCTGCCGTCGGGTACCGAGATCGATACCGGATTCCGCAGCGACGACCGTCGCGAACTGGCCAAATGGGTTGAGGAGGACAGCAAGTGACGAGCGAGCAGACCGCCGTACTGGTGCTGGAGGACGGCCGAGTGTTCACCGGAACACCGTTCGGCGCAGTGGGCCAGACGCTGGGTGAGGCGGTGTTCTCCACCGGCATGTCGGGTTACCAGGAGACGCTGACCGACCCGAGCTACCACCGGCAGATCGTGGTGGCCACCGCGCCGCAGATCGGCAACACCGGCTGGAACGGCGAGGACAACGAGAGCCGCGACGACAAGATCTGGGTCGCCGGCTATGTCGTCCGCGACCCGTCGCCGCGCGCCTCCAACTGGCGCGCCACCGGCACTCTCGACGACGAACTGGTGCGCCAGGGCATCGTCGGCGTCGCCGGCGTCGACACCCGCGCCATCGTGCGGCACCTGCGCAACTTCGGCTCGATGAAGGCCGGCGTCTTCTCCGGTCCGGCCCTGGCCGACATCGACACCCTGGTTGACCGGGTCCGCAACCAGCCGTCGATGCTGGGCGCCGACCTGGCCGGCGAGGTCAGCACCGGCGACCGCTACGTCGTCGAACCCGTTGGTGCGGAGCGCTTCTCGATCGCCGCCATCGACCTCGGGATCAAGACCAACACGCCGCGCAACTTCGCCGCCCGCGGCATCCGCAGCCATGTGCTGCCGTCGTCGGTGACGTTCGACGAGGTCGCCGCCCTCAAGGTCGACGGCGTGTTCCTGTCCAACGGCCCGGGTGACCCGGCCACCGCCGACCACATGGTCGAGTTCACCCAGCAGGTGCTCTCGGCCGGAATCCCGTTGTTCGGCATCTGCTTCGGCAACCAGATTCTGGGCCGCGCGCTCGGCCGCTCGACCTACAAGATGACCTTCGGTCACCGCGGCATCAACATCCCGGTCGTGGAGCGGGCCACCGGACGCATCGCGATCACCGCGCAGAACCACGGCTTCGCCCTGGAAGGTGAAGCCGGGGAAGAGTTCGACACCCCGTTCGGCCGCGCCGTGGTGAGCCACACCTGCGCCAACGACGGTGTGGTGGAAGGTGTTTCGCTGCTCGACGGCCGCGCCTTCTCGGTGCAGTACCACCCGGAAGCAGCGGCCGGTCCGCACGACGCCGAGTACCTGTTCGACAAGTTCGCCGATCTCATGGCAGGGGAGAAGTAATGCCACGCCGCTCAGACCTCAACCACGTCCTGGTGATCGGGTCCGGCCCGATCGTCATCGGCCAGGCCTGCGAGTTCGACTACTCGGGCACCCAGGCCTGTCGCGTGCTGCGCGCTGAGGGCCTGCAGGTCAGCCTGATCAACTCCAACCCGGCGACGATCATGACCGACCCGGAGTACGCCGACAACACCTACGTCGAGCCCATCACCCCGGCGTTCGTCGAGAAGATTTTTGCGCAGCAGGCCGAGCGCGGTAACAAGATCGACGCGGTGCTGGCCACCCTCGGCGGGCAGACCGCGCTCAACACCGCGGTCGCGCTGCATGAGAACGGGGTGCTCGAGAAGTACGGCGTCGAGATGATCGGCGCGGACTTCGACGCCATCCAGCGCGGCGAGGACCGGCAGAAGTTCAAGGACATCGTCGCCAAGGTCGGTGGCGAATCCGCCCGCAGCCGGGTCTGTTTCACCATGGACGAGGTCCGCGAGACCGTCGCCGACCTCGGCCTGCCGGTCGTGGTCCGGCCGTCCTTCACCATGGGCGGCCTGGGTTCGGGCATGGCCTACACCAACGAGGACGTCGAGCGGATGGCCGGCGACGGCCTGGCCGCATCGCCTTCGGCCAACGTGCTGATCGAGGAATCGATCTACGGCTGGAAGGAATACGAGCTCGAGCTCATGCGCGATCACCACGACAACGTCGTGATCGTCTGCTCGATCGAGAACTTCGACCCGATGGGCGTGCACACCGGCGACTCGGTGACCGTCGCGCCGGCGATGACCCTGACCGACCGCGAATACCAGATCATGCGCGACCTCGGCATCGCGATCCTGCGCGAGGTCGGCGTCGACACCGGTGGCTGCAACATCCAGTTCGCCATCAACCCGGCCGACGGCCGCCTCATCGTCATCGAGATGAACCCGCGCGTGTCGCGCTCGAGCGCATTGGCTTCCAAGGCAACGGGTTTCCCGATCGCGAAGATCGCCGCGAAGCTGGCCATCGGCTACACGCTGGACGAGATCGTCAACGACATCACCAAGGAAACCCCGGCCTGTTTCGAGCCGACCCTGGACTACGTCGTCGTCAAGGCACCGCGGTTCGCGTTCGAGAAGTTCCCCGGCGCCGACCAGACGCTGACCACCACCATGAAGTCGGTGGGCGAGGCGATGTCGCTGGGCCGCAACTTCATCGAGGCGCTCGGCAAGGTGATGCGCTCGCTGGAGACCAAGCGCGCCGGGTTCTGGACCGGAACCGATCCCGACAAGACGCTCGACGAACTGCTCACCGGACTGCGCACCGCGACCGACGGCCGGCTCTACGACATCGAACAGGCGCTGCGCCTTGGTGGTTCGGTCGAGGTCGTCGCCGAGGCGTCGGGTGTGGATCCGTGGTTCGTCGACCAGATCGCCACCCTGGTGGCGCTGCGCGGCGAACTCGTCGACGCGCCGGTGCTCAACGAGCGTCTGCTGCGCCGCGCCAAGCACAGCGGCCTGTCCGACCGCCAGATCGCCGCGCTGCGGCCGGAATTGGCGGGCGAGGCCGGTGTACGCGCGCTGCGTGAGCGGCTCGGTATCCGGCCGGTGTACAAGACCGTCGACACCTGTGCCGCCGAGTTCGACGCCAAGACGCCGTACCACTACAGCAGCTACGAGCTGGACCCCGCGGCCGAGACCGAGGTGGCCCCGCAGACCGAGAAGCCCAAGGTGCTGATCCTGGGCTCGGGCCCCAACCGCATCGGGCAGGGCATCGAGTTCGACTACAGCTGTGTGCACGCGGCAACCACGTTGAGCCAGGCCGGTTTCGAGACCGTCATGGTGAACTGCAACCCGGAGACGGTCTCGACCGACTACGACACCGCGGACCGGCTGTACTTCGAGCCGCTCACCTTCGAGGACGTGCTCGAGGTGTACCACGCCGAGCAGGCCTCCGGCGCCGGTGGCCCGGGCGTGGTCGGCGTGATCGTGCAGCTCGGTGGCCAGACCCCGCTGGGCCTGGCCGACCGGCTCGAGAAGGCCGGGGTGCCCGTCGTCGGCACCAGCCCCAAGGCCATCGACCTGGCCGAGGACCGCGGCGAGTTCGGTGAGGTGCTGCGCGCCGCCGGCCTGCCGGCTCCGCGCTTCGGCACCGCAACGAGTTTCGAGCAGGCCCGCCGGATCGCCTCCGACATCGGCTACCCGGTGCTGGTGCGCCCGTCGTACGTGCTGGGTGGCCGCGGCATGGAGATCGTCTACGACGAGCAGACCCTGCAGGGCTACATCGAGCGGGCCACCGAGCTCTCGCCCGAGCACCCCGTGCTGGTCGACCGGTTCCTGGAAGATGCCATCGAGATCGACGTCGACGCGCTGTGCGACGGCACCGAGGTGTACATCGGCGGCGTGATGGAGCACATCGAGGAAGCCGGCATCCACTCCGGCGACTCGGCCTGTGCGCTGCCGCCGGTCACGTTGGGCCGCACCGACATCGCCGCCGTGCGCAAGGCCACCGAGGCCATCGCCCACGGCATCGGCGTGGTCGGTCTGCTCAACGTGCAGTACGCGCTCAAGGACGACGTGCTGTATGTCCTGGAGGCCAACCCGCGCGCCAGCCGCACGGTGCCCTTCGTCTCGAAGGCCACCGCGGTGCCGCTGGCCAAGGCGTGCGCCCGGGTCATGTTGGGCGCCACCATCGCTGAGCTGCGGGCCGAGGGCATCCTGGTCGCCGAGGGCGACGGCGCGAGCGTCGCGCCCAACGCGCCGATCGCGGTGAAGGAAGCCGTCCTGCCGTTCCACCGGTTCCGCAAAGCCGATGGCTCGCAGGTGGATTCGCTGCTCGGGCCGGAGATGAAGTCGACCGGTGAGGTCATGGGCATCGACAGCGATTTCGGTACCGCCTTCGCCAAGAGCCAGACCGCGGCCTACGGCTCGCTGCCCTCGGGCGGCACGGTGTTCGTGTCGGTGGCCAACCGCGACAAGCGTTCGTTGGTGTTCCCGGTCAAGCGCCTGGCCGACCTCGGCTTCCGGGTGCTGGCCACCGAGGGCACCGCGGAGATGCTGCGCCGCAACGGCATTCCGTGCGAGGTCGTCCGCAAGAACTTCGAAGAGCCCAGCCCGGACCGCCCGGCGATGTCGGCGGTCGACGCCATCAAGGCCGGCGAGGTCGACATGGTGATCAATACGCCGTACGGCAACTCGGGTCCGCGCATCGACGGCTACGAGATTCGCTCGGCCGCGGTGTCGGCCAGCATCCCGTGTGTGACGACGGTGCAGGGCGCGTCGGCCGCGGTGCAGGGCATCGAGGCCGGTATCCGCGGTGACATCGGCGTGCGGTCGCTGCAGGAGCTGCACAGCCAGTTGGGCGCCAAGTGAGCTTCGGCTCGCGGTTGCGGGCCGCCATGGCACAGCGGGGTCCGCTGTGCCTGGGCATCGACCCGCACCCGGAGCTCCTGACGGCGTGGGGTCTGCCGGTGTCGGCCGACGGCGTCGCGGCGTTCAGTGACATCTGCGTCGAGGCGTTCGCGGGCTTCGCGATCGTCAAGCCGCAGGTCGCGTTCTTCGAGGCCTACGGTTCGGCGGGCTTCGTCGTGCTGGAACGGACCATCGCCCGGCTGCGGGAGGCCGGCGTCCTGGTGCTGGCCGACGCCAAGCGCGGTGACATCGGCTCGACCATGGCCGCCTACGCGCAGGCGTGGGCGGGCGATTCGCCGCTGGCGGCCGACGCGGTGACGGCGTCGCCGTACCTCGGCTTCGGCTCACTGCAGCCGCTGCTCGACGTCGCGGCCGCCCACGGCCGCGGGGTGTTCGTACTGGCCGCCACGTCCAATCCGGAGGGTGCGTCGGTGCAGCGCGCGGTGGCGGGCGAGCGCACCGTGGCGCAGGCGATCGTCGACGATGTCGCAGCGGTGAATGCCGCGGGCGACGGCTCGGTGGGCGTCGTCGTCGGTGCCACGTTGGCCGAGGTCCCCGATCTGTCGCAGCTCGGCGGTCCGGTGCTGATGCCCGGCGTCGGCGCGCAGGGCGGTCGCCCGGACGCGCTGGCCGGGCTCGGCGGCGCGCGGCCGGGCACCTTGCTGCCCGCGGTGTCGCGTGAGGTGCTGCGGGCCGGGCCGGATGTCGCGGCCGTGCGGGCCGCGGGGGAGAAGCTCCGCGACGCTGTGGCCTACTTGGCCTGACGCCTGCGGCGGCGCGTCCACAGCACCGTGACCAGCAGTGCGCCGGCGACCGCGGCCGCGAGCAGGGCCAGGCCCGTGACGTCGCCGCGGTTGCGGGTCCGGTAGATCACCTGGGCGTAATCGGAATCGGTTGCGGCCGTGGCAAATACGTAGTCGCCGTCGATGCGCTGCGGCTCGTCGAGGCGGTCGGTCCAGCGGGTCAGGTAGTGGCCCCGGTACTCGGCGAGCGCCGGTGTGTCGACGCGTCCGGCGTATTGCAGCGTCGGCGCGTTGCCGGGCACGGGCACCGCGCGGGGATCCATCCGGTGGTCGGCCAGCACGTACAGATCGACCCGCTGCGGCGCCGTCGCCGATCGGGACAGCCGCATCGGATACACGGCGGTGTCCGAGGCGAACGACAGCCGCAGGGGCTGCAGGTTCCCCGACAATGTCGCGCCGGCGGCATCGGGGGCGAGCTGGATCGCGACGATCTCCCAGCGGTCCGCGACGTACGGCGCCAGGTTGGCATCGAGGCCGTCGGGGTGGGGAAAGCCCTTGGCGGCCAGCCAGCCGGCGAGCGCCGCGGGGTCGTCGCCGGCCAGGCGCGTGACGTCGAACGGTCCGATCCGCTGACTGCCCAGCACACTGACGCCACCGGGTCGCGCACCCGCACTCTCGAGCTTGCCTCGTGAACCCTCGGTGAGCCAGTCGAAGGTGGGCCACCAGCTGTCCCGGTATTCGACCCGCGGCGCGGTGATACGAGCCAGCTCGGTGAACACTCCCGCGTCGCCCAACGTCACGTGTGCGGCCGACGGCACGGGCATCACCCAGGCGGCCCGATCCGAGGCGCCGCGCACCCCGAACGACATCAGGATGTCCTCGTTGCGGCCGTCCCAGGCGATCATCGCCCGCTCGTCGACGACGGCGGCGCCCGCGCGGTCCGGGATGTAGGCGCCGCAACCGCAGGCCCATGCCGGAGCCGCGATGTTCGCCGTCAGGGTGGCGAACAGCAGCATCAGGACGCACAGCGACCGGTACGCGACAGCCATCGGCATGAACGTACCGGCCATGCGCCTCAGGTCACAGCGGAATCCAGATCGGCCCGAGCCAGAAGCCCCAGGCACTGAAGCGGGGCTCGAACACCGGGTTCACCCACTGGCCGTTGTAGCTGAACGGCTGGTGGTCGAAGCGGCCGTCATCGATGCCGCGGCCACGCCAGTCCCGGCCGCGGTCATCGCGCCAGCCGTCGCGATCGTCATGCCAATCAACGCCGCGCTGCCAGCCGCCGCGGTCGTCGCGGTGGTCGCCATGGCCCCCGCACGGTGCGCCCGGCCCGCACCAGTCGGCGCTCGCGGTTGCCAGGCCGATGCCGAAGAGGCCGGCGGCCCCGATGCCGGCGGCCAGAGTGGATGCGGTCAATGCCTGCTTGATCTTCATGCCGCTGACGCTATGGGAGTTCGATGGGCGTGCACTTAGCTGTACTTAGGTGTGTGCTGTGCGTGCGGCCGTGGTGCGGGAACGGTTCCGGTAGACCTGTGAACATGTTGTGCGGCAGCGATTTTGGCACGCCGTTCCGAATACGACGAGACGGCCCACCACAGGATGTGGCGGGCCGTCTCGTTGCTGGAACGATCAGCGGGCGTCGATCACAGCGGAATCCAGATGGGGCCGAGCCAGAAGCCCCAGGCGTTGTGGCCGTTGTCCCATACCGGGTTCACCCACTGGCCGTTGTAGTCGAAGGGCTGGTGGTCGAAGCGGGCATCGTCGATGCCGCGGTGCTGCCAGTCGCGGCCCTGGTTGTCGTGCCAGTTGTCGTCACGGCCGACGGGTGCCGCCGGGCCGCGGTTGTCACCCGGGCCACGATTGTCGCCCGGGCCGCGGTTGTCGTGCTGGCCGCACGGCGCGTTCGGCGGGCAGCCCGGATCGGCAGTGGCGCCGGCCAGGCCGACCCCGAACAGCCCGGCGACGCCGATGCCGGCGGCCAGGGTGGATGCGGTCAACGCTCGTTTGAGTTTCATGGCTGCTCAGTCCTCCTCGTGATGGGTTCGCCATTGAAGTTAGGACCGCCTAATGTGCGCCCACTTTGGTGTCGTTAGGTGTGTGCTGTGCATGCCGCAACGGTTCGGTCACCGGGCGCTGATCGTCGCCTGTGGAGCACATGACCAGATGGGAAAACGTTGGGCAGGAAACGGTTTCATCACAAGACGGTCTTCGGGTCGAGGTGGGCGAGCCCGGCCACATCGTTGCGTCGGGCCGAGCCCGAGTTTGCGGAGGCTGCGTGGCGCCGCTCAGCTGCGGTGCGCCGCCCGTGTTGCGGGGTGCGCAACCGGTCGCCGAACCGGCAAAAAAGCCCTCGATTTGGGCGGTCCAACCGCCCAAATCGGCCGTCGGCGGCGCCCGGCAGTGCACCGACCCGTTCAGCCCGGCACCGACACGCCCGACACGCCGTGACCTGCGAAAATTTTCCTGATAAACGCCGGATGGCGGCCCGAAAAACGGCCGGACGCGGTCCCGGCCGCGCGGCCGTCATCCCACTGAGTGCTCAAAACCCTTGATACGCAGGCAGATCTGTGGCTGCAGTACCCCGAAACCGGCCTTGTCGAGCTTGCACTTCGCGGCCATCCGGAGCCGCCGTTCGCACTACACGCTGGGGTTTTAGCTTCGTTACCCGGGGGGTGGGGTTAGCGCTTGTCGGGAAGCGTGGGTACGGTCGTCGTCGCTGGCTGGTTCACCCCAGCCGTGACAGAAATTATTTGACGGAGAATCGGAGGAACCCCGTGGCCCTTCCCCAGTTGACCGACGAACAGCGCGCGGCAGCGTTGGAGAAGGCTGCTGCCGCACGTCGAGCACGTGCCGAGTTGAAAGACCGGCTCAAGCGCGGCGGCACCAACCTCAAGCAGGTCCTGACGGACGCCGAGACCGACGAGGTCCTCGGCAAGATGAAGGTTTCCGCTCTGCTGGAAGCCCTGCCCAAGGTCGGCAAGGTCAAGGCGCAGGAGATCATGACCGAGCTGGAGATCGCTCCGACCCGCCGTCTGCGCGGCCTGGGCGACCGTCAGCGCAAGGCCCTGCTGGAAAAGTTCGACTTTTCCTGATCTGACGCAAGACTGACGAGCAGTAGGGGCCGGACGGCAATGAACCGTGTTGTTGTGCTGTCCGGCCCCTCTGCCGTGGGCAAATCCACGGTCGTGCGCTGCCTGCGTGAGCGGGTGCCCGACCTGCATTTCAGTGTCTCCGCCACGACGCGTGCGCCGCGTCCGGGCGAGGTCGACGGTGTCGACTACACATTCGTCTCGGCCGACGAGTTCCAGCGCCTCATCGATGACGGCGAGCTGCTCGAATGGGCCGAAATCCACGGGGGACTGCAGCGCTCCGGCACCCCCGCCCGCCCGGTCCGGGAAGCCATCGCCGCTGGTCGGCCCGTCCTCATCGAGGTCGATCTGGCCGGCGCCCGGGCCGTCAAAGAGGCCATGCCCGAGGTACTGACGGTGTTCCTCGCGCCGCCCAGCTGGGAAGCGCTCGAGAGCCGTCTCATCGGTCGCGGCACCGAAAGCGCCGAGGTGCAGGCCCGCCGCCTGGACACCGCGCGGGCCGAACTGGCCGCTCAGGACAGTTTCGATGTGACTGTTGTGAACAGTCAGTTGGAATCCGCCTGTGCAGAATTGGTATCCTTGCTGGTGGGCCGCTGAGCGGTCTGCGCTCTACCGCACAGATATCGCTGATAGCGACGCCATCAACACAGACCAACGCCGGGAGAATCCTTCGTGAGCACCACTGTCGAGAGCATCGACTCCGACGCCGCCATCGCCTACGACACGCCGCTGGGTATCACCAACCCGCCGATCGACGAGCTGCTGGATCGCGTGTCGAGCAAGTACGCGCTGGTCATCTACGCCGCGAAGCGGGCGCGCCAGATCAACGACTACTACAACCAGCTCGGTGACGGCATCCTCGAGTACGTCGGCCCGCTGGTCGAGCCGGGCCTGCAGGAGAAGCCGCTGTCGATCGCCATGCGCGAGATCCACGGCGACCTGCTCGAGCACACCGAGGGCGAGTAAGGCCGCGTAGGCGCCGAACATGGCCGACCGCAAACGCATCGTCGTCGGAGTCGCCGGAGGTATCGCCGCCTACAAGGCGTGCACCCTGGTTCGTCAGCTGAGCGAGGCCGGCCACTCGGTCCGCGTCGTGCCGACCGAGTCGGCGCTCAAGTTCGTCGGCGCCGCCACGTTTGAGGCACTGTCCGGCAATCCCGTGCACACGGGAGTGTTCGAGGACGTCTCCGAGGTGCCCCACGTCCGGTTCGGCCAGCAGGCCGACCTGGTCGTGGTCGCACCGGCCACCGCCGACCTGATGGCGCGCGCGGTGGCGGGCCGCGGCGACGATCTGCTGACCGCCACGCTGCTCACCGCGCGCTGTCCGGTGCTGTTCGCCCCGGCGATGCACACCGAGATGTGGATGCACCCGGCCACCGTCGAGAATGTCGCGACTTTGCGGCGCCGCGGGGTCGTGGTGCTGGACCCCGCCTCCGGACGCCTCACCGGCGCCGACAGCGGTGCGG
Source organism: Mycobacterium sp. UNC410CL29Cvi84 (assembly GCF_000686745.1). Taxonomy (NCBI): domain Bacteria; kingdom Bacillati; phylum Actinomycetota; class Actinomycetes; order Mycobacteriales; family Mycobacteriaceae; genus Mycobacterium; species Mycobacterium sp. UNC410CL29Cvi84. The sequence goes on from NZ_JMLM01000017.1 coordinate 80,694, forward strand.
GACGGCTGCCTGAGGCCGAAGAGATCACCACGTTCGCGCAGCTCCTCCTCGAGCGCGGCGACGCGCTGCCCCGTGACCTGGCCGGGGTCAAGGTCGTCGTCACCGCCGGCGGAACCCGCGAGGCCATCGATCCGGTGCGCTTCATCGGCAACCGCAGCTCCGGCAAGCAGGGCTACGCCGTCGCACGCGTGATGGCCCAGCGCGGTGCCGAGGTCACCCTGATCGCCGGCAACACCGTCGGCCTGGCCGACCCGGCGGGCGTCGACGTCGTGCACATCAGCTCGGCAGCCCAGCTGCGGGACGCGGTGTTCAAGTACGTGTCCGATGCACACGTCCTCGTGATGGCCGCCGCGGTCGCGGACTTCCGTCCCACCGAGGTAGCGACCACCAAGATCAAAAAGACGCACGGCCCCGGCGAAACCGACGGCGCCCCCGTCATCGAACTGACCCGGACCGACGACATCCTCGCCGGCGCGGTGCGCGCCCGCACCGACGGTCAGCTGCCCAACCTGCGCGCCATCGTCGGATTCGCCGCCGAGACCGGCGACGCCAACGGCGACGTGCTGTTCCACGCCCGGGCGAAGCTGCAACGTAAAGGCTGTGACCTGCTGGTTGTCAACGCGGTGGGGAACGGCAAGGCCTTCGAGGTCGACGTCAACGACGGCTGGTTGCTGGCGGCGGACGGGGCCGAGTCGGCGCTGGAGCACGGGTCCAAGACCCTGATGGCCAGTCGCATCGCCGATGCGATCGCAGCCTTCCTGCGTGGCAAGGACGAATGAACAACGCCTGACCGCATCGCGGGACGGGTTTGCTGTGCAGGGGTACACGACAGTTGTTGGCCGGGCGTGGATATTATGCGCGGACCAAAGTTTTGGAAGGGATTTGCGACGTGAGTGAAGGTCGGCTGTTTACCAGCGAGTCAGTGACCGAAGGACATCCGGACAAGATCTGTGACGCCATCAGCGATTCGGTGCTCGACGCACTCCTCGCGCAGGATCCCAAGTCGCGGGTTGCGGTGGAGACCCTGGTGACCACGGGTCAGGTGCACGTCGTGGGCGAGGTGACCACCAGCGCCAAAGAGGCGTTTGCCGACATCCCACTGATCGTCCGTGACCGGATCCGCCAGATCGGCTACGACCACTCCGACAAGGGCTTCGACTACGCCACCTGCGGCGTGAACATCGGCATCGGCGCGCAGTCCCCGGACATCGCCGCCGGCGTCGACACCGCGCACGAGGCACGCGTCGAGGGCGCCGGCGACCCGCTGGACGCGCAGGGCGCCGGCGACCAGGGCCTGATGTTCGGCTACGCCATCAACGACACCCCCGAGCTGATGCCACTGCCGATCGCGCTGGCGCACCGGCTGTCGCGCCGCCTCTCCGAGGTCCGCAAGAACGAGACCGTCGACTACCTGCGACCCGACGGCAAGACCCAGGTCACCATCGAGTACCGCGACAACGTCCCGGTGCGCCTGGACACCGTGGTGCTGTCGACCCAGCACGCCGAGGGCGTCGACCTGGACGGCACGCTGGCCCCCGACATCCGTCGCCACGTCGTCGAGACCGTGCTGGCCGACCTGGCCCACGACACCATGGACACCTCCGACTTCCGGCTGCTGGTCAACCCGACCGGCAACTTCGTCGTCGGTGGCCCGATGGGTGACGCCGGTCTGACCGGCCGCAAGATCATCGTCGACACCTACGGCGGCTGGGCCCGCCACGGCGGCGGCGCCTTCTCGGGCAAGGACCCGTCAAAGGTGGACCGCAGCGCGGCGTACGCGATGCGCTGGGTGGCCAAGAACGTCGTCGCCGCCGGCCTGGCCGACCGCGTCGAGGTCCAGGTCGCCTACGCCATCGGCAAGGCCGCCCCGGTGGGTCTGTTCGTCGAGACCTTCGGCACCGAGCACTTCGACCCGGCCCGCATCGAGAAGGCCATCACCTCGGTCTTCGACCTGCGTCCCGGCGCCATCATCCGCGACCTGGACCTGCTGCGCCCGATCTACGCGCCGACCGCCGCGTACGGCCACTTCGGCCGCACCGACATCGAACTGCCGTGGGAGCAGCTCGACAAGGTCGACGACCTGAAGGCTTCGGTCTAAGCCCGTCACGAACACAAATGCCCCCGCAGTGCGGGGGCATTTGTGTTGGATCAGCCGACCGGCTGTGGTTCCAGTCGACGGCTTCGGTGCAGCGCCAGGGCGACCAGCAGGCTGATCGCCGTGAGCGACACCCAGATCAGTTCCGGCCGGCCGGCATGACGCGCCGTCTCCATCAGCGCACCCGTGGCGAGATTGCCCACCAGGATGCCGATGCCGACGATGGTGTTGTAGAAGCCGTAGTACGTCGCGACCAGCCGGTCGCCGGCCAGTGACACCACGGTGTCCATCTCGAACGGATAGACCGCGGCCGAGCCGACGGCCAGCAGCGCGGCTGTCGCCAACAGCGCCGCCACCGCGGCCGGCTGTCCCCACCGGTCGTCGGGCACCACGATCAGCGGGACGAACGCCGCCGCGAGCACCAGCACGCCGATGGTCAGCGACTGGGCACGGCCGTAGCGTGTCGTGAACCAGGCCGTGATGCGGATCTGGCCACCGATGGCGACGAGTCCCGACACCGCGAAAACTGCTGCCACGATGGCCGATTCATGGTGCGGCGACAACACCGCGGCATGTAGCGGCAGCGCCAGGTACACCTGGAACGTCACCACGTAGGTGCCCACCATCGACGCCGCGAACAGCAGGAACGGGCGGTTGTCCAGGACAGTGCGCCAGTCGTGCAGGACCGAGACCCGTTCGGCGACAGCGTGATCAGCATGGTCTTTCGGCAGCGCGAACAGCTGCGCGATGGTCAGCACCGCGAACACCACCGCCGCCATGCCCGCCGTCACCCGGAAGTCCAGCGCCATCAGGGCCAGTCCCACCAGCGGGCCGGCGAGGATGCCGCCCTGGTAGAAGACGTTGAACACCGTGAACGCCGCGACCCGCCGCTCGCCGGAGTCCGCGGCCAGGTAGGCCCGCACTGCGGGATTGAACAGTGCCCCCGCGAAACCGGTTGCCGCCGAGGCGATCAGCAGCGCGGGGAGGGAATGCGCGACCGCCAGCATGCCGAACGCGGCCGTGCGCAACAGGCAGCCCGCCACGATCAGCGGTTTGTAGCCGAGCCGGTCGGCCAGCGTCCCACCGACGATGAACATGCCCTGCTGCGAGAAGTTCCGTACCCCGAGCACCAGCCCGACGGCCCAGCCGGCCAGGCCGAGCGGGCCGGCCAGGTACCCGGCCAGATACGGCATCAGCATGTAGAAGCCGAGGTTGATGCCGAACTGGTTGAGCATCAGCACCCGGCTGGGCCAGCCGAAGCTGCGGAACTGGGTGAGCACTTCCATCACCGCGATGCCGCGTCGGGCCTGCGCACCGTCGTGCAGCGTGTCCACGAATCCACCACGCGCTCAGCGTGGTCCGCGATCACCGCGGGCTCGGCGGGCGGCTCGATGCCGAGCAGGTTGTGCCGGCGGCAGTAGTCGTCGTTGTAGACGGTGTCGAAATACCGTTGCGGCCCATCGGGAAAGATCGCGGCGATCGTGGTGTCCGCGTCATGGTGGCGCGCTGCCCAACCGGCGACCAGCGCGACCGCGCCGCCGCTCCAGCCGCTGCTGGCATAGCTGGTCGAGGCCAGCGCCCGGCACGCCCACACCGCCTCGGCGGGCGCCACCCAGTGCACTTCCGAGAACGCGTCGTAGTCGACGTTGTCCGGGTAGATGCTCGACCCCAGGCCGCGCATCAGCCTGCTCTGCGCGGGCTGGCCGAAGATGGTCGACCCGATGGTGTCGACGCCGATCAGCGACAGGTCGGGATTGAACTCGCGCAACACTTTTGCCACCCCGGCCGAATGCCCGCCGGTGCCGACCGAGCACACCAGGATGTCGATGGAGCCCAGCTGAGACTGCAATTCGAGGGCCAGATCGCGGTACGCGTCGACGTTGTCGGGGTTGTTGTACTGGTCGGGGTACCAGGCGGTGGGGTCGCCGGCCAGAATCTGGGCCACCCGGTCGCGGCGGGCCTGCTGCCAGCCGCCCGTCGGGTGCGGCTCGGTGACCAGGTCGATGTCGGCGCCGTACGCGGCCAGCATGCGCAGCATCATCGGTTCCATGCCCGGATCGGTCACCAGCGTCACCGGGTGCCCGTACACAGTGCCGGCCAAGGCGAGGCCGAGACCGAGTGTGCCGCTGGTGGATTCCACGATCCGGGCGCCGGGCAGCAGGTCGCCGCGGGCCCGGCCGCGTTCGACCATGTACATGGCGGGCCGGTCTTTCATGCCGCCGGGGTTGACGCCTTCGAGCTTGGCCCAGAAGCCGCGGTCGTCGGTGGTGAACGGGGCGGCGATCCGCAGCACCGGGGTGCCGCCGACCATGGTGCCGGGCCGGTCGTAGCGGGCCAGCCGGCACGGTCCCGACGCCGGTCGGGAGGATTTTCTGGGCAGGGTGAGATTGGTCGAATTGTTCATGGGTGCATCACTTTTCGCGTCATGCCGCGGTGCGGCAGCGGGATCGGACAGCAGTCACCGATCAGCCACGAAATGTGGCCGATCTGCGCTGGCCGATCAGCGTCGGGAGATGCAGAGCCGGGTCAGGACCGCCCGGCCGGTGTGAGTCACGGCCGCCTGACGGGGCGGGCCCCGACCGGTGACCGGCGTCAGTGCGCACCAGCACACCATCGCGACGCAGACAGCGACCGCGAGGCCGAGAGCCAGGAGCGTGGAGGCCGACCGGGGGAGGCCGATCATCAGATCCGGGGCCGACGGGATCGAATTGTCGCGCAGGTGTGGATGTTCGGCGGTCACCGACGGCAGCGTGTGGCCCGGTGCCACGAGGACGGGGGCCGCATGGGGATGCGCCGCGGCAGCGGGCTTGATGCCCAGCTGCGTGCCGATCCCGAGGCCCAGCAGCGCGACGAGCAGCAGGGTCGCTGCCCGCCATCGCATCGGCCGGGTCGTCACCTTCGCGACTGTACCGACGATTCAGCGCCTATAACCGTGCCGATGCCAACGCATGCGGAAAAGTTATCGGCTTCAAATCACTTTCATATCCGCGGCGGCGGGAATGTCAGGCGCTGAACTCGTAGTCGTCGAGGTCGAAGCGGCGGCTGCGGACGTAGGCCTCCACCGTGGTGGCCGGCCGTAGTGGCACGTCGCCGTTCTTGTCGAAGTAGTAGCTGTTGGCCGACTGGCAGCTGTCCTGCCAGAACACCTGGCGGTGGCGCTTGCGCATCATCTCGTCGAAGTAGCGGTCGTTGGCCTCCTGCGAGACCTCCACCCGGTGGGCGCCAAGCTTTTCCGCGCGTTGCAGGCACCGCACGATGTGGTGGGTCTGGGCTTCGATCAGCGCGAAATACGACGAACCCACGTAGCCGTACGGCCCCATGACGGTGAAGAAATTCGGGAAACCGGGGATGCTGACGCCCTCATAGGCCTGCAGCCGCTGCGTCTCCCAGAACTCGCCGAGGGTATGGCCGCCGGCGCCGGTGACGGGGAACGTCGGCACGCTGTCGACGTCCATCACCTTGAACCCGGTGGCCAGGATCAGCACGTCCACGTCATGCTCCTGGCCGTCGGCGGTGCGTACCCCGGTCGGCGTGATGCGCTCGATGGATTCGGTTACCAGGCTGACGTTTTCGCGGTTGTAGGTCGCCAGGTAGCTGTTGTGGAAGCCGGGTCGTTTGCAGCCCACGGCGTAACGCGGCGTCAGCTTGTCCCGCACCACCGGGTCGTGGACCTCGCGGCGCAGGAACGACCGGCCCATCCGGGCCGCGCCGTCCGCCAACGGGAAGACGCTGTAGTACTGCGCCGACAGCGGGAAGGTCAGCTCGACGTAGGCCTGGCTGGCCAGGCGCTGCAGCGTCTTGCCGCCGGGAATGCGCATGGCCCACCGAGCCGGGGCCGGCAGCGGGAGGTCGAGTTTCGGGAAGCACCAGATCGGCGTCCGCTGAAACACCGTGAGATGCTCCACGATCGGGGCGATCTCGGGGATCACCTGGACCGCCGAGGCACCGGTGCCGATGATCGCGACGCGCTTGCCACGCAGGTCGATGCTGCTGTCCCAGCGTGCGGTGTGCAGCGTGATGCCGGCGAAGTCGTTGACGCCGTCGATGTCCGGCGGCTTGGGCACCGTCAGGACGCCACTGCCGTTGATCAGGAACCGTGCGGTGACGGTGCCGCCGCTGGTGTGCACGCGCCACAGGTCGGCGTCCTCGTCGTACTCGGCGCCGGTGACCTCGGTGCCGAACCGGATGCGGTCCCGCAGTCCGTACTTGTCGACGCAGTGCTCGGCGTACGCCTTGAGCTCGTGGCCCTTGGCGTAGGTGCGCGACCAGTCGGCGCTCTGCTCGAAGGAGAACTGGTAGGAGAACGACGGAATATCCACGGCGACACCGGGATAGGTGTTCCAGAACCAGGTGCCGCCGGGCCCGGAGCCGGCTTCGAGAATCCGGTAGTCACCGAGCCCGGCGCGGTCGAGCAGGATGCCGGCGCCGATCCCGGAGAAACCGGCGCCGACGATCACCGTTTGGACATCAGGCGTTGTCATGGGTCCATACTTGCGGAAACTCAGGCGTAGAGGGCGGCTTTCAGAGCCGCGAGTCCACGGTTGGTGGCGTCGGTCGCCACCGGAGAGGCCAGGGCCAGGCTGACGAAGCCGTGCACCATGGTCGACTCGTTGCTCAGCTCGACCGGAACACCGGCTGCGGCAAGCAGTTTGGCGTACTGCGCACCGTCGTCGCGCAGCGGGTCGTGCTCGGCGGTCCCGATGTACGCCGGCGGCAGACCTGCCAGCGATTCGGCGTTCGCCGGCGCCAGGTCGGTCGGCAGCGCCGAGGCGTCGCTGAGGTCCATGCCCGGCAGGTACCAGGACAGGAAGGCCGCCGTCACATTGCTGTTGAGCATGGGGGCGTCGGCGTTCTCGGTGAACGACGGCAGCGTGACGTCGCCCGTCGCAACGGGGTACCAGAGCAGCTGGAACGCGAGCTTCGGACCGCCGGCGTCACGCGCCCGCAGCGCCATCACCGCGGAGATGTTGCCGCCGGCCGAGTCGCCCGCCACGGCGAGGCGCGTCGGGTCGCCGCCCAGTTCGGCGGCGTGCGCACCGACCCACTGCAGTGCGGCCCAGGAATCCTCGATGGCGGCCGGGAACGGGTGCTCGGGCGCCAGCCGGTACTCGACCGACACCACGATGGCGCGGGCGCCGACGGCGTGGGCGCGGGCCACATGGTCGTGGGAGTCCAGATCGCCGATGGCCCAGCCGCCGCCGTGATAGAAGACCACGACGGGCAGCGGACGGGTCTCGCCGTCGATCGGCGGCCAGTAGATGCGGGCCGGAATCTGGCCTGCCGCACCGCAGTCGAGCACGCGGTTCTCGATCCGCAGGCCCGGCAGCATCGCGGCCGGCGGCCGCATCGCGGCGATCTTGGCGCGCGCCACCTCGACACCGTCGTCGATGGTGAACTCCAGTGGCACGGCGTCCAGGAGGGCTTTGAGGATCGGATCGATACCCGGCCGAGTGTCCGGCGTCACATCTGAGGTCATGCCTCAGGCTAACGCGGCGCGCAGCGCGGCAATTCCGCGGTCGGCCGCCTCGGTCGTCGCCGGCACCACGCCGTGGTATCCGAGGTAGCCGTGTACCAGGGTCTCGGCGTTGTGCACCTCGGCGGAAACCCCGGCCGCGGTGAGCATTTCGCCGTACCGGATGCCGTCGTCACGCAGCGGGTCATATCCGGCGACGGCGATGTAGGCCGGTGCCAGCCCGGCCAGCGACTCGGCCCGTGCCGGGACCAGGGCGGCCGGCGGATTCCGCAGGTCGACGCCCGTGGCGTACAGCAACGAGAAACCACCGACGGCGTCGCGGCCCAGGACCGGGGCGTCGGCGTTCTCGGTGAACGACGGCAGCGACGTGTCCCAGGTGGTCGCGGGGTACCACAGCAACTGGGCGCGCAGGGTGATGCCGGCGTCGCGGGCCAGCTGTGCGACCACCGCGGCCAGGTTGCCACCGGCCGAATCACCGGCCACCGCAAGACGATTCGGGTCACCGCCGATGTCGTCGGCGTGGACTGCCACCCACTGCGTGACGGCCCAGACGTCGTCGACCGCCGCGGGGAAGGGGTGCTCGGGGGCCAGGCGGTAGTCCACCGACACCACCACGGCGCCGGCCCCGGCGGCATGCAGGCGGGCGGTGCCGTCATAGGTGTCCAGATCGCCGACGACCCAACCGCCGCCGTGGAAGAACAGCACCACCGGCGCCGACGGTTCGACGTCCGCCGGCCAGTAGACGCGGACCGGCACGCCATCGATGACGCGGTCCTCGGTGCGGACCTCCGGGAAAACCGCCTTGCGGGGCAGCTCACGGAACCGGGCCCGGGCGGCTTCGACGCCGCCGTCCATGGTCAATTGGAACGGAACCGCTTCCAGTACCTTTTCCAGAATGGGATCGAGTGGGGGACGCGCAGTGTCCGACATGAGTTCGCCGTACGCACCGCGTTGGCGGCTGTGGCTGGCGGCCGCCGTGGTGGCCGCCGGCTACGGCATCTTCCTCATCGCGACGGCGCTGCGGTTGCCGTCGGGCGCCGACCTGATCGGCCAATTCGCCCTGCAGCCCGTGGTCAAGGCGCTGCCCGCGCTGCTGCTGGCGGCGGCCGCGGCGCGACATCCGATCGTCCGCGAACGCAACTGGCTGGTCGCCGCACTGGTGTTCTCGGCCGGTGGTGACTTCCTGCTGGCCGTGCCGGGCTGGCCCCTCGGATTCGTGTTCGGGCTCGGGTCGTTCCTCATCGCGCACCTGTGCTTCCTGGCCGCCCTCCTGCCGTTGGCCCGGCGCACCCCGGCGGCCACCGCCGGCGCCGCGGTCCTGGTCGTCGTCTGCATCGGGCTCATCGTGTGGTTCTGGCCGAGCCTCGTCGCGCAGAAGATGACCATCCCCGTCACCGTGTACATGGCGGTACTGGTGGCCATGGTGTGCACGGCGCTGTTCGCCGACCTGCCGACCCGCTGGACCGCCCTCGGCGCGCTGTGCTTCGCCGTGAGCGACGGCATGATCGGCATCAGCAAGTTCGTGCTCGGCGACGAGACGCTGGCGGTCCCGATCTGGTGGGCCTACGCCGCGTCGTTGCTCCTGATCACGGCCGGCTTCTTCGCCGGCAGGCCGGTGTCGGCCGCGTCTGCTACACCGGCTGCGTGACCGTCACCAGACAGCAGGCCGAGCACGAGCCCGTGGCTCGGGTGCTGCCGATGCTGTCGGTGCCGCACCTGGACCGCGAGTTCGACTACCTGGTGCCGGCCGACCTGTCCGACGATGCGCAGCCGGGCGTGCGGGCCAAGGTCCGGTTCAATGGCCGCCTGGTCGACGCCTTCATCCTCGAAAGGCGTTCGGACACCGACCATTCGGGCAAGCTGGGCTGGCTGGACCGGGTGGTGTCGGCCGAGCGGGTGCTGACCCCGGATGTGCAGCGCCTCGCCGAGGCGGTCGCCGCCCGGTACGCCGGCAGCCGGCCCGACGTGCTGCGCCTGGCCATTCCGCCGCGGCACGCCACGGTGGAGAAGCAACCGCCCCCCGAACTCGCGCCGTTCGTGCCGCGCGACGTCGACGCCGGCGCCTGGCAGCAGTACGGCCGCGGCGAGCAGTTCCTCGAGGCGCTCGCCGAGGGCCGGGCCGCGCGCGCGGTGTGGCAGGCGCTGCCGGGGGAGGACTGGGCCCGGCGCCTGTGCGAGGCGGCGGCCGTCGTCGTCAACGCCGGCCGCGCGGCACTGCTGATCGTGCCGGACCAGCGCGACGTCGATGCCGTCCACGCCGCGGCGCTGACGCTCGTCGACGAGTCCCGGGTCGTGGCGTTGTCCGCCGGCCTCGGCCCGTCGCAGCGCTACCGGCGCTGGCTGTCGGTGCTGCGCGGTCAGGCCCGGCTCGTGATCGGCACCCGCAGCGCGGTGTTCGCCCCCGTCGCCGATCTCGGGCTCATCGTGGTGTGGGACGACGGCGACGACTCCCTCGCCGAACCGCGCGCGCCGTATCCGCATGCCCGCGAGGTCGCGATGCTGCGGGCGCACCAATTGCGTTGTGGCGCAATCATCGGCGGCTTCGCGCGCACCGCCGAGGCGCAGGCGCTGGTCCGCAGCAAGTGGGCGCACGACCTGGTGGCCGGCCGCAGCGTGGTGCGCGCCAGCGCCCCGCGCGTCGTCGCGCTCGACGACGACGCGCACACCCACGAACGCGACGCCGCGGCCCGCACCGCGCGGTTGCCGTCGATGGCGCTGGGGGCGGCGCGAGCGGCGCTGAGCGCCGGCCGGCCCGTGCTCGTCCAGGTGCCGCGCCGCGGCTACGTTCCCGCGCTGGCCTGCGGCAAATGCCGGACCATCGCCCGGTGCCGGCACTGCACCGGTCCGCTGTCGCTGCCGGACCGCGACACCGTCGGCGCGGTGTGCCGGTGGTGCGGCCGTCAGGACATCGCGCTGCGTTGCGGCCGGTGCGGCTCGGACGCGGTGCGCGCCGTGGTGGTCGGGGCCCGGCGCACCGCCGAGGAGCTGGGCCGGGCCTTCCCGGGCGTTCCCGTCGTGACTTCCGGCGGCGATGCCGTCGTGACCGAGGTGCCCGCCCGCGCCGCCGTCGTGGTGGCGACCCCCGGCGCCGAACCGCGGGCCGATGGCGGCTACGGTGCGGCCCTGTTGCTGGACGGCTGGGCGCTGCTGGGCCGCCAGGATCTGCGCGCGGCCGAGGACACGCTGCGCCGGTGGATGTCGGCATCGGCCATGGTGGTCGACCGCGCGGCCGGCGGCACGGTCGCGGTGGTGGCGGAGTCGTCGATCCCGACGGTGCAGGCGCTGGTCCGCTGGGACCCGGTCGGGCACGCGGAGGCCGAGCTCGACGGCCGTGCCGAGGTCGGGCTGCCGCCCGCGGTGCATCTCGCGGCCGTCGACGGCGTCCCGGAGGCAGCGGACGCCCTGCTGGAGGCCGCCGCCCTGCCGCCCGATGCCGAGGTACTGGGCCCGGTCGATCTGCCGTTCGGTGCCCGTCGTCCGCCCGGCGTGGACCCGGGCGCTCCCGTGCACCGGATGCTGGTGCGGGTCTCGCGCGACCGCGGGCTGGTGCTGGCGGCGGCCCTGCGCCGGGCGACCGGCGTGCTCAGCGCCCGCCACGATCAGACGCCCGTGCGGGTGCAGATCGATCCGCTGCACATCGGATGAGTAGGTTCGGCCGCTGCACAAGTAGCCTGGTGGATCGTGCGTATCGTCTTCGCCGGAACCCCGGAACCCGCGCTGCCGTCATTGCGTCGGCTCATCGCGTCGCCCCGCCACGAGGTGGTCGCGGTGCTGACCCGTCCTGACGCGGCCTCCGGTCGCCGTGGCAAGCCCGCACCGTCCCCGGTAGCGGAACTTGCTCTGGCCGAAGGCATTCCGGTGCTGCGCCCGGCCAAGCCCAACGAACCCGAGTTCGTCGCCGAACTCGCCGCGCTGGCCCCCGACTGCTGCGCCGTCGTCGCCTACGGTGCACTGCTGCGCGACGAGCTGCTGGCGGTGCCGCGGCTGGGCTGGATCAACCTGCACTTCTCGGTGCTGCCGGCGTGGCGCGGTGCCGCCCCGGTGCAGGCCGCCATCGCCGCGGGCGACGAGGTGACCGGCGCCACCACGTTCCAGATCGAACGGGCCCTGGATTCCGGGCCCGTGTACGGCGTGCTGACCGAGGCCGTTCGGCCCATCGACACCGCGGGTGACCTGCTGGCGCGTCTGGCCGACGCCGGCGCCGGCCTGCTGGAGACGACGCTCGACGGTGTCGAGGACGGCGCGCTGACCGCGGTGCCGCAGCCCACCGACGGCGTGACGATCGCGCCCAAGGTCACCGTCGAGGACGCGCGCGTGCGCTGGGACCTGCCCGCACACGTCGTCGACCGCCGCATCCGCGCGGTCACGCCGAACCCGGGCGCCTGGACCGAGATCGGCGACCTGCGGGTGAAACTCGGACCGGTGATTCCGGTCGAGGCAGAACCGTTGGCGCCCGGCGCGATTCGCGTGCAGAAGGCGGGCGTGCTGGTGGGCACCGGGAGCACCCCGGTGCGCCTGGGCATGGTGCAACCGCCGGGGAAGAAACTGATGAATGCGGCGGACTGGGCGCGCGGCGCCCGGCTGGACGAAGGTGTGGTGGCCCGGTGACCGAACGGAGCGGACGCGGCGGACGGCAGGGCCGGCCGAACAACCAGGGACGCGCGGGTGGCCGGGACCGCCAGGACCGTCAGCCGGGCCGGTCGCAGGCACCGCGCGGCCCGCGTCGCAAGCCACTCGATCCGGCCCGCCGGGCCGCGTTCGACGTGCTGCGCGCCGTGTCGCAGCGCGATGCCTACGCCAACCTCGCGTTGCCGGCCATCCTGCGCGAGCGCGACATCAGCGGCCGCGACGCGGCCTTCGCCACCGAGCTGACCTACGGCACCTGCCGCTGTGTCGGGCTGCTGGACGCGGTGATCGAGAGCGCCGCCGGGCGGCCCACCGACCGGATCGACCCGGTCCTGCTGGATCTGCTGCGGCTCGGCGCCTATCAGCTGCTCCGCACCCGCGTCGATGCGCACGCCGCGGTGGACACGACCGTGGAGCAGGCCGGCATCGAATTCGATTCGGTGCGTGCAGGTTTCGTCAACGGTGTGCTGCGCGCCATCGCGGGTAAGGACGAGGCCGCCTGGGTCGCCGAGCTCGCGCCGTCGGCCGCCGCCGACCCGATCGGCCACACCGCGTTCACCCATGCGCACCCGCGCTGGGTGGCGCAGTCCTTCGCCGACGCCCTCGGCGCCGACGCGGGGGAGCTCGACGCGATGCTCACCAGCGACGACGAACGCCCTGTCGTGCACCTGGCGGCGCGCCCCGGGGAGATCAGCGCCGAGGAGCTGGCCGCTGCGATCGGCGGCGATGTCGGCCGGTTCTCGCCGTACGCGGTGTACCTGCCCGGCGGTGACCCCGGCCAGCTGGACCCGATCCGGGACGGCCTGGCGCAGGTGCAGGACGAGGGCAGCCAGCTCGTGGCCCGCGCCCTGACCGAGGTGCCGCTGGAGGGCAACGACAGCCGGTGGCTCGACCTGTGTTCGGGTCCCGGCGGCAAGACCGCGATGCTGGCGGCCATCGCCGCGCAGTCCGGCGCCACGGTGACCGCCGTCGAACCGACGGAGCACCGCGCCGATCTGGTGGAGCGCAACACCACCGGCATGGGTGTCGAGGTGCTCCGGGTCGACGGTCGCGACTCCGGTCTGGAGCCCGGATCCTTCGACCGCGTCCTGGTCGACGCTCCCTGCACGGGTCTGGGCGCGCTGCGTCGCCGGCCCGAGGCGCGGTGGCGCCGGCAGCCGTCGGACGTGCCCGGCCTCGCCCGGCTGCAGCGTGAATTGCTCGCTGCGGCAATCAAACTCACCCGGCCTGGCGGTGTCGTGCTGTACGCGACGTGTTCGCCGCACCTGGCCGAGACCGTCGGGGTGATCGCCGACGCGGTGCGCCGTCAGCCGGTGGAACAGATCGATACCCGCCCGCTGTTCGCCCCGGCCGATCGGCTGGGCCCCGGACCGCATGTGCAGTTATGGCCACATCGGCATGGCACCGATGCGATGTTCGCGGCCGCGCTCAAAGTAGTCTGACCGCCATGGCAGGACCAATGATCGCCCCGTCCATCCTTTCGGCCGACTTCGCCCGGCTCGCCGACGAGACCGCGGCGGTCGAGGGCGCCGACTGGCTGCACGTCGACGTCATGGACAACCATTTCGTCCCCAACCTGACCCTGGGTCTGCCGGTCGTCGAGAGCCTGCTCAAGGTCACCGACATCCCGATGGACTGCCATCTGATGATCGAGGACCCCAAGCGCTGGGCCCCGTCCTACGCCGAGGCCGGCGCCTACAACGTGACGTTCCACGCCGAGGCCACCGACGACCCGATCTCCGTCGCCCGCGACATCCGGGCGGCCGGCGCGAAGGCGGGCCTGAGCGTCAAGCCCGGCACCCCGATCGAGCCCTACCTGGAAATCCTGCGCGACTTCGACACCCTGCTGGTGATGTCGGTCGAGCCGGGTTTCGGCGGCCAGAAGTTCATCGCAGAGGTGCTGCCGAAAGTGGCGCTGGTCCGTAACCTCGTCGACTCCGGTGAGCTGACCCTGGTCGTCGAGATCGACGGCGGCATCAACGACGACACCATCGAAGCCGCGGCCGCGGCGGGCGTGGACTGCTTCGTCGCGGGCTCCGCGGTGTACAACGCGGCGGATCCGGGTGCCGCGGTGGAATCCCTGCGGCGTCAGGCCGCGGCCGCGTCACCGCATCTGGTGCTGTGACGCCGGAGGCCATCGAGTCCGCCATGCGGATGGCCATCGGCCAGGCCGACGCGGTCAAGGGCACCACCTACCCGAACCCGCCGGTCGGCGCGGTGATCCTGGACCGTGACGGCGAAGTGGCCGGTGTCGGCGGGACCCAGCCGCCGGGGGAGGCGCACGCCGAGGTCATGGCGCTGCGACGGGCCGGGACCCGGGCCGCGGGCGGCACCGCCGTGGTGACGCTCGAGCCATGCAACCACCAGGGCCGCACCGGCCCGTGCGTGGACGCACTGCTGGACGCCGGGGTGGCGGCCGTGGTGTTCGCCGTGGCCGACCCCAATCCGGTGGCCGCGGGCGGTGCCCAGCGGCTGACCGATGCCGGCGTGACGGTGTCCTCGGGTGTCCTCGCCGACGAGGTCAGTGGCGGGCCGCTGCGCGAGTGGCTGCACCGTCAGCGCACCGGCCGGCCCCATGTGACGTGGAAGTTCGCGGCCAGTCTCGACGGCCGTAGCGCCGCCGCCGACGGCACCAGCCAGTGGATCACGGGCCCCGCGGCCCGGACCGACGTACACCGGCACCGCGCGGCGGCCGACGCCATCGTCGTCGGCACGGGGACGGTACTGGCCGATGATCCGACGCTGACCGCCCGGCTGGCCGACGGCACCCTGGCGGCCCGTCAGCCGCTGCGGGTGGTGGTCGGGGAACGCGAAATCTCGTCGGAATCCAACGTCCTCAACGACGATTCCCGCACCATGGTGATCCGGACGCACGACCCGCTCGAGGTGCTACAGGCGCTGTCGGACCGCACCGATGTGATCCTCGAGGGCGGGCCGACGCTGGCCGGCGCATTCGTCCGGGCGGGACTCGTGGACCGGATTCTGGCGTATCTGGCGCCGACGCTGCTGGGCGGACCGATCACGGCGATCGACGACGCCGGCGTACCGACCATCTCGCAGGCCCGCCGCTGGCGGTTCGACGGCGTCGAGACCGTCGGCGCCGACGTGCGGCTCAGCCTGGTTCCGAACTGATTGCTCGGGCGCTTCCAGCGAACTTTTCGTGCCGTTTTCAGCGGCTCGGCCGAGCAGTGCGGCGGGTCCCAAGACCTGAACTGATTCCCGACAGTGGCTGAGATGTGCGATTCACCGTGGCGCCCAATGTGAGTGGGCTCACCGCGGCCCATCTTTAGTTTTGCTAATCGTTACCACTTCGAGATCGACGGCCCGACATTCGTGCAGGAGGCCACGATTTCGCATCCGTAAAATTGAGTCCATGAACCGGATCACCTGGATCCGGTTGAAATATCGCGCTCACCGATGTCGTTAGAGCGAAGGTGATCACGAGCAAAGGATAAGAGCATGACTGCACTGCAGGACTGGCTCAGCTTCCGTCCGAGTGAAGATGGCATCAGGGACATGATGTTCCGCCGGCCCCTGCGGGCGGTGCTGAGCGTCGTCGAAGAGTTCGACGAGGCCGTGGACGTCGCGCTGGAACGCCTCGCGGCCCACGCGAACGGGTCACACCCGGACCCCGCGCCGACCCCGGCGTACATCCCGGACAACGTTGTGCTGATGCGTCCCGGCATCGAGCGCTGCTAGCCCGGACAACAGGCCAGATACAACGGAGCCGCAGAGTCGATCGACTCTGCGGCTCCGTTGTCGTTACGGCCTACGCCACCGGCGCGGGATCGACCTCGGGAGCGGTTTCGGGCTCCTCGGCCTGCTCGTGGCGACCGGCGATCAGCAGACCGGCCAGCGCGCCCACCACGCAGACGACGGCGGTGATCAGGAAGATCGAGCTGTACTGCATGGTGTAGGCAGTCCTGGTATTACGCGTGATCTGCTCCGCGGCCTCGGCAAGGCTGCCGCCCTTCACCGGCGGCATCGAGGCCAGCGCCTGCTGCACCTTGTACAGGCCATATGCCGTCAGTGCCGCCATACCGATGAGCATGCCGATCATGCGGGACACGACGACAGCGGCCGAGGCGATGCCGTGCTGTGCCGTCGGGACCACGCGCAGCGTCGCCGACGTCAGCGGCCCGATGACCAGACCCAAGCCAAGGCCGGCGATGATCAGGTCGGTCGGCAGCGTAGGCAGCGTCACGATCCCCAGGTCGTGGCTCGCCGAGAGCACATCCATGTCCCAGTGCGACACCAGCAGGTATGCGCCCCCCGCGATGAGCAGACCGACGAAGGCGACGATCCGGTCGCCGACCCGGGTGGCAACCCAGCCGCCGACCAGGGCGCCGACGGGCAGCGCACCCAGGAACCACGCCAGCTTGAAGATCGCGTGCGCCTGATCGATGCCGAGCACGCCACGGCTGAACAGCTCGACGTTCACCAGCGTGACCATCAGCGCCGCACCCGCGCACAGCGACGACGCCAGGCCCGCCAGGAACGGCCGGAAGTGCACGCCCACCGGGTCGATCAGTTTGGTGCGGGCGAACTTCTCCCACACGAAGAACGCGACCGCGACGACCACGGCGGCGATCAGCAACGGCGGCCCGTTTTCCGGGAGCACCTGCTTGCCGTCCGGGTTGGGGTTGTACAGACCCCACGTCGCCAGTCCGAGCGCGACGGCCAGCAGCACGCCGCCGAGGACGTCGATCTTCTCCGGCGTCTCGGTTTCCACACGCGACGGCAGGCTGAAGTGGATCATCACCATGGCCGCCAGGGTCAGCGGCACGTTGATCCAGAAGACGTCCCGCCAGTCGTGCAGCAGCCACACCACGGCCACGCCGTACAGCGGGCCCAGCACGCTGCCCAGCTCCTGCGCGGCACCGATGCCGCCCAGCACCCCGGCGCGGTTGCGCGCGGCCCACAGATCGGCGGCCAGCGCGAGCGTCACCGGCAGCAGCGCGCCACTGGCGACGCCCTGGATGGTCCGGCCGACGATCAGCTGGATCAGCGGCTCGACCATCTCGTTCGCCGGGGCGAACATGCCGGCCACCGCGGTGACGATCGAGCCGACCGCGAACAGCGCCAGGCTCGCCTGGAGCACCAGCTTGCGGCCGAACCGGTCGGAGGCCCGGCCCAGCAGCGGCATCGCCGCGATGTAGCCCAGCAGGTACCACGTGACCACGGGCGTGACCTGCTGGATCTTGTTGATCGGGATGCCGATCCCGTCCGGCGGGTCCTTCATCATGTCGGTCATGATCGTCACGACGACATAGGTGTCGAGCGCGCCGAGCAGGACCGCGAGACTGCCTGCGGCGATGGCGACGTGGCGGTTGCTACCCCCGGCCATTACTGAACGTCGGGCTTGTTGACGGTGACCGGCTTACCCCAGTCGGTCAGCGTCATCTGCAGGTTGTTGCCCGGGCTGGTCTCCAGCTGCGCCTGCGCCAGCTGGTGGTTGCCACCCTCTTCGATCCAGGCGGTGCCCGGCAGCGAGCTGGTGACCTTGAGCTGCGGGGCGATCTTGTTGACCGCCTCGGCGCTGACGGTGCCGGTGACCTTCACGGTCTTCACGCCATTGATGTCCTCGCGGCCCACGGCCTTGGCATCGGTGAAGTTGTCCAGGATGTTGGCCAGGCCGGTCTCCGGGCGCAGGATCGCCGAGATGTCGTAGATGGCGTCGGCGGGGCCGAAGTCGGACAGCGGGCCACCGGACGACAGCGAGGCGTACAGGTGGTTGTCGTAGACGACGAACGGGGCGTCCTGGACGCCCATGCCGCCCACCGACAGGTTGGCCTTGCCCTGGCCGGCGACGGCCGGGGTCAGCGTCATGTCGCCGGTGAGCTTGGTGACCGTCAGCTTGGCGATCTTGCCGTTGACCGTCAGGACCAGGTGCACGCTCTGCTGGCCGCGGGTGGTGTCGGCGGACTGCTTGAGCAGCGCCGCGGCGTCGGGCAGCGGCGCCGAGGGGGCCTCGGACTTCGAGCATCCGGAGACCAGGAGCACCCCGGCCATCACGGTGGAGAGTAGGGAAACAAGCATGGCGGAGCGTTTGCGCGTCTGCATGTCCTGCATCGTAATAGGTGCGCCCGACTAACAAGTTGCCTCGATCGGCCCGCCGGACGCCGATGACTAGGCTGAGGTCCATGTTCACCGGCATTGTCGAAGAGCTCGGCGAGATCGTCAGCAAGGACCAATTGGCCGACGCGGCGCGGTTCGTCATCCGCGGCCCGTTGGTCACCACCGATGCCGGGCACGGTGACTCGATCGCGGTGAACGGCGTCTGCCTGACGGTTGTGGAGGTGTTGCCCGACGGCGCGTTCTCCGCCGACGTGATGGCCGAGACCCTCAACCGGTCCAGCCTCGCCGGCGTCGAGGTCGGCGGCCGGGTGAACCTGGAGCGCGCCGCGGCGATCAACAGCCGGCTCGGCGGGCACATCGTGCAGGGCCACGTGGACGGCACCGGCACTGTGTTGTCGCGCACACCGTCCGAGCACTGGGAGGTCGTGCGCATCGCGCTGCCGCCGCAGCTGGCCCGGTACGTGGTCGAGAAGGGCTCGATCACGGTCGACGGGGTGTCGCTGACGGTGTCCGGCCTGGGCCGTGACGAGCAGGGCGACTGGTTCGAGATCTCTCTGATTCCAACCACGTTGCAGCTGACGACGCTGGGCCGTGCCCCGGTGGGGACCACCGTGAACCTGGAAGTCGACGTCATCGCCAAATACGTCGAGCGGCTGCTCACCCCGGCGCAGTAGCGCCCGGTCCTACCCTGTCCGCTGAGCGGACCGGCGGGAGTAAGTCGGCCGGTACCAGTGGTTCATACTGGTAGGTGATCAACATGGCCCTGATGTGGCCACGGCAAGGGTGGTGGAGATGACGAGGCTTGATTCCGTCGAGCGGGCGATTGCCGATATCGCGGCGGGCAAGGCTGTTGTCGTCATTGACGACGAAGATCGCGAGAACGAAGGCGATCTGATCTTCGCCGCGGAGAAGGCGACGCCGGAACTGGTGGCCTTCATGGTCCGCTACACCTCGGGCTACCTGTGTGTGCCGCTCGACGGCGCGATCTGCGACAAGCTGGGCCTGCTGCCGATGTACGCGGTGAACCAGGACAAGCACGGCACCGCCTATACCGTCACGGTGGACGCGAAAAAGGGTGTGGGAACCGGTATTTCGGCTTCCGACCGGGCAAAGACCATGCAGGCCTTGGCTGATCCGGATGCCGTTGCGGACGATTTCACCAAGCCCGGACACGTAGTTCCGTTGCGCGCCAAGGACGGTGGCGTACTGCGCCGCCCCGGCCACACCGAGGCCGCCGTCGACCTGGCCCGGCTGGCCGGTCTGCAGCCCGCCGGCGCGATCTGCGAGATCGTCAGCCAGAAGGACGAGGGCTCCATGGCCCAGACCGACGAGCTGCGCGTGTTCGCCGACGACCACGACCTGGCGCTGATCTCCATCGCCGACCTCATCGAGTGGCGCCGCAAGCACGAGAAGCACATCGAGCGCGTCGCCGAGGCCCGCATCCCGACCCGGCACGGCGAGTTCCGGGCCGTGGGCTACACCAGCATGTACGAGGACGTCGAGCACGTGGCGCTGGTGCGCGGCGATGTCTCCCCGGAGAACGGCGACGACGTGCTGGTGCGCGTGCACTCCGAGTGCCTGACCGGTGACGTGTTCGGCTCCCGGCGCTGCGATTGCGGCCCCCAGCTCGACGCCGCCATGGAGATGGTGGCCAACGAGGGCCGTGGCGTGGTGCTGTACATGCGCGGCCACGAGGGCCGCGGCATCGGCCTGCTGCACAAGCTGCAGGCCTACCAGCTGCAGGATGCCGGCGCCGACACCGTCGATGCCAACCTCGAGCTCGGCCTGCCCGCCGATGCCCGCGACTACGGCATCGGCGCGCAGATCCTGGTCGACCTCGGCATCCGCTCAATGCGGCTGCTGACCAACAACCCGGCCAAGCGTGTCGGCCTGGACGGCTACGGGCTGCACATCATCGAGCGCGTGCCGCTGCCCATCGGCCCCAACGCCGACAACATCCGGTACCTGATGACCAAGCGGGACCGGATGGGCCACGACCTCATCGGCCTCGACGATTTCGCCGGTGACGCAACAGACGGAGAAGGTAAATGAGTGGTGTCGGTGTGCCGGACATGCCGGCGCTCGACGCGTCCGGGATCAAGCTGGCCATCGTCGCCAGCACGTGGCACACCAAGATCTGTGACGCGCTGCTCGACGGCGCCCTCCGGGTCGCCACCGCATCGGGTATCGCCGAACCGACCGTGGTCCGCGTGCTCGGTGCCATCGAAATCCCGGTCGTGGCACAGGAATTGGCCAAGAACCATGACGCGGTGATCGCGCTGGGCGTGGTGATCCGCGGCGGCACACCGCATTTCGACTACGTGTGTGACGCCGTCACGCAGGGTCTGACACGGGTGTCGCTCGACGAGTCGACACCGGTCGCCAACGGTGTGCTGACGGTCAACACCGAAGAGCAGGCCATCGACCGCGCCGGCCTCCCCGGCTCGGCGGAGGACAAGGGCGAGCAGGCCGCATCGGCGGCCCTTGCCACCGCGATCACCCTGCGCGACCTGCGTCGATGACGAAGGAAACCGGCAGCTGGGACCTCGAGGTCCGGCCGCAGCGCGTGAAGTACGTCGCGTACGCGGCGGCCGCCGTCATCATCGCCGTGCACGTCACGGTGGGGGCGCTGCTGAAGATCGGTGCCACCGGGGTGATCTTCCAGACCGCCGACCAGGTGTCCATGGCGCTGCTCGGGGTCATCCTGGCCGGTGCGGTGCTGCTGCCGACCCGGTCCCGGCTGCGCGTCGGGCCGGCCGGCATCGTCGTCCGTAACGTGTTGAGCGACAAGACCATTGCCTGGTCCGACATCGTCGGGGTGTCGTTCCCGCTGGGCGCCCGATGGGCGCGGGTGGACCTGCCCGACGACGAGTACGTCCCGATCATGGCCATCCAGACCGTCGACAAGGCCCGGGCCGTCGACGCGATGGACCGCCTCCGGGAGCTGGTCGCGAAATACCGCCCGGACCTCAGTTCAGCGTCAAAGACATCGTGAGTTCGTCCACCGGGCCGGTGCTTGGGGAACCCTCGGCCGGGTCGGCCGTGGCGACGAACCCGAAGGCGCGGTAGACCGCGAGCGCGGCGGCGTTGTCGCGGTGCACCCGCAGCGTCACGGTTCGCGCGCCGAGGCCGCGGCCCCAGTCGATGGCCGCGGTCAACAGGGTGCGCGCGACGCCGCGGCCGCGGACGACCGGATCGGTCCACAGCGAGTAGAGGTACACCGAGCTGGGGCTGGCCCGGTGCGCCGCGATGAGGCCCACCAGCTGGTCCTCTTGAGCAACGGCGAACTGGGCGTGCGCGCGCAGCCGCCGGCGCCACTGCGTCCCGGTGAAGCTCATCTCGTTGCGGTACTCGGCATCGTCGGTGCCCGCGGAATCGGCCAGCGCGCGCAGCCGCAGCGCCGCGAACATCCGCCAGTCGGCTTCGGTGAGCCGGATCACCCCCACCTGGGTGCTCCCTCCCATGGGATAGAATTTGCTGATAGTGACCGATTTTCGCATGCCTTCGCCGCCCGACTCCGTGGCGATCGCACCCGCCGAACTGGTCGGCCGCCTTGGTGCGTACCCGACGGTGACCGTGCCGATCTACCAGGGCCGGACCGTCGACACCCCGTGGCTCTGGCAGCACCTCGCCGAACCCGCGGACTACTTCGGGCTGACCATGCCTGCTCCCGCCGATCTGGACGCCGCGCTGGCTCCGTTGTCGACCGGGCCGGGACTCATCGCCGCGACCGTCACGATCACCGACGGCTGCCGGTGCGCGGTGACGGGCACGCCGTCGCAGGTCCATGCCGCCGAGCCGGTGCGGATCGGCCGGCGGGACGGCGACTGGACCCCACCGGCCGCGACGGACGAGCTGTGGCTGCGCATGGCGGCCCGGACGACCAGCCTGGGCACCGTGGACCTGCTGCTGCGCCGGCTCGCCGAACAGGGCTGCGTGGACGGCATCGCACCTGGCCCCGACGTCACCCCGGCCGTGGTCGGCGCGCTGGTACTTGACATCGGTGCCGCGCTGGTCGGCGTCGAGAACACCGAACCGGTCTCGATCCTCGGGCCACTGCAGGCCTGCGGTCTGGTGCGCGCCCTGCCGCGGCGCGCCGCCGTGCCCGTCGACCAGGTGCGGCGCGCCTGGTGGATCTCGCCGCAATACCGCACGCACCCCGTCGCACAACTCGGCGATCACGCCGTTCCCGTTGATCCCGCCCATCCGCCGTTCCTGGAGCAACTGTGACCAAACCTTTTGTCCCACAGTCCTACAAGTCGTTCCGCATCGACGGCTACGACATCGAGGGCGGCGTCTTCCACGGGCGCTACACCATGTGCGGGGCCGACTCCGCCGACGATGTCAGCTTCGCCGAGACCATCGATTTCGGCGACACCCTGGGCGGTGGCCGGCCCGACGACCGGCTGCTGCGCCTGCTGACGCTGACCTGCTCGCTGAGCTACTACAAGGCCGCCGCGCCGCCGCAGATCGAAATCGCCTTCCCGACTTACGATTTCGAACGCGAGTATCTGCGGCAGGTGCTGGCCGGTGGCCTGGGCGAGTACGCCTACCGCAACAACCTGCCCGGCGCACTGAGCCCGGAGATCACCGGCGACCGTGCCGAGATCGGCGAGCCGCAACCCGATACCTGGAACCCCGACGCGGCGCCGCTGGTGCCGGTCGGCGGCGGCAAGGACTCGGTGGTGACCATCGAAGCGCTCGCGCCGCTGCGGCCGGTGTTGTTCAACGTCAACAAGTTCGACCCGATCGACCGGTGTGTCGAGATCAGTGGGCTGCCGCACGTGCGCGTCATGCGGACCATCGACCGCACCCTCATCGACGTCAACGCCGCCGGCGCCTACAACGGGCACATCCCGGTCACCGCGATCAACAGCATCATCGGTTTGATCGTGGCCGACGCCAACGGCCTGGGGCCGGTCGTGCTGTCCAACGAACGCTCGTCCAATGTCGGCAATGTCGAATGGATGGGCCAGGACATCAACCACCAGTGGTCCAAGAGCGTCACCTACGAGACGCTGTTGCGCGACACCCTCGCCGCGTACGGACTGAACCCGGACCGGTACTTCTCGCTGCTGCGCGGTCTGTCGGAGTCGCAGATCGCCGACCGGTTCGCCGCCAGCCCGCAGTATTTCCGCGCGTTCATCAGCTGCAACCGGCCGTTCGCGCTCGACGCCGGCCGCCGCGGCGCCACCTGGTGCGGACACTGCCCGAAGTGCCAGTTCGTCTTCGTGCTGATGGCACCGCGGCTGGGCCGCGCCGAGGTCGAGGCGATCTTCGGGCGAAACCTGTTCGAGGACACCGACAGCCGTGCCGAGTTCGAGGACATCCTCGGGGTGGGCGCGCACAAGCCGTTCGAGTGCGTCGGTGAGTACTACGAGGCCGCCGAGTCGATGCTGACGATCCTCGACGACGAGGCCTGGGCCGGGCTGCCGCTGGTCGAGCAGTTCCGCAGTGCACGAGCGGATCTGGCGCGCGTCGCCGCCGACCACGACGACAGCCCGGCGGTGCAGTACGTGCCCGAGCGTTACCGAGCCGCCCTGGACGCTCGGCCATGACGGCACAACGCCCGCAACTCACGGGTGCCGCCGTCGGCATCTGGGGTTTCGGCAAGGAGGGCCAGTCGCTGGCCCGGACCGCGGCGGCGGCGGGCGCGGCGCGGATCGACGCCGTCGACGACGCCGGCCGGGGCACCCTGGACGCCCCGACGGACATCGCCAACCTGAACCTGTGGCGCGGCGCCGAACACCTGACCCGGCTGGCGGACTCCGACGTCGTGTTCCTCAGCCCCGGAATACCTTGGCACCAGCCAGTTTTCGCCGAGTTGCGCGCCGCCGGCGCCGCACTGTCCAGTGCCGCCGACTGGTACCTGCGCCGCTACGCCGCGCAGACCGTCGGCGTCACCGGGACCAAGGGCAAGAGCACGACGGCGTCGTTCCTGTCGCACCTGCTGTGCCGGCTCGGCGCGGACGCCGTGGTGGCGGGCAACATCGGCACTCCGCTCTCGGATCTGGAGCCGGGGCCGGACGCCGTCGTGGTCGCCGAGCTGTCCAGCCAGCAGTGCGCACTGGTGACGGCGTCACCGCGGATCTCGGTGATCACCAACCTCTTCGAGGATCACCTGGACTGGCACGGCGACATCGACGCCTACCACGGCGCGAAGGCCAACATCTTCGCCTGCGGCGGCGAGGTGCTGATTACGACACCGCAGGTGCTCGCCGCGCTGGAACGCCTCGGCATCGCGCTGCCGCCGGTGGTGCGCACCGTCGGCCCGGCGGACGTGACGCGTCCCGAAGGCGACTACGTCATGGCCTACGAGCACAACGTCGTCAACGGCGCCCTGGCTGCCGCCGCGGCGGCGGAGGTGCTCGGCCGCCCGGTGACCGAAGACGAATTCCTCGGCGCGGTAACGACATTCGAGGCCCTGCCGCACCGGCTTCAGGTCGTGCGCCGTACCGGGGACGTGCGGTGGATCGACGACACCCTGGCCACCACCGGGGAGAGCGTGGTCGCCGCCCTGCGCTCGATGCGGCCCGACGACCGGGTGGCGCTCATCGTCGGTGGCATGGACCGTCAGCTCGACTACGACCAGATCGACGACTATCTGCTCTCGGGTGCACGTGACGTTCACCTCATCCAGGGGCCGACCAACGGGACCGCGATCGGCCGCCGCTTCGCCGCGGCGCGGCCCGCGTCGGTGCACCCCGTCGACAGTCTGCAGGCGGCGGTGCAGGTCGCGGCCGCCGTGCCGGGGGTGACGGCCGTGCTGCTGTCGCCGGGCGCGGCGAGTTACGACCTGTACGCGAACTACGCGGCCAAGGCCGCGGCGTTCTGCGAGCTCATCGATGCTGTCAGCCCGTCGAACTAACCTGTAACAGTGCCTGATCCATCGACGTACCGGCCTGCGCCCGGGACCATCCCGCTGGAACCGGGGGTGTACCGGTTCCGGGATCCGCACGGTCGGGTCATCTACGTCGGCAAGGCCAAGAGCCTGCGCAGCCGGCTGAACTCGTACTTCGCCGACCTGTCGGCCCTCGCGCCGCGGACCCGGCAGATGGTGACCACGGCCGGCAGCGTCGAGTGGACGGTCGTCACGACCGAAGTCGAAGCGCTGCAACTGGAATACAACTGGATCAAGGAATTCGATCCGCGGTTCAACATCCGATACCGCGACGACAAGTCGTACCCCGTGCTGGCCGTCACCCTGGGCGAGGAGTACCCGCGGCTGTTCGTCTACCGCGGCCCGCGGCGCAAGGGCGTCCGGTACTTCGGCCCGTACTCGCACGCCTGGGCCATCCGCGAGACGCTGGATCTGCTCACCCGGGTGTTCCCGGCGCGCACCTGCTCGAACGGAGTGTTCAAGCGGCACAACCAGATCGGGCGGCCCTGTCTCTTGGGCTACATCGACAAGTGCTCGGCGCCGTGCGTCGGCCGCGTGACCGCGGCCGAGCACCGCAAGATCGTCGAGGACTTCTGTGACTTCCTCGCCGGCAAGACCGACCGGCTGGCGCGGGACATGGAACAGCAGATGGCCGAGGCCGCCGAGGAATTGGAGTTCGAGCGGGCGGCGCGGCTGCGGGACAACATCTCGGCACTCAAGCGGGCACTGGAGAAGCAGGCCGTGGTGCTCGGTGACGGCACCGACGCCGACGTGGTGGCGTTCGCCGACGATGATCTGGAAGCCGCCGTGCAGGTGTTCCACGTCCGGGGCGGCCGGGTCCGCGGTCAGCGCGGCTGGGTCATCGAGAAGTCCGGCGAACCGGGGGAGTCCGGTGAGGACTATCTGGTGAGCCAGTTCCTCACGCAGTTCTACGGCGATCAGGCCGAACTGCGCGGCACCGGGCCGACCGACGAGACCACCAACCCGGTGCCGAAAGAGGTTCTGGTGCCGGTACTTCCGGACAACGCCGGCGAACTCGCCGACTGGCTGTCGGGTCTGCGGGGCTCGCGGGTGCAGCTGCGCGTGGCGCAGCGCGGCGACAAGCGCGCCCTCGCCGACACCGTGCAACGCAACGCGCAGGACGCGCTGGCGCAGCACAAGCTCAAGCGCGCCGGTGACTTCAACGCCAGATCGGAAGCACTGCAGAGCATTCAGGATTCGCTGGAGTTGGACGACGCGCCGCTGCGCATCGAGTGCGTCGACATCAGCCACGTGCAGGGCACCGACGTGGTGGCCTCGCTGGTGGTGTTCGAGGACGGGTTGCCGCGCAAGTCCGACTACCGGCACTATGCGATCCGGGAGGCTGCCGGTGACGGCCGGTCCGACGACGTCGCGTCCATCGCCGAGGTCACCCGCCGGCGCTTCGCGCGCCACGTCGCCGACACCCAGGTGCCGGCAGACCCCGAAACCACCGAAACCCCGGCGCGGCCAAAGCGATTCGCGTATCCACCCAACCTGTTCGTGGTCGACGGCGGCGCGCCGCAGGTCAACGCGGCGGCCGCGGTGCTCGACGAACTGGGCGTCACCGATGTGGCGGTCATCGGGCTGGCCAAGCGTCTGGAAGAGGTGTGGGTGCCCGAGCATCCGGACCCGTTGATCATGCCGCGCAACAGCGAGGGCCTGTACCTGCTGCAGCGCGTGCGTGACGAAGCCCACCGGTTCGCCATCAGCTATCACCGCAGCAAACGGTCGAAGCGGATGACGGCGTCGGTGCTCGACGCGATCCCGGGCCTCGGTGAGCACCGGCGCAAGGCCTTGGTCACCCACTTCGGTTCGGTGGCACGGTTGAAGGAGGCCGGCGTCGACGAACTGACGGCGGTGCCGGGCATCGGGGCGGCGACGGCGCAGGCGGTGGTCGATGCGCTGCGCTCTGATTCCCAGCCGGAACCGGGGGCGGCGCCGACGGATATCGGCAATGATCGGACAGAGCAGTGAGCGCGCAGCACCAGCGGACGAGCAGCGGGGGATGGAAGAAGTCGTGACGGACGATCAGATGGACGGTGCTGCCGGTGAGATCGACGTGGTTCTGGTTACGGGTCTGTCCGGTGCCGGGCGCGGCACCGCGGCCAAGGTGCTCGAGGATCTCGGCTGGTACGTCGCCGACAACCTGCCCCCGGAGCTGATCACCCGGATGGTCGAGCTGGGTCTGGCCGCCGGATCGCGCATCACCAAGCTGGCTGTGGTGATGGACGTGCGGTCGCGCGGCTTCACGGGCGACCTGGATTTCGTTCGCCGTGAATTGGCGACTCGCAGCGTCTTCCCGCGGGTGCTGTTCCTGGAGGCGTCCGACGACATCCTGGTGCGCCGCTACGAACAGAACCGGCGCAGTCACCCGCTGCAGGGCAACCAGACACTCGCGGAAGGCATTGCCGCCGAACGGAGATTGCTGGAGTCCGTGCGTGCCACGGCCGACCTGATCATCGACACCTCGACGCTGCCGGTACCGGCGCTGCGGGCCGGCATCGAACGCGCCTTCAGTGGGGAGGCCGTCGCCGGGACGAGCGTGACGGTCGAGAGTTTCGGCTATAAATATGGTCTGCCGATGGACGCCGACACCGTGATGGATGTCCGGTTCCTGCCGAATCCGCATTGGGTCGACGAGTTGCGGCCCCACACCGGGCAGCATCCGGCGGTTCGCGACTACGTGCTGGGACAAGAGGGCGCCGCCGAGTTCCTGGACACCTACCATCGGCTGCTGGGGGTTGTGATCGACGGCTATCGCAGGGAGGGGAAGCGCTACATGACCGTGGCCATCGGCTGCACCGGCGGCAAGCATCGCAGTGTGGCGATCGCCGAAGCGCTGGCCAACCGGTTGCGCGGCGGCGACCACCTGACCGTGCGCGTGCTGCACCGGGATCTGGGGCGCGAATGACGGAAGATCGGGCTCCCGCACGCATCGTGGCGCTCGGCGGCGGGCACGGCTTGTACGCGACGCTGTCCGCGGCGCGCCGGCTGACGCCGCACGTCACCGCCGTCGTCACCGTCGCCGACGACGGCGGTTCGTCGGGCCGGCTGCGCTCCGAACTGGACATCGTGCCGCCGGGTGATCTGCGAATGGCGTTGGCGGCCTTGGCATCCGACAGTCCGCACGGGCAGTTGTGGGCCACCATCATCCAGCACCGCTTCAACGGCAGCGGTGCGCTGGCCGGGCATCCGATCGGCAATCTCCTGCTCGCCGGCCTCAACGAGGTACTGGCAGACCCGGTCGCCGCGCTCGACGAGCTGGGCCGGATCCTGGGGGTCAAGGGCCGCGTGCTGCCGATGTGTCCCATCGCGTTGCAGATCGAGGCCGACGTGTCGGGGCTCGAGGCCGATCCGCGGATGAGCCGCGTGATCCGTGGTCAGGTCGCGGTCGCGACGACCCCGGGCAAGGTGCGCCGGGTGCGGCTGCTGCCGGGCGATCCGCCGGCCACCCGGCAGGCCGTCGACGCCATCATGTCGGCCGACCTCGTGGTGCTCGGTCCGGGCTCGTGGTTCAGCAGTGTGATCCCGCATGTGCTGGTGCCCCAGCTGCTGGCCGCGCTGCAGGCGACCGAGGCGCGCCGGGCCCTGGTGCTCAACCTCGCCGCCGAGCCGGGGGAGACCGCCGGGTTCTCCGCCGAACGTCACGTGCACGTGCTGTCGCAGCATGCGCCGGGCCTGACGGTGCACGACATCATCGTCGACGCCGCGAGCGTCCCCAGTGAGCGGGAACGCGACCAACTGCGCCGGGCGGCGTCGTTTCTCGAGGCTCAGGTCGAGTTTGCTGACGTATCCCGACCTGGTACACCTTTACATGACCCGGCACGGCTTGCGGCTGCTCTGGAGCGGGTGCGTCTCAATGGCAGCGCACCGGCCCGGCCCGCATACGAGCCATCTACTCCCGCCGCTCGGTCGGCCGACGGATTACTCCGTCAGCAGCCGGCCCCTGAAGGACCAAGAGGTGACGATTCGTGGCGATGACTTCGGAAGTGAAGGACGAACTGAGCCGGCTGGTCGTCAACTCGGTGACCGCTCGCCGGGCCGAGGTGGCGTCGCTGCTGCGGTTCGCCGGCGGCCTGCACATCGTGGCCGGACGCGTCGTCGTCGAGGCCGAGGTCGACCTGGGCAGCATCGCCCGGCGGCTGCGCAAGGACATCTACGACCTGTACGGCTACAACGCCGTCGTGCACGTGCTGTCGGCCAGCGGTATCCGCAAGAGCACCCGGTACGTGGTGCGCGTCGCGCAGGACGGTGAGGCGCTCGCGCGTCAGACCGGACTGCTCGATCTGCGTGGCCGGCCCGTGCGCGGCTTGCCGGCCCAGGTGGTCGGCGGCAGCGTCGGCGACGCCGAAGCGGCGTGGCGCGGCGCGTTCCTGGCGCACGGTTCGCTGACCGAGCCCGGTCGGTCGTCGGCGCTGGAGGTCAGTTGCCCGGGACCGGAGGCGGCGCTGGCGTTGGTCGGTGCGGCCCGGCGACTCGGGGTCAGCGCCAAGGCGCGCGAGGTCCGCGGCAGCGACCGCGTGGTGGTGCGCGACGGCGAGGCCATCGGCGCGTTGCTGACCCGCATGGGCGCCCAGGACACCCGGCTCAATTGGGAAGAGCGACGGATGCGCCGCGAGGTGCGTGCCACTGCCAACCGGCTGGCCAACTTCGACGACGCGAACCTGCGCCGGTCCGCGCGGGCGGCGGTCGCGGCCGCGGCGCGGGTCGAGCGGGCGCTCGACATCCTCGGTGACACGGTGCCCGACCACCTGTCGGCCGCGGGCCGGCTGCGCGTCGAGCACCGGCAGGCCTCGCTCGAGGAACTGGGCCGGCTGGCCGACCCGCCGATGACGAAAGATGCTGTGGCAGGCCGGATTCGGCGCCTGCTGTCGATGGCCGACCGCAAGGCCAAGCTGGAAGGTATTCCGGACACCGAGTCCGCCGTCACCCCGGACCTGCTCGACGACGCCTAGCCGCTACCGTTCGGCCAGCAGCCCGCGCACCACGCGAGTGACGCTGCGGGCCAGCGCGTCGTCGTCTGCCTGCCCCGCGACCGCGGCCGCCAGGGCGATGCCGTCGAGGCACGCGATCAGCTCGGCGGCGCGTTCGGACGCCGCTGGTATGCCGAGTTCGGCGATCCGGTCTTCCAGCCAGTTCTGTAGGTAGCCGCTCGCCGCGGTCAGTGTTTGGCGTAGCTCGGGCTGCCGGGCGGATTCCAGCAGCAACTCGTGGCGGGCGAGCACAAGTGACCCGTCCTCCGCCGTCCAGGCGCAGACGGCTTGCGCGGCGAGCTCGGCCAGTTCCTGCAGGTCGATCTGGTCCGGTTCTTCGAGCGCCGGTCCCATCACCTGCACCGTCCGGGCGACGAGGTGCTCTGCGCATGCCTGGAGCAGGGCGGCACGGGTGCGGAAGTAGTACGACGTCGAGCCTTCGGGCAGATCGGCAAGCTGATCAACTGCCCGATGCGTCAGCCCACGCGCGCCCCTGGTCGCCAGCGCGGCGATGGCGCCCCCGGCCACGACGGTACGTCGATCTTCAACCATGCCCCGCTCCTCTCTGCAGATGTAGAGTAATGTTCCTCTACAAATGTAGAGGATGGAGCGCATGAGTATTCACGTTGTCGTGGGAGCAAATGGGGCAACTGGTTCGGTGGTGTGCACCGAACTGCTGGCGGCAGGCCACACCGTGCGGGCCGTCAGCCGGAGCGGGCGCGGCGCTCCGCCGGGCGTGCATGCGATCGCAGCCGACGCGACGGACACCGGGCAGATGATCGAGGTCTGCGGTGGCGCCGACACCATCTACCACTGCGCGCTGCCGCCCATGGACGCGTGGCTGCCGACGTATGTGGACATGGCGACCTCGCTCATCGATGCGGCTGGTCACGTTGGTGCCCGGTTGGTGTACGCGGACGACACGTGGATGTACGGCAAGGTCGACGGCCCGATGCGGGAGGACTCGCCGATCCGCCCGGTGGCCTACAAGGGGGCCCTGCGCGCGCTGGTCGCCGAAATGATTTCCGCAGCGCACGTGCGGGGGCAGGCCGAGACAGTCATCGGTCGCGCCGGTGAGCTCTACGGTCCGCGGGTGGTGTCGCTCGTTGCGTCCAACGTCTTCGCCGCCGCACTCACCGGGCGGCGTGCCGTGTGGCCGGGGGACCCGGACCTGCCGATAACCCCGACCTACATCGGCGATTTCGGCAGGGCGCTGGCTGATCTCGGGCAGCGAGCCGGTGTCGGGGGCGAGGTGTTCCACGTTCCGGTCGCCGCGCCGACCACCGGACGCGCCCTGATTGCCATCGCCGGACGGCAGGCCGGCACCACGCCCGGTGTCGGACGCATGACCGCGAGAACGGTTCGACTACTCAGTCCATTCGTACCGCTGGTCCGCGAGGGCGGTGAATTGCTCTACCAATTCGAACGATCATTTGTCTTGGACGACAGCAAGATTCGCGAACTCGCCGGCCTGACGGCCACCGGCTGGGACGACGGCATCCGCGAGACGCTCGACTGGTTCCGGGCCGATCCGGAACGGACCCGGTACCGGCTGCTGCCGCGAAAGTTCAACTGACCTCGGGGTCGTCGGACGCCGCCGACGCGCTGGGCGCGCGTCGCGTACTGCACGTGGAGTTCGTCACAGCACTAGGCTGGCTGAGGATTCACCGCATGACCTGTCCAGGATTACCGGCGAGGGAGTACAGCAGTGACTATTCGGATCGGCGTCAACGGTTTCGGGCGTATCGGACGTAACTTCTTCCGGGCCCTGGACGCGCAAAAAGCAGCGGGCAAGAACGCCGATCTGGAGATCGTCGCGGTCAATGACCTGACTTCCACCGATGCGCTGGCGCATCTGTTGAAGTTCGATTCGATCCTGGGCCGGTTGCCCTATGACGTGCGCGCGGACGGGGACACCCTGATCGTGGGTGAGACCAAGATCAAGGCGCTGGCGGTCAAGGAGGGTCCGGCGGCGCTGCCCTGGGGGGATCTGGGGGTGGACATCGTGGTGGAGTCGACCGGGATTTTCACCGACGCCGCCAAAGCCCGCGGGCATCTGGAGGCCGGGGCCAAGAAGGTGGTCATCTCGGCGCCGGCGACCGGTGAGGACATCACCATCGTGATGGGTGTCAACGACGACAAGTACGACGGCAGCCAGAACATCATCTC
>NZ_JMLM01000018.1:0-111085 GCF_000686745.1 Mycobacterium sp. UNC410CL29Cvi84
CGCACGCGTTGCACGGTGAAGCCGGCGACCAGGGCCACGGCGAGGATGAGCAACGGGATCCACGCCTTCTTGAGCGCATTGCCGATCACGCTGCGATCTCCTTGGTCACGCTGACCCTCCCCGTCCTTCGATTGCTCGACATGCCCTGGCGGACCGTGTGAGCTGGGGCGTTGCGCACCGCTTGTGTAGCGCCGCCACCTGTGTCACATTTCAATCTGCCGATCGGCAGACTCAGCGTATCCACCAAGGTAAACTTAGACAAGTTAAGCGAATCAATTGATGCAGGTCGGTGCCCACATCGGGGCATCCCGTGTGACGCAGGTGACGTGACCGCGAGTGCGGTGACCACGGCTACACGGCGACCGATTCGGGTCGCCGGTGAACAGGGAGCGGGGATTGGCCAAATCGGTGGGGCCACGCGGATCGGCGCGGGCACGGGTGATCGAAGCCGCCCTGGCGTTGTTTGCGGACCACGGCGTGAACGGCACATCGCTGCAGATGATCGCGGATCACCTCGGGGTCAGCAAGGCTTCCGTGTACTACCAGTTCCATTCGAAGGACGACATCGTGCTCGCCGTGATCCGGCCGGTGTTCGCCGAACTCGATCAGCTGGCCACGGCGATCGAGGCGCAAGAGAACGCGGCGGCCCGCCAGGAAGCCGCGATCACCGGATTCGTCGAGCTCGCGGTCCGGCACCGGCGCGTGACGGCCGTCTTCTATCGCGACCCGGCCATCGACACCCTGGTCAAAACCCACGAGGAGTGCAGCGCGATCAACCAGCGCCTCCGCAAGGTGCTGGGAATGGACAGCGCAGATACCGAGACCCGGGTGACCATGTCGCTGGTCACCTCGGGCGTCTACGGCAGTGCGATGGATCCCGACCTACAGGACATCCCCGACGATGAACTCCACCGCATCCTGCTGCAGTCCGCGCGGCGGCTGCTTGCGGTGGAGGAGCGGGACGCTATTCGGCGATGAAGACGGGGATCAGGCGGTCGGTCTTGGTCTGGTACTCGGCGTACGGCGGGTAGGCCTCGACGGCCCGGTCCCACCACTCCTGCCGTTCGTCGCCCTCGAGCTCACGAGTCGTCAGCTCGAAGACCTTGTCGCCGTCCTGCGCCGTGATCTGCGGGTTGGCCTTGACGTTGTGGTACCACGACGGGTGCTCGGGGGCACCGCCCTTGGACGCCACGAGGGCGTAGCGGCCGTTGTGCTCGACCCGCATCAACGGCACGAGACGCTTCTTGCCGGACTTGGCTCCGGTGGTGGTGAACAGGACCACCGGCCGATCGAGGATCTGCACCCCGTCGGTGGTGCCCTGCGCCAGAATCTGTTCGGTCTGCTTGCGCACCCAGTCGGTGGGGCTCAGTTCATGTTCGGTCACTTTGTTCCCAACGGATTGAGGAAGCCGGGTTATTCCGGTCGCGACCGATTCTTCCCGGTCTGCAGGCATCCGGGGGAGTGCTCGGCCGAAATCCCGTGGCCGCAGAGGTAGCCACCCCCAGAGTCGTTAGTTAGGTTAGCCTAAGTTGTGTGTCGACGATATGGGAGACGCTGCCGCCGGAGGTGAGTTCGGCGATGCTCTCGACCGGGCCGGGGCCCGGTTCATTGCTGGCAGCCGGCGCCGCGTGGCGGGCGTTGGCTGTCCAATATGCCGACGCCGCAACGCAATTGGCGGGGATCCTGGCAACGGTCCAGGGCGGGGCGTGGGACGGTCCGACCGCCCAGCAGTATGTGGCCGCGCATGGTCCGTTCCTCGACTGGCTGACCTCGATGAGCGCCGTTGCCGAGGCGATCGCCGAGCGGCACGACACCGTTGTCGCCGCTTATTCGGCGGCTGTCGCGGCGATGCCGACGTTGGCCGAACTCGCCGCCAATCACGCCGTGCACACCAGTCTGCTCGCGACGAATTTCCTTGGCCTCAACACCATTCCGATAGCGCTGAATGAAGCCGACTACGGCCGGATGTGGCTGCAGGCGGCCGCGACCATGCGGGTCTACGAGGGCGTCTCCACGGTAAGTCTCGAGTCGTCACCGACCGCATCGCCGGCGCCGGCCATCACGTCTGCGGAAGCCGGTGTGTCGGTCCGTGCGGCCTCGTCGGCCTCGGGCCAATTCACGTTCCGCGATCCCGCGGGCGTCGTCGTCGAGCAGATTCGAAAGCTCGTCAACGCGCTGGCCGAGTGGGCCCGCGATCTGCCGGAACCGTTGCGCAGCATCGCCACTCAGGTGTTGGACGGCGCGGCGGCGGCGGTCAACGCCAAACTCTTCAGCATCCTGACCTACTCCGTGCTGGATCCGCTCATCTACTTCGGCCCGTTCGCCGCGATACCCGCACCCGCGGCGGCTGCTGCGGCGTCCGCCGCAGCAAGCGCCGCAGCCCCGGCCGAGCCGGCTCCGGAGCTGACGCCGGGTCGGGTCGCCGAATCAGTTCCTGTGAGCGACAACCACGTTCAGGATCGCGGCGAAGTGCCGGCGGTCGGCACTGCCGCGCCGGCGGCCACTGCGTCCGCGCCCGCGCCACAATCGGGTTCGGCGCTGATCCCGTCGTCGTCCCCCGCGCCGATGGCTCCCATGCCCGACGCGCCTTACCTGTACGCCGTCGGCGTCGGCCCGGACGGGGAGGGTTCGGCGCCGACCGTGCGCGGTGCGGCCACCCAGGCGGTATCTGCGCCGGTTCAGGAACCTGTGGCGGCAAGTGCGGCCGTCGCCGAGCGTCGCGCGGCGCGACGGCGCCGGAAATCGCGGCAACACCGGCACGAGCCGATGGCGGCCGATGGCCGGATGACGCTACCCATGCCGGGCGAGCCCGAGGTCAGCGCTTCCGGCAGCCATGCCGAACTCGATGCCACGGCACGTGGGCTGGTTGGTTCGCGGGCGACGGTGCCGAGCGAGGTGGTGCGGAAGCCGATGCTGCCGTCGACCTGGGCCAGGGCCTAGTTGACGAATCGCTGGGCGCGAGCGGGCGCCGACGAGGTGGCGCGCGCCTGCCGGTATCCGACCAACCCGCCGGCGGCGGTCAGGGTGATGATGCCGGCGAATCCGGGGACGGCGACCGCCGCGACCTCGCTGAGGCCGGCGGCCCGCAGGTAGTCCGGATAGCCCGGCCGGAAGTCCTTCGCTGCGAGGAGGTGGGTCTCGGCGGCGAAGACATCCCGGGGCTGGACCGGCGGGACCGGTTTGTCGGTGGTGCCCGGAGCGCCCGGCGAGATGTCGCGCGGCAACGAATCAGCGCTCGCGGCAAAGGTTTTCGGCAGCTGGTTCGAGTTCTGCGGGAAGGCCCGGCTGTCCGGTGGCAACTGGATGGCGGGCATGCCCGGCGTGTATTGCAGGAACGGCAGGTTGGAAGCCGCCGTCGCCAACTCGCGGACGGTGGTCTCGATGGGGTTGATCAGCGCGTCGGCGAAGACGGGCAGGGCGGCAAGACCTGGAATCGGGACGGCGTCGACGACCGTCGGGATGGTGGTCTTGACGAGGTCGAGCGCGGTCAACGGAACCTGGGCCACGGCCAGCGGCAGCTGCGCCAGCGGGGGCTTGGGATCGGTCGCGACGCCGGTGTCCTGGCTGTTCTTCGTGGGTTCCGGCGTCAGGGCGGCCGACGGTTGGGGTGTCCCGTTGTTCGCCGGCGTCGGCACTGACGCGGAGAACGTCGCCGAGCCGCCGGGCGTGAGCAGCGGAGGGTTCTGGCCGGGCTTGGGCTTGACGCCCGGCACGAGGCCGGTCAGCGGTGCGCCGCCGATGATGCTGGTCGGATGCTGGATGATGCGGGTGAACTGGCCGACCATTCCGCCCAGGGTGGTTTGCAGGTTCGAGGACGAGCTGCTGCCGGTCGTGGAGCCGGTAGTCGACGATCCTGTCGTCGTCGTGGCGCCGGTGGTGCTGCCACCGGTCGTCGTGGACGTGTCCGAGCCGGTGGTCGTGCCGCCGGTCGACGAGCCCGTCGAAGTGCCGGTGGTGCTCGAGGTGCCAGTGGTCGAGCCGCCCGAGGTGCCAGTGCTGGAACTGCCGGTGTCGGTGTCGGCCAACGCCACGACGGCTTCGGGACCCAACGCCAGCAACCCCGCGGTAACGAGGCTGGAGGCGGCGAGGAGCCGCGCGTGGGGCATCACGCGGAGATCACCTCCCCTTTTCTGACCAAAGTGCAGTATGTCACACGCGTCTGACCATTACCTATGAACAAAGTAAGCCCTACTCCGGCGTCAATTGATGCGGCGTTTTCTCGACGTCCGACGGCGGGTTGAACCGGCCGTGGCGGGACCGGAACAGGTCGACGATCGGCCACTTATTGACGCCTCTTCCGATTTGTGTCAGAAGGTGTTAATGGGGCAAATGTGACTACTGGTGTTATTGAGTTGAAGCTCCCGTAAGAAAAGGAGGCAGAATTTCAGTCTGGTCTCAGAGATCAAGGTAGCGAAACGCATAGGGTTCGAACGGTTATCGGTCCGTGTTGTATTTGTGACTTTTGTAGCCCACCGTTACCGAAGTGAAACCAGTGCCCAGTGTGGCGCCGAGCACTCAGGAACAGGGAGCGTGCTGATGACCGCAACTACTGAAGTGACGTACCGCAGACGATCGGTGGCCGCCCGCCCGGGCCGGCCGAAGACCGGGAGGACACAGGTCGGCTCGGTGGATGTCATCGCGACGTCAGCCGCGGTGCTGCGGCCTGTCGTGGTGGCCGGGGCGATCGTGGCCGCCGCCCTCATGTGGGGACCGCGCGCCCAGGCCGACGTCGTCCATGACGCGCTCAATGACGTCGGTATCGGCAACAACGGACCCGTCAGCAACGCCATCGCCGAGGTGGGTACCTCGATCTGCCCGCTGCTGGTGCAGCCGGGCAGCCAGATGGCCAGCACGGCAACCCAGATGAGCGGCAACGGCGGCATCGCGCCGCCGCTTGCCGGGTTCGCCACGCAGGTTGCGATCCAGACCCAGTGCCCCGCCTTCATGACAGCACTCGCAAACGGAAACATCCCGGCGCTGATGAACGGCGGCCTGCCGGTGACACCGCCGGGGCTGCCCGCTATGCCGTCCGTCGGGTTGCCGGACCTGTCGGGCGCGACGGCCGCGGTTCCCGGCACGCTGGGGGCGGTGCCGGGCACGCTTGGTGCGGTGCCGGGCACGCTGGGCACGGCCACAACCCCCGTTTCGAGCGTCTTGGGCGCGGCCACCGCTCCGGTGCCGGGCACATTGGGTGCGGTGACGGCACCGTTGCCCGGCACGTTGGGGGCCGCGACGGCTCCGGTCTCCGGTGCGCTCGGTGCGGCGACCGCCCCGGTGGCTTCGGCGCCGGGCCTTACCGCGCCGTCGGTCGCGGTGCCCGCACCCGGTCTGTTGGCGCCCGCGACGCAGGCACCGTTGCAGCTGGCCTCGTCGCCGGTCGTCCCGGCGATTCCCGGCTACTGAGGTCTGACCCCGCCGACGGGACATCGGCGGGAGTGCATTGAGGGCTGTGGCTTCGAAAAGCCACAGCCCTCAATGTTGTTGCGCTACTTGTCAGCTGTCGTGGCTGCTGCTGCCGCCGCTGCTGCTGGTGCTCGACGCGTGCGACGCGCCGCCGCCCTCGGGCGCACGGTGCTTGCCGCCGGTCGAACCCGCGGGCACGGAGACCGAACCGCTCGCGCCTTCGGGAGCGCTGTGTTTGCCGCTCTTCGAGGACTTGTCGGCCTTCTTGGACTTGCCCGAGTCGGCCTTCGTGGACTTGTCGTCGGTCGACTTGTCGGCACCGGCCTTGTCGTCCGACTTGCTGCCGGCCTTGGTGTCCGGCTTGTCGGTGCTCTTGGTGTCGGTGTCCTTGGCGCCCGAGTCCTTGGCGTCGGTGTCCTTGGTCTCGGTCGACTTGGTGTCGGTGCCCGTGGTCTCGGTCTTCTCGTCGGTCTTGCCGGCGGGCTTGCTGGTGTCCTTGGCGTCGGTCGGGCTGTCGGTGGCGGTGCTGCCCGTCGTCTTACCGGTGTCGGTACTCGTCGGCGTCGTGCCCGGCGTGCCGGACTCGGGTGACGTCGCACCGGTGGCCTTCGGCGTCTCCGTCTCGGCGGAGGCGGGCTTGGCCGTCAGCGACAGCGTCTGGGTGGTCGGCAGCGTCGTGGTCGAGGCCAGCGTCTTCAGCGAGGTCGTGGCGGCCAACGGCGTTGCGGCCAGCGGGAACCCGGAGAAGATCGCGCCCGGCAGGGCCTGCAGTCCGGCGATGAGGGCGCCCGGCAAAGCGCTGATGCCCTTGATGATGGTGGCCGGCAGGGTGGACAGGTTCTGCAACGCGGCGATCGCGGTGTTGATCGCGGTGGTGATGAGCACCGGGATTTTCGCGGTCGTGCCGTTGAAGAAGGTGGCGTTGATCGCGTTGATGCCCTTGATGATGGCGTTCGGTGCCGCGATGAGGGTATTGACGATCGGCAGCAGCGTCTGGTTGTAGATCGCCTTGTTGATGTTGTTGAGGCCGGTGATGATCGCGTTCGGACCCTGGATCAACTGCGCGACGAACGGCCCGACGGTCTGGGCGTAGATCGCTGCGTTGAGCGTGTTGATGGCCTTGATGAACTCGTTCGGGCCGGCGATGAGGTTGTTCAGGAACGTCTGGTATGCCGTGAACGGCAGTGAGATCAGCTGGAGCAGATCGGCCGGGAAGGCGGTCAGGTAGTACTTCTCCGCGTAGGTGGACACGTGGGACACGGTGGCCACAGCGGAATGTGCCGCTTGCAGGGAGTGCGGCGCGGGCAGCGGTGCCGCGGCTCCTACCGAGGCGACGACGCACACCGAGCACATTCCGGCAACGAGAGACGAAGGCAGTGCGTTGTGCCGAACAGCGATTTGCATGATGGACCCCGGATTCAGTGAGGCAGAGCGGAATTAGGCGGTCTGAAAGTAGCGGAAACCGGCATGTGCCACTAGCTGAGCAAATTCCCTCATCGGCCGCCTGACCAGGCAATACGTGCACTATTTCCCCGCCGGGGTAAATAAATCAAGCTGAAGTTTTCCAAGAATTCATCCGGGCCCGGCCGCTGTGACGGCCACATCATTTGCCAGCGGTGCGGTGTGGGCGCTCGCCGAACCGGTCCGGGTGTGATGGGGTGGTGACGATGTCCGACTTCACATTCCGTGCTGCGGGGCTGGCTGCCGCAACCCTGACGGGTGCGGTGTTGGCGCTGGCCGGAAGCCCGTTGGCGGCAGCCGATCCCACAACGGACGCCCAGGGATTCGTCGACTCGACGGCGCGCTGCCCGACCGGCGATACCGCGGTGGCGTTCGGCAGCACCGCGTCGTCACGGGTCGCCGTCTGCAAGAGCGCCGGCGGAGAGTACCAATATCGCGGTGTCCGGATCAGCGACGGTGCGAAGCTGATCGCCACCGCGACCGCGGACGGCCGGGGCGGCTACACCGCGACGAGCGACGGCATCACCTATACCGTCACCGCGAAATCGCTTGATATCAGCGCCGGCTCGCAGTCCATCCGGTCCGAGCCGATGACGTTCTTCCGCGGCGGTGGGCCGCTGCCCGCAACCGCGCCTGCGCCGGCACCGGCGGGTACGCCGTCCACGCCGGTCACCGGAGCCCCTGCGCCCGTACCGACCACGCCGCTGCCGCCGCCGTTGCCGGCGGAGGTCGGCGGCACCCGTCAGAGCGGGCACTGACCTGACCGCAGGCGTCAGGCCGTCCGGGTGTCCCCGGGCTTGGCGGGGTGAATGCCGCAGCTGCACGCGCTGATCGACGGGCAGGTGCACTGCATGCCCCATTCGACGACCGCTCGCGCGAGATGCAGCTCGGCGATCTTGGCGTCGATCTCGGCCAGCTTGGTCTCTGCCAGGGCGCGGCTGGCCGGGCGCCCGGGGGCGTCGTCGGCGAACAGCAGCTGGATCTCATCGAGTGAGAACCCGGCGGTCTTGCACACCCGGATGACGTTGAGGCGATCGATGACGGTGTCGTCGTAGCGGCGTTGACCGCCGACCCGGGCCGGCGCCGGGATGAGACCGATCTGTTCGTAGTAGCGCAGCGTCGTCGCGGCGACGTCCGTGCGTGCCGACACTTCGCCGATGGTGAACGTGGCCATGACACTCCTGATTCGGCCTTGACTTGAAGCCAACTCTAAGTCGTTGACTGTACGCATGGCTACCAACACACAGCGATCAGACATCAGTGAATTGGGTAGGACCCGCTACGCGCTGCTCCGGAGCTACCGGCGTGACGGCGAGCCGGTCGATACGCCGATCTGGTTCGCCGTCGAGCAGGACGCGATCGTGTTCCGGACCAAGCGTGGTCCGAAAACCGCACGGCTGCGCGCACATCCGCGTGTCGAACTGACGGCGTGCGACTACCGAGGCCGAAAGCTAAGCGGCGCAACCGTATTCACAGGCACGGCGACGATCCTCGAGGGTGGGGCCGCGGCGGAGGCGAACCGGGTGTTGCACCGGCGCTACGGGTGGCAGTGGAATCTGGTGCCGCTGATCAGGATTCCGGGGGTGACTCAGGTGCACGCCGGGTTGCCGTTGCGGGAGAAGTGGCACAAGGCACGGAACCGCGGTGTCTGGGACGACAGCGCCATCGTGCGCATCGACTTCGGCTCCTGACGTTTGATCCTGTGCCCAGGTAGGAGTCAACACCGACAAAAAGCACGGTGCCGACACCAGATTGGTGTCGGCACCGTGTTGGAGGTCGAAGGTGCGGTCAGAAAGCCGGCGTCGCCATGTGCGTCTTGCGACGGTGGTGGAGCAGGGCACTCAGCCAGCGGAGATCGATCAACATGTTCAGTTCCTGTCTTACGCGGACTTCTTGGTGAGGAACGGCAGCAACCGGCGACGCTCGTACATGCTGTCCGAGAAGTGGTGCAGCGCTTCGGAGACGGAGGTTGCGGTCGGGAAGGCGGACTCTGCACCGCAGGCCAGCAGTGCGGTCGAAACCGGCTGGGATGCAATGAGGGACCACTCGTTGCCTGCTGCGATGCAGCTGTCGTTGACCTTGTCGAGCAGTTCGACGCAGGACACTGCGAACGAGGTGACCCCGCTCAGGTCCAGGATGAACGGCTTCTCTGGGAGTACGCAGCGCCGTGCCTGCGCTGCAACCAGGTCCACATCGGTTTCGTCGATGACTCCGGTGACGGTGAGTACCGTCGCCAGTTGACGGCACTGGGCGCGCACCTCGGCGTCGCCGCAGGCGACCGCCGGATTGCCATAGCGGAAAGCGGCTGTCGATGCCGAGTCGCTGGTGACCATAGCCATGTGATGCCTCCCTTCGATGTTGCCGAACGCCCGACAGCTGTGTCGTTTCTCCGGCTCGAGATCGAAGTTATGTGGCCAAGTTAAGGTACCGGGGAGTAAGTCCTAAATCATCGCTAAGAAGTGTGATTGCTTCAGCTAGCAAACATGGTCTCAGCGGGGTAACGGTCACGGTCGGCGCAACTGATGGCCCTGGTAGCCCACCCACGGCGAATAGTCGGCGATGAGTGGCTCCTGCGGCGGCCGCAATTCTTCCGGCACGTGCTGCAAATTGATCCGGATGCGGTACCAGATCGAGCTGGGTCCACGCATGCCGTCGACCAGAACATCTATGGCTTCCAGGGCAGATGCCGCCTCCGGATGCTTCGCCCGCCACTCGTCGAGCGCGGCCATCGCCTCGTCGCGCGTCTTCGTTCGAGCAACCTCGATGAGCGGCATCTGCGACGCCCGCCGCCCATCGGCGGACGTGCCACCCTCGGTTTTGTCGGTTTTGGGCATCGGACCCAGTTCTTCGGCCAACGCCAGCAACCCCTCGAGGCCGCCGGCGGCGTCGTCCATGCCGGCCCACGGGTCACCGAATTGCGCGTACCGGGCGGGCACCGTCGCCACCGTGAATTCCTCCGGACGGCAGCCGGGGACCTCGTCCCAGAACAGCGGTGTCGAGACGCGGGCGTCGGGCCGCGACCGCACCGAGTACGCCGACGCGACCGTCCGGTCTTTGGCGTTCTGGTTGAAGTCGACGAACACGCCCTGGCGTTCCTCTTTCCACCACCGGCTGGTCGCCAGTTCGGGCGCTCGCCGCTCCACCTCGCGGGCCACGGTCTGGGCGGCCAACCGCACCTGCTTGTACGGCCAGTTCCGCTCGATCCGGGCGTAGATGTGGAAACCCCGCGAGCCGGACGTCTTGGGCCAGGCCGTCAGTCCGTAGTCGGTGAGCACGTCGCGGACTACGGCTGCGACGTCGAGAATCTGCGGCCACTCGACACCCGGCATGGGGTCGAGGTCCACGCGTAGCTCGTCGGGGTGTTCCAGGTCGTCGGCCCGGACCGGATGCGGATTGAAGTCGATGCAGCCCAGGCTCACCGCCCACACCAGCCCGGCCGCCTCGTCGATGACGGCTTCCTTCGCGGAGGTGCCGGAGGCGTATTTCAGTTCGGCGACGTCGATCCAGTCGGGTCGCTTCTCCGGTGCGCGTTTCTGAAAGATCGCTTCCTGGGCAATGCCTTTCACGAACCGCTTCAGGATCATGGGCCGCCGCGCGACGCCGCGCAGCGCACCGTCGGCGACGGCGAGGTAGTAGTTGACCAGGTCGAGCTTGGTCACTCCCGGTTCCGGAAAGATCACCTTGTCCGGGTTGCTCACGACAACCTCGCGCCCGCCCACTTCGAGGGACCGCGAGTCACCCATGAAGTCATCGTAATTGGCCCGAGAATTGGGGCCGGAGTTCCGGCCGCGTTACCCGCGGTGTCACCTATGGTTGGCTCATGGCGAAGCTGACTGACCTCCCGTCGCAGGTGGCAAACAAGGTTCAGGAAACTTTGGAGAAGTCGGTCGGTAAATACGTCGACCGCGGCGCCGCCGAACTGCACTACGCCCGGAAGATGTTCGAAGCGGGTGCGCTCAAACTCGAATCGCCACAGCACATCGCCGCGATGCTCGCCGACATCGTCCGCTGGGGTGAGATCGGTATGGTCCCGGCGCTCAACGCGCGTCGTACCCCGCACCGCACCGCCGTCATCGACGACGACGGCGACATCACCTTCCAGGAGTTCGACGACGCCGTGAACGCGACGGCCAACGCGTTGCGCGCCAAGGGCATTCAGGCCGGTGAAGGCGTGGCGATCCTGGCCCGCAACCACCGGTGGTTCCTGATCTCGGTATACGGCGCGGCGCGGGTCGGCGCGCGAATCATCCTGATGAACACCGAATTCTCGGGTCCGCAGATCAAAGAGGTCTCCGAGCGCGAGGGCGCGCAGCTCATCATCTACGACGACGAATACGCCGACGCCGTCGCGTTGTCCGAGCCGCCCCTGGGCAAGTTGCGGGCGCTGGGGTACAACCCGGACAAGCCGGAACCGTCGGGCAGCATCGACGAATCCCTGGCCGATGTCA
Source organism: Mycobacterium sp. UNC410CL29Cvi84 (assembly GCF_000686745.1). Classification (NCBI taxonomy): domain Bacteria; kingdom Bacillati; phylum Actinomycetota; class Actinomycetes; order Mycobacteriales; family Mycobacteriaceae; genus Mycobacterium; species Mycobacterium sp. UNC410CL29Cvi84. The sequence continues at coordinate 11,313 of NZ_JMLM01000018.1, forward strand.
TCGCCCGGACCAGCAGCCTCGCGCCGCCGAAGGTCGCCAAGCCGGCGTCCATCATCATTCTGACCAGCGGCACCACGGGAACTCCCAAGGGCGCCAACCGAAGTGCCCCGCCGTCGCTGGCCCCGGTGGGCGGCGTGCTGTCGTCGGTGCCGTTCAAATCCGGCGAGGTCACCAGCCTGCCCGCGCCGATGTTCCACGCGCTGGGCTACCTGCATTCGACCATCGCCATGCTGCTGGGCAGCACGTTGGTGTTGCGGCGCCGTTTCAAGCCGGCCACCGTGCTCGCCGACATCGAGCGGCACCGGGTCACCGCCATGGTGGTGGTGCCGGTGATGTTGTCGCGCATCCTCGACGAACTGGACAAGACGTCGCCGAAGCCGAACCTGTCGAGCCTGCGCATCGTCTTCGTGTCGGGTTCGCAGCTGGGATCCGAGCTCGCGACGCGGGCGCTCAAGGATCTGGGCCCGGTGATCTACAACCTGTACGGGTCGACCGAGATCTCGTTCGCCACCATCGCGCGTCCGCAGGATCTGTCGATCAACCCGGCGACGGTCGGCCCGGTGGTCAAGGGCGTCCGCGTGAAGATCTTCGACGACAACGGCAAGGAACTGCCGCAGGGCAGCGTCGGGCGCATCTTCGTCGGCACCACCTTCCCGTTCGAGGGGTACACCGGCGGCGGTGGCAAGGAGATCATCGACGGGATGCTGTCTTCCGGCGACGTCGGTTATTTCGACGAACGCGGACTCCTGTACGTCAGCGGCCGCGACGACGAGATGATCGTCTCCGGCGGCGAGAACGTGTTCCCCGCCGAGGTCGAGGACCTGATCAGCGGGCACCCCGAGGTGGTGGAGGCGACCGCTATCGGCGTCGACGACAAGGACTTCGGCGCGCGGCTGCGGGCCTTCGTCGTCACGACCGAGGGCGCGACGGTCAGCGAGGACGACATCAAGGCCTACGTCCGAGATCACCTGGCGCGCTACAAAGTTCCGCGCGAGGTCGTCTTCCTCGACGAGTTGCCGCGTAACCCCACCGGCAAGATCCTCAAGCGCGCGCTGCGCGACATGGACGTCTAGACACCTAGTTGTTGACGTACCAGGACAGACATGCCGGCCTGCCGCGGCACGCGATGATGGCGCCCGCGTCGGGAGCCGCGCCGCGCACCTTCGGGGTGTTCCGGTCGGGCAGGTTGCAGTTCACGACGTACGGGTTCCACGGGACAACGCCGTTGACGCACGGATCGCCCGTGGCCTGCAGCGTCGTGGTCGGGCTGCGCAGTGTCGTCGGCAGGATCGTGAACGCGATCGCGACGGCCCCGATCAACATCGGCCGTAGCATGCGCGCCGCTCGTGTAGTCGGCTCGTGCGTGGTCATGATCATCACCACCAAAATGTGCTTTCGCCTACCTCGACGGTACACCCGTACCAGTGCTGCCGATAACGCGGAAAACCCCCATTTCTATTCCGAAATGGGGGTTCCGCGGCGCTCCGGCGAGGTGCTTACGGGTCGCGGGGCAGGCCCAGCAACCGCTCGGCGATGATGTTCAGCTGCACCTCGGAAGTGCCGCCGTAGATGGTCGTCGCGCGGCCGGCCAAAAGGTATTCGTCCCACCGGCCGGAGGGCTGCTGAGGGTCACCGACGACGGCGTCGCTGCCGAATGACGCGACCCCGAATTCGGCGTAGCCCTGGCCGGTCTTCATGGACAGCAGCTTGGAGATCGCGGCGGCCGGCATCGGATCGCCACCGGCGAGCGTCAGCAGCGTCGAGCGCATGTTGAGCAGCTTGGCGGCATGGCCCTCGGCGATCAGCTTGCCGGCCTCGTGGCGCTGCAACTCGTCGAATTCGCCGCCGCGCAGGAACTCGACGAATTGGTCCAGGCTGGCCAGGAACGGCGGCTCGCTGCTGCCGATCGACACCCGCTCGTTGGTCAGGGTGTTGCGGCTGACCTCCCACCCGCGGTTCACCTCGCCGAGCACCATGTCGTCGGGGACGAACACGTCGTCGATGAAGACGGTGTTGAACATCGCGTTACCGGTGAGCTCACGCAGCGGCTTGACCTCGACACCCGGACTCTTCATGTCGAGCAGGAAGTACGTGATGCCTTGATGTTTCGGTGCATTGGGGTCGGTACGGGCCAGCAGCGCACCCCACGCGGAGAACTGGGCGCCCGTGGTCCAGATCTTCTGGCCGGTGATGCGCCAGCCGCCGTCGACCTTGACGGCCTTGGTGGTCAGGCTGGCCAGGTCGCTGCCGGCACCCGGCTCGGAGAACAGCTGGCACCAGATCATGTCGCCGCGGAACGTCGGCGGCAGGAAGTCCTGCTGCTGCTTGTTGGTACCGAACGCCACGATCGACGGGATGATCCACGCCGCGATGCCCATCTGCGGGCGCCGCACCTTTCCGGTGCTGAACTCCTGGGCGATGATGATCTGCTCGATCGGTGACGCCGCCCGGCCCCACGGCGTCGGCAGGTGCGGCTGCACCCAGCCGCCCTCGGCGATCGCGGCGTTGCGCTCCGGTCCGCTCGGAAGTGCTTTCAGCGCAGCCACTTCCGCACGAATCTCGGCGCGCAGCTTCTCGGTGTCCGGGTCCAGATCGATGTCGATGGACCGCATGCCGGAGGTGGTGGCCAGGTCCACGACCTGCCGCGGGTACTCGGCGGCGCGGCCGAACCCGGCCACCAGCGCGATGGCGTGCCGGTAGTACACGTTGGTGTCGTGCTCCCAGGTGAAGCCGATGCCGCCATGCACCTGGATGCAGTCCTGCGCACAGTGCTGGGCGGCGACGGGCGCCAGCGTGGCGGCCACCGCGGCGGCGAACAGGTAGTCGGAGTCTTGCTCTTCCCCCGTCGCTCCGCTCGCCCCGGCGTCGCCCGACGCATGCTCGTCGAGCGCGCGGGCGGCATCCCAGACCGCACCCGTGGCGCGCTCGGTCTCGGCAATCATGTTGGCGCACTTGTGCTTGATGGCCTGGAACTGTCCGATGGGCCGGCCGAACTGCTCACGGATCTTGGCGTATTCGGCGGCGGTGTCGGTGGCCCACCGTGCGACGCCGACGCATTCGGCCGACAGCAGCGTCGTGATCAAGGCCCGTGCGTGCGGGTGCGTCAGGCCGGTGAGGACGCGGTCGGCGGCCACCTCGACGGCGTCGGCGCGCACGTGCGCGACGGGATGCAGCGGGTCGACGCTCTGAACCGGGTCGATCTGCAGGGTTGCCGTGTCGAGCACGACCCACCGGTCGTCGACGGGCACCACCAGAAGGGTGGCTTGCGCGGCCGCCGGGACGGCGCGAATCTCACCGCTGACGACGAGCCCGTCGCCCTGGGTGGTGGCGGTCAGGCCTGAGGTCAAGGCGTAGGCGGCGATGGTCTCGCCGGAGGCCAGGCCGGGCAGCAGGGGCGACTTGGGGTCGTGTGCGGCGATGAGCGCACTGGCGATGGCCGACGGGACGAACGGCCCGGGGACGGCGCCATAGCCGAACTCGGCCAGGGTGATCGCGAGTTCGAGGATGCCGAAGCCCTGTCCGCCAACGGCTTCCGACAGGTGCAGGCCCTGCAGGCCCTGGTCGGCGGCGGCACTCCAGTACGGCGGTGGGTTGCTGATCGGGGTCTCGAGGGCCTCGTGCAGCACCTCGGACGGCGCGACCCGCGCCACCAGGGACCGGACCGAATCGGCCAGATCGTTGTGCTCGGATGTGATCGCGATGGGCATCGTTGCCTCCTGTGACCGGCTGCGGGCTTGTGGCGCACCCGACCAAATAACTGGTCGGTTGGTTCCGAGAGTAACCCACTTGACGGGTGTTTAGAGGTTCACTCCGTTAACCACGTTGGCCAGCTGCCGTCCGGCGGCGAGTCGCTCGCAGTTGTCCACCGCTTCGGCCAGGTAGCGGCGCATGGTGTCGGCGGTGTACCAGGTGGTGTGCGGGCTGACGACGACGTTGTCCAGGGCCAGCAGCGGATTGCCGGGATCGACGGGCTCGGTGGCGAAGACGTCGAGGCCCGCGGCCTGCAACGGCCCGTCGCGCAGGGCGGCGACCAGTGCGGGTTCGTCGATGACGGCGCCGCGTGACGTGTTGACCAGGACCGCACCCGGTTTCATCCGTCCCAGTGGGTCGGCATCGAGCAGTCCCTCGGTGTGCTCGGTGAGCGGCAGGTGCAGCGAGACGACGTCGCTGACGGCGAGCAGGTCGGGGAGCGTCCGCCAGCCGGGGTGGCCCTGTGCGCCACGGGTATTGGTGTGCACGACGGTCGCGCCCATGGCGGTGACGATGGTCTCGACCCGCTTGGCGATGTTGCCGTACCCGATCAGCCCGACGGTGCAGCTGCCGATGTCCCGGACCGTCTCGCCGAGCGTCGGGTCGGTGGGCCAGCCGTCGCCGGCGCGCGTGGCGCGGTCGAGTTCCGGCAGCCGTCGCAGGGCGGCCAGCATCAGCATGACCGTGCCCTCGGCGACCGAAGGGGCGTTGGCGCCGGGCATGTTGGCCACGGCGATGCCGAGGCGGGTCGCGGCATCGACGTCGATGGTGTTGACGCCCGCGCCCATCTTGTGGACCAGCTTGAGGCGCCGGCCCCGTTCGAGATCGTCGGCGCTGACGGGCCGCAGGACGTGCCACAGCACGTCGGCGTCCGGCAGCTCCCGGTAGAACGTCGCGTCGTCGTCCTCCGCGCAGAACCGCACATCGACCAGACCACCCAGCGGGGCAAGGAATTCGGTGACCCTCGGGCCGGGCGTGAAGTGCGCCAGCACCCGGACCGCCGGATTCACCGCCACCGCTTGGCGATCCACTTGGCGATGAGGTCGGCCTGTTCGCTGCGGGCGCCCGGGGTCGTGAAGTAGTGGTCGGAGTCGATGGCGTGCAGCGTCTTGTCCGTCGATGCCAGTGCGTCGAAGATGCGTTGCGCGTCAGAGGGATAGACGCCCGAATCCTGCTCGGCGTTGATCACCAGCGCGGGGTTGTCGATGAGGGCCAGGTGCGGCTCGGCCCGGGTCTGGGCGTGCCGCAGGCTCCACATCGTCAGCCAGCTGCGCAGCGTGCACGCGGCGGCGATGCCGTTGGCGGAGCGGTTGGCCTGGACGGGGGTGCCCGCATAGCACTGATTGGCCGGGCGCTTCGTGGGTTCGAGGGTGGGGTCGATCATGCGCAGGTCGGCCCAAGTCCGCATGACGGTGAAGGGGCGGTCCCGGAAGCCCGCGGCGCGAACGCGCGCGTACTCGGTTTCCACCCAGTCGGTGATCGCATGGTTGCGGGCGACCTGCGCGTCGCGGTATCGCTGGACGAACTCCGGGGAGAAGGGCGGGCCGTTGTGCGCGGCGAACGGGTCGAGATCGGGATCGGTTGCCAGGGCATCGGTTTCGTCGGTCACCGAGCCGTCCATCCAGTTGGTGAGTACGTCCGGTCGGCCCGGGTGGGCGGCGCTGGAGATGTAGCCGTCCGCCGGCACCAGGTCGTAGACGCCCGCGGCCGGGCGCATGCCGTCCAGCGGCGTGATGTGCGGTGAGAGCGCCTGGGCCTGGTAGGCGGCCATGAGCGAGCCGCCACCGGAATTGCCCAGCAGAACAACGGTTTCCACGCCGGCGACCTCGCGCAGCCAGCGCACCCCGACGCCGATGTCCACAAGTGCGTGATCGAGCAGGAAGCTGGATTCGTAGCCGCGGAATCGGGTGTTCCAGCCGAGGAACCCGATACCGCGGGTAGCCATGTAGTCGGCGAGATAGTGCTCGGCGAAATCGATCTGGTAGTGCGCGGCGATCATCGCCACCTTGGGTTTGCGGCCCATTCCTCGGTAGTAGATGCCCTGGCAGGGATGGCCACCGGACCCGGCGCGCAGCGCGGTCGGCGAGTCCATTCCGATGAATTCTCGGGTGACTCCCGCGGCGGACGAACTTCCGGGTTTGTTCATGTACGCGGATTCCCCTCGTGGTAGATGGTCCGGTAGAAGATGTTGGCCAGGGTGGTGACGCAGGCTTCGTCGTCTGCGGTGGTGGCGCCGTCGCCTGACAATTGGGTATAGCAGAACTGGTTCAGCATCGATACCAGAGCCACGGCAACGAGCCGCGGATTGTCATCCGGGCAGAAGCCTTGCTGCTGAGCGTGTTTGACCATCGACACGATGAGCGAGATGGGCAGCTCGCAGATTTCGGCCCAGTACTGCGCGAAATCGTCGTTGATCATCGCCAGTTGGTAGATGGCGATGACCTCGGCAAGCCGATGCCGATAGGTCTCCCAGTGGGCGGCGGCGGCCTGGTGGGAGCGTTCCCAATTGGTCAGCTCGGGGCCGGTGGCCGGCAGGGCCCGCTCGCGGGCCTCGTCGCGGAAGCGCTGTGCCCATTCATGGACCATCGCCTCTTTCGAGTCGTAGTAGTTGTAGAACGACGCGGTGGACCGGCCGGCCTCTGCGGCGATGTCCGAAATGGTGGTCGCCAGAATGCCTTTGCGGGCAATGACGGCGCGGGCGGCGCTGTCGATCGCCGCCTGCGTCTGGCGGCCCCGCACGGTGGGGAGCTGCTCGCGTGGCGCGACGGTCACGGTGGCGTCCTTCCAAAGAGTCATTGATCAAACCTAAACCTGATGTTAGATTCAGATTAGGTGATTGACCAGACCCTGTCGTCAGGAGTGGCACGATGATCAAGCCCGACAACCGCAACGCCGAATTCGAGCTGGGCGGCATCAACCATGTCGCGCTCGTCTGCGCGGACATGGCGCGGACCGTCGACTTCTACTCGGGCGTGCTGGGCATGCCGCTGGTGAAGTCGGTGGACCTGCCGGGCGACATGGGCCAGCACTTCTTCTTCGACGCCGGTAATGGTGACTGCGTGGCGTTCTTCTGGTTCGCGCAGGCACCCGACGGGGAGCCCGGCATCTCGCAGCCCGCGGCCATACCCGGGATCGGGGAGTTCGTGAGTGCCGTCGGTTCGTTGAACCACTTGGCTTTTCATGTGCCCGCGGAGAAGTTCGACGAGTACCGCAAGAGGCTCAAGGAAAAGGGCGTGCGGGTCGGCCCGGTGCTCAACCACGACGAGAGCCCGATGCAGGCGTCGGCGACGGTGCACCCCGGCGTGTACGTGCGGTCGTTCTACTTCCAGGACCCCGACGGCATCACGCTGGAATTCGCCTGCTGGACCAAGGAATTCACCGAGGCCGACGCCGTGACGGAACCGCGGACCGCCGCGGACCGGCGGCCGGCGGTCGCTCCGGCCTGACTCTGATGCCGGGGCCCGCCGTCGGTGATACGCAAGTGCATCCGGATCATCCCTGGCTGGAAGTGCTCTCGAACACTGCATCTTGATCTCAACCATGGTTGAGCTTGCAGGCTGGGTGCATGCCTACCTGGATTTGCGATGGATGTGGAGTCGAGCACGCCGACGCCGAAACGCGGCCGCCCGAGAACAGTTGTGTTTTCACCGCTGAGGTCGTTCCCATCGAGGAACGCGGACATCTGCCACCGCATGGCACCTGGACGACTCTGGAACGCCTTGCCGCGCAGCCACATCAGACCGAATACGTCGACCATGGTCGGGGTGTGCACAGCCTGCGCAGGTCACCCCGATTCGCGATCGGCCACCGGTCATATCTGGTGCAGACCGCTGCCGGCAACATGTTGTGGGACGCGCCGAGCTACCTGGACGATTCGATCGTCGGTCTGGTCAATGCGCTCGGTGGGGTCGCGGCGATCGCGGCGAGCCACCCCCACATGTTCGGCGCCCAGCTGTCCTGGAGCAAGGCGTTCGGTGGCGTGCCGGTCTACGTGAATGCTCGTGACCAGGAATGGGTTCCGGCGCCCGATCCGGTCATCGAATACTGGGACGGCGAGATCGAGCCGCTGCCGGGACTTCGGCTGGTGCACGTGGGCGGCCACATGCGGGGTAGCGCCGTGGCGGTGTGCCCGGACGGCACGCTGCTCGTCGGGGACACCATCTCGGGCGCCCTGGCCAAAGACTGGGTGTCGTTCCAGCGCATGTACCCCAAGCACTTGCCGCTGTCGGCGGCAGTGGTTCGACGTATCGTCGACCGCCTTGATGCCTACGAATACGACCGGCTCTACACCCTGGGTGGCGACGAGATCGATCACGGCGCCAAGGACGTCGTGCACCGCTCTGCCGACGCTCATATCCGCCATGTCAGCGGTGAATTCGACCACCTGACCTGACCTCACGGCGCAGGTGCGGCTACTTCGTCGCCTCGACGAAGTAGCCGCGCGGCACGTCGGGCACATCCATCGGCACCGCGGGTGCGAACCAGCGGCCCCATTCATTGCCCGGCACCGCCACGTCGGTGACGACGGCCGACCACCCGTGACGCTCCGCCAACTCACCCGGCTGGTCGGTGCCGAACAGCCATGGCGCGCCGTTGCGTGCCATCGACTGTCGTACCGCCGCGAGCAGCTGCGCGTCGAGCAGCGTCTTCCCGACGACGTCGTACAGCAGCACCGAACCGGCCGCCGACAGGGCGTCGACCCGCTCGAAGACCGTGCCGACGGCGGCTTCGTCGAGGTATTGCAGTAGGCCCTCGATCAACCACACCGTGGGCTGCCGGTCGTCAAAACCTTTGGACTGCAAGGCATCTGTCCAGTCGCCGGTGAGGTCGACGCCGACGGCAACCCGGGTGCACAACGGTTCTTCGCCTGCCAGTGCCGTGGCCTTGGCGGCGATGACCTCGGGCTGGTCCAGTTCGTAGACCGTGGTGCCATCGGGCCAGGGCAGCCGGAACGCGCGGGCGTCCATGCCCGCGGCGAGAATGACGACCTGGCGGACGGACCGTGTGCCGCGTAGCAGCGCTTCGTCCCAGAACCGGGTGCGCACCACGATCTGCCGCGTCGGCCGATCCCCGGCTTCGGCGACGGCCTCATCCAACAACCGGCGGCCCGTCTCACCGGCCAGGCGTTCGGCGAACGGATCGGTGAAAAGCCGGTCAGGGCGGCGGGATTCGTCGGCGCGGATGGCGGCGACCAGAAGGCCGGTGTTCGCGACGGCCTGTGCTCCTTCGTGCATGCCTCCATACTGCCGGTCAGCCGAGCCTGGCGCTTGGATATTTTTGCCGCCCTCGCGACTACCCCGTCAGCCCGACGTGACTGGGCAGCGCGCTGCGCCGCTGGGTGTACTGGGTCGGCGTCACCGAGGTGAACCCGCGGAACTCGCGCACGAAGTGGGGTTGATCGAAATACCCGAGAGTGGCCGCGACGTCGGCGCCGTCGCCGCTGCCGGCATCGAGCAGGCGCAGCGCGGCCTGCAGCCGCCGCACGCGCAGATAGGCCTTCGGGGTGAGTCCGATCTCGTTGCGGAATGTCGCGATCAGGCGCTTGGCGGAGAGGCCCGTCAGCTTGGCCGCCTCGGAAACCCGAAGCGACGGTTGGTGTTCGGCCGTGTGCAGGACCGGCATCAGCGTGTGGGAAATCGGCCGCAACCGGGCGAGGAGGAAGTCCTCCACGATCTCGATGCGCCGCGGCCAGCCCGGTGTCGCGATCAGTTGCTCACGCAGCAGCGCGGCATCGGCGCCCCAGAGGTCGGTCAGGTTGACGCAGGAATTCTCCAAGTCCGCCAACGGAATTCCGAAGAACGGCAGCGCGCCGCCGGGCCGGAAATGGATGGTCAGCACCGCTTCACCCGGATCGATGCGGGTCACGTACGACAGCGTGCCCGGACCGGTCAGGAATGCCGGCTCCACCGGCATTCGGGTGACGCCGTCGGCGGAGAAGAAGTCGACGCGATCGCGCCCGCCGACGTCGATCACCACGGTCGCCGCGCCGCGGGGGAGGGCCCGGCTGCGGTCGGAGGCGACGCCGCCATGCGCCCAGTAACCGAAGAAGTCGATGTGCTGGTTCAGCGGCGACCGGGGCCGGCGGAGCTGGGGTCCGTTCACCGGCGGACGGCCCGCTTGCCGAGCGTGTTCAGCAGCAGCGCCAGATGGTCGACCAATTCGTCTGGCGTGAAGGTGATTTCGCCTGACAGCCAGGCGCTCAGCGTCTGTGCGACGCCCCCTACGGCGAAATGAGTGCCGGCGCGGCGGCGGTCCCCCGCGGGCAGTTGAAGGGCGTCGCCCGCGTGCTGGCCGAGCAGCATGGCGAAGAAGGCCGTCGACTCGTTGCGTTTGCGTGCCACCACCTCGTTGGACAGCTGGGCGCTGAACAGCAGCCGGCCGACCCGGGGATCGCCGGCGATGGCGTGCACGATGTTGGCCATACCGGCGCGGCTCTGCTCGTCGGGCGGTGCGGCGGCGACCGCCGCCTGCGTCGTGGCGGCGAGGTCGGCGACCACATGATCGAAGACGGCTTCGACGAAAACGTCCTTGTCGGAGAAGCTTTCGTAGAAGTAGCGCATCGCCACGCCGGCTTCGCCGCAGATGGTCCGGACGGTGAGCTCTGGTGCCGGCGGCGTGGCACCCAATATCTCCAGTCCGGCGTCGATCAGCCGGGCCCGTCGTTGGGCCAGGCGTTCTGCCGCGTCGATCCCGCGGTACGGCCGTACCTGAGGCACCCCGCCATCTTGACACCTGCACCGTGCCGCGGGCAATATCAGGAATCAATCGTTCTCACTTTTGCGAGGAGTAACCAATGACGGTCGATCTGGTCGAGATGCCGGTCAACGCATGCGCGCCGGGCCGTCGGGTACGCCGGAATGTCCAGTACGCCGACGGATTGGTCGGTTCGGCACTGCTGGCGGGCCCGGCCAACGTCATCATGCAGCTGGCGCGGCCGGGCGTCGGTTACGGCGTCGTCGAGAGCCGGGTGGAAAGCGGCCGGACCGATCTGCACCCGATCAAGCGAGCTCGCACCACGTTCACGTATCTCGCCGTCGCGATCCTGGGGTCCGACGACCAGAAGGCGGCGTACCGCAGCGCGGTGAACACGGCGCACCGGCAGGTGTATTCGACCCGGGACAGCCCGGTGAAGTACAGCGCGATGGACAAGAACCTGCAGCTGTGGGTGGCGGCGTGCCTGTTCAAGGGCGCGCTCGACGTCTATCGCCTGGTGGTCGGCGAGTTGGACGACGAGACCGCCGAGGAGTTCTACCGGCAGGGCATGACGATGGGCACCACACTGCAGGTGACGCCGGAGATGTGGCCGGCCGACCGGGCCGCCTTCGACAAGTACTGGCAAGAGTCGCTGGACCAGGTGCACATCGACGACACGGTGCGCGAGTACCTGTATCCGATCGCCGCGGTGCGGATGAAGGGGCTGCAACTCCCCGGTCCGCTGCAGCGCTGGTTCGAGTCGTTCTCGCTCCTGCTCACCACCGGCTTTCTGCCGCAACGTTTCCGCGACGAGATGCGGTTGCCGTGGGATGCCAAGCGGCAGAAGCGCTTCAACTCGGTGATGAAGCTCGTGAAGGCGGTCAACCGGGTCCTGCCCGGACCGCTGCGGCGCTTCCCGTTCAACTGGATGCTCAGGGATCTGGACTGGCGCATCCGCACCGGGCGTCCGTTGGTCTGAATCTCGTCTCAGTCGCCGTCCATGTTGTCGGCGTACCCTCGCGCGGGTGCGGACCGACAATGACAGCTGGGACATCAATTCGAGTGTTGGATCGACTGCGGTGATGGTTGCCGCAGCACGAGCATTGGAGGCGGCGAAGCCCAATCCGCTTGTGGTGGACCAATATGCGGAGGTGTTCACCCGCGCGGTCGGCGGCGTCTGGGCCGACGTGCTGGACGGCGAGGCGCCGGAACACCCGTTGGCGACGCCCGAGTTCGGCGAACCGTTCATCAATTTCCAGGGCTCGCGAACCAAGTACTTCGACACCTACTTCCAGCGCGCCGTGGCGGCCGGCGCCCGCCAGATCGTGCTGCTGGCCGCGGGGCTCGACTCCCGCGCGTACCGCTTGGACTGGCCCGACGGCACCGTGATCTACGAGCTCGATCAGCCCCAGGTGCTCGAGTTCAAGCGGGAAGTGTTGGCCGGCAATGGGGCCGACCCGAAGGCGGAACGTCGCGAGATCGCCGTCGACCTGCGCGACGACTGGCGGACAGCGCTCACCGATGCCGGCTTCGACCCCGCGCGCCCCTCGGCGTGGATCGCCGAAGGCCTCCTGATCTATCTGCCCGCAGCAGCGCAGGACGATCTGTTCACCGGTATCGACGAGTTGTCGGCACCCGGCAGCTGGGTGGCGATCGAAGAGGGCAAGCCGATGCCCGCCGAGGTGTTCGCGGCCAAGCGTGCCGCCGGAGACGACATGGCGGAGGGCTTCTTCAAGCTGATCTACAACGAGCAGATCGCTCCCGCAGCGGATTGGTTCGGCGCGCGGGGCTGGCGAGCCGAGGCCACAGGACTCGCTGACTACTTCCGGTCGGTAGGCCGTCCGGTGCCGACGAATCCCGAAGCGGCGACCATGATCGCCTCGAACAGCCTGGTCACCGCCGTCAAGGAGTGAGCGTCGTCACCTCCTGACGCGGTGGGGTGCGTCTCGACAACTTAAGTTATGCAATGCTAACTTCGCAGTGGTTAGCTTAGGCATACTTAAGGAGATATGCGGGGACTCTAATATCCCGCGAACATCGACATGGGCACTGACACATTTGCGGTATTCGCCGCGGCGCACTTCCAGCAAGGCGCGTCCGCGCGGCGGCACAGTGCCCGTCCTTCGGCCCGTCGGGAACCAACCCGTTCCGGATGCCGACTCCTTCTTAGGGCGGCCGCCAGATGAGTGGTGGATCGTCCTCTGGCGTGTCGACGACGGAAAGGACCCACGTGCGACCGAGCACCGCGGGCAGTAACACAGTGCTCGCCGAAGTTGATGCGGCGCAGCGGGTATCACGGGTCGACCGTGACGTGTTGACCCGGTTCGCCACCGGCTGTCTTGCGCTCGGCCTGACGGTCGACGGTCGCCGTCGCCCGGCCGACCTCGACGCCGCCCTGGGCGGCTTCCTGACCTTGACGCGCATCGCCGGCGAGCACTGCGACGCCTGGACCGGCTTGGCCGCCGCGGGCGCGGCAACCCCCGACGTGGTCGAGGCCATCTGGCGGACCGTTTCGTCGGCGGGCGTATTGCAGCAGGCCCTCGACCTCGCCGACGGCGATCTGGGCTTCACCTACGACAGCGGTCTGTACCTGCAGTTCCGCGCCGCCGACCGCGACGGTTTCCAGCTGGCCTATGCCGCCACTCTCGCCGGTGCCGGCGCCTACGAAGAGGCTGACCACCTGGTGGGCGAGCTGCTCGACCGCAAGCCGGGCTGGCTGCCGGCCCGCTGGGTGCGGGTGGCCATGCATCACCGCACCCGCCGCTGGTCCGACGTCGTCCGGCAGTTGACCCCGATCGTCAACGACCCCAACCTGGACGCGAACTACGCGCATGCCGCGCGGGTGGCGCTGGGAATCGCCCTGGCGCACCTGGGCATGTTCGCTCCGGCGCTGTCGCACCTCGAGGATCCCGAGGGGCCGGTTTCCGTCGCCGCCGTGGACGGCACGTTTGTCAAGGCACTGTCGCTGCGGGCGCAGGGCGAGGACGACGAGGCCACCGACGTGCTGGCCGAGTTGTACGCCGCGCACCCCGACAATGCCGCAGCCGAACATGCGTTGACCGACACCAGCTTTGGCATCGATCCGACGACCGCCGCCAGGATCGAGGCCCGGCACAACCCGTGGGATCCCGAGACCGAGCCGACCGAGGCCGACTTCGTCGACCCGGATGCCAAGTCGCGCAAGGCTCATCTGCTCGTCGAAGCCGAGGCCGAGCTGGCCGAGTTCATCGGTCTGGAAGAGGTCAAGTATCAGGTGGCCCGGCTGAAAAGTTCTGTGGCCATGTCGATTCGGCGTCAGGAGCGCGGCCTGGCCGTGGCTCAGCGCACCAATCACCTGGTGTTCGCCGGGCCTCCCGGAACCGGTAAGACGACCATCGCCCGCGTGGTCGCCAAGATCTACTGCGGCCTGGGCCTGCTGCGCAAAGAGACGGTGCGCGAAGTGCATCGCGCCGACCTGATCGGTCAGCACATCGGTGAAACCGAGGCCAAGACCAACGCGATCATCGACAGCGCGCTCGACGGCGTGCTGTTCCTCGACGAGGCGTACGCGCTGGTGTCCACCGGTGCCAAGAACGACTTCGGTCTGGTCGCCATCGACACCCTGCTGGCCCGCATGGAGAACGACCGCAGCCGTCTGGTCGTGATCATCGCCGGTTACCGCAAGGACCTGGACATGTTCCTGGACACCAACGAAGGTCTGCGCTCGCGCTTCACCCGCAGCATCGACTTCCCGTCCTACTCGGCGACCGAACTCACCGAGATTGCGATGCGGATGGCCGAAAAGCGCGACAGCGTCTTCGAACCCGCGGCGCAGACGGAGATGGAGCAGCTGTTCGGCCACCTCGCGACGGCGACGACGCCCGACGCGGCAGGTGTCGCGCGCCGCAGCCTGGACATCGCGGGTAACGGCCGCTTCGTCCGAAACCTGGTGGAGCGCTCCGAAGAAGAACGCGAGTACCGGCTGGATCACCTTGCCGCACACGACTTCACCGACGACGAACTCATGACGATCACCGCTAGTGACGTCAGCAATTCTGCCGCGCCGTTGCTGCGTGGCCTCGGACTGGCGGTGCCTGGACAGTGAGTAGCGAAGAGCGTAAGACATTCAGCTCGCGGACTCCGGTGAACGACAACCCGGATCAGATCCACTACCGGCGCGGATTCGTCACGCGGCACCAGGTATCCGGTTGGCGATTCCTCATGCGGCGCATCGCATCTGGTGTCGCCATGCATGACACCCGGATGCTGGTCGACCCGTTGCGGACCCAGAGCCGCTCCGTTCTGGTCGGCGGGCTGGTGCTCGTCACCGGCCTGGCGGGCTGCTTCGTCTTCTCCCTGATCCGGCCCGCCGGCGTCGCGGGTAACAACGTGATCCTGGCCGACCGGGAGACCTCGGCGCTGTACGCCCGGGTGGGTGACCAACTGCACCCAGTGCTGAACCTGACGTCGGCGCGGCTCATCGCCGGGCGGCCCGACAACCCGACCCTGGTCCCGAGCGCCGAACTGGACAAGTTCCCGCGCGGAAGTCTCATCGGCATCCCGGGTGCCCCGGAACGCATGGTGCCCAACACTTCTCGTGACGCCGACTGGACCGTGTGCGACGCGGCCACCGGCGAGGTCGTCGGGGCCACCCTGATCACCGGCCCGCTCGCCGAAGGCGGATCCCGCGCGGCCGCGCTGGGCGCCAACGATGCCGTGCTGGTGCGCAACGACGGTGTCGGCTCCGCCGGCGTCAACGGCGGCAGCTGGCTGCTGTGGAACGGCAAGCGCAGCGCGGTCGACCTCAACAACCGCGCCGTGACGGCAGCACTCGGCCTGGGCGCCAACGGAACTGCGCTGCCCGCGCCCCGTGCGGTCGCCGACGGCCTGTTCAACGCGATCCCGGAATCGGCTCCGCTGGCCGCGCCGGTGATCGTCAACGCGGGCCAGCCGACGCCCTACCCGTTGCCGGTCCCGGCACCCGTCGGCGCCGTGGTCACCGCGGTCACCACCGAGGCCGCCACCGACAACGCGGTGCGCTACTACGCGGTTCTCGATGATGGCCTGCAACCGATTTCACAGGTCGTGGCCGCGATTCTGCGCAACACCGACTCGTACGGACTGGAGCAGCCGCCGCGCCTGTCCGCCGACCAGGTCGCTCGCACCCCGGTCTCCACCGCGATCAACACCGCGGCGTACCCGGAGCGCCCGCTGACCGTCGTCGACGCCGCCAAGGCGCCGCTGACCTGCGCCCGCTGGACCAAACACGATGGCGCGACGACCAATTCGCTCACCCTGCTGGCGGGCGCGACGCTGCCGCTGCCCGCCGACGCGCACACCGTGGCCCTGTCGGGACCGGCAGGTACCGCGCAGCGCGTCGCGGTCACCCCGGGCACCGGTTACTTCGTCCAGGCCACCGGCCAGGGTGGAACCCCGGCGCTGTCCGGCTACTGGATCAGCGACACCGGCGTCCGCTACGGCATCTCCACCGAGGGCGATGCCACCAATGCCAACCGGAAAACCCCTGCCGCGCTGGGACTCACCGCAGCACCGCTGCCGGTGCCGTGGTCGATCCTCAGCCAGTTCGCGCCCGGCCCGACGTTGTCGCGGAGTGACGCGTTGCAGGTCCCGGCGCTCGTGCCCAACCGGACGAGCCCGGCAGTCGAAATCGCCGTGAGGGAGAACCCGTGAGCCGTCTGATCTTCGAAGCGCGGCGCCGGCTGCCCGTCCCGGCAACCCGCGCGAGCGTCATCACCATCGAGCCGCCGCCGGAGCTGCCGCGGCTGGTGCCGCCGTCGTTGCTGCGCCGGGTGCTGCCCTACCTGATCGTCATCCTGATCGTCGGCATGATCGTCGCCCTGGTGGCCACCGGCATGCGCGTCATCTCGCCGCAGACGCTGTTCTTCCCGTTCGTGCTCCTGTTGGCCGCCACCGCGTTCTACCGCGGCTCGGACAACAAGACCCGGACCGAGGAGGTCGACGCCGAGCGCGCCGACTACCTGCGCTACCTGTCGGTGGTTCGGGACAACGTGCGCGCCCAGGCTGCCGAGCAGCGTGCCGCGCGCGAGTGGTCCCACCCCGCGCCCGACCAGCTGGCCGCCATCGCGGGTACCCGCCGCCAGTGGGAGCGCGACCCGCACGACGCCGACTACCTGGTGGTGCGTGCCGGCTTGCACGACGCCCGCCTGGAGACGGTGCTGCAGGTCAAGGACACCGCGGCCGAGATCGATCTGGAGCCGGTGTCGCACAGCGCATTACGCGGCCTGCTCGACGTGCAGCGGACGGTGCCCGCGGTGCCCGGCGGCATCGACCTGGCCAAGGTCTCGCGCATCACCGTGCTCGGCGATGCCGATGAGGTGCGGGGCGCGCTGCGGGCCTGGATCGCGCAAGCGGTGACGTGGCACGACCCGGCCCTGCTCGGGGTCGGCCTGGCCGCGGCGGACGCCGAGGCGCTGGAATCGGAGTCGTGGTCGTGGCTGAAGTGGCTGCCGCACAGCGATATTCCGGGTCAGATCGACGGTGTCGGCCCGGCGCGCTACCTCGCCGCCGGCGTCGCCGAGCTCGCCACCCTGCTGGCCGGTGAACTCAGTGACCGGCAGCCGTTCGGCGCCGCGGACACCACACCGCTGCGGCACCTGCTGATCGTCGTGGACGACCCGGACGCCGACCTCGGTGAGCTGCTGCCGCGGGCCGGCCTGGCCGGTGTCACGGTGCTGCAGCGCGGCACGGAACAGCCGGAGTACCCGGACCCCGACCGCCCGGTGCTGCGCGTGGCCAACGGCCGTATCGAGCGGTGGGCGGCGGCCGGCTGGCAGCCGTATTTCGATGTCGCCGATGACTTCTCGCCGCATGCCGCGGCACACCTGGCCCGCGGTCTCGCGCGCTGGGACTCCAACCCGAACCGGGCCCGGAGCACCGGTGCCGGACTGGCCACCTTCGGCACCCTGCTGGGCATCCCGGATGCGGCCGCGCTGGACGTCGCCGGTCTGTGGGCGCCGCGCTCGCGCGCCGAAGAGCTCCGGGTGCCCATCGGTGTCACCGCCACCGGTGAGCCGCTGATGTTCGACCTGAAGGACGAGGCCGAAGGCGGCATGGGCCCGCACGGCCTGATGATAGGTATGACGGGCTCGGGCAAGTCGCAGACCCTGATGTCGATCCTGTTGTCGCTGTTGACGACTCACTCGGCCGAGCGCCTCATCGTCATCTACGCCGACTTCAAGGGCGAGGCCGGCGCCGACATCTTCCGGGACTTCCCGCAGGTGGTCGCCGTCATCTCGAACATGGCAGAGAAGCGCTCGCTGGCCGATCGGTTCGCGGACACCCTCCGCGGTGAGGTGGCCCGGCGTGAGCAGCTGCTGATGGAGGCCGGCCGCCGCGTGCAGGGCAGCGCCTTCAACTCGGTGCTGGAGTACGAACAATCGCGGGAAAAGGCAGCCGCGGCCGGCATTGAATTGCCGCCGATCCCGACGCTGCTGGTGGTCGCCGACGAGTTCTCCCTGATGCTCGCCGACCATCCCGAATACGCCGAGCTGTTCGATTACGTTGCCCGCAAGGGCCGCTCGTTCCGCATCCACATCCTGTTCGCGTCGCAGACGCTGGACGTGGGCCGGATCAAGGACATCGACAAGAACACCTCCTACCGCATCGGTCTGAAGGTCGCGAGCCCGTCGATCAGCCGGCAGATCATCGGCGTCGAGGACGCGTACCACATCGAGGCCGGTCCGGAACACAAGGGCGAGGGCTTCCTGGTCCCCACCCCGGGCGCCGTGCCGGTCAAGTTCCGCAGCACCTACGTGGACGGCATCTATGACCCGCCACGCGCCGAGAAAGCGGTTGTGGTGCACGCGGTTCCGCAGCCGCAACTGTTCCCGGCAGGTCATGTCACGCCGGCTCCCGACACGGTGATCGTCACCGACATGGCACCCGATCTGCGGCCGCCCCGCAAGCTGGTCACCACCATCGGCGAGCAGTTGGCGCAGTACGGCCCGCAGGCGCCGCGCCTGTGGCTGGCCCCGCTCGACGAGCCGATCGCGCTGCCGGAGCTGTTGGCCGGCACCGAGATTCCCGCCGGCCACGGCCGGTGGCCGCTGGGCGAGATCGACCGGCCGTTCCAGATGCGCCGCGACCCGCTGGTGTTCGACGCCACGTCGGCCGCCGCTAACCTGGTCATCCACGGTGGGCCGAAGTCCGGTAAATCGACTGCGCTGCAGACGTTCATCCTGTCGGCGGCCGCAACCCACTCGCCGCGCGCGGTGACGTTCTACTGCCTCGACTACGGCGGCGGCGGACTGCGCTCGCTCAAGCCGCTGGCCCACGTCGGCAGCGTGGCGTCACCGCTGGAACCCGAGCGCATCCGTCGCACCTTCGGTGAGCTGGAGCAGCTGCTGGCGCACCGTCAGGCCCGCGCCGCCGCCGGTGACGGCGACCTGCGCGACGACGGTTACGGCGACGTGTTCCTGGTGATCGACAACCTGTACGCGTTCAGCCGGGACAACACCGACACCTTCAACAGCCGGAACCCGTTGCTGTCCAAGGTGACCGAATTGGTCAACAGCGGTATGGCCTACGGCATCCACGTGGTGATCACGACGCCGAACTGGCTCGAGGTGCCGCTGGCGATGCGCGACGGCCTGGGTCTGCGGCTCGAGCTCAAGCTGGCCGACTCGCGCGACAGCAATGTGCGCTTCGCCGGCAACCCGGGAGTGGCGGCCCTGTCCCGTCCCGCCGACGGTGTCCCCGCCGACCAGCCGGGCCGCGGCCTGACCATGGCGGCCGAGCACTTCCTGTTCGCCGAACCGGATCTCGGTGCGATCGCCGCCATCAACTCCCGGTACCCGGGGCAGACGGCGCCGCCCGTGCGCCTGCTGCCGACGGACCTGGCCCCGGAAACCCTTGCGCCGCTGTATCACAACCCCGAGACTGTCGTCATCGGTCAGCGCGAGCAAGACCTGGCCCCGGTAACGGTGGACTTCGCGGCCAACCCGCTGCTGATGGTGCTGGGCGACGCCAAGTCCGGCAAGACCACGCTGCTGCGGCACCTGATCCGCACGGTCCGCGACAACGCCACGCCGGAGTCGGTCGCGTTCACCGTGATCGACCGCAGGCTGCACCTGGTGGACGAGCCGTTGTTCCCGGACAACGAGTACACACCCAACGTCGACCGCGTCACCCCGGCGATGCTGGGACTGGCCGCACTGCTCGAAAAGCGCAGGCCCCCAGCGGGTCTGACGGCCGCCGAGCTGAGCGGATGGACATACCGGAACGGGCAGGGCAACCACCTGCACTACCTGATCATCGACGACGTCGACCAGATCCCGGATGCCCCCGCGGTCAGCGGTCCGTTCGTCGGCCAGCGGCCCTGGACGGCACTGCTGGGGCTGCTGTCCCAGGCGTCCGAGCTGGGTCTGCGGGTGATCGTCACCGCCCGGGCTGCCGGCTCGGCTCACGCGGTGATGACGGCTCCGTTGCTGCGCAGGCTCAATGAGCTGCAGGCGACCACCGTCATGCTGTCCGGCAACCCGCAGGACAGCGGCCGCATCCGCGGCCACCGGTTCAACCGGCTGCCGGCCGGTCGGGCCATGGTGCTCGGCGACAGCGACGAGGCCACGTACGTCCAGTTGATCAATCCGCTGGTGGCCGACCCGATCACGGGGCGGCCGACCGGAACACAACGAGGGGAGTTCCACTGATGACCTTGCGCGTCGTTCCCGAAGGACTGACCGCAGCCGGTGCCGCCGTCGAGGCGCTCACCGCTCGGCTTGCCGCGGCCCACGCCGCGGCCGCTCCCGCGGTCACCGCGGTGATCCCGCCCGCCGCGGATCCGGTGTCGTTGCAGACGGCGATCAGCCTCAGCGCCCACGGCGCCGAGCACGAGGCCGTCGCGACACAGGGCGTCACCGAACTCGGTCGGGCCGGTGGCGGTGTCACCGAAGCCGGAATCAGCTACGCGACGGGCGACGCCGAAGCCGCCGCCACGTACGTCACGGTCCTGGGCTGACATGACCGCCCCCATCTGGATGGCGCTGCCGCCGGAGGTCCATTCGACACTGCTGTCCAGTGGACCCGGTCCGGGCTCCCTGCTGGCCGCGGCGGCTGCGTGGCAGTCGCTGAGTACCGAATATGCCTCGGCCGCAGCTGAACTCACCGCGTTGTTGGGTGAGGTCCAGGCGGGGGCCTGGGAGGGTCCGAGCGCCGAGCAGTACATCGCATCCCACGCGCCGTATCTGACGTGGCTGGCCCAGGCCAGCGCCAACAGCGCGGCCAACGCGGTCCAGCACGAGACCGCCGCCGCGGCCTACACCACCGCTCTGGCCGCGATGCCGACGCTTCCCGAACTGGCCCTCAACCACGTTGTGAACGCGGCCCTGATCGCGACGAACTTCTTCGGTATCAACACGATTCCGATCGCGCTGAACGAAGCCGACTACGCCCGCATGTGGCTGCAGGCCGCGACCGTGATGGGTACGTACCAGGCGGTGTCGGGAGCGGCGGTGGCGGCGACCCCGACGACCACGCCGGCACCGATGATGCTGGCGGCCGGCGTCGGCGAGGCCGGCACCGCATCGGCCGGCGCGACGCAGGCGGGCGCCCAGCTGCAGGCGGCGGACGCCGGTTCGTCGCTCGACACGTCGAACGCGATCACCGACTATCTGTACAACTACATCAAGACGCTGCCGGGCGGCGATCTGATCTGGAAGTTCCTGCAGGACCCGCTGGGCCAGATCCAGCAGATGATCTTCGACTTCCTGACCAACCCGTCGGAGGCGCTGACCACTTGGGGGCCACTGCTTTTCGCGCTCGGGTATCAGGCGTTCTTCCAGCCAGTCGGATGGGGCACCTGGGGCGCGATGCTGTCGGCACCGTTGTGGGGGCCGGCACTGATCGCGGTCGGTCTGTCCAGCCTCGGGCTACTGGCGCTGCTGCAGCCCGACTATGTGCCGGATCCCGAAGTCGCCGATGCCTTCCCGCCGCCGCCTCAGTTGCAGGCCGCCGACCACCAGATGCCGGTCGTCAGCGTCGCCCCGACGGTGCCGGCCACCCCGGCCTCCCCGGCGAGCGCGCCTGCGCCCGCGCCGACTTCGGTCGCGGCCCCCGCACCGGCCGCACCGGCGCCGCTGATGGCGTACGCGGTGGCTGTCGACGACCCAGGCCCGGGATTCACCCCGACCCTGCGGGATGGCGCCACCGCGCCGGCACCGGCATCCGGCATCGCAGCTGCCGCCGCGGCAGCGGCCGCCGCAGCCGCCACCGAACGTCGCCGGGCCCGCCGCCGTCGCGCGGCGAAAGAGCGGGGTGTCCGCGACGAGTACATGGACATGAACTCGGAGGTCGACCCGGGCTTCGGTGATGACCCGGATCGGCGACAGGAAGTGCTGGCCTCGGCCCGCGGCGCCGGACCGATCGGCTTCAGCGGCACCGTGACCCGCCACGACCAGCAGGCGACCGGCCTGAACCGCCTGACCGGCAACGGTTTCGGTGGTGGCGTGACCGAACCCATGCTGCCCGGCAGCTGGGACACGGAAGGCGGTGCCAACCGCTGAGCCTGCGGACCAGAAGACTTGACCACCAACAGAATCCGGACGAACCCCGAGAGGAATCACTATGAGCATGCTCGACGCACACATCCCCCAGCTGGTCGCATCCGAGTCGGCCTTTTCCGCGAAGGCCGCGCTGATGCGCAGCACCATCGCCCAGGCGGAGCAGGCCGCGCAGTCGGCCCAGGGCTTCCACCAGGGTGACTCGGCCCTCGCCTTCCAGGCCGCGCACGTCCGCTTCATGGCGGTCGCCGCCAAGGTCAACGCCCTGCTCGACATCGCGCAGGCCAACCTCGGCGACGCGGCAGGCACCTACGTCGCGCAGGACACCGCCGCGGCCGGCACGTACACCTCGGTCTAGCCGCCGCACCCACACCCAGACACCTAGCAGCGAGGAGATCCCATGTCTCAGATCATGTACAACTACCCGGCGATGCTGGCCCACGCCGGTGAGATGACCGGCTACGCCGGTGCCCTGCACGCCGTCGGCCTCGACATCGCCAGCGAGCAGGCCGCCCTGGCCGGCGCCTGGCTGGGTGACACCGGAACCAGCTACCAGGCGTGGCAGGCCCAGTGGAACACCGCGATGGAAGAACTCGTCCACGCCTACCGGGCGATGGCGAGCACCCACGAGACCAACACGCTGTCGATGAGCGCACGCGACAGCGCCGAAGGCGCCAAGTGGGTTTAGGTCCAAAGGATTCGGCGCGTTCCGTGTCGCACGGCGACACGGAACGCGCCGGAATCCCGGTCTCCGCGGTCGAACTCACCGCGGAGCAAGCCTGGTTCCTCGCCGACCGTCTCGGCGCCGGGAGCTTTCCGTGGGTGCTGGCCATCACGCAGCCCTACAGCGACCCCGCCGCCAAGGACGGTTTCAATGCAGACCAGGTCACCGCGCTGACGCGGATGGGGGTGCTGTCCGCTGACGGCTCCGTCCATCCTGCTGTCGCGCAATGGATTCGGGCCGTATGCCGGCCCCGCCGCTGGCTGGAACTGCGATGGGTATCCGGATCCGGCGCCATGCTGCGCGGAATTCTCGTGCGCAGCGGCGCCCTGACCGTGGCGGTCCTGCGGAGCGAGCACCTGATGACGTGCACCGAACTGACTGTCGCATCCCCCGATGCGCTGGTACCGGTGCTCACGGCAGGGTTGTCCGGCCGCGCGCCGGCCCGGTTCGACGAATTCGCGATGCCCGCCCACATCGGGGCCAAGGCCGACGAACGACTGCGCCGCGGCGACTCGTTGGACGACGTGATGGATCACCTCGGCATTCCGCCGACCGCACATGCCGTTGTGCGGGCCGCCTTCGCGCCCGGCCGCAGCTACGTGGAGATCGTCGCCGGTGATCACCGTGACGGGCACCGGATCAGCACCGACGTCGGCGTCAGCATCGTCGACACCGCCGCCGGCCGCGTCGTCGTCGCGCCCGTCAAAGCCGCTGACGGCACTTGGATTTCACACTTCACCCCGGGCACGGACCTCGCCGTCACCGCTGCGGTGCAGCGGCTGACCGCGACACTGCCCGACGGTCCCTGGTTCCCCACGGCGAACCTGACCCGAGACTTCGAGACCTCGACTGGAGAACGGAAAGAAAATGTCCCCCAACACGTCTGGTAGTACCGCGATGCCGATTGTGCGGGTCGCGGTGCTCGCCGCCGGCGACGAGCAGGGTGGCCGCGGGCGACTCACCGACGTCGCCCTGCCGGTGGGCCTGCCCCTGCGCGAGATCGTGCCGGCG
Source organism: Mycobacterium sp. UNC410CL29Cvi84 (assembly GCF_000686745.1). Classification (NCBI taxonomy): domain Bacteria; kingdom Bacillati; phylum Actinomycetota; class Actinomycetes; order Mycobacteriales; family Mycobacteriaceae; genus Mycobacterium; species Mycobacterium sp. UNC410CL29Cvi84. Next base: position 35,007 of record NZ_JMLM01000018.1, read on the forward strand.
GTGCGGCGCATCGTTGCACCCGATGCGGGCACGGGCGCCGAGCTGTCACTCGCCCCGCTGGGCGGGGCGGCGTACAGCCTCGACGCCACCCTCGACACGGTCGGTGTGGTCGACGGTGACCTGCTGGCGCTGCAGCCGGTGCCCGCCGGCCCGCCGGCGCCGCGCATCGTCGAGGACATCGCCGATGCCGCGGCCATCTTCTCCGCCGCCCGCGAAAACCCCTGGGGCAACACGCACATCCGGCGTTTCGCGGCGTGGGCCGTCGTGGCCCTGACGGTGCTCGCCACCGCGCTCGCGACGCTGGTGCGGGTCCGCACCGGCCAGCCGGCCGGGCTGTTCACCGTTGTGGGCGTGGCGGTGCTGACCGTCGCGGCGGCCCTGCTGACCCGGCCCGCCATGCCGCGGCTGGCGACCGCCCTGAGCCTGGCGGCCCTGCTGCCGGTCGGCGCGGCCTTCGCGCTGGCGGTCCCCGGCCCGTCCGGTCCGGCCGGCCTGCTGCTCGGTGCGGCGGCGGTCGCGGCCTGGTCGATCGTCAGCATCACCGTCGGCGGGCAGGCCATCGCGGCCTTCACCGCCACGACCGTCCTCGGTATCGCAGGCGTGATCGTCGGTGGTGCTGCGTCGATCTGGCAGCTCGACAACACCGTGATCGGCGCTGTGCTCATCGTTTTCGCGCTGCTGGTCATGGTCCAGGCCGCGCAGCTGTCGACGCTGTGGGCCCGCTTCCCGGTGCCGAACATCCCGGCGCCGGGTGACCCGACGCCGTCGGCCCTGCCGCTGTCCGTGCTGGCCGATCTGCCGCGCCGGGTTCGTGTGTGCGACGCACACCAGACCGGCTTCCTCGCCGGTGCCGTGCTGACCCTGACCGCTGGTTCGGTGGTTCTGGTTGCGGGGGCGCACCCGTCGCCGTGGGCGTGGTACGTCGTCGGTGCCGCCGCGCTGGCGACGGCGCTTCGTGCCCGCATCTGGGACTCGGTGCCGTGCAAGGTATGGCTGCTGAGCCAGCCGTATCTCGTTGCGGCCGTGCTGCTGACGATGTTCGCCATCGGCGGCCACTACACCAACGCGTGGTGGGCCCTGGGCGTGCTCGCGGTGCTCGTGGTGGTCGGCGCGGTGGCCGCACTGAACCCTCAGGTGGCCGACCCGCAGACCTATTCGCTGCCGATGCGTCGCCTCGTCGGCTTCGCGGCGACGGCGTTGGACGCTTCGCTGATCCCGGTGCTGGCCTACCTGGTGGGTCTGTTCGCCTGGGTCATCAACCGGTGATGGTGGCCATCCGGCGCGGAATCTCCGTCCTGACAGCCGCTTTCGCCGCCACCGCCGCAGTGGTGCCGACGGCGCTGGTGCCGGCCGCCGGCGCCATCGTGCCGCCGCATGTCGACGAGCATGCGGCGCCGCCGTCGGGCAGCGTCGGTCCCGTCGCAGCGATGGGTCAGCGCGGACAGTGCGTCACCGCGGGCGTGCTGCCCGGTACCGATCCGGGCGCACCGGGTCCGGGGCACACCCTGCTCAACGTGCCGGGCGCCTGGGCGTTCAGCCGCGGTGACGGACAGACGGTGGCGGTCATCGACACCGGCGTGCATCCCGGTCCGCGGTTGCCGAATGTGGAGGCCGGCGGCGACTTCGTGGAGAACACCGACGGACTCACCGATTGCGATGGCCACGGCACTCTCGTCGCCGGACTGATCGCCGGTCAGCCGGGCGCGGACGGATTCTCCGGCGTCGCGCCGGGCGCCCGCATCCTCGCCATCCGTCAGACCTCCGAGCGGTACGCGCCCCGCGGCAACGGGGGCGACCCGGCCGCGGCGTACGCGACCATCGCCGTCGAGTCACTGGCCCGGGCCGTGGTGCATGCCGCCGACCGCGGCGCCAAGGTCATCGCCATCACGGCCGTCACCTGCCTGCCCGCCGACCGGCCGGTCGACCAGACCGAACTGGGCGCGGCACTGAAATACGCTGCGCAGGAAAAGGATGCGGTGATCGTCGCCGCCGCCGGCAATGATCGGGCCGGCCTGGCCGGCGGCCCGTCGTGCGAGGCGAACCCCCTGGACAACCCCGGGAACGCGGCCGACCCGCGCAACTGGGCCGGGGTCAAATCGGTATCCATCCCGTCCTGGTGGCAGCCGTACGTGCTGTCGGTCGGGTCGCTCGACGCCACCGGACAACCGTCGGACTTCACCACCCCCGGCCCGTGGGTCGGCATCGCGGCACCAGGTGAGAACGTCGCGTCGACGGGTGCCAACGGCCTGGCCAACGCACTGCCCAACGAACGCGGCGACCTGTTCCCGTTGCGTAGCAGCAGCTACGCGGCGGCCTACGTCGCCGGCGTCGCGGCCTTGGTGCGCAGTCGATTTCCGGCACTGAACGCGGCGGACGTGACGCACCGGCTGACGGCCACCGCGCACGGTGCCGCGCGCATGCCGTCGAACCTGGTGGGCGCCGGTGTCGTCGATCCGGTTGCGGCACTGACCTGGGACCTGCCGGCGACAACGCCGGCACCGAAATCCGTTGCGGTGGCGATGCCGCCCAAGCCGGCGCCGAAGGACACCACACCCCGGACCATCGCGTTCGCGGGTGCGGGAGTGCTGGCGATCGCCGCGCTGATCGCGCTGGTCGCGTACCGAAGAAAGGACGGCGCCCGATGACGGCCCGAATCACGTTGGCATTGCTGGCGATCATCCCGGCAGCCATGACGTACCCGTGGCACACGACGCCGCAGAAGTGGATCCTGGGCATCGCGGTCGCCGTGGTGCTACTGGTGTTCGCGTGGTGGCGCGGCATGTTTCTGACCACCATGGTCGCCCGCCGATTCGCGGTGTGGCGCCGGAACCGGCGCGGCGCCGCACATCCGGCGGCGGGTCAGGTCACGGTGGTGCTGGAAGCCGACGAATTCCCTTACGACGCACTGCCTCTCGTCGCATCCTACGTGGACCGGTACGGCGTGCGGTGCGACTCGGTACGCGTCACGGAACGCCGGCTCGACGGCGCGCGCAGCGCCTGGGTCAGCGTGACCGTGGCGGCCGCGTCGAATCTTGCTGCGCTGCAGGCGCGGTCGTCGGAGCTGCCGCTCGCGGATACCGCGGAGAAGGTGGCCCGCCGGCTGGCCGACCAGCTGCGCGAAGCCGGCGTCCTGGTCGCGGTCACTGACGCCGCGCCCACACCCAGGTCGGACGGCGCGCGCGAGACGTGGCGCGCGGTCCGTGACGACGGCTACCTGACGGCTTACGGGCTGCCCGCCGATCAGCGGCTGCCCGAATGCCTGGCCGAACTGGCCTCGACGACCGAACTGTGGACGGTGCTCGAGTTCGCTCCCGGTGCAACCATTTCCGCGGCCTGCGCGGTGCGCACGGCCAACGCTCCCGCCGCGGCGGCTGTCGCTGGCCTGGCGCGCGAGTCGGGCCGGCAGGGGCCGCTGCTCGCGGCGATGGCCCCGGCGTCGGCCGGCGGCCTCGGCACGCGCCCGGGTGTGCTGACGGCGGAGTTGCTCGCGGAGCTGTCGGGGCTCGGTGCTGACACCGCCGTCGAGTCCGCGGTGAGGGCGTAACAGCCGAGGAGCACCCCAGGGTCAACGGGCTGGGCGCACCCGGTCAGCCTGCCGGTCGCTGCCGTCGAACATGAACGGGCTCATGAACTTGGTCATGCGGCGCAGGTAGTCGGGCTGGCTGACGTGCAGGATGTGGTTGCCGGGGAACCAGTGGAAGGCACAGCGATCCCAGTGTTCCCACAGCAATTCGGACTGCTGCGGCGGAGCCAGACGGTCACCCAGACCGGCGATGATCAACCGGCGATCCCGCGGCACCAGCGGCCGGTAGTTCAGCGGTGAGTGGTACTGCCCGGCCGTGGCGACCAGGTCCTCGTCGGTGTGGGCCAACCGGTTGCTCAGCTTGACGAGCAGGTTGGCCGGAAACCACTCGTCGACCGTGCGGTCCGGTGTCACCACCGGCACGTTCGGGATGACGGCCTGGATGCGGTCGTCGACCGACGCGATCAGCGACGAGGTGTAGCCGCCCAGCGACATTCCGGTGAGGGCGATCCGATCGACCCCGGTGTGCTCCAGATAGTCCAGCACGGAACGGAAGTCGTGCACCGCCTGCGCCATGGCCTCGGCGAAGCCGGGGACGCCGTCCATGAAGAAGCCGTAGCCGCTGTACGGGGAGCCCTTCTCGGCCCGCGGCCCGTGGAACGGCAGGGTGTACAGCAGGACGTCATACCCGGACCGGAAGAACCACGGCAGCGAGAAGAACAAGCCGTTGAACAGGTAGGGCGAGCCCATGAACCCGTGGATGACGCACAGCGTGGGGCGCGGACCGTCGTCGTGCCGCCAGTGCTGGGCATGCACCACGTTGTTCCGGGTATAGCTGCGTCGGCGGTCCCGCATGCCGGGATACACGGCGTCGTAACTGCTCTGGAACCAGATGTTCTGCACCTGGCCGTGTGCGACCCACTGCGCGACGGCGCCGGCGGCACGCGTGGACACCTGCGGCGGACCGCTGGGCGCGGGGAAGCACTGCTGTGGGTCCTTGGTGGCGGCGAGTTCGGCGTAGAACCGCAGGGCGTCGGGGTCGTCACCGGCCCGGTTGCGCACCGCCGACGCTGCCATCCGCGGAAGCATGCCGGCGCTGATCACCGAGGCCAGTGCCGTGCGAAGGCCCAGGTCAGCGACGGCCGAGGAGTCGACGATCAGTTTCTGTTGCCACGTCAGGTCGGAACGGCGCGGCAGTCCGCGTGCGGTGGCATCCGCGCCCGGTACGTCGGGGACGGGGACGGGTGGGTTGAACGCATCGCCGTGCGGATTGTTCACGTTCGGATGCTAACCCCGGTTCTCGGCGCCCGTCAGCCGATCTTCCAGATCGAACAGCCTGGCGGCGTTGTGGTACAGCACTTTTCGCAGCCATTCGTCGTCCGGGGCCACCTTGGTGAGCACGTCGAGGGACTCGCCGTACCGGTACGGGATGTTGGGGAAATCGCTGCCGAACAGGACCCGGTCAGCGAGCTCACCCAGGCGCGGCAATTCGGCTGGCGGGAACGGCATGGACTCCTCGATGAACGGGGTGAACGCCATGGTGGTGTCCAGATGCACGCCGTCGAATCGTTCGCAGAGGTCCAGGAAGTCGGTGTACTCGGGCATGCCCAGGTGCGCGATGATCAGCTTCAGACCCGGGTGACGGTCCAGCACGGTGCGGATCTGGGCGGGGCCGGTGTGCGCGCCGGGCGTCGGGCCGGAACCACAGTGGATGATCACCGGGACACCGGCGTCGTCGATGGTGCCCCACACGTCGTCGAGCAGCGGATCGGCCGGGTGATAGCCGCCGACCTGCACGTGCGCCTTGAAAACCTCGGCGCCGCCGGCGATGGCCTCGGCCACGTAAGCGCCCGCGCCGGGTTCTGGGAAGAACGTCGCCGTGGACAGACAGTCGGGGGTCTGTGCGGCGAACTGCGCGGCCCACTGGTTCAGCCACGCGGCCATGTCGGGCTTGTGCGGATAGACCAGCGACGTGAACGCCAGCACCCCGAAACCGCGCAGCGTCTCCAGCCGGTGCTGCTCCTCGGTGCGGTACGTGATCGGCCAGGTGCGGCCCGTGAGCGGCCCCGCGCTGTCGAAGTACTTCCACACCTTGTCCATCACGTTCTTGGGCATGAAATGGGTGTGCACGTCGATCAGGCCGGGAAGGCCCAGCGCCTGCCAGAAGTCGCGTACTGAATCGTCCATCACCCACCAGAATGGCAGGCGCGCGTAAGCACCCGGCGGCAGGATGGGGACGTGTGGAATCCAGACACCTACCTCGCCTTCGCTGACCACCGCGGCCGGCCCTTCTACGACCTGCTCGCGCGCGTCGGTGCCCAGGCACCCCGGCGCGTGGCGGACGTCGGCTGTGGCCCCGGGAACCTGACCGCAACGCTGTCGGAGCGCTGGCCCGGCGCGGTGATCGAAGCGGTGGACAACTCACCGGAGATGGTCGAAGCGGCGCGGGCCCGCGGCGTTGACGCCCGGGTGGTGGCCGCCGCCGACTGGTCACCCGCGCCGGACACCGATGTGATGGTGAGCAACGCTGTGCTGCAATGGGTTCCGGAGCACCGCGAACTGTTGCGGCGGTGGGTCACCGAACTGCCGAAGGGCGCTTGGCTGGCCTTTCAGGTGCCCGGCAACTTCGACTCGCCGTCGCATCAGGCGGTGCGGGAGGTGGCACGGTATCCGGAGTTCACCGAGGCGCTGGCCGATATCCGGTTCCGCGAGACGAACGTGGTCGACGACCCGGCGGGCTACGCCGCGCTGCTGACCGCCGCGGGCTGCACCGTCGACGCCTGGGAGACGACGTATCTGCACCAATTATCCGGTGCCACACCGGTACTGGACTGGATCACCGGCACCGCGCTGACCGACGTCCGTTCCCGGCTCACCGACGACGCCTGGGAGCGGTACCGGCAGGCGATCATCCCGCTGCTGGCGCAGGCATACCCGCCCCAGCCCGACGGCACGACGTTCTTCCCGTTCCGCCGGATCTTCGTGGTCGCCCAGACGTGAATCAGTGAATCTGCTGGTACTGGTGCTGAATCGGGGTGCCGGGCAGGGGAGCGTTGTTCTGGTGCGCGAACATCTGGTGCACCGAGCTCGAGGTGGTGGACGGCGCCGCGTGGGCGGACGTGGCCAGGCCGATCGCGATCAGTCCGGGCGCGACGGTCAGACCGACGACGATGACGAAGTAGCTGACCCAGCGGGTGACGATGCTCATCTGAATTCTCCTGCTGCTGTGGACTTTTGATGTCGTATCCGGGGTGAACCGGTGTTGACTCAAGAGTCCCGCAACAGGGCCCGGCCGTCTGTCCACCAGCCGGCCCTCAGCAGGATGAATTCACTGTCCCCCGATTGGGGGACACCGACACGGGGATTTGTGCACGATTTTCCGCGCCGACCGCGGAAAAACGTGCACAAATCCCTGGTCAGCGGAGGTTGTTGAGCGCTCCCAGCACCTGGGCGACGAGCTTGTCGATGTCGGCGCCGGTCGTGTCGACCACGAGGTCCGGGTTCTCCGGCGGCTCGTATGGGGCGTCCACGCCGGTCAGGCCGCGCAGCTCACCGGCCTTGGCCCGGGCGTACAGGCCCTTGGGGTCGCGGCGCTCGCACTCGGTGCGCGGGGTGGACACGTAGACCTCGATGAACGGCAGCTTGGCGACGCTGCTCAGCTCGCGCGCGGTGTCGCGGTCCGACTTCAGTGGCGACACCAGCGAGGCCAGTGCCACCACTCCCGAGTCCGCCAGGAGCCGGGCCAGATGCCCCACGCGGCGGATGTTCTCGGCGCGGTCGCCCGCGGAGAACCCGAGGTCGTCGGACAGTCCGTGCCGGATGTTGTCGCCGTCGAGCAGGTAGGCCACCTGCCCACTTTCGACCAGCGCCCGCTCGACCGCGACGGCCAGCGTCGACTTGCCCGATGCCGGCAGCCCGGTGAACCAGATGGTCGCGCCCCGCTGCCCGGTCCGGGCCCACCGGTAGGACCGGTCCAATGACGAATGGTGCCAACGGATGTCGCTGCGTGAGTGGGTGCCGAGCTTCACCTCGCGCGGCTCGGTGATGGTGCCGGCGCCGACGGTGTCGTTGGACGTCTCGTCGATCAGGATGAAGGCGCCGCTCTCCCGGTTGTCGCGGTACGGGTCGGCGATGACGGTCGAGCTGGTGCGCAGCGTGACGGCGCCGATGTCGTTGAGTACCAACTCCACCGGCTGATCGATGTCGTCCAGCGTCTCGGGATCGAGCCGCGTGTGCAGCGCCTGCACCGTGGCGCGGACGGTGCGGGTGCCCTGCTTGAGTGCCAGACGGTCACCGGCCCGCAGCGGGGTCTCGGCGAACCAGCACACCGTGGCGTCGAGTTCGCGGGCCAACACCGGGATCGACGCGTTCTCGGCGCTGCTGACCAGTACGTCACCGCGGCCGACGTCGATGTCGTCGGCCAGCTCGATCGAAACCGACAGTGGGGCAACGGCTGTGGTGCGGTCGTCATCGAGGGTGTCCACGGCGGTGACGGTCGAGCTGGTGCCCGCAGGCAGGCTCAGCACGGTGTCGCCGACCTGCAGGGTGCCCGCGGTCAGCCGGCCGGTGTAGCGGCGGCGCTGTTCCGCGGTGGGCCGGGACACCCACTGGATGGGCAGCCGCAGCTTGGCCGGTTCGGGTTGTGGCGCACTGAGTTCGATGCCCTCGAGGTACTCCAGCAGTGTCGGCCCCTCGTACCACGGGGTGTTCTCCGAACGGTGCACGACGTTGTCGCCGAGCTTGGCCGCGAGCGGGATCACGGTGAGGTCAACCGCACCCAGCCGGGCGGCGACCTTACCGAGCTCGTCGTGTACCGCATCGAAGCGCGCCTGGTCGAAGTCGACCAGATCGATCTTGTTGACCGCAGCCACGAAGTGCTTGATACCCAACAGCTTTGCGATCCGCGCATGGCGCAGGGTCTGGCGCAGCACACCGGCGCGGGCGTCGACCAGCAGGATGGCCACGTGCGCGTTGGAGGCGCCGGTGAACATGTTGCGGGTGTAGCGCTCATGGCCCGGGGTGTCGGCCAGGATGTAGCTGCGGGACTCGGTGGAGAAGAAGCGGTAGGCCACATCGATGGTGATGCCCTGTTCGCGTTCGGCCCGCAGGCCGTCGGACAGGGCCGCCAGGTCGGCCACGCCGTCGTCGTCGGTGACGGCGTCCAGGTGGTCCAGCGGCAGGCTGTCGGTGTCGTGCAGCAGTCGGCCGATCAGGGTGCTCTTGCCGTCGTCGACTGAGCCCGCGGTGGCAATGCGCAGAAGTTGCCTGGTGCTCATCAGAAGTAGCCCTCTCGCTTACGGTCTTCCATCGCCGCCACCGACGTGCGGTCGTCGGCCCGGGTCTCGCCGCGTTCCGACACCGTCGCAGCGGAGATCTCGGTGATCACGCTCGCGATGTCGACGGCTTTCGACCGCACCGCGCCGGTGATGGTGAGGTCACCGACGGTGCGGTAGCGCACCCACTCGACCGCCGCCGATTCGCCGGGGCCGGGCTGGGTGTACTCGGACACGGCGAGCAGGATGCCGTCGCGCTCGAACACCTCGCGTTCGTGCGCGAAGTAGATCGACGGCAGCTCAAGGTTTTCCAGCTCGATGTAGCGCCAGATGTCCAGCTCGGTCCAGTTGGACAGCGGGAACACCCGGACCTGCTCGCCCTTGCGGATGCGGCCGTTGTACAGCGACCAGGGCTCGGGCCGCTGGGCGCGGGGGTCCCACTGACCGAACTCGTCGCGGAAGCTCAGGATGCGTTCCTTGGCGCGGGCGCGCTCTTCGTCGCGGCGGGCGCCGCCGAACGCGGCGTCGAAGCCGCCGGCTTCCAGAGCATCGAGCAGGGTGCGGGTCTGCTGCCGGTTGCGGGACGCTCCCGGGCCCGGATCGGCGACCCGGCCGGTGTCGATGCTCTCCTGCACCGACCCGACGAGCAGCTTGTGCCCGACGCCCGTCGTGCGGCGATCCCGGAAGTCGATGACCTCCGGGAAGTTGTGGCCGGTGTCGACGTGCAGCACCGGGAACGGCAGCGGGCCAGGCCGGAAAGCCTTCTCCGCCAACCGAAGCAGGACGATGGAGTCCTTGCCCGCCGAGAACAGCAGCACCGGGCGCTCGAGCTCGGCCACCACCTCGCGAATGATGTGCACGGCTTCGGCCTCGAGCAGCCGGAGCTCGTCGACCTGAGTGTCTGTGGTGCTCATACCGGCAGCCCCTCCTTTTCGGCTTCGGCGCGATAGCGCTCCACCCATTCGTCAGAACGCTGATCGGCCTGACGTTCCAGCACCGGTTTCGGTGCGAGCCTGCGGTCCTGGCCGAGCGCCTCCAGCACATCGCCGACGACCTCGGTCAGGTTGCGCCACAACACCGGATACGGCACTTCGATCCGGTTGACGTTCTCCTCGGCGAACCAGTTCTGCCAGCCCTCTTCCTGCGCCCGCAGCATCTTCACGACGTGGGCGATGGCACCGGCGTGGTACTCCGCGCGGGCGTCGCGCACCGGGTCCGGGCGGCCCCGCCACACGCGGGTCTGCACGGCACGCCAGAACGAGACCGCCTGGGACACCACGTCGGGCCGGTGGATGTGGATGAGCACCGGATCGGAGCCGATGACGTCGCGGATGGCCGCCAGCAGTCCGTCGCCGGAGCGGTCCGGCAGGTCCTTGGCTCGTCGTTGCAGCTGCGCGGTCTGGTTCCACATGAGCTTGCCGCCCCAGATTCCGTTGGGCGTGCGGCCGGCGGTCTGGATGTAGTCGCGCCAGATGGTCGCCGGCGCCAGTTCGGGCCTGCCGTCGATCAGCGGGTCGAGGAGCCGCAGGATCGACTCGTCCTCGGTATCGGCGAACCACTCGCGCGGCTGCGGGGACATGCTGCTGTGTGGCAGGTACTGGAAGAACTCCTGCGGTTCGCCGGCCACACCGGTGGCGCGCAGCGACTCGACCAGAAGCGTGCTGCCGCTGCGCTGTGATGCGAGGACCAGATAGGCCGTCGGTGCTGTCATGGCGCAGAGCCTAGCCTGCGGCGAAATCCCTTGCAGAAGGGGATTTTTCGCACAATGAGTATTAGTCTTGCGACGTCGAATCCGGGTTGATTCCGCGGTCGGAGGCCGCCGCCGAGCGGCTCGTCGCGGGGCGTCCGTGGATGCTCAGATAGGTCCCGGTGTAGCGGTCCGAGATCTGTGTCCCGGTGAATTCAGAGGGTATGACATCGCCCGTCTGCTGTCGCCAGGTGTTGAGCTTGAGGGCCAATTGCGCTGCCACCGCATGATATTCGGGCTGTACGTCGAGCAGCAGATTGTGCCGCTCGGTGGGGTCGGCGTGCAGGTCGTACAGCTCGCGGGCCGGGCGCGGATCGCCGATGGCCGGCTGCACCGCGCGGCCCGGCGGGCTGTCGGCGATGTCCCACGGCAGGTCCAAGAGCGGGCGCGATGCATAGTTCTCGATGTAACTGAAGTCTTTTGTTCGCACTGCGCGAATAGGGTCGAACGAGTCGTGGTAGGTCTTGGCGGTGTAGACCTCTTCGCGCACCACGGGCTGGGCCTCGGCCGCGGTCAGCGCCGCCGCATGCGAAAGCCCCTCGACCGCAGCCGGAACGGGCACGCCCAGAAGGTCCAGCAGCGTCGGCAGCAGGTCGACCCCACTGAACAGTTCGTCGTACACGTGCGGCGCGATGCCGGCATCGCGTGGCGGCCGCACGATCATGGCGATGCCGGTGCCGGCGTCGTACAGCGTCGACTTGGCCCGCGGCAGCGCCGGCCCGTGGTCGGTGAGGAACACGACCCACGTGTTGCGGTCCAGGCCGGCCGCCTCCAGGGCATCCAGCAGCTGCCCTACCGCGGCATCGGCGACGGCGATGGACCCGTAGAACTCGGCCAAGTCGTCCCGCACACTGTCGGTGTCGGGCAGGTAATCGGGCACGCTGACGGTGTCGCTGGGCGCGGGCTCGTAGCGCTCCCGCGGGTAGGGCCGGTGGGTCTCGAAGAACCCTGCGGTGAGCAGGAACGGCTTCTGCGGTGGTTCCTCGAGCCATCGCACCGCCCGCTCGACGACGTACTCACAGAAGGAGTTCGACACGTCGAATTCGTCGAACCCCAGGCGGGACGGGAACGATGTCTCGTGCTGCATGCCGAACAGCGCTGTGTGCCAACCGGATTCGGAGAGCAGTTGGGGTAGCGTCTGGACGCCCGCGTAGTACTCCCATCCGTGGTGCGCCAGCCCGACCAGCCCGTTGCTCTGCGGGTAGCGCCCCGTGAAGATCGAACCGCGCGACGGCGAACACAGCGGGGCGGTGGCGTGGGCCCGCGTGAAGAGGATGCCTTCGGCCGCCAGCTGGTCCAGCCGGGGACTGCTGACGTCGCGGTGGCCGTACGTCCCGAGATAGCGCCCGAGGTCGTGCCAGTGCACGAACAGCACGTTCTGGCCCGGCGTATGGGGCATGGGTCGGCTACCTCCTGGCGATCATGGTCACGAAATCAGCCATGAAACCGCGAATTGCTTTACTGTTCAACGGTTTCATGCGGCGTGATTCGTGCCCGCCTCACCGCCACGCGAACACCGGCTGCTCCAGCTCGTCGACCGGGTCCGGCCGGCCTTCCAGTCCCAGCCAGCGCAACTGCAGCAGGACCGCACCCGTGGGCGCGTGGATGAGGTCGTTGCCCAGCGGAATCTGGACCACCGGACGTTCACTCTCGGGAATGGAGATGAACCGCGGTGAGTCGGGCCGCTGCAACTGGTGCAGGCCGACGCGGTACACCGCCAGCACCTCGTCGGGCGACGGCTGCGGGTCCAGGCGCCCGCCGCCCCACACCACCACCGGTGTGATGACGTACCCGGACCGCGTCGCGTAGTCGTCGAGCAGGCCCAGGACGGATTCCTCGGGCAGCTTGATGCCGACTTCCTCGTGCAGCTCCCGCAGCGCCGCGTCCACGACCGTCTCGCCGGGATCGAGGCGCCCGCCGGGCAGGGCCCACTGCGCGGCATGCGAGTTCAGCCGGGACGTGCGGCGGCACAGCAGGAACGCGGCGCCACCGGCGACGTCGACCATGCGTCCGTCCAGGTTCTGGTCGGGCAACGGCCGTCCGCCGATCCATTCGTCGACCGGGGCCGGGTCGATGCGGTCCTCACCGCGCTCGGAGTCCACCAGCACGATGGCCACTGCGGCATGGCGCTTGCTCGGGTCGTCGACCACGCGGCGTTGGTGGCCGGCCAGGTGCGTCCCGATCTGCTCGCGCAGTGCTTCGTCGTACCGGATCGTCATCGGCCCGACGCTACGCCCCGCCGATTCAGGTGGTCGGGGGCATCCCGCACGCGACGTACACGTACTTGTTGGGGACGTCGAAGGTGAACTTGCGGGCCGGCAGCGCCGCGAGGACGTCGGCCGGCAGTGGTGCCTTGTAGCGCAGGGACATCGAGCCCTCGAAACTCGGGTCGACGGCGGCCAGGTCGGGGGCGTCCAGCAGCAGGCCGGAGTCGTCCAGTTCGGCCTGGACCATGGTGCCTGCGGCGGTGGCCCACTCGTGGTTGACGGTCTTGACGGCCTTGTTGGGCGCCGACGACAGCGTGCCGAGCAGCCGCTTCTCGGTGATGACCAGAGCGCCCACGAGGCTGCGGAGGGTGCTCTTGGCGACCTTGCCGGGTACGTGGCCGGAGAACCGGAACGTCACCGGGACGAACTCGGCGACGTGCAGCAGCCCCTCGGCCTGGAGCTGCTCACGGATGTCATCGGGCAGGTTGCCGATGCCGAGCAGCTTGCGCAGCAGTACAGCCATGTCCTCAGCGTAGATCCCGCAAGTGTGAATCCACTACGAGAAACGGCGCCGAGCGTGACTGTCGTGTCACACCCGGCGCCGGATCGTCGAATTGCTGAACTACTTCTGCGCGGGCAGGACGTGCTCTCCGGTCTTGTCCGTTGCCAGGCACAGCGAGCAGATGTAGCCGCCCTCGGCCGAGGCCAGCATGTCGGGGCGCTCGTACTCGTGGTGGCACTTCTGGCACAGCAGGTGCGCGTCGGACGGGTTGCCGTACTCGTCGTACATCGGCAGGTCGATGCCGTCGTCGGTGCGGCGCAGGTAGTACTTGCCCTTGGTCGCGATCGCGATGATGGGCGGCAGCACCACGCCGAGCCCGATCGCCACCAGCGGCGAGTAGGGCGTGAGCGCCGAGCCGAGCCCCCCGAAGAACGCCACCACCGACAGGCCCGCCGCGATCAGCATCGAGCCGAAGCCCACCGGATTGAAGGCGTACAGCATGCCGCGACGGAACTCGGGCTCCTTGGGCGACAGCTTCAGCAGGAACTTGTTGAAGACGATGTCGCTGGCCACCACCACAACCCAGGCCATGCCGCAGTTGGCGTAGAAACCCAGGATGGTGCTGAGGAAGTCGAACATGTTGGCTTCCATCAGGATCAGCGCGATCAGCAGGTTCACGCCGAGGAACACCAGGCGGCCGGGGTAGTGGTTGGTGATGCGGGTGTAGGAGTTGGTCCAGGCCAGCGAGCCCGAGTAGGCGTTGGTGACGTTGATCTTGATCTGGCTGATCACCACGAGCACCACGGCCAAGGTCATGGCGAGCCAGCCCGGCAGGAAGTTCTCGTAGATCGACAGGAACTGGTGCACCGGCTGGTTGGCGATGCCCGCGCTGTCGGCGACATTGGCGATCAGGTAGACGGCGAGGAACAGGCCGACGACCTGCTTGATGGCGCCGAAGAACACCCAGCCCGGGCCGGCCAGGAACATCCAGGTCCACCAGGAGCGCTTGTTCTCCGGGGTCTTCGGCGGCATGAACCGCAGGTAGTCGTTCTGCTCGGCGATCTGCGCGATCAGTGACAGACACACGCCGGCGGCCAGCAGCGTCGAGCCCATGTCGAAGCCCTGGATGTGGTCTTTGCCCTGGTAGGCGAAGAACTGCCCGACCGATTCGGGATGGCTGATCAGCAGGTAGACGAACGGCGCGACCATCAGGATCAGCCACAGCGGAGTGGTCCAGACCTGCAGTGTCGAGAGCACCTTCATGCCGTAGATGACGAGCGGGAAGATGATGAGTGTCGACACCGCGTAGCCGAGCCACAACGGCAGGCCCAGGCCCAATTTGAGGCCCTGGGCCATGATCGACCCCTCCAGCGCGAAGAAGATGAAGGTGAACGTCGCGAAGATGACGTTCGTGACCACCGAGCCGTAGTAGCCGAAGCCACTGCCGCGCGTCACGAGGTCGAGGTCGATGTTGTACCGGGCCGAGTAGTAGGCCACCGGGAATCCGGTCAGCAGGATGACGACCGCGAAGATCGCGATGCCCGCCAGCGCGTTGGTGGTGCCGTATGAGATGCCGATGTTGGCACCGATCGCGAAGTCGGCCAGGTAGGCGATGCCGCCCAGTGCCGAGATGCCGACCACGCGCGTCGACCATTTCCGGTAACTGCGTGGCGCAAAGCGGAGGGTGTAGTCCTCCAGGGTTTCGCGTGTCGCGGTCAACCGGTCCTGATCGACGTCCGGTACAGCGGCAGGCGTCACCGGCTCCTGGCTGAGGTCTTGGGTCATGGTTAGCGAAGCTATGGTCAGTTTGTTTCATGCCCGTGACAGTTATGTTCCGGGCGGTAGCGAATTTCCGGCGCGCGAGCGCATCCGAAAGGAGACCGGTGACGAACCGCAACCGCTGGCTGTTCGGGACCGCGGCCGTGATCGGTTACGCCCTGTTGTGGGTGGGCTGGGCTGCGCAGTGGCCCTGGGTGACGACCTTCGACACGTCGCTGCTCGCACCCTTGCACCGGTACGGCGCGGCACACCCGGGCTGGGTGCTGGGCTGGAAGTGGTTTTCCTTCATCTTCGGGCCGTGGACCTTCCGGATCATCGCGGTGGTGGTTGCGTTCGTCGCGCTCGCACGGAGACAGCGGCGCACCGCGCTCTTCCTGTTGATAGGCGTCGCTGCGACGGGCCTCGTCACCGAGGTCGCCAAGGACATCGCGCAACGGGCGCGGCCGCTGACCGCGCTGGCGCACGAACCGTCGTGGTCGTTCCCGTCGGGACACGCGCTGGGCACCATGGCCGGTGCGCTTGGGCTGTGCGCGGTGTTCCGGCTGTGGGGTGTGGCGCGGCAGCGGCTGGTCGAGGTGCTCACCGCCGTGATCGTCGTGACCGTCGGGGTGAGCCGGGTGGTGCTCAACGTGCACAACCCGACCGACGTTCTCGCGGGGTGGTTGCTGGGTGCGCTGTGGTTCCTGGTGTGCCTGCCCTTGCTCACGCCAGTGCTTGCATCTGCCGGGTCTCAAAGCCGAAGCCCTATCGTGCCCAAACCTTGACCCGCCCTGGCTTGACCTTCCAGAGGGCGGTTCTCGACCATGGACGGGTGCGCCGACTGTTCGCTTTGCTGTGTGCTGCCGCGCTGGCGGTGGCACTGGCGCCCGTCGGCAATGCGGTGGTCACTCCGTGGTTCGCCAACTCGGTGGGATCGGCCACGCAGGTGATTTCGGTTGTGGGCGTTGGTGGTTCGTCGGCCAAGATGGACGTGTACCAGCGCGGGCCCGCGGGGTGGGACGCCGTCGCGGTCGGTATCCCGGCGCACGTCGGCTCCCGGGGCATGGTCCCGCAGAGCCACGACGGCAACCTGCAGACCCCGATGGGCATCTTCACGCTGCCGTTCGCGTTCGGCACCGCCGCCAATCCCGGGACGGGTCTGCAATACGTCCAGACCACACCCGATCACTGGTGGGACGGCGACATGAAGAGCCCCACCTACAACACCATGCAGGTGTGCAAGAAGGCGCAGTGCCGCTTCGACACCGACCCCGCAAGTGGCACCGAAAACCTCGACATCACGCCCTACAAGTACGCCGTCGTCATGGGCGTCAACCCGCAACGGACGCCCGGTAACGGCGGCGCCTTCTTCGTCCACATCGGTGACGGCCCGACGGCCGGGTGCGTGGCGATCGACGAGGGCACCCTGGTGAAGATCATGCGGTGGCTTCAACCGGGAGCGCTGATCGCCGTTGCCAAGTGATCAGATATGAAGGGCAGTACCGGTTTCCAGCTTGAAATTCAGGTTTTCGAGCGGCATCGTCGCGTCGATACCGCTCATGCCGGACTGTGCAACACAACCAGCACTCAGACTCAGCAGGTTTGGTCCACAGGCTGGACACAGCGGACGAAAAGTAATCTGCGAGAACGCCGTTCGTACGTGTCCCAGGCTGCGGTAGCGCGGTTGCGCGTTAGGGTGGTGGGGTTATGAGCCACCAGCTGGGGTTGTCCATCGGGACGACCAACCTGGTCGCAGCGCGTGTCGGTGAACCGCCCATGGTGCGGCGCTCCGTGCTGCGCCTGTTCCGTGACCGCGCGCCCCAGATCGGGTTGTCCGCGGATGCCGTCGACGACGGCGTGACGCTCAGCGGCTTCGTCGAACGCGTCGGTGACCCGGTGCCGATGGTGGCGCCCGATGGCACGGCATATCACGCCGACCAGTTGGTGGCCGAGGCGTTGGACGCCCTGATCGAGGCGGCCGGCGGCGAGCCGCCGACGGGACAGCTGGCGATTTCCGTTCCGGCGCACTGGGATACCGCGACGCTGCGAGCGATGCGGACCGTGATGCGGTCCAATCCCAGCCTGGCGCCCAATGGGGTTCCGGCGCGCCTGGTGTCCGATGCGGTGGCGGCGCTGACCGCTCTGCACGCCAATCCGGGTCTGCCCGCCACCGGCACCGCCGCGCTGCTCGATTTCGGTGGCGGTGGCACCAGCATCACGCTGGCCGCGGCGGACACGTCGTTCGAGCCCATCGAGACCGTGCGGTACCCCGAATTCTCCGGTGAGGGCGTCGACCAGGCGCTGCTGTCGCACGTGCTCGACCGCGTCGGTGGCGCCGGGGGAGTGGACACCGCAGGCACCGCGGCTGTGAGTTCGCTGGAGAAGCTCCGTGAATCCTGCTGTGCGGCAAAGGAACTGTTGTCCGAGGCCGAGACGGCGACGGTGCCGGTGGACATTCCGGGCCACCAGGGCGACGTCGAGGTCACCCGCGCCGAGTTGTCCGAACTGCTCGACGAACCGCTGACCGGCGTACTGGCGGAGCTCGACGAGCTGTTGCAGCGCAACAACATTGCGTGGCGATCCGTCAGCTCGGTGGTTGCGGTCGGCGGCGGCGCGCGGATCCCGATGGTCAGCACGCGGCTCGCCGCACATCTCGAGGCGCGTGGCGGCGCGGGCATCCTGGTCACGACCCCGCAACCGGCGCTCGACGCCGCGGTGGGCGCGGCCCTGTTCGCGGTGTACGGCGCCGACGCCGACGCCAAGACCGGGATGGCGCCGGCCGCCTTGCTGGGCACCGCGCCGACCGCCGCGGTCGACGGTGGCTCTGCCACCGCGCCGGCGGCAATCCCCGAACTCGACGTGCTTACCGACACCGCGGCCGCCCGGGTGGTCAAGGCCACCGGTCCGTCATTGGCCTGGTCCGAGGACTCCGACGGTGGCGGTGACCTGCTGCCCTACACCGGTGACGACGTCTTCGGTGACACCACGACCACTCGCGCCATCGCGCAGTACGTGCCGCCGGCCGGAGCAGTGGCCACCGAGCCGTCCAAGGCCTGGCAGCGGCTGCCACTGGTGGTGTTCGGCGTCGCGATCTTCGCCGCGATCGCGGCCGTCGGCGGCGTGACCATCGCGCTGACCGGTGACCGCAAACCCGTCGCACCGCCGACCACACCGCCGCCGTCGCTGAGCGAGTCGCCGACGCCACCGCCACCGGCACCGCCGGCCGAACCGCCGCCACCCAGCACCGTCACCGTCACCAACGAGGTGCCCGCGCCGCCACCTCCACAGCCGAGTCCGACGTACCAACCGCCGGTCACCCACACTCCGGCGCCGACGCACACCACGACGACGCACGCCCCGACGACGACTCCGCCGCCGGTGACGACCACCGCCACCACGACCGAGGCGCCACCGCCGCCTCCGCCGCCATCCACGACGGAGACACCGACCTCGACGACGCCGACCATGACGACGAGCTATATCCGGCTGCCGTTCGTCCCGGTGCCGATCCCGATCCAGGTGCCCAAGGGCCCGGACCAACCGGCGGAATCTCAGCCGCCGACCAACCCGTACTACCCGGGACAGCAGCAGTACCCGTACGGGCAGTACCCACAGCAGTATCCGCAGCAATACCCGTATTGATGGGCGGTATTGCAACCGATTTGGGTGATTTAAACCCGTAATGACCTATTGACGCCAGCGTCAGAGCGTTGACGTGAACTGGAAATTAACTTGATCCCATACCACAACTGCGGCAATCTTGTTCTATGAATTCGACAAGAACTCGCGTCGGACTGGCAGGTGCCGCGGCAATGGTCGCTCTGGGGGTTCTCGGTGCAATCTCCTCTGGAGTGACCAATGGCGGCGCCGTCGCCGGCTCCGACCACGCCCCGACAAACACCGTTTTCAACAGCCCCGAGGTGCCTGATTTCAACAGCGGCGCCACGCAGACCTGGACTCCAGGAGCCACAACTGCCGCAACGATGAGCGCAGCGCCCGCAGTTAAGGCAGGATAGGGCCCCATGAAGACTGCATGGGGTGTTGCTGCGGCAACTTCGCTGGGTGCTGTGGCTTTGATGTGTAGTGGTGTGGCTTCCGCTGGCTCTGCACCCAATGTGGTCGGCCAGAAGTTCAGTGACGCGCGAACGGCACTGTCCAGCGCCGGGTTCAAGCCGCTGGTGTCCACGACGGTGGGCGACCAGCTGCAGTGGCCGAACTGCGTGGTGACCAACCAGGTTGCCCGCACGGTCTCGGCCCCGGCCAACAGTGGCGGTTCGAGCAGCAGCCAGGTTTTGCTGTCGCTGAACTGTGAGGCCGCGTACGCCACTGCGGGCAGCCCCGGCAACTCGCTGGGCAGCCCGGCGGGCTCGCAGGCCTACGCCTCCGCAGCGGCGTCGGCCGCAGCGGCTGCCTCGTCGGCATCGGCCGCAGCCGAGGCTGAGGCTGCCGCGGCCGCCGATTCAGGCCAGGTCTGGGAGGGCCAGAACGCCCCACGCTGAACCCTCGACCGGCGGTAACCGGAGGGTTTCGGTTTCTCGGCGATCTCGGATACGCGGCTGCCCGCAAGCCTGCGTATCCGATATTGCTGATCGCGGTGCTTTGGTGGGGATTCGCTGGCTGGCGTGGAGATTTGTCTGAGTGTGCGTTTTGCTGACTGCTGGCTCATGTTTGCGCGCCAGTAATGAGAATGCCGCTCTGGCAGGTGATTTCGAGCGTGTCGCAAGTTGCGTCAAGTCTGTCTGAGCGGCTTGTATATCCCACTGTGCCGGAATTGGATCGTCGAAACATGATGCGCGCGTCGGGGCTCGGCCTGCTGGCCGCCGCCGCGATGCCGTCCCCCGCCGCTCTGGCGGATCCCCAACCGGGCAGTTCGCCCACTCCGCCGCTGGCCCCGCAGCCGGCCGCGCAAACGCCCACCTACATCTTCCACGATGAGTTCGACGGCCCCGCCGGGTCGCGGCCGGACCCGGCCAAGTGGAACATCTCCCCGCA
Source organism: Mycobacterium sp. UNC410CL29Cvi84 (assembly GCF_000686745.1). Taxonomy (NCBI): domain Bacteria; kingdom Bacillati; phylum Actinomycetota; class Actinomycetes; order Mycobacteriales; family Mycobacteriaceae; genus Mycobacterium; species Mycobacterium sp. UNC410CL29Cvi84. Next base: position 55,009 of record NZ_JMLM01000018.1, read on the forward strand.
GCGCGAGACCATCAAGAACCCGGTGTTCTGGGACCGCCCGGAGAACATGGGCCAGTACCGCGACGACCGGGAGCACGTCTTCCTGGACGGCAAGGGCAACCTGGTCATCCGTGCCACGCGCGACGCCAACGGGAAATACACCAGCGGCAAGGTCTTCGGCACCTTCTGGGGTGGCATCAACACCACCTGGGAAGCCCGGATCAAGTTCAACTGCCTGACCAACGGCTGCTGGCCGGCCTGGTGGCTGTCCAACGACCACCCCGTCGTCGGCGGCGAGATCGACCTGGCCGAGTGGTACGGCAACGGTGAATGGCCGTCGGGCACCACGGTGCACGCGCGGTCGGACGGCACGTCGTTCGACACGCACCCGCACCCGATCGACGGTGGCTGGCACACCTGGCGCGTCACCTGGAACGACGCCGGTATGTCGTTCTGGCAGGACTACGCCGAAGGTATGCAGCCGTACTTCTTCGTGCCGGCGAACTCGCTGGATGACTGGCCGTTCAACCTGCCCGGTTACTCGGTGTTCCCGGTCCTGAACCTGGCCGTGTCCGGTTCTGGTGGCGGCGACCCCAAGGGTGGCAGCTACCCGGCCGAGATGCTCGTCGACTACGTGCGGGTCTGGTAAACCTCCAACAGCTGACAATGGGCCCCGCTTCGGCGGGGCCCATTCTCTTATCTATTGGGCCGCGGCTTACTGAGGGCCGCGACCCCGGAACGTGGTGCCCGCCCGCTCCAGCAGCCCGCGCACCCGGGTAATGCCGTAGCCGGTCTCCTCGGCGAGCTGGCGAATGCTCTCGCCGTTCTCGTAGCGGATGCGCAGTTCCTTGCCGATGCGTTCGGCCGTCGTCGGATCCAGCCGGACGTGCTTGGTCACCGGTGGCACGTCGATCGCGCCGCCGGCATAGCCCTTGTGAACCTGGCCGCGCGGCGTGACGTCGGCGGCGGACTCGTCGCCCCACGCCGTCCAACCCGGTTGCGGGTGCCGGGCGAACAGTTCCAGGTATGGGCCGGGGGAGCAGGCCTCGATGAATCCGTACTGCTCGTCGGGCTTACGGGAATGCTCCCGCTTGCGGGTCTCGATCATGTTGACCTGGCTGCGGGCGTGCGGCAGCGTGCGCATGCTGCCGCGTACACCGAACAGGATGATCTCGGTGACGTTGCGGAAGTAGAAGCCGACGCCGCGGCCGTCGGGCCCGCCGTCCTTGCGCCGCTTGGCCCAGATGACGTTGGAGACGTAGCGGTAGCCCCACGCTTCCATCACACGCAGCCCCTCGGGCAGCAGCGCGTTGGGCACCCACAGATACAGGTGCGAGTCACGGGCGGCGACGGTCGACACCGGGATGTCACAGATGGCGTCGAGATCGAGCGTGGAGTAGCGGTCCAGGCGCCGGTGTTCCGGTGCGACCTTGCCGGTCCGGTTGGTGAAACGCCAAGGGGGATCGGCCAATACGGTCTTCCAGCCGCCGTCGATGGTGGGCAGCGGCGGCGGCGCGGCGATATCGCGCAGGGGGGCGGCCTTCGTCTCGGCGCCGGCCTGGTCGCTGCGTTTCGCCACGTTGTCACTCCTACCTTCGAATTAGATCTTTTCGAACGGAGAAGATCTTCACGAAATCGTAGGCGATGGCACCGACAGGTCAGGCCTCCCAGAGGCCGATGTCGTCGGTTGTGTCCGGAGACTCTTGATCCGGGGCGTGGTCGGCCCAGGTGCGGGCACAGATCGCGACGGCCAGCAGCGGGCAGCCGCCGCTGTCGCCGCGCTGCATCCGCGGCCGCAGCTTTTCGGTGTTGGTGGTGGTCGTGGTGGCCAGGATGCGGCGGGCCCGCTCGTCGTCCATGCCGGCTTCGATGCCCAGCCGGTAGCCCAGGGTGCGCAGGTCGGTCTGGGTGCGGGTGATGATGACGGCGACGTCGATCAGCGCCGCGTCGTACAGCGCGCGGTAGGCGCTCAGGTCGCGATCGAGGTTGCCGTCCTTGGCATTCCACTCCACATCCAGAGCCAGCCGGTCGACGAAGTTGTCGACCTTGTAGCCCTCGTTGAACACCTCGGTGTCCTCCAGGGTGGGGTGCATTTCGCCGGCCGGCTTGTGCGGCATCTTGCGGAGCTCGAGTCGGATGCGCGTGTCCACGCGTGCCTCACGCCAGCCCTTGTTCCGGAAGGCGGTGTTGAGCCGGGCCGCGAGCTCGGTCTCCTGGCCGCCGGGCTGGACGAGATCGTCCGTGCGGAGCTGGAATTCGTGCAGGGCGGTGACGAGTTCGTCGAACCGCTGCGGGTTGGTGGCGGCCAGGATCGCGGCGGCGTTGCGGGTCTCGATGAACTCGTACCGGCCGCGGATGTGCGGCGGCAGCACGCGGGTGTACGAGTCCGTCAGATCCACGGGGCGACGGTAGCAGTGCGCTCAGCCACGCAGCACGGCCTCCAACTGTTCGGCGGTGCGCGCCCAACCGTTGTGGAAGTTGTCGTACTCGTGCGACGGCAGCAGCGAGTGCTCGATCTCCATCAGCGTCTCGCCGTCGCCGTGGGGCTCGAAGGTGACGTTGACGACGCTGGCCATGGTCGGGTCGGGCCAGTTGGAATTGCTCCACGTGAAACGGAGCAGCCGCGGGCGGTCGATCTCCAGGAAGTGCCCGATGATCAGGACGATGGTGCCGGTGGCGTCGTGGTCGACGTCGAACCGCAGCTTGCCGCCGACATGGGGTTCGACGGTGATGGCGACACACCGGGATGGGCGCGGGCACATCCAGTCCATCAACGACTCGACATCGAGCCACTCGCCGAACACCACGTCGGGGACCGCCGGCATGACGCGCTGCACGCGCACGGTCACGGGTTCTGTCATTGGCCATGTCCTTTGCGCCGCAAGCGGTCCGCGAGGGCATCCGCCCGTACCGACCAGAAATTGGATTGTTCGTTGATCCACTGCTGCGCCATGGTCAGCCCATCGGGGCGAAGGGACACCCACCGTTCGCGGCCGCGGACATCGCGTTGCACCAGGCCCGCTGATTCCAGCACGCCGATATGCCGGGACACGCCGGCGAACGTCATCGGCAGCGGGGCGGCCAGGTCGGTGATGCGGGCATCGCCTTGTCGCAGCGTCTCCAGTAGCCGGCGGCGCGTCGGATCCGCCAGGGCGGCGTACGCCCGGTCCAGCAGCTGATCTTCAACCATCTTGTTGACTATAGCGATGGATCGTGCTCTCCTGGAATAGCAATGTTCAACAACTTTGTTTAATGATTCTGTAGAGGAGAGACGCCATGCAGAAACCCGAGATCGTGTCCGCGGCCGAATGGGACGCCGCGCTGGAGAAGATGCTCGTCGCGGAGAAAGAGTGGACCCGGCGGCGGGACCAACTGGCCGCGATGCGCCGCCGTATGCCGTGGACGCCGGTGACGAAGAACTACACGTTCGTCGGCCCCGATGGCGAGCTCAGCCTCACCGACTTGTTCAGTGGCCGAAGGCAACTCGTCGTCTACCGTGCCTTCTTCGAGGAAGGTGTGAAGGGTTGGCCCGAGCATGCGTGCCGCGGGTGTTCGATGATCGCCGACAACGTCGGACATGTGGCTCATCTGAACGCGCGCGACACGACGCTGGCGTTCGCCTCGCGCGCGCCGCAGCCCGACATCGCGCGGATGACGGCCCGCATGGGCTGGAAGATGCCGTGGTATACCATCACCGACGACTTCGACGTCGACTTCGGTGTGCACGAGTGGCACGGCACCAACGCCTTCATCCGCGACGGTGACGCCGTCTACCGCACATACTTCATCAACAACCGCGGCGACGAAGCGCTCGGTACCTCCTGGAGCTATCTCGACATGACGGCGCTCGGCCGTCAGGAGAACTGGGAGGACTCCCCGCCCGGATACCCGCAGGACCCGCCCTACGAATGGTGGGACTGGCACGACACCTACGGCGAGCACCAGCCTTCACGGTGGTTCGGCGACCCCGACCCCAGTAAGCCCGACGACCCCCGTCCGCCGCGCGCAGAAGGGTGCGCCTCCTGTGAGCGATGAACCTGAACTCGCGGATCTCTACCAGCAGGCCATGGACCGCATCGTCGAGTTGGTCAGTGCGCCAGACGTTTCCGTCGATGCGCCGGTCGCTGCCTGCCCCGGATGGTCGGTGCGGGATGTGCTGGCCCATATGGCCGGCGTCGCGCAGGATTGGGCTGCGGGGCGCCGGGTCGCCCCACCCAACGATGCCCAGACGGCGGCGCAAGTGGCCCGGTTCGACGGCTGCGGCCTGGACGACATCCTGCGGGCCTGGGGTGACGCCGCCACGGAGCTACCGCGGCTCGCGCGCGAAGGCATCGCGCCGCCGCTCGGTGACATCGTTGTCCACGAACATGACATCCGGGATGCGCTCGGCCGCCCGGGTGCGAGGGATTCGGCTGCACTGCAGTGTGTTTCCGATCAACTGCTACGCAAGCTGGTGACGCCGGTGCCGGTGCGGATCATGGTCGAGGACGGTGAGTACCGGTGCGGTCCAGACGCCGAACCCGTGATCGATTTGAAGACGACGCGATTCGAAGCGCTGCGCTGGCGCACCGGACGGCGCAGCCGACATCAGATGGCGGCCATGGCGTGGTCCGGGGACCCGGCGGCGGTGCTCGATCACCTGTACATGTTCGGGCCGGCAACCGCCGATCTCGTTGAGTGACTACCGCCGCGGCTGAGTTAGCAACGCGACGACGGCGTCGGTCAGGGCCGCGCGGGCAACGTCGAGATCCGATGTGAAACCGATCTGCCGCTCGTTGCTGAGACCGCGGATCGCGGCGGGCAGCAGGCACCGCACCCGGTGCAACTGGTCCGGGTCGACGTCCAGCCCGTCCATCAGGTAGTCGAAGCCCTGAATCCAGTCGAGCTCGCGGGCCGCGAAAGCCGCTGCGGTGCGCGGATATTCGGCGGCGATGTCAGACCGTCGTGCCGGTAGTGACGTGCGCAGCGCCGTGAGAGCGCGGCCCTCGGTGGTGTCCAGGTAGTGCCAGACGGATTCGATGGCCCCTTCCACCCGTTCGCGCAGGGTGCCGCTGCGGGGCGTGTCCGGTCCGGAAGCCCAACTGCGGGAGTGGATTTCGGTGATGACCGCGACCCAGAGCCCGTCCAGGTCGGCGAACTGGTGTTGCACGGTGCCCCAGGTGACGCCCGCATCCTTGGCGATGCGGTTCGCCGACACGGGCTCGCCACCGCTGTCGGCCAGACAGCGGATGGCGACGTCGAGCAGGCGGGCCCGGGTTTCCAGGCCGCGCTTGTTCAGCTTGGTGCCGGCACCGGACTCTGTGACGACGGCCTGCCACTGCTCCCGGGCGAGGGCCGCCTGCGGGGAGTCGCGGGCCGGGCGCTCAGGCAAATCGGCCCGGATTCGCCGCGACGGCCCGGTGCAGCGTCGGCCGGTTGGCCCGGTAGGCCTCGACGACGGGCGCCAGTTCGTGCGGGCTGGCCCCGTGCATGATCACCGAATGCACGCCCAGATCATACTGGCGGGCAATGGTTTTCGCGCAGTCCTGTGGCGAGCCCTTGGCGACGGCGTCGAGCCACTCGGTGGGGATCAGCTCAGCGATCCGCTGCAGCGTCTCGAACGACGCGCTGGCGTCGATGGGTCCGGCGGTCGCCGCATCGGTGAACAGGTCGGACTGTCGGATGCGGTCCCACGTCGCGCGGTCCCAGCCGTTGGCCGAGACCAGGACGTCCGGGTAGGCCTGTAGGTAGGTCGCGAGCCGTCCGACGCCGCGCCGGATCTGGTCGTCCTCGGACAACGCGTCGGGGACGGTCGCCAGGCATGCCCAGATGCGGACGCTGTCGGGGTCCCGGCCCGCCTTCTCCGCGCCGCGGCGTACCGCGGCGACCGACTTCTCCGTCGCCTCGTCGGAGAAGAATGTATGCAGCACAACGAAATCGGCGATTTCGCCGGCCAGCTCCATCGTCTTCGGGCCGACCGCGACCAGGCCGATCGGCGGCCCGTCTTCCAGGCCGTTCACGTGGCGCAGCATGGGCCACTTCCCGGCCGGGCCCTCGTGATTGAGAATCATCTCGCCGGCCCAGAGGCGGCGCAGGATGCCGAAGAAGTCGCGCAGCCGCGCCTCGGTCACGACCGGCAGGCCGATCGCCTGCCAGTAGGGCCCCATTCCGCGGCCGAAGGCCATCGCGAACCGGCCCTCAGTCAGGGCGTGCATCGTCGACCCGATCGTCGCGGTGACCGTGGGATGCCGGGTGTGGTGATTGGTCGACGGCGCGATGCCCAAAGTCGTGCTGGCGCCTGCCACCGCGCCGCTGAGGACGCCCGCGTCTTTCACGGTGAAGCGCTCACCGATGTGGCAGGAGCCCAACCCGAGCGCCTGGGCATCCCGGGCCTCGGGCAGCACCACGCGGGTGTCCGCGGGGTGCCGGGTGACGGCGTAGTAGCCGAGCTCGTTGAGCTGGTCCTGCGTGCTCATGGTGCGCCTTTCATCGGAGACGCTTAGCACTGTTAACCATTCAGGGGGCAATTGTCAATGAGGGTTCTCAATAACTTGGAGTGTCCGCCGATGCGCCCGCCGCGTCGATGCTCGGGAACCGGGCATGCAATTGATCGATCAGAAATCTGGCCTCATCGAGGTCGCGCCGTAGCTCTCGGGCGCGCCGCCGCATCGACCGCGCCCGCTCTGACCAGGCCGTCGCATCGGGTAGGGACTCGACCCGGGCCAGCCTGGATGTGAGGTCCCAGGCATGCCTACGCAGCTCGGCGCGCAATGCCCGAGCTTGTGCCACATCGGCATCTTCAGTCACGCCGCCATATTTACATGACGGTCAATTGGTCGCATGGCCAATTGGTTAGATTGACTTCGAATCGTGGCTCAGGGCCGATGCCGACACCGCCAGGACGACGTCGACAACGGCGTCGAGGAACGCATCGTCGATCGGTTCGCCTGTCACGATCACCCGATGGTGAACCGGGCCGACGAGCCACTCGGCCAATGCGGCCACATCGGTCTCGGGGGACAGTTCATTGCGTTCGATCGCGCGGAGGAACGGTTTCTGGTCGCGCGTGCGCTGATCATCGAGGTAGCGGGAGCGAAATGTCTGTGCCAGCTCCGAATCGTGTTGGGACTGTCCGATGAGTGCGCGGTAGACAGCGCCCGCGTCATCCGTGGTCAGGAAGTGGGCGGTATCGCGCAGATGTGCGCGCAGGTCGGAGTCGAGGCTGCCGGTGTCGGGTGGCTCCAAAGCTGCGGCGGCGTCTTCGAGGAATGCGTCCATGAGGACCTCGGTCTTGGAGCCCCACCAGCGATAGACGGTCTGCTTGGCGACCCCCGCCGCCTTGGCGATGCCTTCCATGGTGACGCCGGAGAAGCCCTTCTCGACCAGTAGGTCATCGGCCGCGCGCAGTACGGCTTCCCGCGCAGCTTCACTGCGACCGTGCCGGTTCCCGTGATGCGATTGCGCGCCTGCCATGGCTCGATTGAACACCATCGTAGGCCTAGTCTAGACGCAACGTTGCGTCTACTGTAGGTCGTATGACCTCAACACTGAACCAACCGGATTACGCCTCGATCATCAATCGCCTGTTCGCCGATGCGCAGTTGGACGATCAACGGCGGCAAGGGATTTCGCCGACCGACTACGAAATTGCAGAACGTGCCGACGTGTGCCAGGACTTCTACCTCTCGGTGGCTCCCGACTCGGGCCGACTGCTGTACAGCCTGGTCCGCGCAGTGAAGCCCTCGACCATCGTGGAGTACGGGATGTCGTATGGCATCTCCACCCTGCACCTGGCCGCGGCAGTCCGCGACAACGGTGTCGGGCGGATCATCACCACGGAGATGAGTTCGCAGAAGATATCGGCGGCCCGCGCGACGTTCGCCGAGGCGGGGGTTGCTGACTTGATCACGATTCTGGAAGGCGACGCCCGCACGACCCTCGAGACCGTCACGGGCCCAGTGCAATTCGTGCTTCTCGACGGCTGGCCCGATCTGGATTTGCCGGTGTTGAAGATCTTGGAGCCGGTGTTGGCGCCCGGAGCGCTGATTCTCGGCGACAACGTCAGGCTCGACCCTGATCACGTCTACCGCGACTACGTCAACGCTCCGGGGAGCGGCTACGTGAGCGTCCCGATTCCGCTCGACAAGGGCATGGAATTGACCGTCCGGGTGTAGCCGGCCCTACAGCTCGCGGATCACCCGGGCCGGCGAGCCCACGGCCAGCACACGTGGTGGCAGGTCGCGGGTGATTACCGAACCGGCACCCACGACCGTGTCCGCGCCGATGGTGACGCCCGGGCACACGATGACGCCGCCGCCGAGCCACACGTTGTCGCCGATCGTGATCGGTTCGGCCGCCTCCCACTTGTCTCGGCGGACGTCGGGATTCAGTGGGTGGGTGGCCGTCAGCAGCTGCACGTTGGGTCCGATCTGCACATCGTCACCGATGCTGATCCGCGCGACGTCGAGAAGGATGAGCCCCCAGTTCGCGAAAGTGCGGGCGCCGATGGTGGTTTGGTAGCCGTAGTCGCACTGCAGGGGCGGACGGATTTCACTGTTCTCCCCGAAAGCGCCGAGGAGTTTGCGAAGTAGGCGGTTTCGCTGGTCGAGGTCTGTGGGGTCGAGCGCATTGATCCGGTGGGTGAGCTGTTGCGCTCGTTTCGACTCGCGGATCAGTTCGGGGTCGTCGGCAATGTAGAGGTCACCAGCGAGCATGCGGTCGCGCATCGAACGAGCCATACATCCACGTTAGGTGCTCGGCCGCGGTGAACCTTTTTGACGCCTGATTCGTTCAATTGGTATGAGCATCATCGACTTCCGCCGCCGGCGCCCCACCGCGCCGACCTTCGTGGTCGTCGACCGTCTGCACGGCCGGCGTGCCGAAGAGGTACCCGGCGAGCAGATCGCCGCCACCGTGTCGTCGTGGCTGGCCGAACTGGGGGTGGAGAGCCCGCTCATCGATGCGCTGGAGTCGGCCGCCCAGAATCAGGACTGGCCGACCGTGTACGCGCTTGGAGAGCGGCTGTCGGTCGACGTCATGGTCGCGTAGCCGAAACTTTGACCATCGCGAAGATCAACTACGTGAAGCCTCGTGCGTAAGACGGCAACGGGAATAGCATTAGGTCCGGTTCGCATCCGCTGAGTAGCGGGGAGCAAGGACATGGCGCATAAGGTCAAGGTTCCACCCGATCTGGTAGGCGGAGGCGTCGACGAGGGTTATGGCAAGGTCGCCGACGCGTTCCGTCGCAACTTCAGCGGCGGATCGGAGATTGGTGCGGCCGTCGCCGCCTTTCGTGACGGCAAGAAGGTCGTCGATTTGTGGGGCGGCTACCGTAACGGCAACACCAAGGAATCGTGGCAGCACGACACTGGCGTGATCGTGTTCTCCACGACGAAAGGTGTTGTCGCGCTGGCTATTGCGCTGGCAGTATCGCGTGGATATCTCTCGTACGACGCGCGAGTGGCCGACTATTGGCCCGAGTTCGCCCAGGCCGGCAAGGACTCGGTCACTGTGCGGCAGTTGCTGTCCTATCAAGCGGGGCTCGCTGTCATATCTCCACCCCTGACGCTGTCCGAATACGCCGATCCATCGAAGGTGTCGGAAAGGCTGGCGGCACAGGAGCCGGCCTGGAGGCCGGGAACCCGTCATGGCTATCACCCGTGGGGGTTGGGGCCGTATCTGACTGAGCTGATCCGGCGCACCGATCCCCAGGGGAGGACGTTGGCCAAGTTCTTCGCCGAGGAAATCGCTGCGCCGCTGGGGTTGGATTTCTACATCGGGCTGCCGGTATCCGTGGACCGCAGCCGTGTGGCGCACTTGCACGCCTGGTCCGTGGCGCAGATGGCTCTACATCTGCACACGCTTCCGCCCAGATTTGCCCTGGCGATGATGAATCCACGCAGTCTGACTGCACGCGCCGGCATGCCGCCCGGCGTCAAGGTGTTCGACGATTTCAATCGCGAAGAGCTGAGAGTTGTTGAGATGCCGGCAGGAAACGGCATCGGAACCGCACGGTCGATCGCGCAGCTATACGGCGACGCCGCGACGGGTGGCTCTGAGATCGGCCTATCCCCAACAACTTTCGAGGCATTGAAGAGTCCCGCGATACCTCCGACAGGCGGGGTCCGTGACAAGCTGTTGCATGTAGATACGTGCTTCTCGCTGGGCTTCTCGAAACCGCCCACTCAGCTTGTCTTCGGTTCTTCCGACCACGCGTTCGGGATGAACGGAGCAGGGGGTTCATTCGGGTTCGCCGATCCAGATACCGGCACCGGCTTCGCATATGTAACGAACAAGTTGGGCTTTCACCTCAACAGTGATCCGCGAGAACTCAGCCTTCGGCAGGCAATTTTCCGCGATGTACTCGGGACCAGATCGCAGACATAACCATGCGAACTCGCCACACGTCGCGCACAGTGAACGCATGACAAAGTTGCGCGTTGGGAATGCCTGTGCGGCACTTGGCCTGGCGATGTTGTCGGCACCCGTCGCCGGGGCGACGCCGCCCGAGGGGGACGTCGTGCGGACGGATCTCGCTCGCGGCGACACCACGGCTCCGGTCGAGATTGTCACCGGCGGCTCGCCGTCGACCCTGATCGTTCAGGGGCTGAAACTGGCGCCGGGTGCGAGCAGCGGCTGGCACACCCACCCCGGAACCGAGTATTCGGCGATCAATGCCGGCGGCGTCGTGCTGCAAACCGCTGACAACTGTGCGGGAACTGAATTCGGCAGTGGCCAAGCGGTTTTCATTCCGGCTGGAGTGCCGCATCGGGTAGCCAACGAGAATGCCGGTGCCGCCGAAGTCGTCGTCACCTACACGATGCCCGCCGACGTGCCGCTGCGCGTCGATGCCCCCGACGCCTGCGCCGGCTGAGGTCAGTCCACAGCCAGCTTCGTCGGCATCCCGTCGATGCTCGACAGGTTCTTCTGCTGCCAGTATTCGGCGACGCCCTCCGGGCCTTTCTTCTCGGCCCAGGTGTCGAGCAGCACGCGCTCGGATTCGACCGACATGAGCGGCACGCCGAAGCCGCACGACGTCTGGACCAGGTCCACGGTCATGTCATAGATCTGGCGGGCGCTGATGTGCGGCGGGAACTCGCGGTAGAGCTCGTCCCAGTCGGGGTCTTTGGGCTGGACTTCTCGGGCCGTGCCATACAGCCGCAGGATCAGGGGCTCGCGGTCGAACGAGCAGAACATCAGCGTCATCCGCGGGTTGTCGAGCAGATGCGCCGAGGTCTCATTGCCGCTGCCGGTCAGGTTCAGCCACGCCACCCGATTCGGCCTGAGGACTCGGAGGGAGTCGAGGCCCTTCGGGGAGAGATTCACCCTGCCGTCACTCGCCGCCGTCGCCACGAAGTAGATGCTCTGCGCGGCAATGAAGGTGCTGAATCTGTCAGTGATCTCCGGGAACTGCTTGGCCATAGGGGCATGGTTTCACGGCGGAGTGGAATTGGTCGACAGAGTTTCGCGCGCTACGGAGCCGTGTTGGCGACTGCGTCGTGATGCATCTGGACTGCCGGGGCGACCCAGCGATGGAGGAAGGCGCGCAATTCCTCGCCGTGCCGCTCGGGGCCGCCGGGATCCAAGATGAACGACTGCAGTGTGCGCAGCATGAACTCGACAAGCTCGTCGAGTTGCCGTCCACTGAAACCGGCTGCAGGCCAATCGACTTGAAAGCGCTCGAGGATCGATCGACCGAATGAAATCGCCGTCTCGGAGGTGGCGCCCGCGGCGAAGGCACTCGCCCTGCCGGGGTGCATGACCAAGCTCAGATAGCGATCGTTGGGGAGCTGTTCCAAGGTGTAGGCGATGCCTTCGATCACGGCATCGGTGGGGTCGGTGATCGATTGCAGGTCAGCGGCCAAGCGGTCCAGAAAGCCTTCGACAGCCGACAGCGCGGTGCCCGCCATCAGCGCGTCGAGGGTGGGGAAGTAGCGATACACCGTCTGCCGTGTAATCCCGAGTTCAGTGGCCACATCGGACACGCTCACCGAACCCCGCGCGTCGATCGACGAGCGGGCCGCGCTGACAATGCGGCGTACCGCCTCGTCGTCGTCGACGGGGATGTCACCAGACCAGCCGTGTCTGCGCATCACCGCATACTTCCATCCCGCTGCGCTTCACTGAACGCCACCGACTCTTGACCATACAACTACTGTCTGATGTATGGTCCGGATATTCCCGAACGTGAAATGAGGTCAGCGATGACGGCGATCGCCGAAGGACCGGTCAGCAATCAAGACGAGGAACTGACGAGGCGCGCCTTGCGCCATGCCGTCGACAAGACGACAGATATGGCCGACCGCGAACTGCGGGTGCCGCTGCACTACTACCGAGATCCGAAGATCACCGAAATCGAGGAGTCGCAGGTGCTGCGCCGCGTGCCGCTGGCCATCGTGCCGTCGGCCCAGATTCCCAACGTCAACGACTATGTCGTGCGCTCGGTGTTGGGTGACTCGCTACTGGTGACCCGCGACCGTGCCGGCGCCAGTCACGTGTTCCTCAACTACTGCCGCCACCGCGGCGCGAAACCGGCGTGCGGAGCCGGTAACGCCGCCCGGTTCACCTGCCCGTACCACGCGTGGAGCTACAAGAACACCGGCGAACTGTTCACCGTTCCCGGCAAGGCGGGATTCGATTCCATGGACAAGGCCGACTACGGACTTGTTGAGCTGCCGAGCCAGGAGCGACATGGCTTCATCTGGGCCGTGCTGACTGCCGGCGCTGACATCGACGTCGATGGCCATCTCGGGTCCATCGGGCCGGAACTCGCGCTGATGAACTATGCCTCATACGGCTATCACACAGAGAAAGAGTTCCAGTCCCAAGTGTCATGGAAGGGCGCCCTGGAAGCGTTCGCCGAGGGTTACCACTTCCCATTTGTCCACGGCGAGAGCGTGATTGGGCAGAACACCCTGCCCAACACCGGGGTATACGACGAGTACGGCAAGCACCATCGCATCGGCTTTCCCTTCAACTGGGTCGCCAATCTCGCCGACGACCCGTCCGGTTCATGGGACCCGCACCAGAACATGGGCGTCATCTACTGGATCTATCCCAACCTGATCCTGGCGAACAGCCCGGTCGGCGTCGAGATCATCGACATCCTGCCGGCCGGCGAACCGACCCGGTGCACGGTGCGGCACAGCTGGATGGGACGCGTGCCGGCCACCAATGATGAGATGCGGGCGGTCTACGACCAGGTGTACGAAAACGTCCACGCCGCCGTCGTAGACGAGGACTTCGCCATGCTGCCCCAGTGCGGCGAAGGTGTCCGGCACGGCCAGCACGATCACATGATCATCGGCCGCAACGAGATTGGCGTGCAACACATGATCAAGGTGTTCGCCGAGGAACTCGGTGTGGCGCTCGAATAAGGACGCGCAATTCGCCGTCCCGGGAGCGTCCGGGCGCTAGATTCGGTGCCACACCCGGACCGAAGAAGGTACCCATGCCGAACTCTAGCGGCCTGTTGCTCAACCCGAACGACTTCAACCCCCAGCAATTCGACCCGGAGACGCGGCGCCAGTTGCGCGCTTTGATCGAGTGGTTCGAGGACCGCGGCAAGGTGCGGTTGCTGCAGGACGATCTGGACGCCACCTGGGTCGCCGACTTTCTCGATTTCATCAAGCGGGAGCGGGTTTTCGCGACGTTCCTGACGCCGTCGGAGTTCGCCGACGGTGATCCGAACAAGCGCTGGGACACTTCACGCAATGCCGTGCTGAGCGAGATCCTCGGGTTCTACGGCCTCGCGTACTGGTACGCGGAGCAGGTCACCATCCTCGGCCTCGGCCCCATCTGGCAGAGCGACAACATCAAGGCCAAGGAACGGGCCGCCGCCCAACTCGAGGCGGGCGGCGTCATGGCGTTCGCGCTGTCCGAACGCGAGCACGGCGCCGACATCTACAACACCGACATGCTGCTGACGCCGACGTCCGACGAGGGCGTCGTGTTCCGGGCTTCGGGGACGAAGTACTACATCGGCAACGGCAACGTCGCCGGCATGGTGTCGGTGTTCTCGCGCCGCACCGACGTCGACGGGCCCGACGGCTACGTGTGGTTCGTCGCGGACAGCGGCCATGAGAACTACGAACTGATCGACAATGTCGTGCACGGCCAGATGTTCGTCAGCACGTTCCGGCTCAACGACTATCCGGTGCACGAGGAAGACATTCTGTGCACCGGGCCGGAGGCGTTCTCGGCGGCGCTCAACACCGTCAACGTCGGCAAGTTCAATCTGTGCAGTGGCTCGATCGGCATGTGCGAGCACGCTTTCTACGAGGCGATCACGCACGCCAACAACCGGATCCTCTACGGCAACCCGGTGACCGACTTCCCGCACGTGCGTGCGTCATTCGTCGACGTCTATGCCCGATTGGTCGCGATGAAGCTGTTCAGCGACCGCGCCATCGACTACTTCCGCAGCGCCGGCCTCGACGACCGCCGGTACCTGCTGTTCAATCCCGTCACCAAGTCGAAGGTCACCTCTGAGGGCGAACGGGTCATCACCCTGCTGTGGGATGTACTGGCCGCCAAGGGCTTCGAGAAGAACACCTACTTCAACGAGGTCAACCGCCTCATCGGCGCGCTGCCCCGGCTCGAGGGCACGGTGCACGTCAACGTCGCGCAGATCCTGAAGTTCATGCCCAACTACATGTTCAACCCGGCGAGCTACCCCGAGATCGGCACCCGCGACGACGCGGCCGACGACGTGTTCTTCTGGGCACAGGGGCCCGCGCGCGGTGCCTCCAAGGTGCAGTTCGCGGACTGGGCCCCGGTGTACGAGCGGAACCTCTCGGTGCCGAACGTGGCCCGCTTCTACGAGCAGGTGCAGGCCTTCAAGGACCTGCTGCTGACCGCGGCACCCGACGCCGATCAGCAGCGCGACCTCGACTTCGTCCTCGTTGTCGGGCACCTGTTCACGCTCGTCGTCTACGGGCAGCTGATCCTTGAGCAGGCCGAACTCACCGGGCTTGATCCGGACCTGCTGGATCAGATCTTCGACTTCCAGATCCGTGACTTCTCGTCGTATGCGGTTGCGCTGCACGGCAAGCCGAGTTCGACGGTGGCGCAACAGGAGTGGGCCTTGTCGGCGATCCGCAAGCCCGTCGTCGATGCGGCGCGTTTTGATCGGGTCTGGGACCAGGTGGCGGCGTACGACGGTGCGTACGAGATGCGGCCCTAGAGGGGACGGAACACCGGCAGTGCCCGGTACCGCACGGTGAAGCTGGCCTCGCTCAGCGCTTCTCCCACCTCGCCGTCGTGGGCGACGGGCGTCGGCCCGTCGACGGCGACGAACCGGAACTCCGGCACCTGCAGCTCGTGATAGAGCGGGCTGCGTTCGAGGCGGCCCAACAGGACGGCCGTCGCGATGCGCAGCCGGCTGAACCGTCGCCCGGTTTCGAGGATGCGGACGTCGATCAGGCCGTCGTCGAGGCGCGGCCGCACCGACGGGGCGAACCCCGACGGGAAGTACGTCGAGTTACCTAGGAAGAAGAGCTCGGTCTCAAGTGTCTTGTCGTCGTAGCTGATTCGCACCGGCGCTTCCTTGCGCAGCGTCAGATACAGCGCGTACAGCCCGGCCAGCGGTTTGCCCATCCTGCGCTCGAGCTTCTCGCGCGTTCGCACGTAGTTGGGGTAGGCGCCGATGCTGGCGGTGTTGATCACCATCTGTTTCTCGTTGAGGCACACCAGATCTACGTAGGCAGCGGAACCTCTGGCGATCGCCTCGGCGGTCCGGGCCACCGAATCGCAGCCGATGTCCTTGGCGAAGTGGTTGAACGTCCCGCCGGGGAACACGGCGAGCGGAACACCCTTCTCGACGGCGATGCCCGCTGCGCAGGCCACCGTCCCGTCGCCGCCACCGACGGCGAGCACCTCGGCGCGTTCGGCCGTCTCCCGCAGCACCGTCTCGATGTCGTCGTCCTTTTGGAGCTCCACGATTTCCATGCGCGGCAAGGCTTTCCGGGCCTCTTCGATGACCCTCTTGCCCGTCCCGTCACCGGAGGCCGGATTGATCACGAGGGCCACGCCTTCGCCCTCCGGTCGGGGCTCGGTGCGGAACCGCAACGGATCCGACGTCGGCAGGGTGGTGGCCGGGATGGTCGGGACGATGCGGGCGCCCAGGACCGCGATCGCGGCGCCGATGCCGAAGCCGGCGAACACGTCGCCGGGGTAGTGCGCACCGGTGGCCACCCGCGACAGTCCGACCAGACCGGCGAGGAGAGCCAGCGGTAGACCGACGGCTGGCGACTCCAGGCCGACGCCCACCGCGAAGGCCGCGGCGCTCGCGGAGTGCCCCGATGGCAGTGAATTGGAGGTGGGGACGCGCTTGCTCCGTCGGACCAGCGGGATGAGGGTGCGGTCCGGGCGCGGCCGTCGCCAGATCCGTTTCGCGAGCTGATTGGTGACGAGGCTCGTCACCGCGAGGCTGACGACGCCGCGTGCCGCGCCGCGACGCACCGACTGGCTGCCGAACGCGCCGAGCCCGGCGGCGATGGCGAACCACAGCTTGGAATGGTCGGCGGCCCTGGTCAGGCGGGGCATCGTGGAGTCCAGGAGTGGGCTCGGCGACTCGGCTACTGCCTCGAAGACCTCACGGTCCAGACTGCCCAGGCCCTTACCGATCGCGCGCACGTCCATGAGGCCCAAAGTATCCGCTGTGGCGGAAATTCAACCTTCGTGGAGCCGATGACGGGAATCGAACCCGCGTATTCAGCTTGGGAAGCTGATGTTCTGCCATTGAACTACATCGGCATGGTGCCGCTGCAGGATATCAACCCGGGCCGATAGGCTCCCCACGTGCTCCTCTCAGATCGCGATCTTCGGGCTGAAATCGCTGCTGGACGTCTCGGCATCGACCCGTTCGATGACGCCATGGTGCAGCCCTCCAGCGTCGACGTCCGGCTGGACAGCCTGTTCCGGGTCTTCAACAACACCCGCTACACGCACATCGACCCGGCGCAGCAGCAGGACGAGCTGACCACCCTGGTCGAGCCCGCCGATGGCGAGCCCTTCGTCCTGCACCCGGGCGAGTTCGTGCTGGGCTCGACACTCGAAACCTGCACGCTGCCACACGATCTGGCAGGTCGCCTCGAGGGTAAGAGCTCATTGGGCCGCCTCGGCCTGCTGACGCACTCCACCGCGGGCTTCATCGACCCGGGCTTCTCCGGGCACATCACGCTGGAGCTGTCGAACGTCGCCAACCTGCCGATCACCCTGTGGCCCGGCATGAAGATCGGCCAGCTCTGCCTGCTCCGCCTGACCAGCCCCGCCGAGCACCCCTACGGCAGCGACAAGGTCGGCTCCAAATACCAGGGTCAGCGCGGTCCGACGCCTTCGCGGTCGTACCTGAACTTCGTCAAGCCCTAGCCCCGTTGACTGCGAACTGACGCAGAACTTTTGCGAGTCGCGGGCTGCGTAGATTCGCAGTCAACGCCACCTGAGTGCTGAGTCCGCGGTGGAGGGGTGCGCTACTCGGCGTTTCTCGCCGTGGCCGCAGGATCAATGCACACAGGCGGCACACCGACGTTGACCTTGTATCCAGGGCGTCGCCTACTCGACCTTCTGCGCCCTCATTACAGAGTCAACGCCTAGACCAAACTCAGCCACCTGGCATCGGGTTCATCGGGCTCATCGGCCCTACCGGGCTGGGAACCGTGGTGGTGGTCGGAGTGGTCGACACCGTCGTGGAAGTAGTGGTCGTCGTCGACGGAGTCGTAGAGGTCGAAGTCGAAGTAGAAGTCGACGCGGACGTCGAAGAAGTCGCCGGCGGCGCCACCGGAACGCCCGTCGTCTCCGTGACCGTCGCGGTCGACGTCGACGGAGAAGCAGACGACGTAGAAGTAGCACCAGCAGGGGCAAGCACCGCGCATGCGACCCGTCCGCCGGCATCACCCGTCGCCAGCGTCTCGGCGTCCGGGCCAGGCGTGCCGTTGTGCGTGTAGCGCGGCGGGATGTTGGCGAAGTTGTCCGGTCCCTGGTGGATGATCAGCGCACTGCCTTCGGGTCCCTTCAGGCCGGCTTCGGTGAACGCGTCGGTGGTCGCGACGACCTTGCCTGTGCCGTCGCCGCGGACGTTCAGCGGCGTCAGGTCACCGCTCGCCGGATGGCCCGTATGCCCGGCGACCTGCAGATGGCCGCCGGCTGACGTGAAGTCGCCCTCGCACTTGCCGACGGAGTGGATGTGCATGCCGTGGCTACCCGGGGCGAGGATGCCGCCGCCGGTGGTCTCCACGGTCACCGTCGCGTAGCCGTCGGTGAAGTCGATCGAGGCGTTGGCGACGGGTCTGCCGTCGGATGTCTTGAGCACGACGTTCAGCGCGGACGGATTGGCCTGGGTCCAGGTGGTCGGCGGCGTAGAGGTCGATGACTTCGACGTGTTCTGGTTGGAATTACAGCCGGCCAGCACAAAAACGGGTGCGGTGAGCAGGGCAGCAGCTGCAGTTGTGCGCTTCAACATCTCACCCAGATACCCGGAAGCACCAGCGTCTAACCGCCGGTTGTTTCACGCGAAACCAAGCACCGAACGCCCTTGTGAGGCTGGTGTAACACGTCGGAAACGCAGTCGCCGCGCGCTGGAAACTCCGCCGATACATCCTCGTCAAGATTGTCGAAGGAGTCTCACGTGCAAGGCATCGATCCCGCCGCCACCGCCTGGCTGCTCGCCAGCACCGCCCTGGTCCTGCTGATGACCCCGGGCCTGGCCATCTTCTATGGCGGCATGGTCCGCACGACCGGCGTGCTCAACATGATCATGATGAGCTTCATCTCGATTCCACTGGTCACGGTCGCGTGGCTGGTGCTCGGGTACACGCTGGCCTTCTCGGACGGCGACGGCTTCCTCGGCAACCTCGAACACTTCGGCATGCTCGGCATCAGCCCCAGCACCACACACGGCGCCGTCCCCGAGCTGTTGTTCGCCACCTTCCAGCTGACGTTCGCCATCATCACCGCCGCCCTGATCAGCGGCGCCATCGCCGACCGCGCCAAGTTCTCGGCGTGGATGGTCTTCGTGCCGATCTGGGCGATCGTCGTCTACAGCGTCATCGCGCACTGGGTCTGGGGTCCGGACGGCTGGCTCGCCAAGATGGGTGCCCTGGACTACGCGGGCGGCCTGGTCGTCGAGATCGCGTCGGGCGCCTCAGCACTGGCGCTCGCCATCGTGTTGGGCCCGCGCATCGGCTTCAAGCAGGACGCCATGCGCCCGCACAACCTGCCGTTCGTTCTGCTCGGTGTCGGTCTGCTGTGGTTCGGTTGGTTCGGTTTCAACGCGGGCTCGGCGCTGGCGGCGAACGGCACAGCCGCCGCGATCTTCCTGAACACGCTGGTCGCGGGCTGTCTCGGCATGCTGGGCTGGCTCACCGTCGAGCAGGTGCGTGACGGCAAGCCGACGACGTTCGGCGCGGCGTCCGGCGTCGTCGCCGGCCTGGTCGCGATCACCCCGTCGTGCGGCACGGTCAACACGCTGGGCGCGCTCATCGTCGGCCTGCTGGCCGGTGTCGTCTGCTCGTTCGCGGTCGGCCTCAAGTTCAAGCTCAACTACGACGACTCACTCGACGTCGTCGGCGTGCACTTCGTCGGTGGTGTCGTCGGCGTCGTGCTGATCGGCCTGCTGGCGACGGACGTCATGACCGGCGGTGTCCGCGGCCTCTTCTACGGGGGCGGATTCGCCCAGCTCGGCAAGCAGCTGCTCGCGATGGCCGTCGTCGCCGTGTACGCCTTCACGGCGACGTTCGTGCTCGGCAAGATCATCGACAGGGTCATGGGTTTCCGGCTCAGTGCCGAGGACGAGACCGCTGGCGTCGACTTCAGCCAGCACGCCGAAACGGCCTACGCGGAGGGCGTGCACGGCCACCTGGGTACCCGCCGGCCGACCGGTTCCAGCTCGCTGACCGATCTCTTGAAGCAGCCTCGCCCGGACGCCGAGGACGCCTGAAACTGCTTAGGTCATCTACGCCGAACGCGGGTAGGGTTGAACCACCGGCATTGGCGGGACTGTGTCAGCCAGCGCCGCGGCAAGAACTGCATCGTGGCTCCACGAGCTGGGGGAATCGGTAACGACTCCGCCGTTCGCTGCGATGAAGTATCTGGTTGTGGCCTGCGCGGCAGGGGATTCTCGGTGTCGGCCTAGATAGCGTAGCGAACACTATTGGAGGGTCAGTGGACATCGTTCTGGGTGTGTCTATGACGCCAACCACGGTGCGTATGGCGCTGGTTGAGGGTGATAAGGCCGACGGCGCGATCGTCGACCACGATATTTTCGAAACGCAGACCGCGGACGGTTCAGCAACGCCGGTCGAGCAGGTTGTCAGCGCCATCCTGGGGACCCGGGAGAGCGCCGAGGAAGGCGGCCACCACCTGAAATCGGTGGGCGTCGCCTGGAGTGACCACGACGCCGCCGCGCGGTTGCGCGACGCGTTGGACGCCGCCGGCGTCAAGGACGTCATGATGGTCTCCGAGCTGCACGCCGCGGGGTCGCTGGCGCAGGCCGCGGGCCAGGCTGTCGGCTACTCGAGCACCGGTCTGCTGTTCGTCGACCGCGACACCGCGACCATGTCCGTCGTCGATGCCGACGGTGCCATCTCGAAGGTGCTGAGCCGCAGCCTGCACAGCACCGACGCCATGGCTGTCCTCGGCGACATGGCCGCCGCCGTCGCCACCGCCGACACGTCGCCGCAGGGCATGTTCGTCGTCGGCTCCGGCGTCGACGTCACCGCGGTGCAGGCGCATCTGGCCGAGCTGCTCGACATCCCGGTGAACGCCCCGGGCGACGCCGACCTGGCACTGGCCCGTGGCGCAGCCCTCGCCTCGGCCAGCGCGCCGATGTTCGACGCCGCCACCGCCGGCCTGGCCTACTCGGCCGCACCGGGTGGTGTCGCTGCCGCGGCTCCGCTGGCGGCCCCGCTGCTGACGGCCGACGAGTTCGGTTTCGACGAGCTGGGCGACGCCCCCGTGGTCGCCGATCAGGGCCGCAAGCCCTTCCTGCTGGTCGGTAGCGCGCTCACCTCGATCTTCGTCGTCGGCGTTGTGGCCCTCGCCATTTCGCTCGCGGTGAGCATCCGGCCGACGGTCGATCAACGGCCCGCGCCCGCGCAGGCCGCGATCGTGCCCAGCGCCCCGATCGTCGCACCCGCGCCGCCGCCGGCCGCCGTCCCGCCGCCCGCGTCGGCACCGGCTGCTGCCCCCGAACCGGCGCCCGAAGTGCAGGTTCAGGCCCCGCGTCACGTCGACGCGCCGCAGGTGGTCAAGGAGTCCGCGCCGCAGGTGCACGTCCCCGCGCCCGCCCCGGAGGCCCCCGCGCCGGCTCCGGCACCCGTCCCGGTGTCGATGCCTGACGTGCCGGCCGCGCCCGCGGTACCGCCGCCTGCCGCAGTACCCGACCCGGCTCCCGTGGTGCTGCCGCCGCCGGTCATCCAAATCCCCGGCCCACAGCCGCCCGCCTGGAACCCGTGGGTGCCGCGTCCGCAGCAGCCCCAGTGGAACCCGGGCAACAGCTACCCGGACTACCCGAGTCGCGGTGGCCGCGGCCACGACGACGACGGCTACCCGGGCAACTACCCCGGCAACGGCTACCCCGGAAACCAGTACCCCGGCAACGGATACCCGGGCAACCAGTACCCGGGCGGCTCGAGCGGGTACCCGGGCGACTACCCCGGTGACTCCGGCAAGAAGCCGAAGCAGCCCAAGCAGACCTGCTTCCTGATCTTCTGCCAGAAGAACTGACGCCCGTCAGGCCGGCGGCTGTTTGTCATCTGCCGTTGGCCTGACGCTCAGTGTCACTTCGCGCCGCGCTCATCACGGCTGCCTATCAAGGCAGTATGAGATGCACCGTGTTCGGTACCGGCTACCTCGGGGCGACGCATGCCGCCGGCATGGCGGAGCTCGGCCATGAGGTCCTCGGCGTCGACATCGACCCCGGCAAGATCGCGAAGCTGGCGGCCGGTGACATCCCGTTCTACGAGCCCGGGCTGCGGAAGATGCTGCGCGACAACATCGAAGCCGGGCGGCTGCACTTCACCACCGACTATGACGAGGCCGCCGAATTCGGCGACGTGCACTTCCTCGGCGTGGGCACCCCGCAGAAGAAGGGGGAGTACGCCGCCGACTTGCGGTACGTGCAGTCGGTCATCGACACCCTGGTGCCGCGGCTGCGCCGGCCCGCGGTGATCGTCGGCAAGTCCACCGTCCCGGTGGGCACCGCCGCCGAACTCGGGGCCCGGGCCCGCGAGCTCGCGCCTGCGGGCATCGACGTCGAGGTGGCGTGGAACCCGGAGTTCCTGCGCGAGGGGTTCGCCGTCAAGGACACCCTGCACCCGGACCGCATCGTCCTTGGCGTACAAGCGGATTCGCAGCGCGCCGAGGCGGCGATCCGGGAGCTGTATGCGCGCATCCTGGAGCGCGGCGTGCCGTTCCTGTTGACCGACCTGCAGACGGCGGAACTGGTCAAGGTCTCCGCGAACGCCTTCCTGGCCACCAAGATCTCGTTCATCAACGCCATCGCCGAGGTGTGCGAAGCGACCAACGCCGACGTCACCGTCCTGGCCGACGCATTGGGCTACGATCCCCGCATCGGCCGGCGATTCCTCAACGCCGGCTTGGGTTTTGGTGGTGGCTGCCTGCCCAAGGACATCCGCGCCTTCATGGCCCGCGCCGGTGAACTCGGCGCCGACCCCGCGCTGACCTTCCTGCGTGAAGTGGACAGCATCAACATGCGCCGGCGCACCCGCATGGTGGAGCTGACCACCAAGGCGTGCGGCGGCACGCTGCTGGGTGCCAACATCGCGGTGCTGGGTGCGGCGTTCAAGCCCGAGTCCGACGACGTGCGTGACTCACCCGCACTGAACGTGGCCGGCATGCTGCAGCTCAACGGCGCGGCCGTCAACGTCTACGACCCCAAGGCCATGGACAACTCCCGCCGGGTCTTCCCGACGCTGAACTACTCCACCTCCGTCCTCGAGGCCTGCGACCGCGCCGACGCCGTACTGGTCCTGACCGAATGGCAGGAGTTCCTGGACCTGGACCCCGAACAGCTCGCGGCCACCGTCCGGGTGAAAGTGATTGTCGACGGCCGCAATTGCCTCGACGTCGCGAAATGGCAGGCCGCGGGCTGGCGGGTGCACGCGCTGGGCCGCAATCTGACGCCCTGATTTCCGACTGCAGTATGTAGCCCGACCGCGCTGGGCGTGCCTAAGCTCGGCTCCATGACGCTGAGGCAACGGCTCAACTGGTTCGCGCTGCACGCCGTCATCCGCAAGCTCGCCGCATACGGCGCGCGGCATGGCGACCTCCAGGGCCGGCTCATCGCCGACCCGGCGGTGCGGACCGACCCCGGCGCGTTCGCCGACGAACTGCGCAGCCGCGGCCGGATGTACCGCGGCCGCGCGGCCTGGATCACCGCGGATCATGCTCTCGTGCACCAGATTCTGCGTTCGGATGACTTCACCGTCACGCAGATCGGCGGGACGCTGCCCGGCGCCCTCGGCTGGCTGGAGAACAAGACCACCGTCAAGGGCCGGTTGCATCCGCTGCTGCCGCCGTCGCTGCTGTCGGTCGACGGGGAGCAGCACACCCGCTACCGCAAGACCGTCTCGGCGGTGTTCACCACGCGGGCCGTCGCGGCATTGCGGGAACGGGTGCAGGAGGCCGCGAACGGGCTGATCGATGAACTGGCGGCGGGGGACACCGTCGACATCGTGCAGAGCTACTGCTCGCAGCTGCCCGTCACGGTGATCGCGGACATCCTCGGGGTGCCCGAGCATGACCGGTCGCACATCCTCGAATTCGGCGAACTGGCCGCGCCCAGCCTGGACATCGGGCTGACCTGGCAGCAGTACCTCAGCGTCGAAGACGGGCTGGACGGCTTCAACACCTGGCTGGCCACGCACCTCCGCGAGCTGCGGGCCAACCCCGGCGACAACCTCATGAGCCAGCTCATCGCCGCCAGCGACGGCGGCGCCCGGCTCAACGACGAAGAACTGCGGGCCACCGCCGGCCTGGTGCTGGCGGCCGGGTTCGAGACCACGGTGAATCTGCTGGGCAACGGCATCCGAATGTTGTTGCAGCATCCCGATCAACTGGCCCTGCTGCTGGCACAGCCCGACCTCTGGCCCACCGCCGTCGAAGAGATCCTGCGGCTCGACTCACCGGTCCAGCTGTCGGCCCGCATCGCCAAGGTGGACGTCGACATCGCCGGCTACCACGTGGGCGCCGGCGAGCCCGTCGTCGTCTACCTGGCCGGGGCCAACCGTGACCCGGCCGTCTTCCCCGACCCGCACCGCTTCGACGTCACCCGCGCCAACGCGGGCAAGCACCATTCGTTCTCCGGCGGACGGCACTTCTGCCTCGGTGCGGCACTGGCCCGCTCCGAAGGGGAAGTGGGACTGCGGACGTTCTTCGAGCGGTTCCCCGACGCGCAACTCGCGGGCCCCGGCACCCGGCGCGACACTCGCGTACTCCGGGGTTGGGCGGCATTGCCGATCGCACTCGGGCAGGCGCGCGCAGCGGTACCGTCGTGAAATGGCCTTTCGCGCAGCCCTGATCGAGGAAACCGCCGCCTTCGGCGACATCATCCGCAAAGCCGACCTGGAAACCCCGGTGCCCACCTGTCCGGGGTGGTCTCTCAAACAGCTGTTCAAACACGTCGGCCGCGGCAACCGCTGGTGCGCCCAGATCATCGCCGAGCACAGGAAGGAGCCCCTCGATCCCCGCGAGGTGCGGGACGGGAAACCGCCGGAGGACCTCGACGCTGCCATCGACTGGCTGAACGTCGGTGCGCAGGCCATCGTCGACGCCGTCGAGCACGTCGGGTCGGATGCGAAGGTGTGGACGTTCATCGGGCCCAAGCCCGCCGGGTGGTGGATTCGGCGTCGCCTCCACGAGCAGACCGTGCACCGCGCCGATGCCGCTCTGGCACTGGGCCTTCCGTTCGTGCTCGATGCCGAGCTGGCCGCCGACGGCGTCACCGAGACACTGGAACGGGTGGCGCTGATG
Source organism: Mycobacterium sp. UNC410CL29Cvi84 (assembly GCF_000686745.1). Lineage (NCBI taxonomy): Bacteria > Bacillati > Actinomycetota > Actinomycetes > Mycobacteriales > Mycobacteriaceae > Mycobacterium > Mycobacterium sp. UNC410CL29Cvi84. Next base: position 79,957 of record NZ_JMLM01000018.1, read on the forward strand.
GCGCCCGCCGGGGATCCGCCGCTGGAGCGCGGACGTTCGCTGCACCTGCACGCCGCCGAATCCGAGCTCGGCCCCACCGGCGAGTGGCTGGTGGTCAACGACGAGGACGGCCTCGGCTGGTCGCATCAGCACGCCAAAGGTGATGCGGCAGTGCGGGGTCCGGTGACCGGGCTGCTGCTCGCGGTCACCCGACGCCAGACCGTCGAGGAGGCCGGCCTCGAGGTCATCGGTGACGCGGCCGTGTGGCAGCGCTGGGTCGACCACTCGGCGTTCTGAGGTCAGGTAGGTTCGCAGACATGACGACTTCCGAGATCGCGACGGTTCTCGCCTGGATCGACGCCCTCAACGACCGTGACCTGGACACCCTGGACAAGCTGTCGAGCGGTGACATCGAGATCGGTGACGCGAACGGCGCCAGCCAGGGGCGGAATGCGTTGCGGGCCTGGGCAACCGACCTCGACGAGAAGTCGACGGTCGGCCGGATGTTCGTGCACGACGGCGTCGTGGTCGTCGAGCAGACGATCACCGGCGGCGGTGCCGATCGCGCGGCCGCGACGGCGTTCCGCGTCGTGCACGACCACGTCACCTCGGCGTTCCGCCACGACGACCTGGCATCGGCGCTCGCGGCGACCGAGCTCATCGAGTCGGACGCGGTGTAGTTTCCCGCGGCCGGTTGGCCGACTGTCTCTCCGCACAACTCGCGCTGGGACCCGTTGACGCCCCCAGATCGAACACGTGTAGGGAGACGCGTCAATCCGTAGCGTGCCGCGGGGTGGCCAGCACCGCCGCGATCGCGGTGGTCAGCGGCACCGACAGCGCCAGCGCGATGCCGCCGACTGCCGACCGGGCGATCTCGATCGCCACGCTCTCACTGGTCAGCACGTCGCCCAGCGACCGGTTGGCGACGCTGAACAACAGCAGCAGCGGCAGCGCGCTACCGGCGTACGCGAGCACCAGCGTGTAGACGGTGCTGGCGATATGGTCGCGCCCAACCCGCATGGCGCCGGTGAAGATGGCCCGCCGGGACGCGCCGTGTTCGGCCAGCTCGAAGGCCGTCGATGCCTGCGTCACGGTGACGTCGTTGAGTACACCCAGCGAGCCGATGATGAAGCCGGCGAGCAGCAGCCCGGTGATCGACACGGACCCCATGTAGGCCGCGATCTCGTTGTTCTGGTCTTCGGACAACCCGGTGAGGTGCGCCAATTCGATTGCGCCCCAGGACAACACCGCTGACAACAGCAGTGAGCTCAGGGTGCCGAGCAGGGCGGCGCTCGTGCGGAGGCTGACGCCGTGCGCCAGGTAGATCACCGCGTACAGGATCACCGACGACGCGACGAGCGCGACCGGGATGGCCGGGCCGCCGTCCCGCAGTGCCGGCAGCAGGAAGACCGTCAGCACCACGAACGCGACGGCGATCCCGACCATTGCCCGCAGCCCGCGCCAGCGGGCCACCGCGACGACCACCACGGCGAAGACGGCGGCCAGCGCGACGAGCGGCCAGGTGCGTTCGAAGTCGAAGAAGGCGTAGGTGGTGGTGCCGGAGTCGTCGACCTGGCGGGTCACCCGGATGTGGTCGCCGGCGGCGAGGTGTGGCTGGCCGGGACCGGTGCTGAACTCGAGCAGGGTGTTGGCGCCGGAATTGGGCCCGGAGTCGATGCCGATGAGCGACTGCACGCAGCTCCCCGCGCCCGGCGGGGCGGTGACCGGGGCGGACGTCAGCACCGCGCCGACCGACGGGCTGCCGCAGTTGTTCATGCCGGTCGACACGACGTGCCCGGCCTCGGTGCTCACGGCGCCGCCGTGCGCGTTCTGGAACGGCAGCGGGATGTCTACGGCCTTGCCGTGCGGCCACAGCAGGACGGCGCCGATCACCGTCGCCAGCCCGATCACCGCCAGGAGCCCGACGACGACCTTCGCGGCCAGCGGGCTGAGCGGCGCCGGGCCGGAACTGTGCGAGTGGGTATGCGAGTGCGCCACTCGAGCCAGCGTAGGGGGTCGGGCTGAGCGTTGGGTCAGGCGCGGCTGAGTGCGTCGCGCCGTTCGCCTTCGATCGCCAGCTTGGCGGACAGTGTTTTCAGGACGTACTGCACGACGGCGCGGTAACCCAGACCGACGATGCGCCAAGGGCTTTCGAACGTCCCGTGCCAGTCGATGCGGGTGCCGTCCGGCTCGGGGGTGAAGGTCACCTGCGCCTGGTAGTTCCGCACCGGGGTCTTGGAGATGATGGTGTAGCCGTGCCGCTGGCCGGGCTCGTGGATGGTCGTCTGCTCCCGCGCGGGAAACTGGGGCGTACCGACGGCGCGGACGGCCCCGACGCCACCGTCGTCGGCAGGCCCGCGGGTCTCCCAGGCCGAGTAGTTGATCAGGGGCCGCGCCCACTCGGACCAGCGGGAACCGTCCGCGACCACGTCGAACAGCGTGCTCGGTGTGGCCTGCGCACGGCGCGTGACCCGGACTTCGTAGTGGTGTGTCATGTTGACCAAGTTAACGGAACGGTGTTCTATTAAGCAATGGATTCGCCGGATTCTCCAGTGGCGCTGTCGTTTGTGCGGGCCCGCAGCCCGCAGCAGCGGGAGGACCGCCTGCGTCGGCTGACCGAGGTCGCCCGGGCCCTGCTGGACGACACCCGGGCCAGCGAGCTGACGCTCGGCGACATCGCCGCCGCGGCGGGCCTGGCCAAGTCGGGGGTGCTGCGGTACGCCGGTTCGCGGGAGGCGCTGCTGCTCCTGGTGATGTACCGCGAGCACCTGGGCTGGCTCGACGACCTGAAGGCCCAGCTGCACGACGAACGGCGCAGTCCGGCAAAGGCTTTGGCGCACTCGCTTGCGCAGCGCCCGGTGCTCTGCGACCTGATCAGCGCCGCGCCGGTGCTGATGAACCGGCTGACAGCCGAAGCGGCCGAGACGGTGCGCACGCAGGCGCGTGACGTCGAGGAGCGGCTGCGCGAGACCCTCAAGCCCCGGCTGCCGCTGGAGCGTCAGCAGCTGGTGTTGCTGACGGCCGCGATCCACGCCTTCGTGGGCGCGGTATGGGGTTGGGCGGCAATCGATTCCGCCAATCAGCCCGAACCTGGTGCCGAGCTCGAAGACACCCTCGCCGCGTTGCTGCGAACCTTCATCGCGGGCCTGAAGCAGCAGTGATTTGTGCACGATTTTCCGCGGCAGGCGCGGAAAATCGTGCACAAATCCCAGTGGATTACTGGCGGTAGCTGGCCAGGAAGTTGCCGAGGCGCTCGATGGCGGCGGCCAGGTCACGGGCCCATGGCAGCGTCACGATGCGCAGGTGATCCGGTGTGGGCCAATTGAATCCGGTGCCCTGGGTGAGCAGGATCTTCTCCTGCAGCAGCAGGTCGAGCACCAGCTGCTCGTCGTCCCGGATCTCGTGCACCTCGGGGTCCAGCCGCGGGAACGCGTAGAGCGCGCCCTCGGGCTTGACGCAGGAGACGCCGGGGATCTCGTTGAGCTTGTTCCAGGCGACGTCGCGCTGCTCGAGCAGGCGGCCGCCGGGCAGGATCAGGTCCTCGATGCTCTGGTGTCCGCCGAGCGCCACCTGAATGGCATGCTGCGCAGGCACATTCGGGCACAGCCGCATATTGGACAGCAGGCTGATGCCCTCCAGGAAGCTGGACGCGTGCTCCTTGGGGCCGGTGATGGCGAGCCAGCCGGACCGGTAGCCGGCCACGCGGTACGCCTTGGACAGGCCGTTGAACGTCAGGCACAGCATGTCGGGCGCCACGGACGCCATGGGGATGTGCTTGGCCTCGTCGTAGAGGATCTTGTCGTAGATTTCGTCGGCCAGCAGCAGCAGCTGGTGCTTGCGCGCCAGGTTCGCGATGGACTCCAGCGTCTCGCGGCTGTACACCGCGCCGGTGGGGTTGTTCGGGTTGATCACGACGATCGCCTTGGTGCGGTCGGTGATCTTCGACTCCAGGTCGGCGATGTCGGGGTTCCAGCCCTGCGTCTCGTCGCACAGGTAGTGCACCGGGGTGCCGCCGGCCAGCGCCGTCGACGCCGTCCACAGCGGGTAGTCCGGAGCCGGGATCAGCACCTGGTCGCCGTTGTCGAGCAGCGCCTGCAGCGTCATGGTGATGAGCTCGGAGACGCCGTTGCCCAGGAAGACGTCGTCGACGTCGAACCGGGGGAAGCCCTCGACCAACTCGTAGCGCGTGACCACCGCGCGGCGCGCGGACACGATGCCCTTGGAGTCGGAGTAACCCTGGGCGTAGGGGAGGGCGGCGATCATGTCGCGCATGATCACGTCCGGTGCCTCGAAGCCGAACGGCGCCGGGTTACCGATGTTGAGCTTGAGGATCCGGTGGCCCTCGGCCTCGAGCCGGGAGGCCTGCTCGTGTACCGGGCCGCGGATCTCGTAGAGGACGTCCTGCAGCTTGGTCGACTGCGCAAACGTCCGCTGATTACGCGGATGACCGCTGTGCCATGTGCGGTCAGCGGGTACCTGGTGGGTGGTCACGGTTTCCATGCTCTCATCGGTGTCGAATTCTTTTGCCCATCTGCGATCAGGGCCACATATGCCAATGGCCAGCTACGACGCTCCATGCGGCGGGTCGTAGCTGGCCATTGCGGTGTACTTCGCGTTACCGCTTACCGGGGCGCTTTGCGCCCGGACGCATGCCCAGTCCGACGACCGGCGGTTCCGGCTTGGCCTCTTCCGCCGGGGCGGCAGGTGCCGCAGCGGCAGGAGCCTCGGCGGCCGGCTCGGCAGCCGGAGCCTCAGCAGCCGGAGCGGCGGGCGCCGCCGGTGCTGCCGGAGCAGCGGCCTTCTTGGCGCCGGGGCGACGCGCGCCCGCAGCCAGACCCAGACCCTTCACCGGAGCCGCGGGAGCGGCCGGTGCGGCGGGAGCCTCGGCGGCGGGAGCAGCCTCGGTGGCCGGGGCCGGAGCGGCAGCGGCAGCCGGAGCGGCAGCCTTCTTGGCACCCGGACGCTTGGCGCCCGCGGCCAGACCCAGACCCTTGGCCGGAGCGGCAGCAGCAGGAGCCTCGGCGGCGAGAGCAGCCTCAGCAGCCGGAGCGGCAGCCGCCGGGGCGGCGGCCTTCTTGGCACCCGGACGCTTGGCGGCCATGCCCAGGCCGGTGACCGGCTTGGCGGCGGCCGGAGCGGCGGCAGCAGGTGCCTCAGCGGCCGGAGCGGCCTCGGCAGCGGGAGCCGGAGCGGCCGGAGCCGGCTTCGGGGCCTCCTTGGCCTTCTTCTCCGCGAGCGCCGCGGAAGCCTTTGCCGCCGTGCCCTTTTCGGGCAGCGTCACCTTGCTGGTGTCGAGCGAGTTCAGCAGCAGCTGAGCGACGTCGAGCACCTCGGTCTTCTCGATGCTGCGGGTCGCGGCCACGTCGTCGACGCCGTCGCTCATCATCACGCGGCAGAACGGGCAGCCGGTCGCGATCGCCGAGGCGCCGGTGTCGACGGCCTCTTCGGCGCGCTCGGTGTTGATGCGCTTGCCGATGTGCTCTTCCATCCACATGCGGGCACCACCGGCACCACAGCACAGGCCGCGGTCGGCGTGGCGGGGCATCTCGGTGAGCACGGCGCCGGCGGCACCGACCAGCTCACGCGGGGCCTCGTACTCCTTGTTGTGGCGGCCGAGGAAGCAGGGGTCGTGGTAGGTGACCTCTTGGCTGGCCGACGACACCGGGATCAGCTTCTTGTCCCGCACCAGGCGGTTCAGCAGCTGCGTGTGGTGCACGACGGTGTAGTTGGCGCCCAGCTGCGGGTACTCGCGACCGATGGTGTTGAAGCAGTGCGGGCAGGTGACGACGATCTTGCGCTTGTCGGGGTCGACGCCCTCGAACAGCTCGTTGATGGTCTCGACGTTCTGCGCGGCGAGCTGCTGGAACAGGAATTCGTTGCCGGCGCGGCGGGCCGAGTCACCGGTACAGGTCTCGCCGGTGCCCAGCACCAGGAACTTCACGCCCGCGGTGGCGAGCAGCTCGGCGACGGCCTTGGTGGTCTTCTTGGCACGGTCCTCGTAGGCGCCGGCGCAGCCGACCCAGAACAGGTACTCGAAGCCGTCGAAGCTCTCGACGTCCTGGCCGTAGACCGGGATGTCGAAGTCCAGCTCGTCGATCCAGGTGGTGCGTTCCTTCGCGTTCTGGCCCCAGGGGTTGCCCTTGAGTTCCAGGTTCTTGAACAGCACGCCCAGCTCGCCGGGGAAGTCGGACTCGACCATGACCTGGTAGCGGCGCATGTCGACGATGTGGTCGATGTGTTCGATGTCCACCGGGCACTGCTCGACGCAGGCACCGCAGTTGGTGCAGGACCACAGCACGTCGGGGTCGATGACGCCGCCCTGCTCAGCGGTGCCGACCAGCGGACGCAGCGCCTGCTCGGGGCCGGAACCCTCGATGCGCGCGAAGCCGTCCTCGGGGACGCCGTGTCCGTGCAGGCTGTCGCCCAGCTTGGCGAAGTCGACAGAACCCTCCTCGGGCATCGGCTTGCCCTCGATGATGTACGGCGCCTTGGCGAACAGGTGGTCGCGCAGGTTCATGATGACGAGCTTGGGAGACAGCGGCTTTCCGGTGTTCCACGCCGGGCACTGCGACTGGCAGCGACCGCACTCGGTACAGGTGGAGAAGTCGAGGTTGCCCTTCCAGGTGAAGTCCTCGATCTTGCCGCGGCCGAACACCGCGTCCTCGGCGGGATCGTCGAAGTCGATCTTCTCGCCCTTGTACTCCATCGGCAGCAGCGGGCCGAGGCCGTCGGGCAGGCGCTTGAAGGTGACGTTGATCGGGGCCAGACCGATGTGCAGGTGCTTGGAGTGCAGCACGATCAGCAGGAAGACCAGCATGACGCCGATGTGCGACAGCAGCGCGATGGTCTCGATCCAGACGTTGGCGGTGTGGCCCAGCGGAGCCAGCAGCGCGGCCATGCCGTCGGAGAAGAAGGCGCCGTTCTGGTACGGGAAGTGCTCGCCCAGGACGTTGACGGCGGCACCACGGAAGATCGCGTAGGTCAGGATGACCAGGAAGATCATGATGAGGATCTCCCACGCGCCACCGTTGTGCGATCCGTAGAACCGGGACTCGCGGCCGATGTTGTTGGGGTTCTTGGTCAGGCGGATGATCGCGAAGACGACGATGCCGGCCAGCACGGCCAGCGCGAAGAAGTCCTGCAGGAAGCCCAGGACGGCCCAGTGTCCGACGAACGGGATGGCGAACTTCGGGTCGAACAGGACGCCATAGGCTTCCAGGTAGACCGACGCGAGGACGAAGAAGCCCCACATGGTGAAGAAGTGCGCGATGCCGGGGATCGACCACTTGAGGAGCTTCGACTGGGCGAAGACTTCCTTGTTCTGGTTCAGGAAGCGGGTGACGAGATCGTCCTTACGGCCACGTTCGTCGCCGAGCTTCTGCCCGGAGCTGATCAGCTTGGTCAGCCACAGGATGCGCTTGGCGGCGAACCCCAGGACGATGACCGTTGCCAACAGCCCGATGACCAGTCTGGCCACGTCGAGCGTGTGTTCGAGATTCTCCACCGCGCCTCTCCCAGTTATGTAGCTACTAGCCGGTAACTTATCGAGGTTACCAACGGGTAACTTAAGCTAGATGCCTGCTCATAGTCGCATCCTGGGTAGAACGCACGCTAGCAAGGCTGTCCTAACTTGAGCTGCCGCTTTGCGCTCACTTCCTTACCCAGAATCGGCCTCCGCCAAGCGCCGATCGAGGCCTTCCTTATATAAGGGTGGTGTCAGACCTTCTCGACGAGCAGCGCCCGCAGCATCGACAGCATCTCCGACCGCGATTCGGCCCCCAACCTGCGGCGAATGCGGGCGACATGGTGCTCGACGGTCTTCGCTGAGATCAGCAGCCGGGCCCCGATGTCGCGGTACGGCATGCCCTGCAGCACCAGCTCCGCGACCTCGCGCTCGCGGTCGGACAGCCGGGTCCAGGCGGGCGTTGCGGCGGATGTGGCCCGAGCGTCACCCGAGACAGGAGGTGGTGTGGTGTTGCGCACATCTGCGCCGGAAGCGGGCTCACGCGGAATAGCGGGGGCCGCGGGCTCGATGGGATCGGCCGCCGCCTCGAGGGCCGCGTCCTGCTTGAGGTCGCGCGCCAGCTGCAGCATGGCCCCGGAGATCCGGCCGTCGGCCGAATGCAACGCGGCCTGACTGGCCAGGCGCGTGGCATCCCACGTCAGCCCGAAGCGCGCCAGCCCACGGGCGGCCGCCGTCACCTCGGCGGCATCGACGTCGCCGGCGAGGACCCGCAGCCACGCCCGGCCGGCGCCGGCGAGCGCGGTGGCGTAGGCGCCGTGCGCACCTTCGGCCCGGCTGGCTGCGGCCAGGGCCTGCCCGTGCGGGGCGACGGCCTCGGGCGCGTTGGCCAGGATGCCGGCGTGCACGCCCGCCCAGTGCAGCGGCACTGCCCAGAGCGCCGGATTGCCGGCGGCCCGCAGCAGCCCGAACGCCTCGGCCAGCGGCTGGCGCAGCTGGTCGAGCTGCTGCAACCGGGCCGCTGCGACCCACAACTCGCCGAGCGGCAGCAGGGCGTACAGGTCCAGGGAGTATTCGGCCAGCACTTCCATGGCCGCGTGCCAGTGTTTCTGCAGGGCGCCGGTGTCGCCGCTGCGCCGGGCGACGGCGGTCTGCAGCGCGGTGAACCACAGCGCGTCGCGGCGGTGCAGGTCGGCGACCTCGGTCGTGCCCAATGCCGGGACGGCGGAATCGAGTTGGCCGTCGAGCATCCGGATCCAGCCCAGCAGCAGCCGGTGGCGCAGACCCGTGAAACCCGCGTCGCCGCCGGTGCGGATGGCCCGGCCGATGACGCTGCGGGCGCGGACGGCGTCACCGCCGTGCAGGGCGACGAGGCTCAGCAGTGCGGCGGGGCTGTCCGGCGCGACGGCGTGTACGCCGTTGGTGGACCCGAGGGCCTGCGTGAGTCGCGCCATCGCGACGGCGAACGGCTGATCGAGCGTCAGCAGCATGCCCTCGGCCATACCGCGCGCCGCGCGCGCGGAAGACGTTGGCGGCAGCGAGTTCTCGGCCTGCAGGCAGACGCGGGCCAGCTCGGCATCGGCGGTGGCGACACCGACCACGGCGCCCGCCGCGGCGACGAACGGATCGGGATCGGGGCCGAGCCACCGGAACAGATCCGCGGCGTGGGCGGCGGCACCGTCGTGCATCGCGACGCTGGCCGCGATGCGCACCGCCTGGGCGCGGACGCCGGCGTCGTCGGCGGTGAGCAGTTCGTCCGCCAGGGTGCCGGCGGTGGTGCAGTCGCCGGTGACGGCAAGGGCGTCGGCGAGGTGCACGTCGGCCGGGGCGGTGCCCGCGCGGGCCGCCGCCCGGTACAGGCGGGCGGCCTGACGCGGTGCGGCGGACCCGGCGCGGTGGATCAGATCGGCCGCCAGGAGGTCGTCGACGGTGCCGTGCTCGGCCAGCTTCAGCGCCAATTCGGTTGACAGGGTGGCGGATTCGATCTGCGAGCGCAGCAGCCGGCATTCGGTCTCGCGGTGCCGCGCGGCGCCGACCAGCCGGGTGAGCGACCGGTGCAGCGTGTCGGTGAACCGCGGATGCAGCGATGCGGACAGCAGGCCGCTGGCGCGGGCCCGGTCCATCAGCACGGCCGCGTCGTCGCCGGGCAGTTGCAAGGCGGCGGCGATGTCGTCGGGCCCCAGTTCCGGGCTGAGCGAACACAACAACAACGTGTCGAGCAGGTGCTCGTCGAGCCGGCGCAGCCGTTCACTCAACGCGACGGACGCGGCCCGGACCGGATCGGCGCCCGACGCCAGCGCCGACAGCGCCGAGTACACCAGCAGCGGGATGCCGCCGGTGGCGGCGATCAGTGCGGGCACCTGCGTGCCGGGGACGCCGGCGCGGGCCAGCGCCTCGTTGATCTCGCGGGGCGTCATCGGCGCCAGCTGAATCGGCGGCTGCTGCCGGCTGAGAGTGGTGGTGAGGGCGTTGAGTGCGCGCTCGTGCGCCAACGGCTCGGCGCTGACCACCACGGTGCGGGCCGGGTCACCGGCCAGCTCGGTCAGCGTGTCCAGCTCTTCCGGGGACAGCAGTTGGGCATCGTCGATGACGATGGCCGCGTCCGGTGCCTCGCCGGGCTTGGGCACCCGCGCGAGCATCGTCGTGCCGTTGGCCCGCAACGTCTTTCGCACCGCTTCCAGCGCGGTGGTCTTGCCGCTGCCGATTCCGCCGAGCACCAGCGACGTGCCGGCCGCTGCGGTCATTGGCTGGTCGATGCCGAGGGTTGCGCGGTGATGGGCGCCGACGCGGTGGCCACCGATGCCGACGGAGCGGACCCGGTCTCCGCCGACACGGAGGCCGTCTTGGGCGGTTGCTCCACCGTGGGCTGTGTGCTGGGCGCCTGGGTCGTCGGCAGAGCCGTCGGAGTCTGTGTGCTGGGTGGCTGCGTCGTCGGCGGCTTCGTCGTGGTCGGCGGCGGCTGTGTGGTGGTGGGCGGCTGCGTCGTCGTCGGCGGCTGGGTCGTCGTCGTGGGCGGCTGCGTGGTGGTCGTGGTGGTCGGGGGTGTGGTGGTCGTCGTTGTCGTGGTCGACGGTGTGGTCGTCGTAGTCGTGGTGGTTGTCGTGGTCGTCGTCGAGCTCGTGGTCGACGAGTCGCTGGTGGTCGTCGTCGTGGTCGGCGCGTCGGTCGTGGTGGTGACCGGGTTGGTGACTGTCGAGGTCTCGACCTGGCCGTTCGGATTCGTCTGTGTCACAACGGACTTCGTGGCCTTGTAGGTGCTCGTGGTGATGGAGCCGTCGGGGCCGGTGATGGTGGTGGTGACGTCGACGGTCACCGGGCCGGACGGGGTGTCGTTGCTGGTGAGTCCGACCGCGGCCCAGCTGCCGCCGGCGACCAGGAACGCCGCCGCGGCCGCGCCGAAGATCAGCGGTGGGCGCCGGTACCAGGGGACCGGCGCCACGTCGGGCAGGTTGTCCTCTTCTTCGTGGGCGAAGTCCATCGCCGGCCGCGCGGTGGTCTCACCGTAGGGCGCGGCCTCGGCGTAGCCGGTCGCAAAGTCTGCGCCGCCGATCGCCGCGCCGGGGTCCTCGTCGTCGGACCAGGCGAGCGACGGCCCGACGGTCGAGGACGGGTTCGCGTCTGCGGGCGGCACCGGGGCGGCCATGGTCGCGGGGCCGCCCGCCCATGCCGCGGGACCGGCCGCCCAGCCCATCGTCGGGGCCATGCCCGTCGGGGCGTCGGCGCTCATGGTGCGCTGATCGACCAGCGGGGCGCCGCCGGCCGCGGTGAGCGCCGGCTGCGGTGAGGTCACCACCGGAACCCGGAAGTGCTCCGAAAGGCGTTGGGTGACAATCGGAATCGACGCGCCGCCGCCGGCGGTGGCCACGGCGGTCAGGACGCCGGCCGGAATCTGGTTGCGCTGCAGCGTTTCCTGCAGGACGGCGAGCAGCCCGGCCAGGGCCGGTTCGAGCAGCCGTTCCAGCTCGGGGCGGGTGATGCGCAGCGCCGACGCGAAGCCGGGCAGGTTTGCGTTCACCGACGTCGCCGTCTCCGACGAGAGGCGCTCCTTGGCCTGCCGGCACTGGTCGCGCAGCTGCGACAGCGAGCCGACGGCCGCGGTGCCGGCCGGATCGGCATCGGACGACTCGGTGATGCCGGCGATGACGTGGTTGAGCAGCGCCTGGTCGACGAGGTCGCCGGAGAACTCCGGGTAGCGCACCGTCTCGCCGATCTGGCTCAGCGTCGCGGCGTCGGCGATGGTCACGCTGGTGCCGCTGCCGCCGAAATCGCACAGCGCCACCACGCCGTGATCCGGCAGTCCGGACCCGGCCTTGAGGCCGGCCAGCGCCGCGGCCGCGTCGGAGACCACCGGTGCGGCGGCCAGACCCGGCTTGCCGCGCAGCGCCGCGGAGAGCGCGCCGATGGTGGACATACCCCAGTGCGCCGGAGCGGCGATGACAATCGGGGCGCCGCCGCCCGCGGTGCGGGCCATGGAGTCGAGGGCCTCGGCCAGGACGGCTTCACCGCGATGTGCCGAGCCGTCGGGCGCGATCAGGGGAATCGGGTCGCCGACGCGCTCGACGAACCCGGTCAGGACCAGCCCACCCGGTTGCGTGGGGATGCCGACTTCGGCGGGCCGGTCGGGGTACAGGGCCAGGATGGCGCGACGGCTCACCGGCGGTCGCCCGGCCGGCACGGCCACCAGATTGGTCTGGCCGATCGACAAACCGAGGCTCATAAACGTCCACTCCTTTGATGCGCTACCGGGCTCAGGCCACCCTATGCGCTGGCAGCCCGGGGTTGGGACACAATCCCCTAACGATTGGTGAATCCCTAACGGGAGTGCCCCTAACGGATGGTGTCGGGTGCTGGGGTCAGCACCGATCTCTGGGAGCTATATCGGCGATAGCATCGAAATAGTTATCAAGGGGTCTACCTGTTGTAAGACCCGAAATGTCGAATCGACGGAAGGAGTAGCTGCCGTGGCAAATCCGCTACTGGATTTCGTCATGTCGGTGGTGCGTGACCCCGACGTGGCTGCGCACTACGCCGCCGACCCCGCCGGTGCCATCGCCGACGCCAATCTCACCGGCGTCACCACGGCGGATGTCGCGCACCTGATCCCGGTGGTGTCCGAGTCCCTGGGCACAGTGTCCGCCGCGGCGGGTGGCGTGCCAACCGCCGGCTTCGACGATCCCGGCGTCAACGTCTGGACCAGCGGCGCTGCCACCGCGGCGTTCGACGCCTTCGATGCCTTCGACACGCACGTGCCGACGGTGGTGTCACCGCAGATCATTTCCGACCCTGACCTGGGAGGATTCGACGGTGGACCGGCTCTGCCCGACCACACCGCCGTCCCCGAGCTCGCGGTGTCCGACGACCTCGGCCTGCACAGCGACGTCCCGGTCGTCGATGCCGGCGAGCTGTCGGATCCGGGTGCGCTCGACTGGCACTCCGTCGATACCGCAGACCCGTCTGCCGGCGTCGAACACCACCAGGGCTTCGACTTCTTCAGCTGACCCACTCATCCCGACAAACGCCGGTGGCCGCCATGGCCACCGGCGTTTTCTGTTTCTGACCGCGCACTCAGCAAACACCCTAGCCATCCCCTAATCCCCTAATAGGGGGAGCTTGGATACCCCACTAAGTTTCATTGGGGGTAGGGGTGGTTGCCCCGTTTGCACGGCCCTTGACGGCCCCTAACGTTGTTCTCAGTTCGCCGGACAGCGGCGAGAAGAACTTCCAAAGAGCAACACCCCAACGAAAGGGACTCCAATGACCAGCCTGATCGAATTCATCATCGACCTCTTCCGCTTCCCGACCATCGCGAGCTCGTTCGTCGCGAACCCGGAGCAGACCATGCGCGACGCCGGCCTCGCCGGTGTCACCTCCGCGCAGCTCGCCTCGGTGGCCGCCAGCGCCGTCCCGGCCGGCGTGGTCCTCGGTGGCGGCGACCCGGTCGTCGGCCTGCAGAACGCGGTTTCGGACTACTACAGCATGTCCTCGCCGTTCTCCCCGCAGACCTCCTTCGCCCCCGAGTTCGCCAGCCGGAACCAGACGGACTTCGCCAGCCACAACAACGTGCCGATCGCCAGTGGCAACGACATCCCGGTGCTGAGCCCCGAGCAGCACGCCGGCGCCAACGCCCAGCAGGGTGCCTTCAACCTGGGCTTCGGTGACATCACCCTCGGTGGCAGCCACGTCCAGCAGGGCGACGGCGGTGTCAACATCGCGGGCAACAACCACGGTGACATCGCCAGCGGCAAGGGCGCCGTGCAGGGCGACGGCAACACCGTCACCAACGGCGACATCCTGACCGGCAGCCACTCGCCGGTGATCGTCGGCACCGGCAACCACGCGACCGACAACTCGCAGACCGCGGGCGGCCACATCATCCAGGGCAACTCCGGCCCGGTGGTCAACGACGTCAACACCGGTGGCGGCAACGGCGGCGGCGCGAGCGCCGGCGGCGGCCTGATCGGTGGCGGCCACGCGAGCGGCGGCAGCGGTGGCAGCGGCGGCAACATCGTGATCAACGACGGCAACACCTCGTCGACGCACGTCGGTGGCAACCAGACCACGGTCGGTGGCGACCTGGGCAGCGGCAACAAGAGCGTCATCGACGACTCGTCGCACTCCTCGACCGTCAACACCAGCCTGAACAGCGGGAACACGGCCAACACCAGCATCGGTAGCGGCAACAGCACCCACACCAACATCGGCAGCGGGAACACCACCCACACCGAGCTGAGCTCCGACAACTCGGTCCACAGCACGGTTGCCGACAACTCGGTGCACGAGGCGAGCATGAACACCTACGCACCGACCGAAACCCACACCACCACCGATTTCAGCCACACCACCCACGTCGATCCGCACATGCACTGATCGATCGCGACAAACCGTCCGGCGGGGCCACTTGCAGGCCCCGCCGGATGTTTGCGCATACCGTTAGACAGTGACAATGCAGTCGAGGAGAGCCCAGTGACGCAGCCGAACGAGGCGAACCCGCGCCCGGTCGCGGTGATCGTCGAGTTGATCGACCACACCAGCCGGATCGCAGGCCTCAACGACCGCGACGACCTGGCGCAGCGGTTGCTGGCGGCCAAGACCCGGATCAGCGATCCACAGATCCGGGTGGTCATCGCCGGACAGCTCAAGCAGGGCAAGAGCCAGTTGCTGAACTCGTTGCTGAACATGCCGGTCGCCCGCGTCGGTGACGACGAGAGCACCGTGCTCACCACCGTCGTCCACTACGGCGATGCGGCGGCCGCCGAACTCGTGCTGGCGTCCGCGCAGGAAGGGGGCGACCCGTCCGTCGTCGCCATTCCGCCCAACCAGCTGTCGGCCGATCTGCGCCACGCCCCGCAGGCGCAGGGCCGCCAGGTGCTGCGCGTCGAAGTCGCGGCGCCGAGCCCGATGCTCAAGGGCGGCCTCACCTTCGTCGACACCCCCGGCGTCGGCGGGCTGGGGCAGCCGCACCTGTCGGCGACGCTCGGCCTGTTGCCTGATGCCGACGCCCTCCTGATGGTCAGTGACACCAGTCAGGAGTTCACCGAGCCCGAGCTCACGTTCATCCGGCAGGCCCTCGAAATCTGCCCGGTGGCAACGATTGTCGCCACCAAGACCGACCTGTACCCGCACTGGCGGGAGATCGTCGCGGCCAACGCCGCGCACCTGCAGCGCGCGCGGCTGAACGTTCCGGTGGTTCCGGTGTCCTCGGCGCTGCGCACCCACGCGCTGGCGCTGAACGACAAGGAACTCAACGACGAGTCCAACTTCCCGGCGATCATCAAGTTCCTCACCGACAAGGTGCTCGGCCGCGAGAACGACCGGATCAAGGACCAGGTGGTCACCGAAATCCACGCGGCCGCAGAACATCTCACCCTGGCGGTGTCGACCGAACTGGCGGCGATCAACGACCCCGAGAAGATCGAGCGCATCAAGGCCGAGCTCGAGCAGAAGAAGGAAGACGCCCAGAATGCGTTGCAGCAGACCGCATTGTGGCAGCAGGTGCTCAACGACGGCATCGCCGACCTGACCGCCGACGTCGACCACGACCTGCGCAACCGCTTCCGCAACATCACCGCGCACACCGAGCGCATCATCGACGGCTGCGATCCCACCCAGCACTGGGCCGAGATCGGCGCCGAGCTGGAGAACGTGGTCGCCACGGCTGTCGGCGACAACTTCGTCTGGGCGCACCAGCGCGCCGAGGCCCTCGCCGCGGAGGTGGCCCGCACATTCGTCGAGGCCGGGCTGGATTCGGTCGAACTGGCCGAGGTCCGGGCCCGCGACATGGGCGCCGGGCTGGGTGAGTTCAACCCCGTGGCGCGGCTGGAGTCCGAGCCGATCCGCGCCGGGCACAAGGTCATCACCGGGATGCGCGGGTCCTACGGTGGTGTGCTGATGTTCGGCATGCTGACCTCGTTCGCCGGGCTGGGCATGTTCAACCCGCTGTCGCTGGGCGCCGGACTGGTGCTGGGCCGCAAGGCCTACAAGGAGGACATGGAGAACCGCATGCTGCGCGTGCGCGGCGAGGCGAAGATGAACGTCCGCCGGTTCGTCGACGACGTGTCGTTCGCCGTCGGCAAGGAGTCCCGCGACCGGTTGCGAAACATCCAGCGGCACTTGCGTGATCACTACCGTGGCATCGCCAATCAGACCACCCGCTCGCTCAACGAATCGCTGCAGGCAACCCTCGCGGCGGCGCAGATCGAAGCGGGCGAGCGCGACAACCGCGTGCGGGAACTGGAGCGGCAGTTGAACATTCTGCGCCAGGTCCTCGAGAACACCGTGAAACTGACTCCCGCACTCGCCCAGTGAGCACAAGCGCACGCGTCCGCGCCATCCTGGGCGGCGTCATCTCGGCCTACCGGTCCGACCCCGTCTACCAGCACCGGCCGCAGGCCCTCGCCGAGCTGGACTGGATCGGCCGCCGGCTCGATCAGCCGATCCGCATCGCCCTGGCCGGAACCCTCAAAGCCGGCAAGTCGACACTGGTGAATGCGCTTGTGGGCGAAGAGATTGCGCCCACCGACGCCACCGAGGCCACCCGCCTGGTCACCTGGTTCCGGCACGGCGCCACGCCCCGGGTCACCGCGAACCATCGGGACGGCCGCCGCACCGACGTGCCGATCACGCGCGGTGACGGGCTCACCTTCGACCTGGCGCGGTATTCCGGGGCGCAGGGCGCCGCCAACGTGGGAGACATCGTCGACCTCGACGTGCAGTGGCCCGCAGCGGAATTGGAACAGACGACCATCATCGACACGCCGGGCACCTCGTCGCTGTCACGTGACGTCTCCGACCGCACGCTGCAACTGCTGGTGCCGCGTGACGGCGTCCCGCGGGTCGACGCCGTCGTCTTCCTGCTGCGCACCCTCAACGCGCCAGACATCGCGCTGCTCAAGCAGATCGGGGAACTCGTCGGCAGCGGCTCGGGCGCCCTCGGCGTCATCGGCGTCGCGTCGCGCGCCGACGAGATCGGGGCCGGACGCATCGACGCCATGATGTCGGCCCGTGAGGTGGCCACCCGATTCACGTCGGAGCTGGACCGGACCGGCGTGTGCCAGGCCGTCGTTCCGGTGTCGGGGCTGCTGGCGCTGACCGCGCGCACCTTGCAGCAGAGCGAATTCACGGCGCTGCAGAAGCTGGCCGCCCTGGACGGTGACGGCGCGACGGCCCTGACCAAGGCCATGCTGTCTGCCGATCGCTTTGCCCGACAGGATGATTCGCTGCCGGTGGACGCCATCACCCGGGCCGCGCTGCTGGACCGGTTCGGCATGTTCGGCATCCGGATCGCGATCGCGGTGCTGCGCGCCGGCGTCACCGACTCCCAGGGGTTGGCCGACGAACTGCTGGACCGCAGCGGACTGGTGGCCCTGCGCGACGTCATCGATCAGCAGTTCGCGCAGCGCGCCGACATGCTCAAGGCGCACACCGCGTTGCGCTCGCTGCGGCGCTTCGTGGAGGCCAATCCCATCTACGCGACGCCGTTCATCCTGGCGGACGTCGATCCCCTGCTGGCCGACACGCACGCCTTCGAAGAATTGCGACTGCTCGGTCAATTACGTTCCCGGCCAACCACATTGAACGACGACGAGATGGCCTCGCTGCGCCGCATCATCGGGGGCTCGGGGACCGACGCGGCCAGCCGGCTCGGGCTGAGCAACGATGCGCCGTACGACGGCCCGCGGGCGGCGTTCGCGGCGGTGCAGCGGTGGCGCCGCCGGGCCGATCATCCGCTCAACGACCCCTTCACCGCACGCGCCTGCCGGGCCGCCGTGCGCAGTGCCGAGGCCCTGGTCGCCGACTATGCGGCGCAGGGAAGGTGAGATATTCGAGATCGTTGGCAATTTGGTACCCCGCGCGGCTACCGTTTGCGGGTGGCTCAATCGTTTGACCCTTTCGGCCTGGTAGGACGCGCGGTGGACGCCGCTCGACTCGGTCTGGACGTCTACAGCTGGACCGAGCAACAGATCGTCGGCGCGCTGCGCAAAGGCCTCAACGAACTGGAACCGGAAGACAGTGATGACGACGTCGTCTCGGCGCCCACTGAGGCGCCCGCCGAAGAGTCGCTCAACTCCAAGATGAGCCAGCTGCTGAACCGGGCGCTCGACCAGAACACCGCCGGCAGCCAGACCGAGCTGTACCACCATCTGCTCGATCAGTTGGTGGCCGACGAGGCGCGCATCGTCGGCGCCCTGTCCGACGGCTCCGTCTCGCCCTTGGTCAACGTCTACGACCGGACCCGCAAGCCGGTTCTGGAGAACGCGGCACTGGTCGGCCGGACCGCGAACGTCGCCCTCCCGCAGATGACGCCGCAGTACGTCGGGCATTTGCTGGCGCTGCGCCTCGTGGAGATCGGTCCGGAGGATTCTGCGCTGAAAACCGAGTACGAGGTGCTGATGGCTGAGACCATCGTCCTCAACGCGATCAAGGCCGCGTCTAAGGGTCCGCTGCCCGCCAAGGTGGAGAAGCTGACCTTGACGCTGTCGCCGCTGGGCCGATCGCTGTGGGCCGCCGCCACCGCGGAGGACGACCAGAACGGGTGGCGCTGATGTCCTTGACCGAGATCCTGCTCGACTTCCGCGAGCACTGGATCATCTACTTCTCCATGCCGCTGGTGGCCGCCTTCGTCGGCTGGAGCACCAAGATCGTGGCGATGGAGATGATCTACCGGCCGCTGGAGTTCAAGGGCATCGGTCCCATCGGCTGGCAGGGCATCATCCCGCGACGGGCCGGCAAGGTCGGCTCCACCACCATCGAGCTGCTCACCGCGAATCTGCTCAAACCCGAGGAACTGCTGTCCCGGATCGACGCCAAAGAGGCCGTCGAGGTGCTGCGCGAACCGCTGTCGGCGTCGATCAACGACATCGCGCGCGACGTCGCCGAGGAAATTCGTCCGGGCCTGTGGGATTCCCTGCCCGAGGCCGGGCGCCAGGCGATCCTCAACCGCATCCACTCCCAGGCGCCGCGCATCACCGAGAAGATGCTGAACGAGATGCAGTCGGACCTCAGCCGGTTCGTCGACCTGCAGTTCCTCGCGGTCACCACGCTGGTGCGCAACAAAGAGAAGCTCAACAAGCTGATGCGTGGCCTGTCCGACGACGCCATGGCGTTCGTGCGGCGCAGCGGCATCTACTTCGGCCTGATCATCGGTACCGCGCAGATGTTCGTGTGGGCCATCTTCAAACTGCCGTGGATCATGCCGGCCTTCGGCTTCGGTATCGGTCTGATCAGCGACTACATCGCACTCAACATGCTGTTCCGGCCCATCAAGCCGACGAAGTACCTGGGCTTCATCAAGTTCCAGGGGCTGCTGCACGCCCAGCGCGAGAAGATCACCGCCGACTACGCGCGCATCCTCTCCGAGGACCTGTTCGCACCGGACATCCTGTTCGACGGCATCCTCAAAGGTCCCGGCGCCGACAAGCTGTTCGCCATGATCGCGCGTGAGGTCGAGGCCGCCATCGACAACGAGATCGGCGGTTGGACCGGCACCGTCGTGAAGTTCGCGGTCGGCACGTCGAAGTACAACGCGCTGAAAGACCGGGTCGTCGATCTCGTCGTCGAGCGGCTGCCCGCCACGCTGCTGGACGCGCAGGACTACGCCATGAGCAAGATCGATCTGGAACAGACGATCATCGAGAAGATGAATCAGCTCAGCAACGAGGAGTACGAGTCGATTCTGCGGCCGGTGTTCAAGGACGACGAACCGTTGATGGTCGCCATCGGCGCCATCCTCGGTGGCTGCGTCGGTGAACTCCAGGTGCTGATGATCGAGTTCTTCACGCACTAGTGCGGGCGCGGTCCCGGCGGGTGGGTGCGCCGGGACTGGGTGATCGACGTCGACGTCTTCGGGGTGCGGCTGGTGGTCGTGCTGTCACCTGACGGCGTGGACGTGGGAGACGTCGTCGTCGTATCCGTCGTGGGCGGCACGTCGATGTCCGTGGTCGACGGAGTCACTGACGAGTAGCTGGTGGACGTCGGCGTGCTCGTGGTGACCGCCGTGGTCGACGGGTGGCCGGACTCATCCACGATGACGGGCACCGGCGGCGGCTGCGGTTGGTTGTTGTGCCGCACCAGCCACGATCCCGCGAAATACAGCAGTGCGATCGCGGCGAGCGCGGCCAGGCTGGCGCCGACGACATGCGGGGTGCGCTCGTGCCACGGCCGCTCGGTCATGGCCGGTCAGCGTAGCTGGGGAATGACCTCCGTGCTGAAGAACTCGATGTGGTCGAGGTCGGCCATGTCCAGCACCTGCAGATAGATGCGCTCGACCCCGGCCGCGACGAACGGCGCCAGCTTGTCGACGATCTCGGCCGGTGTGCCGACAGTGGGGGAGTTGCCGCGCATCTCGTCGACCTCGCGGCCGATGGCGGCGGCCCGGCGGGCGATCTCCGCCTCGTCTTTGCCCGCGCACAACACGAAAGCCGCCGAGTACGTGATGCTTTCGGGTGCCCGGCCGGCCGCGTCGACGGCCTCCCGTACCCGGCCGAACTGAGTGGTCAGGGTGTCGATGTCGACGAACGGGATGTTGAATTCGGAGGCGAACCGGGCGGCGAGCGCCGGGGTCCGCTTGGCGCCGCCGCCGCCGATGATCACCGGCGGGTGGGCCTGTGCCGGTTTGGGCAGTGCCGGAGAGTTCTTGACGGTGTAGTGCGTGCCGGCGAAGTCGAACTGCTCGCCGACCGGGGTGTCCCAGAAGCCGGTGATGATCTGCAGCTGTTCTTCCAGCCGGTCGAAGCGTTCGCCGAGGCTGGGGAACGGGATGGCGTAGGCCTCGTGCTCTTCGGCGAACCACCCGGCGCCGAGGCCCAATTCCACACGGCCCCCGCTCATTTCGTCGACCTGCGCGACGGCGATGGCGAGCGGGCCGGGGTAGCGGAACGTCGCGGAGGTGACCATGGTGCCGAGCCGGATGGTGCTCGTCTCCCGCGCGATGCCGCCGAGCGTCACCCACGAGTCGGTGGGGCCGGGCAGCCCGTCGCCGGCCATGGCCAGGTAGTGGTCGGAGCGGAAAAACGCTGAGTAGCCGAGCCTTTCGGCGGTCTGAGCGACGGCGAGCTGGTCGGCGTAGGTGGCACCCTGCTGCGGTTCGACGAATACCCGGAAGTCCATGCCGCCCAGCCTAGGCCGTCTCGCCGCACTCCTCATCGCGGCTCGTTCCTCGCCGCTTGATCGTCGTACGGCTGTGTCAGAACGCCTTCACACCCGCCGTCGAGACGAACATCCCATGGCCCGTCGCGGCATTGGCGAAGCGGGTGCCTTCGGCCCCCGCGAGGATGGTCCAACCCACCGCCGAGTACGTCTGGTAGTCCAGGGTGACGGTCGGGATGGCGCCGAGATTGCCCACCACCCAAGACAATTTGCCGTCAGTGGTGACCCGGACGCCGTTTGCGCTCTCCCCGTTGACCTTGGGTGGGTTGGTGAACGCCGACTCACAGTCGACTTCGGTCTTGCTGAGCTGGCACCGGGTCTGGCCGGACTTGGTCGCGATGAAGACGTAGCCGTTCTGCGGAGCGAGCGCCTGCGCGGTCGGCGGCGCGGCGCTCGGTGCGGGGAGGGGGCTCACCGGAACCGGGCGGATCGCCTTCTCGCTCGGTGTGGGTGTGCTGGTGGACGTGGCGGTCGACAGGCCACCGGCCGGTCCGGACTGCGGGTTCCCGGTGGTGGTGCTGTCGCAGCCGGCGAGCAGCGCGGCCGCCAGCGCAGCGGTAGCAGACATGGTGAGCCGTGTGTGGTTCATCGGCCATCAGGCTACGGGAGATCTGATCGCGCTGATCCAGACCGCTGCCCCGGCGCGTCCTGCTGCCTAACGTCGATCTTCCGTAGTGAACAGAGGTGGCGATGAGCAGAAAACACATATCCCCGCTCGGTGTGGTCGGCGTCGTCGCCATCGCGGTGGCCGGAGTTCTGATCGGGTTCAAGAACATTCACGGTTCATCGCCGGATGCACTGTTGAACGTGTCGTACGACCCGACGCGCGAGCTGTACGCGGCGCTGGACCCGCAGTTCGTCGCGGAGTACCGCAAGCAGTCCGGCGTCACGGTCGACATCGCTCAGTCGCACGGCGGATCCGGCCGGCAGGCGCGCAACGTCATCGACGGTACGTCGAAAGCCGGTGTCGTCTCGCTGGCATTGGTCAGTGACGTCGACAAGCTGGCCAAGCGCGGGCTGATCGCCAAGGACTGGCAGCACCGGCTGCCCAACAACTCGGTCCCCTATACGTCGACCATCGTGTTCGTGGTTCGCAAGGACAACCCGAAGAACGTCCACGACTGGCCTGATCTGGTCAAGGGCGATGTCTCGGTGGTGACCCCGGACCCGCGCACGTCGGGCAACGGCAAGCTCAGCGTGCTGGCCGGGTGGGGTTCGGTGACGACCCGTGGCGGCTCCGAGGCCGCGGCCCACGACTACCTGGCGGCGTTGTTCAAGCATGTCGCTGTCGCCGATGAGGGCGCGCGCGGCGCGGCCACCAGCTTCGCCGTGCAGAAGATCGGCGATGTGCACCTGACGTGGGAGAACGAAGCCATCCGGGAGGTGGCCGCGGCACCCAACGAGCTGCAGATCGTGTATCCACCGGTGAGCATCAAGGCTGAGCCCGCGGTGGCCTGGGTGGATGCGAACGTGGCCGGCAAGAAGACCGAGGTCTATGCAAAGGCCTACCTGAACTACCTGTTCACCGACCCCGCCCAGGACGTCATCGCGAAGTACGGCTACCGCTCGATCAACCCGCAGATTCAGGCCAAGTATCGGGCCCAGCTGCCGGACATCGCGCTGTTCCCGGTGTCGGCGATCGCCAAGGACTGGGACGACGCCGCCGAAAAGTTCTTCGGCGACAACGGAATCGTCGACACCATCCATATCCCTGCGCAGCGAACGGTGGTGGGATCGTGAGCCTGCTTTCGAACCTGAAGACCAACTACGACCGCACCCTCGCCCGGCGTGATCTGATCGCCGGCCTGACGGTGGCCGCCATCGCTCTCCCACAGGGCATGGCGTACGCCCTGATCGCCGGCGTCGACCCCAAATACGGTGTCTTCTCGGCCATCGTGGTGACCCTCATCGCGTCGATATTCGGCTCGTCGTCGCACCTGATCAACGGACCCACCAGCGCCATCTCACTGTTGGTGTTCAGCTCGCTGGCGTTCATCGATCCCGAGAACCGCACCGAACTGTTCGAGGCCCTGTTCCTGCTCGCGGTGCTGGTGGGCACCATCCAGATTCTGATCTCGGTGTTCAAGCTGGGTGACCTGACCCGGTACATCTCCGAGTCGGTGATCGTCGGGTTCATGGCGGCAGCCGCGTTCCTACTTGCCTTGGGCCAGTTGGGAAATGCGCTCGGCGTCAAGGACCGGGGCAACGGCAACATGCAGGTGCTGTACCGCACCTACCTCACGCTGTTCCACGGCGACGCGATCAACTACCGGGCCGTGGTGCTGAGCGCCACAGCCGTCGTCGCGGCCGTGGTGCTCCGAAAGTTGGTGCAGCGCTATGGCTGGCCGCAGATCGACATGCTTGCCGTGCTGGTCATTGCGGCGCTGATCGCCTACTTCTCGGGCTGGTCGACACCCGGGCACGGCGGCAAGACCGCGGTGTCGATCACCGGAAAGATTCCCGCCAGCCTGCCCGACTTCCACATTCCAGTGGTGCATTGGGAGTGGCTGCCGCATCTGTCGGAGGGCGCGTTGGCGGTCGCGTTCATCGGTTTGATCGAGGCGCTGTCGATCGCGAAAGCCATTGCGCACCAGACACAGCAGAAGATCGACTACAACCGGCAGATTCTGGCGGAAGGCCTGGCCAACCTCACCGGTGGCTTCTTCCAGAGCCTGCCCGGTTCGGGTTCGCTGTCGCGGTCGGCCATCAACTTCCAGGCCGGTGCGGCCACCAGGTTCTCCGGCGTCATCGCGTCGGTGGCGGTGGCCGGCGCACTGCTGCTGTTCGCGCCGCTGCTGAGTTACATCCCGAAGGCGGCGCTGGCCGGTCTGCTGTTGGTGACCGCGGTTCGCCTGGTCGATTTCCAACGACTGGTGCACACCGTCCGGGCCTCTCGTTACGACGCCGGTCTGGTGATCGTCACGGCAATCACCGGCGTGGTCGTCGACCTGGACAAGGCGGTGCTGCTCGGCGTGGCGCTGTCGATCCTGCTGTTCGTCCCGCGGGCCTCCAGGCTCAAGATCGCCGAGCTCGTGGTCACGCCGGAACGCGTGGTCCGAGAACGGGTCGGCGACGAGCCGGACAATCCGGCGGTGCTCATCTACGACATCGAAGGAGAGTTGTTCTTCGGTGCCGCACCGGAAATCGAGCACGCGCTGGACGCGCTCACCGAGCGGGTCAAGGCCGAAGGCACCCAATTCGTGGTGCTCCGGCTCAAACGTGCCCGCAACCCCGACGCGGTCGGCATCGAGCGTGTCGAGCGGTTCCTGCACGACCTGACCGAGCTCGGTGTCACCGTCCTGCTGGCCGGCGTTCGGCCCGACACCCTGGACGTCCTGAGCAACGTCGGGCTGCGCGACTGGTTCCCGGACGAGCGCATCTTCCCGGAAGAGGAGAAGGAGTTCTCGGCAACGCTCAAGGCGGTCCGCTACGCGGAGTCGCGGCTGGTCCCCAGTCGCGACGGCAGCGACGACGAGCTGTACTACCTGGTCTGACCGGACCCGCTACTGCGGCAGCAGCGGCGGACGGCAGATGTTGTTGATCGGGTCCCACCACGCGCCGTCGCGGCAGTCGAGCGGCGTCGTCGAGACCGGCGGCCGGCAGCTGTTGATGTTCGGGTCCCACCAGCCGCCCGGACAGTTCTGCACCAGCGGGGCCTGGCACCGGTTCTGCACCGGGTCCCACCAGGTGCCGTTGTCGCAGTCCGCGTTGCTGACGGCCGGCGCGATCGCTGCGGTGATGGCCATGGGTGCCAAGGCGGCCGCGGCGATGACGGCGGCACGCTGCAGAGACTTGTGCATGCCGTCAGCCTAAATGGCCTCAGTTACAAGGCAAGTCACCCGGTGTGTAGTAGGGCACCCCGGCCGGGGTGTAGCACGGCGGCCGGCCGGCGGCGGCCTGCGCGGCCGCGTCCTCCGGAGCCGCCGCGGCCACCGCCGCGTCGCCGGCGATGTTCGTGCAGCCACCCGCACTGACGTGGCGACCGCCGACGCTGCCGCACACATCGGCGTGTGCGACCGGTGCGCCGACGGCCGGCACGGCCGCGGACGCCAGCAGGAACAGCACTGCAGCAACGCTTTTCTTCATGTGAAGATTATTGACGACTTCGTCAGGCTGGTGTCAGCTTTCCTTGTAACTACCGTCGTCGGTCCGGGTGAAGTAGCGGCCGGGCGGGGGCAGCGGGTCGCGGCGCAGCGGCCCGGCGACCGGGCGGTGCCACGGCGTCATCGGCACCTCGTCGACGACGCGGACGAACGCCGGCCGTTGCGCGGCCGGCAGACTCGCGAGTGCCTCGTCCAAGTCGCCGGCGGAGACGTCCTGCCCGTCCACCAGGGACAGCGCCGCGACCGCCACTTCGGCGTCGTCGGCGGCGACGCCATAGGTGTGCACCAGGTCGACGGCGGGCAGCTTGCCGAGGGCCGCGGTGATCGGCAGGGACGCCACCACCTCGTCGGCGGTGCGGATCTGGGTGTCGACCGAGTCGATCAGCCAGTAGTCGCCGTCGGCGTCCCGGCTGACCAGGCTGCCGCTGGAGAACCAGGCGTCGCCGGCCTCGAACAGATTGCGCAGCGGCGGCGCCGACGCGGTGGTGGCCGAGCTGATCTTCACCAGCAGCAGGCCGGTCTCGTCGTCGGCGCACCGGATGGCGTAACCGTCCGCGCCCGAAACAAGTTGCTGCGCTTCGGGATCCCATCGCACGACCTCGACGGTCGCGCTGCCGGGGAGCGGTCGCCCCAGCGATCCGGGCTTGGCCGGGTTGACGTTGGCCAGGATGGCCTCGCCCTCGCTGGTGGACCAGAAGTCGAGAACACCGGCCGGCGCGAACCGGTCCAGCACGCGGCGCCACAGGCCGCGGGGCATGCCGGAGCCGACGAACAGGCGCACCGAGTGGTTGCGCTCGGCGGGCTGCGGGGCGGCGTTGACCAGCGGCCGCAGCTGCGCCCACGTGTAGCAGACGATGGTCACGCCGTAGCGGCGCACTTCCGTCCAGAACGTCGTCGGGTCCAGGTCCTTGGCCATCGCCAGCCGACTGCCGCCCGCGACCGCGCCGCCGATGCCCGTCAGCAGGCCGGAGGTGTGGTAGATCGGGTTGATGCAGTAGACGGTGTCGGAGTTGTTCAGCGTCGCCGACGTCGCGGTGCCGTATGCCGACAAACCGAAGCGGCCGTTGGTGACTCGGATGGGGCGGGGATCGTCGTCCGGGCCGCCGAAGAAGATGAACGCGAGCTCGCCGGCACGGCCCGGGTTGGGGCGGTACCAGTCGGGGATGCGCACGGCGTTGGTCTCGCCGATCTCGAGGGCTGTGAGGGTGCGGTCCCGGTTGAGGTACGGGGTGTCCAACAGGAATGTGTGCAGCGGCCGGCCGGCGAAGTCGGCCTCGGAATGTTCGGGGTCGGCGATGACGCGGTTGACCCTGCCGAGCTCGACTTCACGCGCGGTATCGGCACCGGGCCGGAGCATCACGGCGACGGCACCGATGCGGTTGAGTGCCGTCACCACCGCCAGTGACGACGGGCGCGTCCCCATCAACACACCGACGTGCTCACCGGCGCGCACGCCCGCGGCGAGCAGGCCGCGCACCACCGCGTCGATGCGGACCTTGTTCTCGCCGTAGGTGTAGCTGCGGTCCTCGTACATGAAGCTGACGTCGTTGGGCGCGTGCTGCGCCTGCTCATCGAACAAGAGTGCCAACGAGATTCGGGTGTTCGCGTCCAGTCTCCGGATGCGTGCCAACCGGGGCATCTGACGCGACACGGTGCCGAACATGCCGCGGACGTCCCCGACCGACCGTGCGACGGAGCCGGCGACCATGCGTCCGGCGTCGATCAATGCCTGGACGCCCTCGGCCGGTCCGGCCGGCGCCGCTTCGGCGGCGGCGGTCGCGGTGTCGACCTTGGTGACGTGCTCCGGCTGCGGGCCCTTGCCTTCGGCAAACCGCATCCAGTCGGCGACCAGCGGCCACGTGTGCGATGTCGCGGTACTGCCCACCACCAACCCGAAATGCCCTGCGTGCAAAGTGCTTTCGTAGATATCTGTGCGTGGTGCGGCACCCAGAATTCCGCGTACCGAGGCCGGCGGGGCGATCTCGTCAACATCGCCGACGAACGCCAGGATCGGCGAGGTGATGTCGGCGAGCGTCACCGGTCGTCCGGCGATGCTGAATCCGCCCGTCAGCATCCGGTTGTGCATCAGGAATTGCTGCAGGAATTCGGCGAGTGCCGGGCCGGGCCACGCCACCCAGCCGTCGTTCATCAGGTAGCGGCGCTGGCCTTCGCGCGGCAGCAGGGCATCGCGGTCGTGCAGAGCGGCCAGGAACTGCAGCTGGCCCGTCACCGCTTTCACGGGGTCGAGCAGCTGGAAACCCAGCCGCGTCGCCCAGCCCGGCACGGACCGGCCGCGCAGCACGTTCTCCATCACGAACCCCATGCCGGGAATCGCGATTTCGGCGGGGACACCCATCGGGGCGGTTTTGCTGAGATCGACCGGGCTGCCGAAGGTGATGACGCTGGCGATGCCGACACTGCGCCGGTACGCCGAGGTCTGGTAGCAGAACATGCCGCCCTGCGAGTAGCCGGCGAGGTGGACGCCGCCGCCGGTCAAGTTGACCATCTCATCGATGGCCGCATCGACCGCCAGCACGTGATCAGCCAGGTTGCGCTCCAGGCCGCCCGCTTCCTTCTCCGGCGAGCCGAAGTCGATGACCCAGGGGTCGATGCCGTTGTCGATCAGGGTCCGAACGCCGCTGGCCTGCGGCGATACGTCGAACACGTCGGCGGTCAGCATCAGCGGCGGCACCAGCAGCACCTGGGGACGGCCCGCCTCGCCGCTGGTTCGGTAGCGCCGCAGCTTGTGGATGCGGCCCTGGGCGACGACGTCGTACGGCGCCGGTTCTTCGCCCGTCTCCAACCCGCCGTAGCGAGCAACTTCCAGCCAGTTGCGAGTCGTCGCCACAACCCTGTCGAACATTCAGTCGGCCCTTTCGCTCAACACTCGGTGCAGATCATGCCAAGCGGACGCGTTCACCACGGCAGTTTGACCGCCAGTCTCGGTGCCGGTGGGTTGGTCGACCGCAAATGCACGTCGGTCGAACGGATCGGATCGAGGACGCGGGTCAGGAAGGTGACCTCGTCGGCGAGGACTTGCGGTTGCCACGGCTCTTCGTAGAAATCGAAATGGTCGATGGGGTACTCACACAGGTGCGCGAGGTAACCCGCCTTCTTCGCGGCCTTTTTGGCCGCATCCGGCGGTGCGATGCGGTCATTGGTGCCGACCTGCACCAGCAGCGGGCACTCCAGCTCACTGGCATGCACGGTCGGCCGGTTGAACGCGACCTCCAGCACGGTGCGGGCCGCGAACTCGTTGCGCCACGTGGGGCCGGCCAAGGCGAGGTAGGACTCCTCGGAACCCGGAGTGCTGAGCGGTGCGACGCTTCCCGGCTGTCCGGCGATCGGCAGGTAGTGGGGATTGCGGCCGAACCGGGCCCCCGCGGCATCGAACAGTCCGTGCGCCACCATGCGCGCTATGTGACCGGCACTCGTCTCTCGCACTCCCTGCACCAGGGCAGCCATCCCGTCGGTGGCTGGACACACGGATACCACCGCGGCCACCCGTTGATCTTCGGCGGCGACGGCGATGGCATGCCCGCCGGAATACGACGTGCCCCACAGCGCGATGCGGTCCCGGTCGACACCCGGCAGATTGCGGGCGGCGTCGATGGCGGCGTGGTAGTCCTGCCGTTGCTTCTTGACCGAGATGTACTGGCGTGGTTCGCCTTCCGAATCGCCGAAGCCCCGGTAGTCGAACAACACCACGTCCATGCCGGCGGCGGCGAAAGGCTCCGCGAACGCCATGAGGCCGGAGTCGCGGGTACCGCCGAAGCCGTGGGCCATGACCACACACGGCCGCCCGCTGTTGGCGGTCAGCGCGTCACTCTGCGCGGTCAGATGCGTAGCGGCACAACGCTCGCCGTGGCTGATGAAAAAGAAGTCGGTTGTCATGATCGCTCCTTCGGTCAGACCACGGACAGCGGCGCGGCGGCGGGCGTGAAGACGAGCGCAGGATCTTCGATGGGCCCGTTGCGCAGCCGCTCCTGATCCATTTCGTAGGCGTGCTTGAACGCCCATGGGCCATAGGTGCCGCCGCGTGGAAACTTCGCGACGGCCCGCTGGACGTAGCCGGACGTCATGTCCAGCAACGGAACTCGTTCCATGGTCCCGTCCTCCAGGATCGGGACCACCTTGCCGTAGCCGTGCTCGTCCATGTAGTCGAGCATCCGGCAGAAGTGCTCGCACACCAGATCGACCTTCAATGTCCAGGCGATGTTGGTGTAGCCGACGGCGAACGCGAAATTGGGCACGCCGGACAGCATCATGGCCTTGTAGACCGTGAGGTCGGGGAGATGCAGCAGGTGTCCGTCGACGCTCAGCTCGATCTTGCCGAAGGGGACCATGTTCAGTCCGGTCGCCGAGATGATGATGTCGGCAGTGAGCTCCTGTCCGGACTTCAGCAGGATGCCGTGCTTGGTGAACCGCTCGATATGGTCGGTGACGATCGAGGCCTTGCCCGTCGAGACCATCTTGAACAGATCGCCGTCGGGCACCATGGCCAGGCGTTGCTGCCACGGGTTGTACTTGGGGGTGAAGTGCGTGTCGACGTCGAAGTTCTTGGGCAGCTGTCGAGCCACGTTGGCGATCAACAACTTTCGCATCAGCTTCGGGTAGCGCATACACATCTTGAACATTCCGCGGTTCAGCGAGATGTTCTTGCGCCGGACGATCTTGTACGCCCGTTCGTGGCCGAGGACCTTGTTGAGGACGTTGGCTATCGGGTCGGACGCCGGTATCGAGAACACGTAACTAGGGGACCGCTGCAGCATGGTGACGTGTGCGGCCTTGTCGGCCATGTTCGGGATCAGCGTGACGGCCGTGGCGCCGCTACCGATGACGACGACGTTCTTGCCCGTGTAGTCCAGATCCTTCGGCCACAGTTGGGGGTGGATCACCGGGCCCTCGAAATCCTCGCGGCCGGGGAAGTCGGGGATGTACGGGTTCTCGTAGTCGTAGTACCCGGTGCCCAGGAACAGGAAGCGCGAGGTGAACGTCTCGGTGTGCCCGTCGTGGGTGGTCGTGACGGTCCAAAGTCCCTGCCGGGAGTCGAAATTCGCAGATTCCACGTGGTAGCCGAACCGGATGTGGCGGGCCAGGTCGTTCTCCTCGACCGTCTGCTGCAGGTAATCCAGGATGATGTGCCCGTCGGCGATGGACTTGCGGTGCGTCCACGGCTTGAAGCCGAAGCCGAAGGTCGGCATGTCCGAGTCGGACCTGATGCCCGGGTATTGGTGCAGGCTCCAGGTGCCGCCGATCGCGTCTCGGCCCTCCAGCACCATGAACGACGTGCCCGGGCGAAAAGTCTTGAGGTGATACGCCATTCCGATACCGGAAATCCCGGCGCCGATGACCAGGACGTCGATGGGAGCGGTGGTTGTCATGGGCACTCCTTTGCCGGTCCGGCGGGTGTACCTGACTCTAATTCCGTGCCGCGTCGTCCATGCCGGGTTTCGCAGGCCCGGCAAAGCAGCCTCGACGCTTAGGTGGGCTGGGTAAATCGGGCGGGTTTGTTGGTCCTACCTCGTCCCATCGTGGCGGTGCCGGTGGATCGTCGACGCTTAGGTGGCCTAGCTGTCCTTTGACGCTCCTGCGGCCCCGGTCGCTTCGCCCGAAGTTCTCTGGACGGGTCTGGGACCCTCGGCGGTTAGGTCGGCTCCGCAATCGTTCCGGCCCATCCCAAAGGGCTCCGGCTCCGGCCGGTCGATCCCCGACGGTTAGGGCGGCTAATCGGTCCTGCCGTCCGGCGCGGCGCCTTGGCAGGTTTCGGGGGCTCGCTGCTTGGCGTCCCGCGTTCGCGGACCGAGTTGGCTAGTTGTCCTAACCGTCGACGATCCATGCGCCTGGGGGTGGAACCCAATCCTGCTGTGGCGCTTCTGTTTAGGTGCTCTAACCGTCGACGATGAGGCGATGTCAGCAGTCGCTGATCTTGTCGGTGGGC
>NZ_JMLM01000019.1:0-105264 GCF_000686745.1 Mycobacterium sp. UNC410CL29Cvi84
CGAGGTGGGCCGGCTCGGCACCGCTCTCAACAGCATGGTCGACCGCGTCGCCGACGGGCTGGCCACCCGCCATGCCAGCGAGACCCGGGTACGCCAGTTCGTCGCCGACGCGAGCCACGAGTTGCGCACCCCGCTGGCCTCGATACAGGGATACACCGAGGTGGCCCGCCGCCTGGTCACGGGAATACCCGGGGACGCAACCGATGCGTCACGCGACGATCTGGTCTATGCGCTGACCCGCGTCCATGCCGAGTCCCGCCGAATGAGTCAACTGGTCGAGGACATGCTGCTGCTGGCCCGGCTCGACGCCGGCCGGCCCTTGGCCCATGACGAAGTCGACCTGTCCCAGATGGTGATCGACGCGGTGAGCGACGCCCACATGGCCGGCCCCGAACATCGGTGGGCCCTGGACCTGCCGGATCACCCGGTGATCGCCGTCGGCGACCGGCCGCGGTTGCAACAGGTACTGACCAACCTGCTGTCGAACGCCCGCGTCCACACCCCCGCCGGCACCACGGTGGTCACTGCGCTCACCGATACCGCCGACGGTGCCATCTCGTTGACGGTGTCCGACAACGGGCCCGGCATCCCCGCCGATGTGCTGCCGGACATTTTCGAACGCTTCGCGCGAGGAGACGAATCCCGATCGCGTGCGGCCGGCAGCACCGGCCTCGGTTTGGCCATCGCGCAAGCCGTCGCCAAGGCACATCGCGGCACCATCGCAGTCGACAGCAGCCCGAATGGGTCTGCATTCACAGTGACGCTCCCGGCACGCGAAATACAGACATAGCCGCGCCCAAGACCGCTCATACGCGGTCCGCAGTGACCGACCCGCGGCGGGCGCAACCCGTCTCCGTCTCGCGCCCGGTAACCGCTTCTTCGCCGTGGAACAACCCCACAGCAGCAGACCATATCCCAGAGTGTTCCGGTCTGCTGAACTAGTGAAAATGGCTGCCGCACAGCATTCCTGGCCTCCGCACAGGCGCGACACGCGAGCGATCGGGAGGAGTGATCGCTCGCGTGTCGCATAACTGAGACGATGTCGTCGGACATCATCGTTACCAACTGGCTGTCGCGGGGCCGCTGGCTTTTCGAGCGTATGCCCACCCGTTATGAGCAAACTGTCGTGCGGCTAGGAACTGCGTATGTGACGTGTCCGAGCGCCGCACTCACATGCACCATATGCCAGGGCGGCCTCTCCGCGCGGCACTCTTCGGAACGAGCTCCGGGATTATCTGTGCCACCGGACGACCGCGATCGCAATGCTTGTCGGATGCAGCAATCAATTTGTAGGACAACGTCTTAAGGTGGGACGTGAAGAAAATGGCGACGGCGCGGCGCGCAATTGATCGCACGCCGCGCCGCCTGGATTTGGTCAGCGACCCTTCTTGATCACCGCGGAGGGGGCGGCGGAGGAGGGCATGGAGCAGGGGGCGGTGCGCACTGTCCTGGCGGCGGCGGGGGCGGATCAGCGTTGGCGACCCCGGCACCCAGCAGGCTGGCGGTCAATCCAAGTCCGGTGACGAAAATGGCGGCGCCGACGAATTTGGGCCGGCGTGTGACTGAGCTGGACATGTAGCTCCCTTCTTGCATCAATTATGTTGTCCTGCAACGACTGTAATCCAACATGCAATGCGTAACGCTTCACTGTCCTGTGATATCCATATGCATTCGGAGCTGCAGTTCGATTGGGAATATGGATATTTCATTCGAGCCTGCTTCACGTGACGCTCGCCTCCGCATGTCGCCTTCGGGCTAATAGTTACCACAGTGGCAATTGACAGAAAACGCATATTGCCGGCGAGGCGTGACAGCGGTTGTATCAACACATAATGGAGCGATGGCACCGATAGCGCGTCGCAAGCCGGGCCGCCCGTCGGCGGAAACAACTACTGCCAACCGCCAGCGCATCCTGCGTGCGGCGCGCGAGTCGTTCATTGAATTCGGTTACACAACAACGACGTTCGAGGTCATCGCAGCCCGGGCAGGCTTGTCCCGACCGGCACTTCATTATCATTTTGCCAACAAGCCACAGTTGTACCGCGACGCCATCGACCGTCCGGCGGCCGCTGTGATTGCAGAAGCGGCCGCTACGGCCCGAAACTCGGAAACCTTGACTTCCCAGCTCGTGAGCTTCTTTTCAGCGGCACTGGGCGCCGACAATCCCGACCAGTGCAACGCCCAGCTCGTCGCCGCCGCAGTGCGTGAATCGGTACGCGACGCAAAGTTGATCGTCACCGACCACTCGGTGCTGCGTGCTGCCCGGACGTTCATCTCGTCGGCAATGCGCGAGGCTGTCGACCGCGACGAACTCAGCTCTGAAACCAATATCGCGGACGCCGCCGAAGCGATGGTCGCGGTTCTGTGCGGTATCGCCTCTTATCCGACGGCAGTTGGCCCTGCCGAGAATCTCCCGGCCATCGTGAGTGCTTTCGAGCTGCTGATTACAGACAGACTACTTGCCGGCTGACAGGCAATCGCGGAATCCTCGATTTGACAAGGGATCTGACGCTCGCAGGTGACTCATCCGGGTGCCACCGGGTCAGACGAGTGCAGTCGCTGCAAACACAAGCCCACCCCTTGCTCCGCAGGCCTGCGGTCTGACGGGCTCAGAGGCGCGGCGAAGTCAGTGAAAAAGATTGAGGTTGAGGCTTGGTAGGGACAAGCCGGGCAAGCCCAAAGACAGCGGAACCGACAGGTTCACGTTGGGCGCCGGCAAGCTCGACAGGTTGATCGGCGGAAAGCCGCCCAGACTCCAATCGTCGCCCCAGTCAAGGCCGTTGGTGTTGTTGCGTGCGGTCTTGCCCGAACGCGACTGGCCGGCGTGATTGTCCTGGTTGACGGTGTCGGGAGACGCCTGCGCAACGCCGGCGCCAGCCACCGAAACCGCAAGCGCAGTGGCTGAAATGATGGCGCCTCGTGTGATCAGTGTGAGCGTCATGTGGCGCGGACCTCCCTCGATTGACTGCTGCCTTTGGCAAAAGGTAGCCGTCCACTCTGGGAAATCCGTATCGACGTAATGAGAGCCGACTATGGCTATCCCTGGTTTCCGAATTGACTTGTCCTCGCCGTAAGCCCGGCACGGCATGGGAAATTGCGCGAGGTCGATGGGCGAAGGTAACCACGCCACGGAACAGACCATCGTCACGCTCGTTACCCGATGAACGCCAAAACAGCGCCACAC
This sequence comes from Mycobacterium sp. UNC410CL29Cvi84, assembly GCF_000686745.1. NCBI lineage: Bacteria > Bacillati > Actinomycetota > Actinomycetes > Mycobacteriales > Mycobacteriaceae > Mycobacterium > Mycobacterium sp. UNC410CL29Cvi84. Next base: position 3,185 of record NZ_JMLM01000019.1, read on the forward strand.
CAAAAGGTGTAGCGCTGAGTTGGCGCACATCGGTTGCGGCTTCGCCGCCTTGACTCCGGTCCGTTCCGGGGCTTTGGAGTGGGTTAAGCCGGTGGCATGACGCCCGCTTGGTTACGTGCCGATGCGGGCGCCCTCACCCTCACCTCGCCGGCTCGGGCGCCGGCTCCGCGGCCACCGACGATTCGCGGGTCTGCCTGCGTGCGACGCGGGCCGGTCCCGCGACATACCACGCCGCCGCGGCGAGCAGCACTGCCAGGAAGATCCACGGGATCACGGCTGTCGGCCAGGCCGGGACCGGATACACGTTGCGGTAGAAGACGTACGCGAGGCAGCACGTGACGGTCAGCCCAATGATGGCGGCGATGCCAACGCTGGTCTGTGGCGCCAGGCGCCGCACCAGAATCGGGATACCCAGCCCCATCAGCATGTAGGCGATCATGTAGCCGAAGGTTCCCATGGTGCCGGTGTAGGAGTACACGTCGAGCTCGTTGATTCCGCTGAGTCCCAATCCGAGTGCCGCGACCAGGGCGGCCGCACTGAGCAAGATGATCGCCACATGCGGCGTCTTGCGGATGGGATGCGTCGCGGCGAGCTTGCTGTGCACCAACTGCGACTCACCCATCGAGCGCAGTACGCGGCTGGCCGCTGTCAGTGAGCCGGCCACACAGGCGAAGTTGGAAGCCACCGCACCCAGATCGATGGACAGCCCAAGCCAGTGCATGCCAAGGCCGTCGGCCAATGTGTTCAAAGGCGTTGCGTCGGCGGCCAGGTTGTCGGCACCACCGAAACCGACGATCTGCGCGTAAGACCCATACAGGTAGAGCGCGCCGGCCAGTAGCGCACTGCCCGTGACGGCACGTGGGATTGTCCGTTGTGGGTCCTTGGCCTCGACCGACAAACAAGCGGCTGACTCGAACCCGACGAAACCCAGGGTCGCCAGCACCATGCCGCTGACCACCTGTTGCACCGTGATTCCCGTGGGCATCAGCGGCGCGAGACTGACCCCATGCCGAATCAAAACCATGGTGAGCACCAACAGAATTGCTCCGATGGAGAGCACCTCGAGTACCACACCGGTCCAGGCGGAGATCCGGACGCCGCGGATCATCATCCATGCTGCGCAGACCACGCACACAACTTCGAGGATCACCATTACCGAGATCGAAGTAGCGGGCGCGCCGGCGCTCGCCGGTGGAGCCACTCCGAGAAGGGGTTTGGCGTACTGCGAGAACTGGGCGACGCAGCCGACGGAGATGAGCAGGTACCCGAAGGCGAGACCGGTCGACCCGACGAACCCGACCGCTCTACCGAACGCGGCGGTGATATGTGAGAGCAGGTCCTCTCCCGGCCGCAACCGTGCCGCCCGGGACACGCACCAGCCCACCAAGAGCAGCACGCACAAGGAGACGGCGTAGGAATACAAGGTGCCTGCGCTGGCGCTGGCCGCCACAAGCGTTGCGCCGGAAACCATCACGGCACTTGGCGCGATGCCGGCGGTCGACTGCGCGACGAGCTCGACACCGCTCATGCTGGCGGCCGCGAGTCCGGTGCCCGCGTTCTCCTGGGCATCTCTGACTTCCTCGAGCCGCTCGACATTGGATATAGACGGCATTGATCGGTCTCCTCAATGGCGATTGGTCGGTCCGCGACCACGGCGCGGACCGCCTGCCGGCTGCGGTGCCGGCGGCTGACGTGTGTATTGGGTGAATTGACCCAGCGGGACAACCGCTTTCGGTCCACCATCCGCGGCCAACTTTAGGGTCGGCTTGTTACCGGTAGTGACAACGAATGTTAAAAGCGCCAACAAAATCCACTGTCAGCCATGACGGTCGTCACAGAAGCCAGTCATGTCTGGTCAGCATTGAGTGCATTCGTCATTATTTCGGCCGCCGCGTTTCCTGAAACGAAGCATTACCGAAGGTGCCACCGCTCACACCATGAGTCCACATATCCCCACACCAGGGAACGCGGAATCAGAGCCAGAGATCAGCGTCGTCGATATACGCTCGCGTCGCGAAATCTTGAAAGAAAGCCTGGGTTCTGGAATTCGGGAGCCGGTCGGCGATGAGGGACCGTTGCACTGAATAGTGTTGCAGCACAAACTTATACGCGCATGCAACGTGAATCTGCGTGAAACATGGTCGACGTTGGTTTGGCGAGCCCTGAATTTCTTCGACAGTGCCGAATTGAGCACTTCACAGGGCTTTGACACCTGGGATCAACATCTGCGATCCCGCGGACTATTACCTCTTGGCGAAGATGATTCGATGCCAGTCTTTCTCGGCAACCGAGGTGATATCGCTCATCACATGTTTGATGGTCAGGTATTCCTCGAACGAATAGGCGCTCATGTCTTTACCGAACCCGGAAGCACCGAAACCGCCATGTGGCATTTCGGAGATGATCGGAATGTGGTCATTGATCCACACGCAGCCGGCCTGGATTTCGCGCGATGCCCGCTGAGCTCGATACACGTCGCGAGTCCATGCCGAGGCCGCCAGGCCGTACTCGGTGTCGTTGGCCTGCCGCAGTGCGTCGTCGTCGTCAACGAAGGGCCGCACGGTCAGCACGGGACCGAAAATCTCATCACGGTAGATCTCGGAGTCTTCCGCTACATCCGCAATCAGTGTCGGCGGGTAGAACGTGCCGGAACCCTCGGGCAGTGTGCCGCCCGTCACGATCCTCCCACCGTGCTGCTGCGCCCGTTCCACCATGCCGGCGACCTTGATCCGGTGTGGCGTCGAGATCACCGGTCCCAGATCGGTATTCGGGTCATGCGGGTCTCCGGTGACGACCTTGCCGAACAGTTCGGCAACGCCGGCAACAAAGTCGTCGTACAACGGTTGCGCCACGATGGCGCGGGTCGCCGCAGTGCAATCCTGGCCGGTGTTGATCAGGGATGCCGCCACCGCACCATGGATCGCGGCATCCAAGTCGGCGTCATCGAAGACCACGAACGGAGCCTTGCCGCCGAGTTCGAGTTGCGTGCGGTGGCCGTGGACCGCCGCAGCTGTCATCACCCGTCGCCCGACCGCCGTCGAGCCGGTGAACGTCACCATGTCGACGTCACGATGCCCGGCAAGGGCCGCGCCGACGTCCGCGCCCAGACCGGTCACGACATTGAACACACCTTCGGGCAGCCCCGCTTCGGCCGCCAACCGGGCCAGCGTGAGCGTGGTCAGCGGGGTGATCTCGGCAGGCTTGATCACCACGGCACAACCAGCCGCCAACGCGGGCAACGCCTTCCAGACCGCCATCTGCAGCGGGTAGTTCCACGGCGTGATGGTGGCGACCACGCCGACCGCCTCGCGCCGGATGCTCGACGTGTGGTCGGCCGAGTACTCGGCAGTGGCCTTGCCCTCGAGGTGTCGGGCGGCACCGGCGAAAAAGTCGATGTTGTCGATGCTGCCGGGGACGTCGAAGTTTGCCGCCAGCCGGACCGGTTTACCGGTCTGGCTGACCTCCTGATCTACCAGCTCGTCAGCGTTCTCGGCGGCCAGTCGGGCCAACCGTGCCAGAACCGTGGCCCGTTCGGCCGGAGTGGCCCGGGCCCAGCTCGGCTGTGCGGCGCGGGCCGCGGCCACTGCGGCGTCTACATCGGCGGGCGTCGCCAGCGCGTACGACGCCACGACAGCACCCGTCGCCGGATTGACGATCTCGAACGGACTCCCGTCCGTCGTCACAGTCTTTCCGTTGATGAAGCTACCTGCGACGACCTGGCCTACACCTGCGCTCACGATCCTGAACACTACCTCAACACTGCTGCGGATTCCACTTGAAATCACGTGTTCGTCGACTGATTTCGTCGAATATGTTGTGCAGGACGACGAAATCCGTGCACAATTGACGCCATGGCCATCCCAGATGCACCGCCCGATGCCGCTGCGATGCCTACGCGCAGCGGCCAATCTCGGGGCGGCACCGCATTCCAGCTCGACGAACTCTCGAAAGAGATCATCGAGCAACTGCAGCAGGATGGCAGGCAGTCCTACGCCGCCATCGGTAAAGCGGTCGAACTGTCGGAAGCAGCCGTGCGCCAACGGGTCCAGCGCATGATCGACTGCGGCGTCATGCAGATCGTCGCCGTGACGGACCCCGTTCAAATGGGCTTCGGACGCCAGGCCTTGATCGGGGTTCGCTGCACCGGCGATACCACCAAGGTCGCCGACGAACTTGCCGCCTGCGCGTCCGTCGACTACGTCGTGCTGACCGCCGGAACCTTCGACATCATCATCGAAGTCGTCTGCGAAGACGACAGCCACCTGCTCGATCTGCTCAACAGCAAGATTCGAGCGGTGCCGGGGGTGCTGTCCACCGAAACGCTCGTCTATCTCAAACTCGTCAAACAGCAATACAACTGGGGCACGCGATGACAACAATCAATGCAGCACAAGCACTTTCAACCGACCTCGCTGCCAAGGCCAAGCGGCACCTGTGGGGACACTTCGCCCGCCATGGCGCTGACATCACCCCACCGATCATCACCCGCGGCGAGGGCGTCACCATCTTCGACGACCGGGGCAAGAGCTACATCGACGGGCTTTCGGGCCTGTTCGTCGTGCAGGTCGGGCACGGTCGCGAAGAACTCGCAGCGGCAGCTGCCCGCCAGGCCGAGCAGCTGTCCTTCTTCCCGTTGTGGTCCTACGCAACGCCGACCGCGATCGAACTGGCCGAGCGTATCGCCAACTATGCGCCGGGCGACCTGAACCGGGTCTTCTTCACCACCGGCGGCGGCGAAGCGGTCGAGAGTGCGTGGAAGCTGGCCAAGCAGTTCTTCAAGTTGACCGGAAAACCCGGTAAGCACAAAGTGATTTCGCGTTCGATCGCGTATCACGGCACCCCTCAGGGCGCGCTGGCGATCACCGGCATCCCGGCATTCAAGGCGCCGTTCGAACCGCTCACCCCGGGCGGCTTTCGCGCACCGAACACCAACTTCTACCGGGCGCCCGATGCCTACGCACACGACCCGGAGGCATTCGGCCGGTACTGCGCCGACCGCATCGCCGAGGCCATCGAATTCGAGGGTCCCGATACCGTCGCCGCCGTATTCCTGGAGCCCGTGCAGAACGCCGGCGGCTGCTTCCCCCCACCACCGGGGTACTTCCAGCGCGTCCGTGAGATCTGCGACCAGTACGACGTACTCCTGGTGTCCGACGAGGTGATCTGCGCCTACGGCCGCATCGGCTCGATGTTCGCCTGCGACGATTTCGGCTACATTCCCGACATCATCACCAGCGCAAAGGGTTTGACGTCCGGCTACTCCCCGATCGGCGCGATGATCGCCAGCGATCGCCTGTTCGAACCCTTCAACGACGGCAAGACGATGTTCGCGCACGGCTATACCTTCGGCGGACACCCGGTGTCGTCCGCGGTGGCGCTGGCCAACCTCGATATCTTCGAGCGTGAGGGCATCAACACTCACGTCAAGGAGACCGCGCCGGCGTTCCGGGCCACCCTGGAGAAGCTGTACGACCTGCCCATCGTCGGCGATGTCCGCGGCGAGGGATTCTTCTACGGCATCGAACTCGTGAAAGAAAAGGCCGCCAGGGAGACCTTCAACGCAGAAGAGTCTGAGCGCCTGCTGCGCGGCTTCCTCACCCCCGCACTGTGGGAGGCGGGTCTGTACTGCCGCGCGGACGATCGTGGCGACCCAGTGATCCAGCTGGCTCCGCCGCTGATCAGCGGGCAGAAGGAGTTCGACGCGATCTACGACATCCTGCGCAACGTTCTCGACGAGGCCGGGCGCCGCCTTTAGGGCACCGGCCCGACACGTCGCGCACGGCGACTTTCGAATCCAGCAGGTTCAAACGGTGGGCCGGCGGCGGCGAATCGGCCACGGTGGCAATCGAATACACAATTCACCACCGATACGGAGCCCACATGCCCTTCTTCGACGGCGCCGCCGGACGGGTCTTCTACCGACACTGGACCTTCACCGAAGAGCCAGCCGCAGCACTGGTCTTCTTGCACGGGTTCGGCGAGCACTCCGGTCTCTACCACCGGTTCGCCGCCGAGCTCGGCCGCCACGGCATCGATCTATGGGCACTCGACCAGCCCGGCCACGGACTGTCCGACGGCACCCGGGGCGACGTCGGCACCTTCACCGATGTCGTCACCAACGCCCGCACGCTCACCGCACTGGCCGTCCAACAGGGCCCCGACGTCCCGTTGGTGATCACCGGGCATTCGCTCGGCAGCGTAGGCGCGCTGCTCACCGCACTCGAGGACACCAACCGGTACCGCGCCGTGGTGGTCAGTGGAGCGGCTCTCGATCCGCTGCCGTGGCTCAACGAGGCCGACTCGGCGCAGCCGTTCGAGTTGGAACTCGACGCGCTGTCCGCCGACCCCACCTACCGCGACGAACTCGTCAACGACCCGCTGGCATTCACCGGTGCCGACGTAGTGGGCCTCCTATCCCGGCTCTTCCCGCCAGCGTGGCGGCGCCTCGAAGCCGAGCTGCCGGAGCTACGGCTACCAATCCTCGCTGTGCACGGCGAGCACGACACCATCGCGCCGCCGACCGCAATCCTGGGCTGGCGCGACCGACTGCCGCGGCTGCGGGTCGAGGTCATCGAGGGTGCCGCGCACGACGTGCTCAACGAAGTCGCGCACCGTCGGGTCGCCGACCTCATCGCCGCCCATGCCATCGCCCAGCACGCGCCCGGCACGATCGACGCCGAGGTGCCGGCGTGACTCGGACGACAACTGTGAACGGTTATTCCGTTACACGACAGACACGTTCGTGAGACTGGTCAGTCCCCAGCGGACCCTGCGTGCTCTAGCGGGCTGAGTCCCCGTCTTGCCTGACGGCAGCCACCGCCGTCGAGGAGGATTCCCACCTCCGCAATAATCTGTCTGACAGATTTGGCATGCTCGTGGTACAAATGGCGCTTTGGGCCGGATCTGGAGGAGGCGACAGTGCCAGTTGCAGTGCTGACCACCGGTGGCACAATCGCCAGCGGTCGCAGCTGTGATGGCCGTATCTCTCCGTTGGCGCGGGGCGCGATCAGCCACCTCATCGGTCCGGATGTTTTGGTGCGCGACGTCATGGCGATCGACTCCTCGACGATGTCGTTACAGCGGATGACCTCCCTCCGCAACGCCGTTACCGAGGTGCTCGATGATCCGGACACCGATGCGGTGGTGATTTTGCATGGCACTGACACCCTCGAGGAGACCGCAATGTTCCTCGATCTCTTCCACGACGATCCCCGTCCGGTGGTGGTGACCGGCGCGCAGCGGCCTGCCGACCATCCCGACCCCGACGGGCCGCACAACATCTCGCTTGCAATACAGGCTGCGCGCAGCGCCGACTCGCGCGAGCAAGGAGTGCTGATTGCGTTTGGTGGCCAGCTTCTAGCCGCCCGGGGCGCGCGCAAGGCTCACACCACCCAGCTCGATGCCTATCGGCAGTACGCACCGGCCGCTCAGCGTCCCGCGGCGTTACCTTGGCACCCAACAATCGGCCAACAACGCGTCGACATCGTCGCCCTGTATCCGGGCGCCGACCGAACGCACATCGATGCCAGCGTGTCGGCCGGCGCGCGTGGGATCGTCCTCGATGCGATGGGTTCAGGCAATGCCAACCCGAATATCCTTGGCGCCGTGAGCGATTGCATCCTGCGTGGTGTCGCCGTCGTGGTCACCAGTCGGGTGCCCGATGGTGTCGTCGAACCCGTCTACGGGGGTAGCGGTGGCGGTCACGACCTGATTGCCGCCGGCGCAATCGCCTCTCCGTGGCTACGGGCAGCGCAGGCTCGCATCCAGCTGGCCGCGCTGCTGGCCTGCGGCGCCGAGCGAGACCAGATGGTCGACGCCTTCGCCGAAGCCCGCGACCCCGTCGCGGCGCGTTGACAGCGTCCGATCGGCGCGCGCACCCTAAGAGGCGTGAATCTGCCTTATAGCTGGACAGATCGGCCCGCGACGATCGTGCGGCGCAACGCAACCGAAGCAGTGCTCGAGGATCTGTGCACGGCCATCGAAGCCGGCGACCTGCCCATCGGAGCCAAGCTGCCACCGGAAGCCGCGCTCGCCGAGCGCTACGGGGTCAGCCGCTCTGTAATCCGCGAAGCGTTGCGCTCCTGCCAAACCCTGGGCTTGACCTCGACGAAGACCGGCTCCGGAACCGTGGTCGTAGCGTCGCATGCGGCCTCACCGCGTTACGGCAAGTTCTCGGCACGGGACCTCATCGAAGCGCGTCCCTACATCGAAGTGCCCGCCGCCGGCTGGGCCGCGCGTCGGCGCACCGACGCCCAACTGGCCAACCTGACGCGCATCAACGACGCGATGCAAGCCGAGACCGACCCAGCGCTGTGGGTTCAGCTCGACACCGAATTCCACCTCGCCATCGCCCAGACCTCGGGCAACGAAGTGTTCACCACCGTCGTCGCAGCGATCCGTGACGCACTTGGCCAGCAGTCCCGCATCCTCAACGCCGCCTTCGCTGAACGCAGATCTGCATCCAACGCCGAACACGGCAGGATCCTCCAGGCCATCGCCGCTGGTGACTACGCCGACGCCAGCGAATGCATGCGCCGGCATCTCGACAAGGTGGAGCAAGCCGTCACCGAACTCGCCGGAGACACGCCCGCCTGAGTCCTCCAAGTCACGGCCGTCGCGACCGCTGACTTCCTATTGACGCGGACAGTGACCCATGCCACACTCAGCAGGAAAGCTGTCTGACAGCCTGGCAGCTGGACCACATATCGAATGGGAGTCCGATGGCGACGGTGCCAACCACCACCGACCCGACAGCGCGCCGAAAAGCTGTCAACCTGACCCGCGAGGATGAGGGCTATCACAAGGGCCTCAAGCCGCGGCAGCTGCAAATGATCGCGATAGGCGGCGCCATCGGGACTGGCCTGTTCCTCGGGGCGGGCGGCCGACTGCACTCCGCAGGACCGGGCCTCTTCCTGGCATACGGGGTGTGCGGCATCTTCGTGTTCCTGATCCTGCGCGCCCTCGGCGAACTGGTGTTGCATCGGCCGTCATCGGGCTCGTTCGTCTCCTATGCGCGTGAATTCTTCGGCGAGAAAGCCGCCTACGTCGTCGGCTGGATGTATTTCCTCAACTGGGCGATGACCGCCATCGTCGACACCACCGCGATCGCCACGTATTTCCATTTCTGGAAGGCGTTCGACGTCGTGCCGCAATGGGCGGTGGCGCTAATCGCGCTCGTGATCGTGCTGTCGGTCAACATGATTTCGGTCAAATGGTTCGGCGAGATGGAATTCTGGGCGGCGCTGATCAAGGTGATAGCGCTGATGGCGTTCCTGGTCGCAGGAACCATCTTCCTGGCCGGACGCTTCAAGATCGACGGCCAGAGCACGGGATTCAGCATCTGGTCACATCAAGGCGGGCTGTTTCCCACCGGCGCGCTCCCACTGCTCATTGTCACCTCGGGGGTGGTATTCGCCTATGCCGCAGTTGAATTGGTGGGCACCGCCGCCGGTGAGACAGCTGAGCCCGAGAAGATCATGCCGCGCGCCATCAACTCAGTCGTCGCTCGTATCGCGATCTTCTACGTCGGATCGGTGTCGCTGCTGGCATTACTGCTGCCTTACACCGCCTATAAGGCCGGCGAAAGTCCTTTCGTGACGTTCTTTTCCAAGATTGGCTTCGGCGGCGCCGGCGACATCATGAACATCGTCGTGCTCACCGCCGCGTTCTCCAGCCTCAACGCCGGCCTCTACTCAACCGGCCGCATCCTGCGGTCCATGGCAATGAATGGCAGCGCCCCGAAGTTCACCGCACGGATGTCCAAACGGGGCGTACCCTACGGCGGCATCCTGTTGACCTGTGCGATCTGCCTTTTCGGTGTGGTGCTCAACGCGTTCAACCCCGGTCAAGCCTTCGAGATCGTCCTGAATATGGCCGCTCTGGGCATCATCGCCTCGTGGGGCACGATCGTGTTGTGCCAACTGCGACTGGTCAAGATGGCCAACGCCGGCACCATGAAACGACCAAAGTTCCGGATGCCATTCACCCCCTACAGCGGCTACCTCACCCTGGCGTTCCTCGTCGCCGTGCTGGTCTTGATGGCCTGCGACGCACCGGTGGGCACCTGGACGGTCGGGACACTCGTTGTGCTCATCCCAATGCTGATCGCCGGCTGGTATCTGGTGCGAGGGCGCGTGCGAGCCGTCGCGCAAGAACGCCTCGGCTATACCGGCGAGTTCCCCGTCATCGCCAACCCACAAGTGGATTGAGAGAAATGAAAACCCGCATCGAACATGACCTTCTGGGCGCCAAAGAGGTACCGGCCCAGGCCTATTGGGGCGTACACACCGCACGCGCGGTCGAAAACTTCCCGATCACCGGTACCACCATCGGCCGGTACGAGCACCTGATCTGCGCGCTTGCCGTGGTGAAACAAGCCGCGGCACGCACCAACGCCGACCTCGGATTGCTCAGCGACGAACGGGCCGCGGCCATCGACCAGGCCTGCAACGAGATCCGCGCAGGCCAGTTGGCCGACCAATTCATCGTCGACGTCATCCAGGGCGGAGCCGGGACGTCGACGAACATGAACGCCAACGAGGTGATCGGCAACCGTGCGCTGCAGATCATGGGCCACGAAATCGGCCAGTATCAGTACCTGCATCCCGCTGACCATGTGAACATGAGCCAATCCACCAACGATGTCTATCCGACAGCGCTCAACATCGCCACGATTACCTCGTGTGACGGCCTGGATACCGCAATGGCGCAGCTGATTTCGGCGTTTGACGACAAAGCCACGGAGTTCGATCGAGTCATAAAGATGGGCCGGACGCAGCTGCAGGACGCCGTGCCGATGACGCTGGGCCAGGAGATGCGCGGCTATGCGGTCACCATCAGTGAGGACCGCCAGCGGCTGGCCGAGTCGACTGCGCTGCTGCACGAAATCAATATGGGCGCAACGGCCATCGGAACCCGGCTCAACGCGCCGCCAGGCTACGTCGACGCGGTGTGTAAGCACCTGCGCGCACTGACTGGACTCCCTTTGGTGACTGCCGAGAATCTGATCGAGGCGACACAGGACCCCGGCGCGTTCGTCCATGTGTCGGGCATACTCAGGCGGATCGCGGTCAAGCTGTCCAAAATCTGCAACGATCTGCGGCTGCTGTCCTCAGGCCCTCGTGCCGGCCTCCACGAGATCAATCTGCCTGCAGTCCAAGCCGGTTCGAGCATCATGCCCGGAAAAGTCAACCCCGTCATCCCCGAGGTCGTCACTCAGGTGTGCTATTCGGTGATCGGCAACGACCTGACGATCACCATGGCCGCCGAGGCAGGCCAACTGCAGCTCAACGCGTTCGAGCCGATCATCGCCCGATCGCTGTTCGAGAGCATCACCCAACTCACCGCGGCGTGCCGGACACTGACCACCCGATGCGTGCAGGGCATCACCGCCAACGTCTCCACGATGGCCGCACACGTGCACCAGTCGATCGGCCTTGCCACCGCGCTCAACCCCTACCTCGGCTACACGAAGACCACCGACGTAGCGCGCGAAGCACTCGACAGCCACCGCAGTGTCGCCGACATCGTCCTCGAGCGCGGCTACCTCGGCGAACAGGAGCTCCGGCAGATCTTGGCGCCAGAGCGCCTCGCCAATCTCTCCAGCGACAGCGAGGCGGTGGTCAGTTCTTGAAATGCTTGTCAGCCCTGATCATCTGAACTGGGCAGATGTGACGTTCTCACTCGCGTGACAGACCACCTGCTCGCGCTGTGACAGTGATGGTGTGCGATCAGGTCGGTGACACGCAGCAGACGACAATGGCGTGAATCGGTGCGCGACGAAACTCTGATCGTCGCCGACCGCTTCAGATCGCGATCTGATCGTCACCGTCACCGCGCCAGACCGCCACGGCCTTATCCAGTGACAAGCCCAGCGCATCGCACAGGCCGACCACCGTACCGAAGCTGGGGCTGGGCAGCCTGCCGACTTCGATCTTGCGCAGCGTCTCCGGTGAGATGCCCGCGTTCCGGGCGATCACCTCGGGCGCACGGCCGGCGCGCGCAGTCCTGATCAACGCACCGAGGCGCTGCCCGGCTCGGATCTGTTCGGGACTGAGCGGTATACGCACCATGTGGACAGCATAGTGGTATTCAAATACCACTGCTGGTACCGTCGCGCATGGTATAAAAATACCGCGTCGAGATGGAGTCCACGCATGATCGAACTGAAGACCGCCAACGAGATCGACAAGATGGCGGTCACCGGTGAATTCGTCGCGCAGACACTCGCGACGCTGGCGCGCGCAGCCGAACCTGGCGTGAATCTGATGCAGCTCGAGCGTCGGGCCAGAGCGCTGGTCGCCGACCGCGGCGCGACGAGTTGCTATTGGGACTACGCACCGTCGTTCGGCCGCGGCCCGTTCCGCAACGTGATCTGCCTGTCGGTCAATGACGGTGTGCTGCACGGACTTCCGCACGACTACGTGCTGCGTGATGGCGATCTGCTCAAGATGGACTTCGCAGTGTCCATCGACGGGTGGGCCGCTGACTCCGCCGTCACTGTCATCGTCGGTGACAACGCCGACGACGCCGACACCGCACTTGTGGAATCCACGAGACGGGCCCTCAGCGCGGCTGTCGCGGCCGCGGTTCCCGGTGGCCACCTCGGCGACATCTCGGCGGCCATCTCCGATGTCGCCTCTGCCTGCGGATACGCCGTCAACACCGATTACGGCGGCCACGGCATCGGTCGCACCATGCACGAGGACCCGCACGTGCCCAATCGCGGTAAGCGCGGTCGCGGGCTCCGGCTTCAACCGGGCATGTGCCTCGCGCTCGAACCGTGGTGGTCGCGCGGATCGAACCGGTTGGTCAAAGACGCCGACGGCTGGACCTTGCGGTCAGCCGACGGCTCCAACACCGCACATTCCGAGCACACCGTCGCCATCACCGAGGCGGGGCCGCGCGTACTCACCGCACTCGGGTGACTTCATACCGGGGGTTCTCAACGTTGCCTCCGGGACTGCCGAGTCGGGACCGCTTGACTAAAGCTCCGGGTGTTGCCAGCCCGTCCGGACGTCGCACTCACCATCGACAGCGGCGCCACCCCTGCGATGTCCGCGCCCTATCGGTACGAGGCAGAGCGATCATCACCATCGTCGACGGCGTGGTCGATGAGTATCTCGCCGCGTCCACGCCGAGGTCACTCTCGGCCAGGTATCCGACCTGTCGGCACTGGCGTGAGTTCCATACCCTTTCCGAATTGCGCATGCGCGGGCCGGGCCTCCAGTGTCGCCCTCCTGCCCAACCTCGATCACGCCTGGACCGCCGGACTTGCCACGCTTCCCGGAGCATCGTCGGCGTGCTGCCCGCCACACCGGCTCAGCCGCGCAGGCGGCAGTCCAAGTCCTGGTCCCCGTTTCTCTCTTGCTCACGCAGGTGCATCACGGGTATGGCGAAAAGGCCGCGCTCGGGCAACAGTCCGGCCATGCCAGGTCCGGATGCGACTAAAGCGCGTACAACGCCGGCAGATTGACGACGATCGCTTCCTGGCTGCTGCGGGCGATGACCAACTCGGCGGGCGTATTCGGGTCAGGATTCTCCTCGCGGTGCGGCAGATGCGGCGGGACGAAGATGTAGTCACCGGGATCGGTACGGACCCGAACTTCGTCATCCCCGTCGAAGAACACGAATTCCGGGTGGCCACTGCGGACGTAGATCATCGTCTCGGAATCACCGTGATGGTGGTTCGCTGACACGCTGCCCGGAGAGGCCACCGTTTCTCCCATCCAGAGCTTCTCGCTCCCCACCGAAGCGCCACTGAGCGCGGCGAAGCGCTGCATTCCGTCCGTCTGTGCGGTTGTCGCGTCAAGTTCGGTTGACCTGATATGGCGCACGCGATTTCGCCGCGCATGACGCGAAGCGTTGTGAGGGAAATCAGGGTGAAAGCCGTCGGGGCCAGCCATGCATTCACCGTAAACCTGCTTGGTGCTTTAGCAGACGCCCGCCGCCGACGAATTCCGGACAATCAACGATCAATTCGAGTCAGCACGGTGCTGCAGAGGGCGTGAGCCGACTGCGCCCGAGAAGCCGCGCAGTTTTGAGTAGCGTCCGGGTGACCACTACCGCCGGTGCTAACAGCATCTGTGGGTTCTCTCGCAGCACCCACGACCCACGCGCGCCAGTTCGGAAACCTGCGCAATTCCTGCTTCCTCGAATGACTTTCGAATGTGGACGGGGCCTTCGCTGTACAACGACCATTCCTCGCAGTGCACCGGTATTACCACTGACAGCCCCAACAGCTCGGCTACATCGGTCGCCCGGTCGGCTGTCAAGGTCAACGGGCGCCCTGAATACTTGGACGCCACACGTGCGGCGCCCATATGCAACACGCCGACCTGGATATCGTCTATGCGCTTTGATATTTCGATTACCGGGCCAATCGAGGCATTGTCGCCGCTGACATATACGGTCGGCAATCCGCGACCGAGTAGGACAAAGCCCGTCACCTCGGTGTTCATGTTGCCGAATTCGTCGCGGTCGCCATCCAGCGGTCCGTGCTGCGCAGGCACGGCATACACCGAAACCTTGAGGGCGGGCTCGACTGGAGACGCAATGGCCATCGAATCGAATGGCCGGAGGCCCACCACGTTGGAACCGAGTCTGCGCGCCTACTGGGGCCCGGTGACCACGATGGGCGCCGCGCTGGCGAATTCCTTGCCGGCAACATCGAAGTTGTCCATGTGCAGATCGTGACTCAGGAGCACTGCGTCAACCGGTCCCAGCTGCCCGGGCTCGACCGCTGGGAACTCCGTCTTCTGATGAGCCCCGTAGTCGCCGGGCGGGTCGAAGGTCGGGTCGGTGACGAACCGCAACCACCCGTAGTCGATCACCGTCGTCGCACCAGCGCTGGCGGCGACGGCGAACCGATGGCGGTCTGCATTAATGGGCTCGTCGCCGCCCGACTGCTGCTGCATCGGCGTCCTCTTTGTTGCGCAGTTCGAACCAGAGATCAGTCAAAGCTGATGCTCGCCGATGTGTCGGCGCACCGGACCGCTGTCTACGGCGGGACAACTCGGTATCGAGGCGTTCGTGCGGAGAGAGCACCCTTATCTCGTCGCACCAGTTAGCGCGGAATCTCGCGGTAATGATGCTCCTCGTAATCGGACTTCAGGTACGCGTTGACGGTGTCGTTGAAGTGCACCCAATGGGGTGTCTTGCCATGGGCGGTCAGGCTGTCCTGAGATGCCCAGTGTTCGACAAGGACATAGCTATATGGGTCGTGAGCATTGCACCACAGCTGATATAGGCCGCAGCCCTCTTCCTTGTTGGACTCGATCACCATGTGGTTCAGGAGCTTCAAGAACGCAGCCTCGTGCTCTTGCGCCACGTCGAAGAACACGTTCAGGATGATCACGCCGCGGCACCCTTCGTACCGCCACCGGTTTCGGCGATGAATTCCCGTAGGCGCAACAGGAAAGTCTCGGGTTGTTCCTCTACAATCCAATGACCCGAATCATCGATCGGCCGGACGGTGACGTTGTCGGCGACCTCGGACAACATGGCTTCGGCAATCGGCACAAAGAAACTCGCCGTGCCGCCGAGTCCGAGCACAGGCATCGTCAGCTTGCCCTTCTCGCTCAGGATCCGCCGATTGTCGATGGCGTCTTGTTCGAACGCACGGAACAGCTCGAGCCCGGCACGCATCGCTCCCGGTGCTGTGTAGTCGGCGACGTAGCGCTGCGCATCGGCGATGGAGATGGCATCGGGATTGGCGCTCAATCGCTGATAGAACGACCGGAGGTATGGGAATTCGCTTCCGGCAATCAGTGTTTCGGCGACGTTGTCCGCCGCTCCATGCATATGGAAGTGCCACAACTTGTTTGTGCGGTAATCGGTTGTCGCCACGCTCTGGTAGGCGTCGGTGCCAGGAATCGGCGCCTCCATCAGCACAAGACGCTCCACGTCAGCCTCGTAGAGACAAGCGAAGGCGTAGCCGACCATCAGACCGAGGTCGTGAGCAACCAGCGTGATCGGATTGCTTACGCCCAGGTGATCGAGCAGCGCCTTGATATCGCCGGCCATGGTGTGTTTGTCGTAGCCGCGGTCGGGTTTGGAAGACCCTCCGGCGCCCCGGTAGTCGGGCGCGACGACAAACCATCCGTCAGCGCGCAGAGGCTCCATCACGTGACGCCACTCCCACCACGTTTGAGGCCAACCGTGCAATAGAACCGGTGTGCGATCCTCGCCACCGGCGCTGGGCGGGGTACCGACGGTCACGTAATGGATCCGGACTTCGGCATGGTCGAACATGTTGTGGTCGAACGTCGGCATGGCTGCCCCTCCCGGCTGTAAACGGCTGCTGGCAAATGCTTTTGGGCTTCTTGAGGCAATGCTATGAGCGTCCGCCGGGAACCTGCCTGTCCGTGGCTGGAATCGATCGGTGGTTGACTGATTCTTCTCGGGATGAGGTCGGACACCCAACCCTGCAGACAGTCCAGAGGGGGCCGGCCTGCTACGAGACCATGCCGCAGGCTTGGCCGTGTCTGCGCCGCGGTTCTACAATTTGCAGGGCCACCGTGCTGCCGAAAGGTGAGAGGAATTGTCCCCCATGGCCATCGTCCTCGACACCGATCCTGTCGACCCGGTAGAACGCTCCGACTACATGCACTGGGCGATGGGCGCCGCCATGGTGTCGGTCGAATGGCATTGGGTCGAGGATGGGCCTGGCGCCACCGCGCACGGGTTGGTCACCCCGTTGGGCGACCTGACCGTCTGCGTCGGAGAGACCACCGCCAACCGGGTGGTCCGGACACCTGCGCTGGCGCGTGACGGCGCGGAACCGACCGTTTTCGTCAATCTGCAGCTGGCGGGCACCGCCATGGTGGTGCAAGAGGACCGCGAAGCGGTGCTGCGGCCCGGGGCGATGGCTATGTACGACTCCAGTGCCCCCTACACGCTGCTGAATGCGCAAGGCATGGGCGGGGAGTTCTTCCAGATCCCGCACTCGGCACTGGCCTTGCCGACCGACCTCATCCGCAAAGCCTGCGCCGTCCCCCTGATCCCCGGGCATCCGTTGGCCAGCTTGACCTTCGACTACCTCCGACGGGTAGCAGCTGATCCGAGCCTGTTCACCGCCGTCAACGGTGACCTTGTCGGGCATCCGAGCATCGAACTGCTCCGCGCGGTGATCACGACGCAGCTGGGTTTTCCCGACCGCGCGGCCGAACCCCTCTCGAACACGCTGCAGATCCGCGTTCTGGATTACGTTTCCCGCCACCTGAGCGATCCCGAACTCAATGCAGAGCGCATTGCCGCGGCCCACTTCATCTCCGTCCGGCATTTGTACAAGGTGCTGGCCGACGCCGACATCAGCCTCGCTGAGTACATCCGGAATCGCCGCCTCGAAGGCGCACGCCACGAACTCGGCCGCAGCGACGCCACGGTCACCATCGCCAGTGTCGCCCGCCGCCACGGATTCTCCGACATGTCGAGTTTCAGCCGCGCCTTCCGCTCGGCCTACGGACTATCTCCGCGAGACTGGCGCGGTCATCGACTGCGTGCTGCTGTTGACACTGAACTCGAATTGGGCCAGGCCCAGTAGGTTCCGGCTCGGTCGCCGCCCGCGTGATCCGGTGGCAGAGGCCGCCGACAGTGTCTGCAGCGGACGCACAGATCCGTGCAGCCCGGGCACACACGGGGACACATATGCGCGCAAACATTTGGCCACACGCACTTCTTGATTGCACGACGACAGCCGCACCGCCGAACTGAACGGTGGGTTAGGCGGCCGGAGGACCACGCAGATGACGACTGTTCACCAGCACCAAGCGTCCGCAAGCACAACACAGCGGGCGCGGATAATACTCACTGCGGCACAACCGATCTGACCGGAAAAGCAGATGGATCAACGACTGCTCGCTCGGCACGACGACACAGCGCCGACTATGGAATTCGGCGGTGTGCACCCTGTTGTCTTTCGCCACATGAGCGCGGCGCGAGACCTGCGGACGGTCGCGGTGCTGATGTTCGACGGGGCGTCGATGTTCGAGACGTCGGTGCCGATCAGCGTGTTCGGCATGAACCCTGTGGGGGCTCCCGCGTTCACCGTGCTACCGGTGGCCGGCGAGCCCGGTCCGATGGCCACAACCGATGGCGTCGGATTCGATCCGCCACACGGCCTGGCGGCGCTGGATCGTGCCGGGATCGTCGTCGTGCCCAGCTGGCGTAGTCCCCACGAGGCCCCACCACCGGCCGCCCTCTCGGCGGTTCGCGCGGCCCACGCCGACGGAGCGCTGATCGTGAGTTTGCGCCTCGGTGCCTTCGTCGTCGCGGCCGCCGGACTGCTCGACGGCCGGCGGGCCGCCGCCCACTGGTTTCACGCGTCCGCCCTGGCAGCGCGGTATCCGACCATTCGGGTGGACCCCACGGTGCTCTATATCGACGACGGTGACATCGTCACCAGCGCCGGGACGGCCGCGGGCCTGGATGCCTGCCTGCACGTCGTTCGCCGGTACTGGGGAGCCGGCGCCGCGGCGGCGATCGCGCGTCATCTGGTGCTCTCGCCTGCCCGTTGCGGCAGCCAGGCCCAGTATGTCGAACGCCCGGTGCGTGCCCGGTCCGATGACCTCGACCTGGGTAAGGTGATGGAATACGCGATCACGCATCTGGAAAGCGTGGACATCGATACCTTGGCCGCTGAGGCGGGGCTCAGCCGGCGGACGTTCGACCGGCGCTTCCGCGTCCAGGCAGGCGTCTCGCCGTTGCAATGGCTGCTGCACCAACGAATTTTGCGCGCCCAGAACCTCCTGGAGCGCACCGACTTGACAGTGGACGCCATCGCCCGCCAAGTCGGCCTGGCGACCGCGGTATCGCTGCGCCCGACGTTCCGGCGCATCGTCGGCCTCAGCCCTCAGGCATACCGGCAGGCATTTCAGGTGATCGATGCGCACAAGCCGGCCGACCGGAATCACCGGCACACCAACTGAGTCTCTCAGCGGACCACGGAATCCACTGCACCCCAGCCATACCGGGGAAAACGAGTCAGACAACGATCGATTCCAGCCAGCACGCGGCCATCCTGGCGCGGCGGCTCTTACGATCGTTGGGGAAACCGAGACCGATTCCGGATCAACACTTTTCGCAGCACCGGTGCGCGCCGACTCGTGCGCTGAAAAGGAAGGAACAATGCCGTGCCCTATTCGACCGAATACGATGGGTTCAAGCTCTACTACGAACGCGCCGGGCAAGGTGTCCCCGTGGTGCTCATCCACGGCAATCCCGGCGACCACCGGGAGTACGCCAAAGTAATCCCGCAGCTCACCGCGCAAGCCGATGTGACAGCAGTCGATCTGCGGGGTTATGGAAAGTCCGACAAGCACTTACAGGATCCGACCGCCTATGCACTCAGTCGCCAGGTCGACGGTGTCGTCGCGCTGCTCGACGAACTCGGGATCAGCAACGCCGTGCTGGGCGGATATGACGTCGGCAGCTTCACCGCCCAGACGATCGCAGCGACACGGCCCGACTTGGTGCGATCTCTGGTCATCGCCCCGCCCACTTTGGGGGTCGGGCGGCGGATCCTGGAAGAGGATGCGGTGAACGCATTCGTGCACGCGATCTTTTACAAATCTGAGCTGGTCGAGGAGATCATCGACGGTAAGCCAGACGCCGTCCGGGCGGCACTGAAGGAGAATCTGAAGAACTGGTCGGCGCCCGGGTCGTCCGTCGTCGAAGAACTGCTGGACCATCTGACCGAAAACCATTCCGCGCCAGGGGCATTCCTGGCCGGCGTGCTGTGGTTCCGCAATGCCGAAGGGAATCCGATCACGTACTATGCGAACGAGACCACGCCGGCGCGCGGCGACAGATTCGCCAAGGCGGTCACCATCTTGTGGCCGGACCAGGACCCGCTTTTCCCCCAGGCGTGGAGCGACACCCTGGGTGACTTCTATGCGGATTTCACCCTCGAATATTTGGACAACTGCGGCCATTTCAGCCCGTTGGAGTCACCTGACGTGTGGTCCAAGCACCTGCTCGAACACATCGGCCGTTGACGCCTTTACTCACGAAGGGACCATCACCATGACAACTTATCGGGCCTACGAGAGCACCGGGCGCGGCGACCTCACAGCAGTCGAACGCGAGCTGCGGCCGCCAGTCGACGGTGAAGTACGAGTACGCGTACTCAGTTGCGGCGTGTGCCATACCGAAGCGATGCTCGTCGAGGGCCAGACGGAACCACAGCCACCGCTCGTTCCGGGCCACGAGATCGTCGGCATCATCGACGCGGTCGGCCCCGGCGTGCACGCCTGGGCGCCCGGGGATCGCGTCGGCGTCGGGTTCCTCGGGGGCCACTGCAACGAATGCGAGTTCTGCCGCCGGGGAGACTTCGTCTGCTGTATCGATCAACCGCAGGTCGGGCTCAACCACGACGGCGGATACGCCGAGGTGATGTACACCCGAGCCACCGGAGTGGTTCGGGTTCCGGATGGACTGGAAGCCCGGCTCGCCGCCCCGCTCCTGTGCGCCGGTCTGACCGTCTACAACGCCCTGCGCCACGTCGACGCCGCACCCGGCGCGCTCGTCGGAATTCAGGGCATCGGCGGACTGGGCCACCTCGGCGTGCAGTACGCCAAAGCCCTGGGCTACCGCGTTGCAGCGATCGCGCGGGGACCCGAAAAGGCCGATCTGGCAAGCGGACTCGGCGCCGACGTCTATATCGACAGTGCGGCCGTAGACGGCGGTGCAGCTCTACTGGAGCTGGGCGGTGCCGCCGCTATCGTGGCTACCGCGACCAGCGGGGCGTCGATGGAACCGCTGATCAATGGCCTTCGCCCCCGCGGCCAGCTGATCGTCGTGGGCGCCGCGCCAGACCCGGTGTCCGTGCAGACCCTGGATCTCATCCTCGCCGGGCGCAGCATCGTCGGCAGCCTGACCGGGTCATCG
The DNA here is from genome assembly GCF_000686745.1 of Mycobacterium sp. UNC410CL29Cvi84. NCBI lineage: Bacteria > Bacillati > Actinomycetota > Actinomycetes > Mycobacteriales > Mycobacteriaceae > Mycobacterium > Mycobacterium sp. UNC410CL29Cvi84. Next base: position 24,071 of record NZ_JMLM01000019.1, read on the forward strand.
ATCGACAACGAGGACAACCTGACGTTCGCTCTCGCCACGGGCATCGCACCGATGATCGAAGTCATCCCGTTCGAGGAGGCCCCGAAAGCCTATGCCCGGATGATGTCGGGCCAAGCCCGCTTCCGAGTGGTACTGGATATCGCCGGATCCGCCCACTGACCGAAATGCCCGGTCTACCGCGGTCCACCATCAAATCGGCTGTTCCACTACAAGGTTCACGCTGGTTCCCGGAATTCTCCTCAGGCACGTTCGACATCGACAGAGTCGGCATCTTCGCACGATGGGGTGGTAACCCCAAAGGCCCAACACTGCTGCTCGTGCACGGCTACCCCGAAACCCACCTCATGTGGCGGCATGTCGCCGCGCTCCTGCGAGACCGCTACTTCCTCATCCTGCCCGACCTACGCGGCTACGGAGAATCCGACAAGCCGGCCGGGCTACCCGATCACGGCAACTACAGCAAGCGCACGATGGCCAATGATCTCGTAGGCGTCGTCGACCGGCTCGGGCGGGACTCGTTCTATCTCTGCGGCCACGACCGCGGCGCACGCGTTGCCGCCCGGCTCGCGCTCGACCATCCCCATCGGGTCACGAAGCTCTCGCTCCTGGACGTCGCGCCCACGCTCGACATGTACGAAGCCACCAACAGGGATTTCGCGACTGCCTACTACCACTGGTTCCTGCTCATTCAGCCCGCGCCATTGCCCGAACTTCTCATCGGCGGGAACCCGTCGGCCTACCTGGCCACAGTGCTGCGACAACTGTCCGGTGGCAACGCCGACTACCTCGAGCCTGACGTGGTGGCCGCGTACGAACGCGTATTCTGCACGCCTCAGGCACTGCACGCCAGCGCTGAGGACTACCGCGCCAGCGCCGACATCGACCTCGTACACGACCAACAGAGTCGAGACCGCGGTCAGCGCATCGCCTGTGCCACCCAGCTTCTCGTGGCGCAATGGGGATCGGTGCACCGCCTGTTCGACGCCCATGGGCTATGGCAGGCGCAATGTGCCGCGCAGGTCTCCACCACCGTGATGCCCTCAGGACACTTCATCCCCGAAGCACTGCCTGGCGAGACCGCAGCGGCGCTGTCGAATTTCTTCACCAACTAACTTCAGCTGAACCACAAACGGATCGAGGCCGGCCGTGAGCGCGATCGCCTTCATAGGACTGGGAATCATGGGTAGCCCCATGGCGGTCAATCTCGTCCGCGCGGGCCACCACGTGACCGGATACAACCGATCGCCGCACCGGGTCGCCGACCTCGTGGCCGCGGGTGGGAAGGCCGCCGATTCCGTCGCGGATGCGGTCAACGACGCCGACATCGTTGCCCTGATGCTGCCCGACTCACCGGATGTAGAAGCCGTGCTCACCACTGCGGGCGGCGTTTTCGGAGGCGCGAGAGCGGGCGCCTTGATCATCGACTTCTCCAGCATCCGGCCCGACGTCGCCGCGGCGCTCAGCCGGCAGGCACGCGAACGCCACCTGCGAATGCTCGACGCCCCGGTATCCGGCGGCCAGCGCGGCGCCATCGACGGCAACCTGTCGATCATGGTTGGCGGAACGCCCGAGGACTTTGCAGGAGCCAAACCCGTGCTGCACGCTGTGGGAAGCGAGGTCGTCCACGTCGGACCCAGCGGATCGGGACAAACGGTGAAAGCCGCCAACCAGCTCATCGTTGCGGGCAATATCGAACTTCTCGCCGAGGCCATCGTTTTCCTCGAAGCCCACAATGTCGATACCCATGCCGCGATGACCGTTCTGGGCGGAGGGCTCGCCGGTTCAGCCGTTCTCGAGCAAAAGGGGCAGAACATGCTCAGGCGCTCGTTCGCCCCCGGATTCCGTATCGACCTGCACCACAAAGACCTCGGCATCTTCGCCGCCGCCGCACGCGATGCGGGCATCGTCAGCCCCATGGGCGCCGTCGTTGCGCAACTCATGGCTGCTGCCCGCGCCAACGGTGACGGCGGTCTCGACCACGCGGCGCTCCTGCGTGGGGTGGAACGGCTGTGCGGCCGTCATGTAGCGGACTCCTGAATTCGTGTCATTCCCAGATCGCTTGCCAGATCGACCGGTTGCGAAGTGCCTAGATAGCTCGCTCCGCCATCGACCACCTATGCCGATAGCACCAGTCTTCGTCAACTAGCCATCTGCGGCAGCACGTGAGATCCCCTTCAAAACTGCGAAACCGGTACAGAACAAGGGAATTTAGACGGTTCGTCGTCGATTCCGGATTTTGCAGCGCATGCCGAGCCCGCGCGCAAACGCCGCCACCGTTGCTTAGAGAGTCTCAGCTCTTTGCATTCCAGTCGGCGGAGCCGCCAATTTCCGCCATCACCGAATGCAATCCGCCACGGGGAATTACAACCTACTTACCCCCCCACTTTCAACATATAGCCGACCCCGGGGCTTGTGGCAAGGCCCCCCTCATGCACCAGAATCGCTGGGCTGCAACGTAACTGCAGCTGGATCGTCTTGAGGGGGACGCATGACGAATATTGACGTGATCATCGTGGGCGCGGGACCGACCGGCCTGACGCTCGCCACTGAACTCTGCCTGACCGGGATCAAACCGCTTGTCCTGGAACGGCTCACCGACATCCGCGAGGTCGCCAAAGCCGGCGGCATCGGCGGCCAGATCCTCAACCTGCTGCGCTACCGGGAACTCGGTGACCTGCTCGACGACGCTGCCGGCCCGCCCGTCACCGCCAAACTTCCGTTCGGCGGCATCCACGTCGATCTCACTCAGCTGGACGAGTCGCCGATGCAGGTGCAGCGGCTCCCCCAGCCTCAGCTCGAAGCACTCCTGCAGCACTACGCACGCAGCCTCGGCGTCGAGGTCCGGCGCGGCCACGAGGTGACCGGTCTACAGCAGGACGACGACGCCGTGCACCTCGAGGTCCGCGGTCCGGACGGCCCGTACCGCATCAGCGCCCAGTACGTCGTGGGCTGCGACGGCGTGCGCAGCCGGGTGCGGGAGCTGGCCGGAATCGGCTTCCCGGGCATCGTTTACCCCGAGATCCACCGGATGGCCACCGTCACGTGGCCGCGCGAGATCACCGTCCGCGACGACGGCGACTACGACGCGCCGGGCTATGGCCGCCTGCCGTGGGGCTACAGCCAGACCGAGGGCGGCATCTTCGCCATCGCGTCGTCGGAGCCCGGATGGCTGGGCCTGTACACCAGCGAGGCGCCCGATCACGACTACGACGATGACGACCCGATGACGTTGGACGAATTCCGCGCCAGCGTCCGCCGCGTGCTCGGGGTGGATCTCCCGCTCGGCGAACCGCGACGGCTCACCCGGTTCACGTACGCGGCCCGGCACACCGAGCGCTACGTGGCGGGACGGGTGCTGCTGGCCGGTGACACGGCGCATCAGATTCCGACGGGTGGTGTCGCGGTATCGGCCGGGATGCTCGACGGGGTGAACGTGGCCTGGAAGCTCGCCGCGACACTCCGGGGCTGGGCACCGCCCTGCCTGCTCGAGACCTACCACTCCGAACGGCACCTCGCCGGCGAACGCCTGCTGCTGCACGCGCAGGCCCAGGTGTCGTTGCGGCGCGGCTACGACCCCGCAGATGAGGCGCTGCGAAAAGTGTTCAGCGAGCTGCTCTCCGACGCGCCTGCTCTCGCGCGTGTCGGCGCGATGATCGCCGCGTCTGACGTCCGGTATCCGATGCCCGGCACGGAGTCACACCCGCTCGCCGGGACGTTCGCCTCGCACCTGTCCGACGACGTCGTGGCGGCGCTGCGCGCGGCGCGACCCGTCTTCGTCGGGCCGGCGGAGCTGTGCGATGTCGCGGCGCCGTGGGCGGACCGCGTCCACATCATCAGTCGCCAAACCGACGCTCTGCTGATCCGCCCGGACGCACACATCGCGTGGGCCGGCGCCTCCGATGCGGGGCTGCGGGAGGCGCTGACGCATTGGTTCGGCGATCCGCGATGAGTATTCGCGCCCGCATCGGTCTATCCAATGGACGCAACTTTCAGGAGGCACTATGACCGAGCAGACCGCCCTGCCGCCGGTGGTCGACCAGGACACCTGGCGGACCGCCCTCGACGACCTGCGCCGCCGCGAAAAGGCCGCGACGCGCGAACTCGACGCCATCGCCGCACAACGGCGCCGGCTGCCGATGGTCGAGCTGCCCGAATACACCTTGATCGGCGCCGACGGTCCGACCCGCTTGGCCGACATCTTCGACGGCCGGTCGCAACTGATCGTCTACAACCACATGTGGACCGACGGCGCCGAGTGGCAGTGCCCCGGATGCACCGGCTTCACCTCTCAATTCACGCGCCTGGATTTCCTGGCCAACTACGACGCCCGGTTCGTCATCGTCACCAACGGGCCCATCGAGGAAGCCCTGGCCTACAAGGCCAAAGTGGGCAACAAGATGGATTGGTACTCGTCGTCGGAGAGCAGTTTTGGGTCGGACATGGGCACCCCGCCCGGCGCCGGCTTTGCCGTCAATGTGTTTCTGCGACATGGCGATACGGTCTACCGCACCTGGCATACCGACGGTCGCGGCTGCGAACAGCTGGGCCACAGTTTCGCGTTGATCGACGTTCTGCCCTACGGCCGCCAGGAGCAGTGGCAGGATTCGCCTGAAGGCTGGCCGCAGTCGCCGACGTACTCCAAATGGGCCAGTTCGCAGGACATTGCTCGCGCATACGGAACCAACGGACAGAAGGGACAAAACCGATGACCAGCAGCTCAGTTGCCCAGGAACGCTTCGTCGCCACCCGCACCATCGCCGCGCCGCCCGCCGCGGTCTTCGCGGTGCTGGCCAACCCGGCGCGGCACAAGGAAACCGAGCCCGGCGACTGGGTTCGCGACGCCGTCGACACCGCACCGATCACCGGAGCCGGCCAGGTCTTCGCCATGAACATGTACCTGGACCAGGCCGGCGGCGACTACGTCACGTACAACCTGGTGACGGATTTCGAGCCTGATAAGACCGTCGGCTGGGCGACCGGCAGTCTGGACGAGTCGGGACAGCACCTCCCCGGCGGTTGGTGGTGGCGCTACGACCTGGCCCCGAACAGCGACGGCACCGATGTCACCCTCACGTACGACTGGACCGAGACACCGCAGGCCTTCCGCGATCAGATCGGCGGCATGCCGCCGTTCCCGCTCGGGTTCATCGAGGAGTCGCTCGCCGCTCTCGACCGCGCCGTCACCGGCTAAGACGCACGCCACTCCCTCTGCGCGAGAAATGTTGCACAGCAACGTATTTGTCGCGCAGAGGGCGGGGCGGTCGTCGGCTCGCCGACCCCGGTTTCGACTCGCGGGTGTCACCTGCGTAGCGTGCTGTTCATTGCGTCGGCTCGACGGGGCACCTCCTGTCTGATTTGGTCCTGCGCGTTTCCCGCGTATGCTTGATCCATCGGCGGTACTTCGTCGCGTGGCGGTTCAAAGCCACGCCGTCGCCGATTCGAAGTAGTTTGACCGATTCGCGGTCAAGGCAGGAGCGTCGCAATGACGCCGCAACATGACCGCACGTCCCCAATTCAACGCACGTCGCCGACGCAGACTCCACGATTGCGGTTGAAGCCCAAGGCTCCCCACAGTGGATACGTCGACGGGGCGTGGTGGCCGCACAGCAGCAACCTGAGCACCGAACTGCCCGACCTGTTGGCCGTGCTGTCGGTGCGCCTCGGACGGATCGACCGGGTGCTCTACAACGTGCACGAGTGGTCGTCCGCCCCCACCAAACTCGCGGCAGGCGGACGGCGGGTACGCCTCGACGGTTACCAGCGCCAGCCGATCAACACCGTTGAAGTGGTTGGACTCGACCGCGACCGGATCGTGCTCCTGACGGTGCCCGTCGACACGGACCCGGCAGAAGCCCATTGCGCACTTATGAACGCCGCACAGCCCAACGACCACACGACGGTGTCGGGCATTCTCGCGGCAGCGCAGCACGCGGACTAGCGATTCTTCGCTTCTTGCGCTGAATCACAACAGATTTGGATGCGGACGTTCGCATCCATGTTCAAAAAGAAAGTAGTAGTCACATGACCGAAGGAACCGTGAAGTGGTTCAACGACGCTAAGGGCTTCGGCTTCATCTCCCCCGACGGCGGTGCGCCCGATGTTTTCGTGCACCACACCGAAATCCTGGGCGCCGGCTTCCGCTCGCTCGAGGAGAATCAGCGAGTGAAGTTCGATGTCACCCAGGGCAACAAAGGCCCGCAGGCCGTCGGCGTCACCACGCTCTGATTCCCGCGGAAATTCTGGACTGACGCGATCCGCGTCAGTCCAGAACCTTTCCCGAAACACGTTGCCGCCGAGCGGCTGTCAAGATTTCCTCGGCCGTCTCGAGCATCGCGTCCTCACCACGCCGTAGGTCGACAGGCTGACCGGCGGCGCGACGAAGCACCATGCCGGCGAGCGTGTTGTTGGTCGTGCTGGGCACGATCAACACAGTCGCGGTGGCATCACTCCCGCGCACCGTCATGATGTGTTGGGCCCGACCCCGCCAATCCCGCCAATTGAGATTCGGCGGATTGTGCAGGGGCGACCAGTTGATGTCAACCTCGACGATCTTCCCCAGCCGGTCATTCAGAACCGACATCAGGCCAGCGAATTCGTCCACCAGCGCGCCCGTGTACGGCCACCAAGCACCGTCGATCCGACGACCGAGCGTGTCGGCCAGGCACAGCCGGACGGGTTTGTCTACGCGCACCCGTTGCGTGACGTACGCCATCAGATTGCCGCTGAATGCAGAAGCCGACTGGTGCGCCATTCCATGACAAGTCCTAACGGTCGGTGCCGCGATCACCCACCGGCAGAATCACACATAGACATCCGCTGCCAATGACTTCGAGCGGAGCCGCCAAGCAACAAATGACGCGGCTCTACCTATGACGCTACGCCGCATCTATGGCTAAGCGCCTCGCAACCGTCAGTCGCTGTACTCCGCGGTGCCGTCTTCGAGCACCAGCCGGGCGTTGCTGCCGTCGGCCCCGGCGGCCTCGGTCCGGAACACCGCTCGCCCGGGCTCGGTGCGCCACACCGAGGTCGTCAACGTCTCGCCGGGGAACACCGGAGATGTGAAGCGCGCCCCGACGGCCTTGATCTTGGCGGCGTCACCGCCGGCGAGCTCGGCGACCAGGACGCGGCCAGCGACGCCGTAGGTGCACAGGCCGTGCAGGATCGGCTTCGGGAAGCCGGCGAGGGTCTGCGCGAACCATGGGTCGCTGTGCAGCGGGTTTCGGTCGCCGGAGAGCCGGTAGATCAGCGGCTGATCCTCGGTGGTGGGTAGCGCGACGACGGCGTCGGCCGGACGATCCGGAATCTCCGGCGCGGCCGCCCGCTCCCCTGGCTGCCCGCCGAAGCCGCCCTCGCCGCGGATCACCGCGGTCGACCAGGATTCGGCGATCACGTTCCCGCTGTCGTCGGTGGCGGTGCCCTTGAACGTCAGGATGGCGTTCTTGCCCTCGCCCTTGTCCTGGATGTCGACCACCTCGGAGCTGACGTTGAATCGGCCCGACGGCGGCAGCGGCGCGTGCAGCCGAATCTGCTGGCTGCCGTGCAGCAGCTTGCCGAAGTTGAAGCTGCCGACCTCCCCGACGGCACCCCAGGCCGGGCAGCAGATCACCGCGTAGGTGGGCAGCACCTGCTGATCGATGCCATGGCTGTTCTCCGTGGTGAACGCCAAATCCTTCGTCCCGCAACCCACTCCGAGCGCGTAGAGCAGGGTGTCGCGTTCGGTCCATTCGAAGGGTTGCGGTGCGGTCTTGGCTCCGATGGCATTGGGGTTGATCGGCATTCGGCGGTTCTCCCTCAGAGGTGGGTGTGACAAATCGGACCCTACGCGCTATTGACCTCAGCCCGCGACAGGTTCACGATGACTCGCATGCGATATGTCGTTACCGGCGGTACCGGGTTTATTGGCCGCCGCGTCGTCAGCCGGATTCTGGCTCAGCACGACGAAGCCGAAGTATTCGTTCTCGTCCGTCGGGCCTCGTTGGCCCGCTTCGAAGAACTGGCAGCGGAATGGGGTGACCGGGCAAAACCCCTGGTTGGCGACCTCACCTCCGCGGGTCTGGGCCTGGCCGATCTGGCCGATCTGGGTCCGATCGACCATGTGGTGCACTGCGCCGCGATCTATGACATGACCGTCGATGCCGCTACCCAGCAGGCCGCCAACGTCGAAGGCACCCGCGCGGTGATCGAGTTGGCGCGCGGTCTCGGTGCCACGCTGCACCACGTGTCGTCGATTGCGGTGGCCGGCAATTACCGGGGCGTTTTCACCGAAGACGACTTCGACGTCTCACAGGAGCTGCCGACGCCCTACCACCAGACCAAGTTCGAAGCCGAGCAGCTGGTGCGCGCCACCGCGGGTCTGCGGCACCGGATCTACCGGCCGGCCGTCGTGGTCGGCGACTCGCGGACCGGCGAGATGGACAAGGTCGACGGGCCGTACTACTTCTTCGGCGTGCTGTCGCGACTGGCGGCGCTGCCGAGGTTCACGCCGATGATGGTGCCCGACACCGGCCGCACCAACATCGTGCCGGTGGACTACGTTGTTGAAGCCGTCGTCCATCTCATGCATGCGGACGGCCGCGACGGTCAGACGTTCCATCTGACGTCTCCGAATCCCATTGGGCTCAAAGACATCTATCGCGGCGTCGCATCGGAGGCCGGCTTACCGCCGTTGCGTGGCACGTTGCCGAAGGCGACGGCGGCTCCGGTACTCAAGGCCACCGGGCGGGCCAAGGTCCTGCGCAACATGGCGGCCATCCAGTTGGGCATCCCGGGTGAGGTGCTCGACGTCGTCGATCTGGCGCCGTCGTTCGCCTCCGAAGCCACTGTGGCGGCATTGCAGGGCACCGGCATCGTGCTGCCCGAATTCGCTTCGTACGCACCGAAGCTGTGGCGTTACTGGGCCGAGCACCTGGACCCGGACCGGGCTCGCCGGGACGATCCGCGCGGCCCGCTGGTCGGGCGCAACGTGATCATCACCGGCGCCTCGAGCGGTATCGGCCGGGCCTCGGCCGTCGCGGTCGCCGAGCGCGGCGGGCGGGTGTTCGCCTTGGCCCGCAGCGCCGACGCCCTTGACGAGCTGGTGGCGGAGATTCGCCAATTCGGCGGCGAGGCCTACGCTTTCACGTGCGATGTCGCCGACGGCAGTTCGGTGGAGCACACCGTCAAGGACATCCTCGGCCAGTTCGGCCACGTCGACTATCTGGTGAACAACGCCGGCCGCTCGATCCGTCGTTCGGTGGTCAACTCGACCGACCGCTTCCACGACTACGAGCGCGTGATGGCGGTCAACTACTTCGGCGCCGTGCGGATGACGCTGGCGCTACTGCCGCATTGGCGCGAACGCCGGTTCGGTCACGTGGTCAACGTGTCGAGCGCCGGGGTGCAGGCCAACAGCCCGAAGTACAGCGCGTATCTGCCGAGCAAGGCGGCGCTGGACGCGTTCTCGGAAGTGGTTGGCACCGAGACTCTTTCGGACCACATCACGTTCACCAACATCCACATGCCGTTGGTCCAGACTCCGATGATCGCGCCGTCGAAGCGACTGAATCCGATGCCGCCGATCACCGCCGAACACGCCGCGGCGATGGTAGTGCGCGGCCTGGTGGACAAGCCGGCCCGCATCGACACCCCGATGGGCACACTGGGCGATCTCGGAAACTACTTCACGCCCAAGCTGTCTCGCCGCGTGCTGCACCAGTTGTACCTGGGCTACCCGGATTCGGCGGCGGCCCGCGGTGTCACCGAAACCCCGCCGCCGGTTGATCGTCCGGAACGCCCACGCAACCCGCGCCGGCCCAAACGGCCTCTCGCGGCCGGCAAGGTCCGGGTGCCCCGGCCGGTCAAGACCGCGGTGCGACTGATCCCGGGCGTGCACTGGTAGAAACAGCGCACTGGTAGATACCGCACAGACAGCGACACCTGGTCCCAGCAATGGGGCTCGGACCAGGTGTCGCAGTATCGAGGTCAGACCAATTCGTACGCCGGGTCCCGGTGCAGGGTCGAGTCGATGCCCTCTTCCTCCTCTTCCGCCGAGATACGCAGCCCCATCATCTTCTTGATGACAAGCGCGATGACGAGGGCCACCGTGAACGAGTAGGCCAGGACCGACCCCGCGGCGACGGCCTGCTTGAGCAGCAGGTCTGCGCCGCCGCCGTACAGCAGTCCGTTGACGCCGTTGGGCATCCCCGAGCTGGCGAAGAAGCCGATCAGCAGCGTGCCGACGATGCCACCGACGAGGTGGACACCGACGACGTCGGTCGAGTCGTCATAGCCGAACTTGTGCTTGAGCCCGATGGCGAACGGGCAGATCACCGCCGGGATGAAGCCGACGAAGATGGCGCCGACCGGGGTGACGGCGCCACACGCGGGAGTGATGGCGACCAGACCGGTGATGGCGCCGGAGGCGGCGCCGATGCCGGTGACGTGGCCGTCCTTGAACTTCTCCACCAGGAGCCAGCCCAGCGTGGCCGCGCACGTCGCGACGAACGACGTGACCATCACGATCGCCGCCGGCTTGCCTGCGGACAGCGCCGATCCACCGTTGAACGCGTACCAACCGGCCCACAGCAGACCCGCGCCGAGCAGGATGAGCGGCACGTTGTGGGGCTTACGTGACGACCAGGTGGCCGACCGGCCGAGCACCAGCGCGACCGCGAGCGCGGCCGCGCCCGCGTTGATGTGGACCGCCGTGCCACCGGCGAAGTCGATGGCGTGCAACTTGTTGGCGATCCAGCCACCCTTGGCGTCACTCGTGACGACGCCGTCGACCGCGAAAACCCAATGGGCGACCGGGAAATAGACCAGAATCGCCCACGCCGTCGCGAAGGTCATCCAGGCGGCGAACTTCATCCGGTCCGCCGCGGCACCCGAGACGATCGCCACGGTCAGCGCCGCGAAGAGCGCCTGGAACAGCGCGAACAAGCTGACTGGCAGCCCGTTGATGGTGGTCATCGGGTCCAGGAGGTTCTTCATCCCCGCGAATTCGGTGAAGCTCCCGACGAATCCACCGTAGGAAGTACCGAATGTCATCGAGAAGCCGAACAACACCCACAGCACTCCGACGACCGCCACGGCGCCGTACGTCATCATCATCATGTTGGTCGAGCTCTTCACACTGACCATGCCGCCGTAGAACAGGGCCAGCCCAGGGATCATGATCGTGAGCCCAATGATGCAACAGAGCATGAATGCTGTTGTTCCGGTGTCCATTTCGCCTCCTCGCAGGTTCGTGGGCACACGCTATGCCCGTCTCGGGACAGTAGACATTGTTTTCTTTGCGTAGACGATATGGTGCGCGTAACAAACTTGTGAACGACCTCGTAACGCCGAAGTTACGTAGCTGCTGTTGCAATCCCCAACGTCGCCGTGTCTACTATTGAGAAACGATGATTCCTATCAGTAGTCGGGAGCTGGCATGACGAAGCCCAACACACTTGCGGAATTGGCCGCGGAGGCGGGAACCAAGTTCATCCTCGCGCTCTTCGTCGACCTGAACGGCAAGCCGTGCGCCAAGCTGGTGCCGGTCGAAGCGGTCGACGAACTCGCCGCCGACGGAGTCGGGTTCGCCGGCTACGCGGTCGGCGCGATCGGCCAGGAGCCGAAGGACCCCGATCTGGTCGCCATGCCCGATCCTGCGTCGTTCACACCGATCCCCTTCGTCAAAGAGGGCCTGGCCCTTGTGCATTGCGATCCGCATGTCAACGGCGAGCCGTGGCCGTTCGCACCGCGCAACATCCTCAAGGCCATGATCCAGCAGGCCGCCGACGCCGGATTCGAACCGTGGATCGGCGCCGAGGTCGAGTACTTCCTACTCAAGCGGAACGCCGCCGGCACATTGGTGCCGGCCGATGACCAGGACACCGCGGCCCAACCGTGTTACGACGCCCGCAGTGTCACCCGGATGTACGACCACCTGTCATCGATCAGCACTGCCATCAACGGTCTGGGCTGGGGCAACTATGCCAACGACCACGAGGACGGGTCCGGCCAGTTCGAACAGAACTTCAACTACGCCGAGGCGCTGACCACCTGTGACCGCGTCATCACCCTGCGCTACCTGCTCAACGTGATGGCTGCTGAACGGGGCATGATCGCCACGTTCATGCCGAAACCGTTCGCGAACAAGACCGGATCCGGCCTGCACATGCACATGTCACTCACCAGTGGCGGCACCCCGGTGTTCCCCACCGAACCCCACGAGGACGACCGCGGCCTCGCGATGTCCGCGACCGCGTACTCGTTCATCGCCGGCATCCTCGATCACGCATGCGCCATGCAAGCGGTTATCGCGCCAACGGTCAACTCCTACAAGCGAACCGGCGCCATCTCGACGGCGTCGGGTGCGTCCTGGGCGCCGCGCTTTCCGACCTATGGCGGCAACGACCGCACCCATTACGTGCGCGTCCCGGACAGCAGTCGCATCGAAATGCGCGGAGCCGACGGTTCGGCCAACCCGTATCTGGCGGCGGCCGTCGCACTCGCCGCCGGACTGGACGGCATCAAGCGGGCTGCTGACCCCGGCGCCCTGGGCACGGGACCGAAACAGGAACGCCTCCCCGCCACTCTGTTGCACGCGATCGAACGGCTGGAGACCGACGAGGTGATGACCGGCGCACTGGATGCCGCCATCCCGCCCAACACCGATATCCCCAGTGTCGCCGCCTATTTCGCGCGTCTGAAGAAGACCGAGTTCTGGGACTGGCATTCCGCGGTCGGCGCGTGGGAACACGAGCGCTACCTCACCGCTTTCTGAGCACGGCAACAAAACCTCTGTCGGCCAACAACATCGGGCCGCGACGAGAAAGGACCAGTAAAACCATGTGCGGAATCGTCGGGTTGCACCTGCGCAACCCCGAGCTCTATCCCAGGCTGGGTGAACTGTTGGCCGGCATGCTGACCGCCATGGAGGCGCGCGGCGCCGACTCCGCCGGGATCGCCGTGTATGGCGACCCCCAATGGTCACCGCCGGGTCAGAGCACCATCTCGCTGATCGAAGTCGGCGAGTCCCGCGAACAGGTCGCGGAAGCACTCGGCGCCCGCCTGGGCGCCGAAATCACCGTAATCGCGCGCGATGTGACGTATCTGGTGTCGGCGTCCACGACACCCGAGGCACTACTCGCGGCGGCCAAGGTGGAGTACCCGCACGCCCTCGTCGGGGGATTCGGCACCGATGTGGCGGTGCTCAAGGGTGTCGGCACGCCCACGTCGCTGGTCGGGAATTGGGGGCTGGCCGGTGCACAGGGCTGGCAGGGCGTCGGTCATACCCGGATGGCCACCGAATCGGCAGTGACGCCCAGTGGCGCACATCCGTATGCGGTGGGCCCGGATCAGTGTTTGGTGCACAACGGTTCGTTCGCCAACCATGCCGGTATCCGGCGCGACCTGCGCGCCGCCGGCGTCGAATTCGATTCCGAGAACGACACCGAGGTCGGTGCCCGCTTCGTGGCCCACGAGCTGGCCGCGGGATCCGATGTCGAGCAGGCACTGACCGATCTGACAACAACATTCGACGGCTTCTACACGCTGCTGGTCTCGAACAGCGACAGCTTCGCCATCGTGCGCGACGCCATCGCGTGCAAGCCCGCGGTGATCGCCGAAACCACGGACTGGGTGGCCATGGCATCGGAATTCCGCGCCCTGGCGCATCTTCCGGGGATCGAGGACGCCCGCATCTGGGAGCCCGAACCCGAAGTGGTCTACGCCTGGAGCCGAGAGGCGGTGCCGGCATGAGCGACGCACCAACAACTTTCGACCTTTCGGCCGTGAGTCTGCGTGACGTGAATGCGGCCCTGCACGCCGACGGCATCGACGGCCAGTTCGTCATCACCAATCCCCAGGGCGCCCACAACGTCGCCGTCGGGGTCAACTCGCCGGTCGAGATCACGGTCCACGGCCATGTCGGTTACTACGCCGCCGGCATGAACCAGAAGGCCGAGATCACCGTCAACGGCAATGCCGGACAAGGTCTGGCCGAGAACATGATGAGCGGTGTCGTCCACGTCACCGGCGACGCATCGCAATCGGCGGGCGCCACGGGGCGTGGCGGCCTGCTCGTCATCGACGGCAATGCTGCCGCCCGGTGCGGCATCTCGCTGAAGGGGCTGGACATCGTCGTCGGTGGCTCGGTGGGCCATATGAGCGCGTTCATGGCGCAGAAGGGCCGCATCGTCATCCGCGGTGATGCCGGTGACGCCCTCGGTGACTCGATCTACGAGGCCCGGCTGTACGTCCGAGGAGAAGTGAAATCCCTTGGTGCGGACTGCATCGAGAAGCCGATGGAGGCCGAACACCTCGAGGAGCTCGCGGGCCTGCTCAAGGCGGCCGGCTACGACGACGACCCGGCCACGTACCGGCGCTACGGCTCGGCACGCAACCTCTATCACTTCCAAGTACACAACTCCTACTGATTGAGGCCAGCTCATGACCTTCTCGGCAGACGACCGCGCCAACCGCGGTCTACGTGAGTCCGCGACCTTCGACCGCGCCACCATCGCCGCCATCCACCGGGCAGCGGAGACCGGCATCTACGACATCCGCGGCTGGGGCGCCAAGCGCGCACTCCCCCACTTCGACGACCTCCTCTTCCTCGGCGCCTCGATGTCGCGCTACCCCCTCGAGGGCTATCGGGAGAAGTGCGGTACCGACGTGGTGTTGGGGGCACGGAACGCCAAATACCCACTGCACCTGGATATCCCGGTCACCATCGCCGGCATGTCGTTCGGGGCGCTGTCCGGCCGGGCCAAGGAGGCGCTCGGGCGCGGCGCCTCAGAAGTGGGTACGTCCACCACCACGGGTGACGGCGGCATGACGCCTGAGGAACGCGGCCACTCCAAACACCTTGTCTACCAATATCTGCCGAACCGGTACGGGATGAATCCGGATGACCTACGCCGCGCCGACGCCATCGAGGTGGTGCTGGGCCAGGGCGCCAAACCCGGCGGTGGCGGAATGCTGCTGGGCCAGAAGGTCTCCGAACGCGTCGCCGGGATGCGCGATCTGCCGCAGGGCATCGACCAGCGCTCGGCGTCGCGGCACCCCGACTGGACCGGCCCCGATGACCTGACCATCAAGATCAACGAGCTCCGTGAGATCACCGACTGGGAGAAGCCGATCTACGTCAAGGTCGGCGCGTCGCGCACGTACTACGACGTCAAACTCGCGGTACACGCCGGCGCGGACGTCGTGGTGGTCGACGGGATGCAGGGCGGCACGGCGGCCACCCAGGAGGTCTTCATCGAACACGTCGGCATCCCGACCCTGGCCGCGGTACCGCAAGCGGTGCAGGCCCTGCAGGAGCTCGGCGTGCACCGCAAGCCCGACGGCGTCCAATTGATCGTCTCGGGCGGTATCCGCACCGGCGCCGACGTCGCCAAGGCGCTGGCGCTCGGCGCCGACGCCGTCGCGATCGGCACCGCCGCACTGATCGCGCTCGGCGACAACCACCCCAGGTACGAGGCCGCGTACGCCCAACTCGGCTCGGCGGCAGGCTTTTTCGACGATTTCCAGGATGGCCAGGACCCGGCCGGCATCACGACGCAGGACCCGGTGCTGCAGCAGGCACTGGATCCGGTCGACGGCGGCCGCCGCGTCGCCAACTACCTGCGGGTGCTGACCATGGAGGCACAGACCATCGCACGCGCCTGCGGCAAGGCGCACGTCACGCACCTGGAGCCCGAAGACATGGTTGCCGTGTCCATCGAGGCTGCCGCCATGGCACGGGTGCCCCTGGCCGGGACGTCGTGGATTCCGGGCCACTCCGCGGCAGGTGGTTTCTGATGGCATCGAAAGCCGTGGTCATCGGCGGCGGCCTCATCGGTCTGTCCATCGCGAACTCCCTCACTGAGCGCGGACTCACGGATGTCCTTGTACTGGAACGGCATCAGCTGGCCAGCGGTGGAACCGGAAAATCATCGGGCATCGTTCGCGCCCACTACGGTGTGCCATCGATCGCCGCAATGGCCTGGCGCAGCCTGCCGGTGATCGAACAGCTGGGAGACGCCGTCGGGTTCCGCCAGGTCGGCTACGCCGTGCTGGTCGGTGAGGACAACGTCGATGCGCTGAGTGCGAACACGGCCATGCACCAATCGCTCGGCGTCGAGGTCGAACTGATCGACGCCGACACCCTGCAGAAACTGTGGCCGATGCTCGAAACGTCCGATGTGGCACTGGCATCGTACGAACCACGGGGCGGATTCGCCGACGCCACCCAGCTGGCACTGCACTTCGGGCAGACGGCCCGCGCGGCGGGCGCCAGGATCCGGCAGAACACGCCCGTCGCCCGTGTCGTGACCGCCGGCGACAAGGTCACCGGGGTCATGCTGGAGAACGGTGACCTCATCGACGCCGATCTGGTGATCGTGGCCAACGGCTGGTGGTCGGCAAAGCTGTTGGCCGCCATGGGCATCGACTTTCCCATCGAGGCGTATCGATCGGAACTGCTGATCGTCGACGCCGGCACACCTCTGCCGGACCTGCCGGTGATCTCCGACCTGATCAGCCTGCAGTACTGCCGCGTCGAAGGCTCCGGCCAGTTCCTGGTCGGCAACAGCGACCACGCGGACTTTCAGAAGAAGTTCGTCGACCCGGACAACTACTCGAATGTCGCGGCGGAGGCATCCGTCCTGGCCTACGGCGAAAAGGTGATGCACCGGTTCCCCGGCTTCCCCGAGCCGGCGGTGACCCACACCTACGCCGGCGTGTATGACGTTCCGCCGGACTGGAATCCGGTGATCGCGCCAGTCGGCGGGGTCGACGGGTTGATCCTGGCGGCCGGTTTCGCCGGCCACGGATTCAAGATCAGCCCCGCGGTCGGCGAGCTGGTTGCGGACCTGGTGTTCGAGGGTGACAGCACCGATCCCGACATCCCGGCCACGGACTTCCGGCTGGAACGGTTCGCCGAAGGCAAGCCGCTCAACAGCCTGCACCCGTACGTCGGTGCGGGCGAGATGCGCTGACTACCTCGAATCTCTCTGTCAAAAAGGATCTTTCATGCCTGACACCGTCACCTCGTTGCTTGCCGAGATCGCCGGTACCGGCGTCGACAACCAGCGCGGCGGCTACACCCGACCCGTCTACTCGACCGCCGAGCTCGACCTGCGATCGTGGTTCGTCGCGCACGCGACAAAGCGCGGCCTGGACATCGAGACCGACCGCAACGGGATCATCTGGGCCTGGTCGGGCGGAGTCGGCGACGACGCCGTCGTCACCGGCAGTCACCTGGATTCCGTGCCCGGCGGCGGCGCCTACGACGGACCGCTCGGGGTGGCGTCGGCGTTGGTCGCTTTCGATCTACTGGCCGCCCGCAGTGTCGGCGGGCGGCGGGCCATCGCGGTGTTCCCCGAGGAGGAGGGTTCCCGGTTCGGGGTCGCGTGCCTGGGCTCGCGGCTGCTGACCGGAGCGATCGACCCGGACCGGGCCCGATCACTGACCGACAGCAGCGGAACCACATTCACCGAGGCAAGTCGTTGCGCCGGAATCGATCCGGCGCATCTGGGGCCCGACCCGGAGTCGCTCGGGCGGATCGGAACGTTCATCGAACTCCACGTCGAACAGGGCCGCGGGCTGATCGACCTGGCCAGGCCGGTGGCCGTCGCGTCGTCCATCCTCGGCCACGGCCGGTGGCGGCTGTCGTTCACCGGCGAGGGCAACCACGCCGGCACGACGCTCATGGCGGACCGGGCCGACCCAATGGTGGCCGCCGCCCGGCTGATCACGGCAGTCCAGACACAGGCGCGGGCCATCAGCGGCGCACGCGCCACCGTCGGCCGGATCGTCCCGGTGCCCGGCGGCACCAACGTCATCGCCTCGCGCGTGGATCTCTGGCTGGACGTACGTCACCCCGAAGACGCGGTGACCAAGTTCCTGGTGCACGAGATCGCGGAGGCCGCCAACGCCGCCGCCCTCGGCGAAGGCTGCAGTGTCACCATGACCGAGGAATCATTCAGCGCCACTGTTGATTTCGATTCATCGTTGCGTGACGGGTTGAGCGCTACGCTCGATGACGCACCGATACTGGGCACCGGCGCGGGGCATGATGCCGGGGTCTTGAAGGACCATGTGAGCACCGCAATGTTGTTCGTGCGCAACCCAACCGGCGTCTCCCACGCGCCCTCCGAAGCTGTCGAGAGCACCGACGCCGAGGCCGGCTCGGTCGCCCTGGCCGACAGCCTGCAGCATCTCCTCCAGACCCAGTCGGCGCGGACGGATCCCAACGCGCGCCGTCTACTGACAGTGGACGTTGATGCGTTACGGTTGACGGGTGGAGAACGACGAAACGCTACTTCGCAATGCGGGCACCACCCGTAACCGACGGCCCGACGACAAGGTCGAGGAACTCGAGCTCGAGGTCGCCATCGCGCGCAATGTTCGTCAGCTGCGCCACAATTCGGGTCTGTCGGTCGGCGAGATGGCGGCCCGCATCGGCATCTCCAAGGCCATGCTTTCCAAGGTGGAGAACGCCCAAACATCCTGCTCGCTGAGCACCCTTGCGCTGCTGTCCAAAGGTTTCGACGTACCGGTGACATACCTGTTCCGCGGCGCCGACACCGAGCGGCCCGCGTCGTTCGTCAAAGCCGGCAAGGGCACCCCGATCGTCCGCAGCGGCTCACAGGCCGGCCACGAATACGAACTGCTGGGCGGGCTCCGCGGCGAGCACAAGCGCCTGGAATGCCTGATGGTGACGCTCAACGAGGACAGTGAGGTCTACCCGCTGTTCCAGCATCCCGGGACCGAATTCATCTACATGCTCGACGGCGTCATGGACTACGGCCATGGCCATTCCGAGTACCGGCTCGAGCCCGGCGACTCACTGCAGTTCGACGGTGAGGGCGTCCACGGGCCGACCCGGCTGATCCGGCTGCCGATCCGTTTTGTGTCGGTCATCGCATTCCCCGATGGCGCGATATAGATAACAGGCCCAGAGCCCGCGATCGGACTGCCCGTTCCCGCGCGGCCATTTAGGGTTGGCGACATGACAGGGGGCTTACTACCCGCCGGCCAGGCCAGGGTGCAGCCGGTTTTTGCCGATGTCGACACCGGCGTAGACGACGCGATGGCACTGGCCTACCTGCTGGCCAGCGCCGACGCCGAGCTGGTGGGCATCGCGTCCACCGCGGGCAACGTCCCCGTCGACCAGGTATGCGTCAACAACCTGGGGTTGCTGCAGCTGTGTGGTGTCGGCCCCATCCCGGTTTCCAGGGGCTCGAGCGTCCCGCTGGTCGCGCCGTTGCGCACCGCCGAGGACACCCACGGCCCGCAGGGGCTGGGCTATGCGGAACTGCCTGAGCCCAGTGCCGAGTCCGAGACCGGTGGCGTGCTCACCGAGTACGACGCCGCCGAGGCCTGGATTCAGGCCGCCCGCGAATACCCCGGCGAGTTGATCGGTCTCGTCACGGGCCCGCTGACCAACTTCGCGCTGGCGCTGCGGCAGGAACCGTCGCTCCCCCGGCTGCTGCGACGCCTGGTGATCATGGGCGGGGCCTTCGACTACCGCGGCAACACCACGCCGGTGTCCGAGTGGAACATCAGCGTCGACCCGGAGGCCGCGGCTGAGGTGTTCTCGGTCTGGGGCGCGGCGTGGGGTCTGGAGGACCCGGCCCACCTGCCAATTGTGCTGGGGCTCAACCTGACCGAGAACGTTGCGATGACGCCGTCACTGCTGAGCCGGCTGGCGACCGCAGCGGGCGGACCGTCGTCCCCGATGAGCGTGCTGGACGATCGTGGGACGCGGTCATCGTCGTCCAACCCGTTGATCCGGGTGCTGGAAGACGCCATGCGGTTCTACTTCGAGTTCCATTTCGACCAGGGCGAGGGTTATCTGGCACACCTGCACGATCCGCTCGCGGCGGCCGTCGCGCTGGACCCGGACATCGTCCGGTACCAGCAGGCGACGGTCGATGTGGAACTGCTGGGCACGCTGACGCGCGGCATGACGGTCGCCGACTGGCGCGGACACTGGGGGCGCCAGCCCAATGCCCACATCGGTATCGAGGTCGACCCGGTGGCGTTCTTCGATCGGTTCATCGAGCGGGTCGGGGCCTTCGCGTCCAAGCTATGAGGGGTGTTCAGACGACTCCGCGAGCAGACGTAAAACTGTCATTTTCCAACGGAATTCGACAGTTTTACGTCTGCTCGCGAATGTGTCGGCGGCGGAAGTTCAGTCGTCCGTGACGGTGATCTTGACGTCGATGTTGCCGCGAGTGGCGTTGGAGTAGGGGCAGACCTGGTGAGCCTTGTCCGCGAGCTCCTGCGCGGCGTCGTGCTCCAGGTTGGGCAGGGTGATCTCCAGCTCGACCGCCAGGCCGAATCCGCCGTTGTCCAGCTGTCCGAGCGAAACCCGGGCCCCCACAGACGAATCGGTGACGTCAGCCTTGGCTTCGCGGGCGACCAAGCGCAGTGCCGAGTGGTAGCAGGCGGCGTAGCCGATGGCGAACAGCTGCTCGGGGTTGGTGCCGTTGCCGCTGCCACCCATCTCCTTCGGGATGGCCAGATCCAGGTCCAGCTTGCCGTCGGAGGTGCGGCCGTGGCCGTCGCGACCTTCGCCGGTGGCCAGGGCTTCTGCGGTGTACAGCGTCTTCATGTCGATCTCCTTGTGGTGGTTGGTGCCGGTGACGCAGGTTGCGTCGGTAAATCAGTGCGATGCGGTGAGCGCATCGGTCAATCGGTGAATCGCATCGCGCAGGTCTGTTGCTTCCCGCTCGGTGATGCCCATCCGGGCGCCCAGCTGTTGGGGAATGCACTGAGCCTTCCCTTCGAGCTTGCGGCCGGCCGGAGTCAGAGTCACCTCGACCTGACGCTCGTCCTGCAGCGACCGTTCACGACGGATGAATCCATTGGCTTCCAACCGTTTCAGTAGCGGTGAGAGAGTCCCCGAATCCAGCTGCAGCCGCTCACCCAGGCGCCCGACCGTGACCCGATCCTCTTCCCACAGCACCAGCAGCACGAGGTACTGCGGGTAGGTGAGGTTCAGCTCGGTCAGGATCGGCCGGTAGGCCGCCGTCATCGCTCGCGACGCCGAGTACAAGGCGAAGCAGAGTTGGCGATCCAAGGTGAGTGCGTCCACGTGAAGAACTGTAGCCCACAATTCAGTTGTGCACAACCATAATTTTTTTTGTTCTTCCAGCAGGCCTCGAAGATGCCGCTTGGTTCGGGTACTTCCGGCGGCGCCACAGTCCACCCGTCCCTGAGGGGTGCTACGGCGAATGTGCAGCTTCGGACGGTGGACCTGCGAAATATCGAACGAAACCTGCACATTCGTCATAGGAAGCGATCGGCGACCACTGGGTGCTGCCCCGCCCAGGAACTCCATGGTTCGAACTGCAGCGCGGCCTATTCATAAACCCCCTCCACGTACCACCGCCGCTGCCGGTAGCACAGCAGCAGCGCACGACTCTCCCCGTCGTCCCCGATCAACACCTGAGCCCGTGCCGTGCGGCCCTTCCCCCGCTCCGGGTCCCACCAGCGTTCGTCGACCGGCCACGGCCCCGCCCACCAGCGCAACGCCCCGCGATAACCCGAACCCGTCAGCCCCACCGGATCGGTGGAGAACATGCCCCGGTCCGTCACCCGAACCGAATCACCGCGTACGTCAACAAGTTCCACCGGATCATCCAGCAGGACCACCGGAGCCGGCTCCGGCAGTCGCCCCGGCCACGGCTGGGTCGGATCGTTCAACGGCACCACCTCATCCCCCAGCGGGGTCAGCGTGATGCGCTCGGCCGGCCCCCGCCCACCACTGAGCACCGGCACCTGCACCGCCTCCGGCCCGAGCAGACCCTGGACCCGCACCAGCGCCCGCCGAGCGCGCATCCGGTCGTCATCTCCGGAAGATCCCCACAACGGCAACTGCAGCGCCGCGGCCGAGACCACCTCGACCGGATGCAGCCGCAACACCGTGATGGGCCCGGTGGGTCCGGCCCCGCCCAGTCCCCGCCTGGTCAGCCAGCCGTCCAGCTGCCACCGCACCCGGTCCGCGGTGGCGTCCTCGGTCAGCGGCTCGGCGCACCGCCAGACCCGTTGCAGTTCCTCACCGTTGGCGGTCACCGCATCGATGGCCAACCGGGTGCACCCCACCCCGGCGGACTCCAGGCTGCGGTGCAACCGGCCCGCCAGCGAGCGTCCGGCGAATGCCGCCGCGTCCACCCGGTCGATCGGCGGGTCGCAGTCCATCACGGCATCGAGATCCGCCGGTGTCTCCGGCCCCGACGGGCGGCGCGCCGGTTCACCCCGCGAAAACCGGTGCGCGACCACGGCATCGGTACCGAACCGGGACGCCACGTCGGTCCGGGACAGCGCGGCGAACTGCCCGATGGTTCGGATACCCATGCGCCACAACAAGTCCGCCAGTTCTTCCCGGCCCTCGCCGGACAGGCTCGGCTCGGTGGCCAACTGCCGGATGGACAATCCGGCGAGAAACTGCGCATCCTCA
This sequence comes from Mycobacterium sp. UNC410CL29Cvi84, assembly GCF_000686745.1. Classification (NCBI taxonomy): domain Bacteria; kingdom Bacillati; phylum Actinomycetota; class Actinomycetes; order Mycobacteriales; family Mycobacteriaceae; genus Mycobacterium; species Mycobacterium sp. UNC410CL29Cvi84. Next base: position 46,491 of record NZ_JMLM01000019.1, read on the forward strand.
CCCGGCGCGAGAATGCGTCCCGCCCGGGCCGCGAAGACCGCCGTGGGCAGCTGGTCGGCGATGCCCACCTGGCATTCGACCCCCGCCGCACCCACCGCGTCGACCAATCGTTCAGCCGCGGTCTGCTCCGATCCGAAATACCGGGCCGCGCCACGTACCGGCAACACCAGCAGCCCCGGCCGCAGCACCTCTGCGCGCGGCACGACCTCGTCGACCGCGGCCGTCACCCCCTCGAAATGCCGGGCGTCCCGCGCCGGATCGGCGGTGGCAACGTGCAATTGGGGGCAGCGGGCCTGAGCCTCCCTGCGCCGCAATCCCCTTCGGACGCCCGATGCACGGGCCGACGCCGAACAGGCCGCCACCCGGTTCGCCAGAGTGACGGCCACCGGTTCGGTCACCGGCAGCCCGGCCGCCACTGCCGCCGCCACGGCGGGCCAGTCCATGCACCAGATGGCCAGTACCCGGGACATCTCAGCCACCCACCGCTCGCAGCGGGCGCATCGAGCGGCCGCGGGCCCGGGTGTCCAGCCGTACCCGGCCGATCCGTCCGCACCCCGGCGTCGGGTCCCCAGCGCCCGCGCCGACCACCTCGTACCCGCGGACCCTGGCCTCCAGCCGGGCCGTCGCCCCGGGCCAGTCGCCGTCGGTGACCAGCAGGGTGCACTCGCGCTGCCGGGCCCGGGACGCCACCACCCGCGCCCGGCCGGCCGGAACGGACTTGCCGCCCAGGCCGAGCAGCACCAGGTCGAGCCCGTCCATGAGCACCGCGGCCACCTCCACCGGGTCCGGCCCCGGGTCCGGGATGAGCGCGATGCGTTCCAGGTCGGCCCCCATCTCCACCGCGGCCAGCAGCCCGACCTTGGGCTGACCGACGATGGCCGCATACCCACCGGCCGCCGTCACCGCGGCCACCATCCGCAACGGCAGCGAGCGGGCCCCCGAGAGCACCGCGACCGTGCCGCGGGGCAACACGTCAGGCAGCAGCTCAGACTGCGGATCCGATGGTTCCAGCAAACTTTCGGGAACCTTCGGAGCCGGCTCGGGCCGCCCCCGGTCCCGGCCGCGCAAACCCGCCGGTCCCGACATCTCGGCGATCTTGCGCCGGAGTTGTTCCAGCTGGTCAGCGCGGTCAATCCGGCTATTCGCCAGACTGGTCACAGCCGCCACAACAACACCTCCCGCACCATCGGACACTGTCAATATTCGAATATTTGTTCGATACCGTGAGTAAACACCCACCCACCGACACGGTCAAGCCGCCGGTGACCCACAACACCGCCATCGCAGCGTTCTGACCTGTACGCTCGTAACTGGAATAGGTCCGGAAATCCCGCTCGGGGCTTGGTGGACCGCTGCGCTAGTGGAAGGCATGCATCATGCGTTCGAATCGTCTGGTCCACCGCGTCACCGCCGCAGCGGGAGGCACCGCACTCATCGCGATGATCGGCCTCACCGCCGGCTGCGGCGAGGAGAAGAAGGCCCCCGAGACGCCGTCGTCGACCACCACCACCACCACCACCACGACCACATCGGCGGTCACCCCGACCGAGAAGTCGATCAGCCCGGGCGGCGGCAACCTGTTCACCCCGTCGGTCACCGCCAACCCGGCGCCCACCGCCACACCGGGCACGCACCGCAACTGACAACTGGCCCGGGTTGCCTACCGGCCCAGCAGAATCCGAGTTCGCGCTACCGTTGGTACATGCCACCGCCGAATCGGACACCACACCGGCGATGGCTGGTTGCCCTGGTACTTGCCGCCACGCTGACGCTGGTGGTCATCAACCTGCCCACCCCGGGCCGGCCGACCGCGGCGCCGGACCAACCGTCGGGCACCATCGACGGTCCCTTCGCGTCGCTGCTCGCCTCCTCGACAGATCTCGGGCCCGCCCATCCGCAGCGCGTCCAGCTCACCGCCACGCTCGATGCGAACCATCGACCGGACGCGCTGATCAATTGGGCTGAGCTGCAACGCCTTTCGGTGCGCTGGCGCCCCGGCGACAACTGGGCCGTCGTCGAAGGCGCCCCCGACCGGATGGGCGCCGCTTTCGGGGTCGAGGTGCACGACTATCGCGGCCGGCGTGGACAGGAGTTCTACGCCGCGCCGCAGCAACCCCAGCTCCCCACCGAACTACAAGGCACGGTCGCCGAATTGGGCCGGATCCTCAGCTACACCCCGCACCACGATTCGGCACCGCAGGACCCGCCGCAGGGTGTCCCGGAACGCGGCCTGACCCCGAGCCACCTGCTCAGCGCCTACCACGCCGACAAGTTGAGCGCCGCCGGCCACACGGGCAAGGGCACCACGGTGGTGGTCTTCGCCTTCAACGGCTACGACCAAGCCGACCTGGACCAGTTCTCCACCACCTTCGGCCTACCCAAGTTCACTCCGACCCTCATCGGCGGGCAACCCGGCGACGAGCGTGGCGAGACCACCATGGACCTCGAGGTGATCCATGCCATCGCCCCCGACGCCCGACTGGTCGTGGTCAACGCCCGTCCGACGGTCACCGGCGACGGCGCGTACGTGAAGATCGGCGAGCTGTTCGAGCAGACCGACCGTGATTTCCCCGGCGCGATCTGGAGCCTGTCGATCGGCTGGGGCTGCGACAAACTGACCACCGCGGCCGACCTCGCACCCGTCCGCTCGGCGTTGGCCGCCGCAGAATCGCACGGCACCTCGGCATTTGACGCCAGCGGCGACCTGGCCGGACTGGAGTGCAAGGGCGGCGACGACTGGGACTCTCCTCCCGGCCCGGCCGACATCGGGCTGGATTCGGTGGCGTCGCTGCCCGAGATGACCAACGTCGGCGGCAGCACCCTGTCCACCGACGCCGACGGCAGGTGGGTGGACGAACAGGCCTGGTTCAACGTCCCGCTCTCCCAGGGCACCGGCGGCGGGGTTTCCACACTGTTCGAGCAGCCACGCTGGCAGGCGGCCGCGGCGAACCAGGTCGACCCGAAGCGCAGCGCCGGAAAGCGCATGACGCCGGACATCTCGGCCGTCGCCGATCCCTACACCGGCGTACGGATCGTGGTGGACAAGGAGGTGGTCGTCGGCGGCGGCACCTCGCAGTCCGCACCGATCTGGGCCGGGCTGACGGCCGTCATGACGCAATACCTCACCGCCAACGGCGGACGTCCGATCGGTGCGCTCAACCCGCTGCTGTATCGGATCGCCACCGGCGCCCCACGACCGGCATTCCGCGATATCACCTTGGGCGGCAACGCCGTTGACACCGCGGGCCCGGGCTACGACCTGGTCAGCGGCCTCGGCACCCCGAACGTGGAGAACCTGGCGGAAAACCTGTTGTTGCTGCAGAAGGTGACGCAATGACCACCCAGCTCGAAGACCGGCCGATGATGGAGTGCGAGGTCTGCCAGCTGGACGTCCCGGCCGGCGAGTACTGCGGGCTGTGCGGCGCGCCGCTGAGCGAACACCGCCACGACGGACCGCATTGGTTGCGCGCGCGGTCGTTCAGCGCCGCGCCCGGCCAGCATCTGCTTCGCCTGTCGATCACCAGCTCGCTGTTCCCGCACCTGTCCCCTCGGTCGCGCACGTCGTTCATGCTCGGGCTCGTCGCCCTGGTGCTCGCCCTGGTCGCCACCGCGATGCTCCGCCTGCCCGGCGCGCTCGTCGCCGTCGCCGTCCTCGGGCTGCCCGTGATCTTCGGAATCTATCTCCGGGAATCCGAATTCAACCAGGACGCACCGCGGGGCAACCTCTGGCTGACCGCCGGTCTCGCCGTCGCCCTGGGCGTCGGGTGGGCGCTACTCACCGGAGCGGTGGCCGCCCGGTCGTACGGCATCCCACTTGGCGCGGGTATCGCGGCGGCCCGCATGCTGCGGACCGGCCTCGGCGCCACGCTCGGTGGCCTACTGCTGATGCAGGTGCCCACACTGGTGATCCGCCTGGTCCGGCCCGGCCATCGAGAAGCCTTGCACGGCTATGCCATTGGCGCCCACGCAGCCATCTATTTCACCGCGGCGGCAACCCTTACCCGGCTGGCCCCACAGTTCGGCACCGGCATGGTCAACCGCGACCGCCCGCTGCAGGGCCTGTTGGTCGAGGCCGGCATCCGCGGCCTGGCCACCCCCATCATCGCCGCCACCGTCGGCGGCCTCATCGGTGCGGCGCTGTGGTTCACCCGGCCACCGAACAAGGCGCACCAACATCGCGGCTACGTCCGGCTGACGCTGACCCTGATCGCGGTGATCGTCGCCGTGGTCTATGCCCTGCTCGGCCTGATCGACGCGGTCCAGCTGCCCCAGTTCGTCCAGCTGGCAATGTATTTCGGGCTCACCCTCGTGGCGCTGCTGGCGTTGCGCGTCGGTTTGCACCTGGCGCTGCTGCACGAGGCCCACGACGACTACAACATGGACGAGCCGCTGCTGTGCACCCAGTGCGGCCACGTGGTGCCCGACGCCCCGTTCTGTGCGGCCTGCGGCGCCGCCACCCGGGCATCGTCACGGGCCGCGCGGCAGAGCCAGCGCACCGACCGCCCGGCACCCGCCGACAGCTTGACGGTGGGACTCCTCCCCGGCTACTCGCTGCACGCCCCTGCCTACGCGACGACGCCGACCCGGACCACGAAACGCGTTCAGGTGACACTGATCTTCGTCCTCGCCGCGGTGGTGGTGGCCGCGCTCCTGGTCGGGGTGTCCGGGCTCTTGGAGAAGCCGGCCGTACGGTACGTGTGCCCGCCGGAATGCGGCCATCCGCCCATGGGCCAACCGGTGACCATCAACCCCCGGTTCACCGCACCCGACGGCTCGTTCAGCGTCGCCTACCCGGCGACCGGATCGGCGTACGAAGTGACCAAGGACGACCACGGCGTACTGGCCAAACTGCTCGCCGGCGACGGCGGGATGCTGCAGCTGTTCAGCCGGCCCGCGACCGGACGTCAACCGAAAGACATTGCGGCCGAACTGGTCAAGGCGACCTATCCGGATGCCAAGACCGCGTACGAGATTCCGAACGCCATGGTCGGCTACCAGACGGGCTACGGCATCGTCGCCGACTGGTATCCGCAGGGCGCGAGCCGCCAGTACTCCCGGATGCGGCTGCTGGTGCTCGTCGCCGTCAAGAACGACCTGGCACTGATCGCCGCGGCCTCAGGTCCGTACCACCGCTTCGGACCGGACTTCGGCTCCGGGAAACCGTCCGCGGTCGGCCTGCAGCTGGCCCTCGACATGGGCCAGTACGTCAACAGCTTCGCGTGGCGGGGCGACCCGGCGCGCTGAGCCTCACCCGTCAGCGGAGGGAGATCACTCCCACTCGATGGTGCCCGGCGGCTTGCTGGTGATGTCCAGTACCACGCGGTTCACCTCGGGCACCTCGTTGGTGATGCGGGTCGAAATGCGTTCCAGCACTTCGTAAGGCACGCGGGTCCAGTCGGCCGTCATGGCGTCCTCGCTGGACACCGGACGCAGCACGATCGGATGCCCGTAGGTCCGCCCGTCACCCTGCACACCCACCGAGCGCACATCGGCGAGCAGCACCACGGGGCACTGCCAGATGCTCTGATCCTGACCGGCCGCGGTGAGCTCCTCGCGGGCGATCGAGTCGGCGCGGCGCAGCGTGTCCAGCCGCGAGCCGGTCACCTCGCCGACGATCCGGATACCCAGACCCGGCCCCGGGAAGGGTTGGCGTCCAACGATTTCCTCGGGCAGGCCGAGCTCGCGGCCGACGGCACGCACCTCATCCTTGAACAGCAGGCGCAGCGGCTCGACAAGCTTGAACTTCAGGTCCTCGGGCAGGCCGCCGACGTTGTGGTGGCTCTTGATGTTGGCGGTACCGGTGCCGCCCCCGGATTCGACGACGTCCGGGTAGAGCGTGCCCTGCACCAGGAATTCGATCTCGGACTCGCTGGATCCCAGGGTGTCGCGCACCGCGCCCTCGAACGCCCGGATGAACTCGCGGCCGATGATCTTGCGCTTGCCTTCGGGGTTGGTCACCCCGGACAGGGCGTCGAGGAAGCGGTCGGCTTCGTCGACGGTGACGAGCTTGGCACCGGTCGCGGCGACGAAGTCGCGTTCGACCTGCTCCCGCTCGCCGGCGCGCAGCAGGCCGTGGTCCACGAACACACAGGTCAGCCGGTCACCGATGGCGCGCTGCACCAGCGCGGCCGCCACCGCCGAGTCGACGCCGCCGGACAGGCCGCAGATGGCCTGGCCGTCGCCGATCTGCTCGCGCACCTGCTCGACCAGCTGGTCGGCGATGTTGGCCGCGTTCCAGGTCGCGCCAATGCCGGCGAAGTCGTGCAGGAACCGGCTGAGCACCTGCTGACCGTGCGGGGAGTGCATCACCTCGGGGTGGTACTGGACGCCGGCGAGCTTGCGGGCCCGGTCCTCGAAGGCGGCGACCGGCGCGCCCGGGCTGGTGGCCACGACGTCGAAACCGGCGGGCGCCGCGGTGACCGCGTCGCCGTGGCTCATCCACACCGGCTGCGTGGCGGGCAGGCCCGAATGCAGTTCGCCGCCGGCGACTTTCAGTTCGGTCCGGCCGTACTCACTGGTGCCGGTGTGCGCGACGGTGCCGCCGAGCGCCTGCGCCATGGCCTGGAACCCGTAGCAGATGCCGAACACCGGAACGCCGAGATCGAAGATCGCCGCGTCCAGTTGCGGCGCACCTTCCTCGTAGACGCTGGACGGGCCACCGGACAGCACGATGGCCTGCGGGTTCTTGGCCTTGATGTCCTCGACCGTCGCGGTATGCGGCAGCACCTCGGAGAACACCCGAGCCTCGCGGACCCGGCGGGCGATCAGCTGCGCGTACTGCGCACCGAAGTCGATGACCAGAACGGGCTGTGAAGCTGGTGTTTGCACCCGCTCAGTCTAGTGGTGGGTGGCCGGCGGCTCTGCCAGCCGCTCGGCGGCCGCGCCGACCGCGGTGCGGACGTCGTCGTCGGTCATCTCGCCGAGCCCCAGCGCGGACCGCAGGAATGGCCCGAGCAGGCGCCATCCGAGTTGCAGCGCGATGATGTTGCCCACCGCGAGCCGGGCCTGATTCTCGTCGGCGTACCGGGGCAGAAATTCGTCGAGCAGGCGCGCCATGTTGGGAAACGTGGTCTGCAGCTCCCCGACCGGGTACCCGTCGAGCGCGGCTCGGGCGATCACCCGCAGCTGCCGGTCCACCGCCGCGTCGATCACGTCGGCCGGTGCATCGGTGTCGATCAGCTCCTTGAGCCGTTGCCCCAGATGGTCCAGCACCGCTCCGACCAGCTTTTCCTTGGAGCCGAGGTGCCGGAACACCAGCCCGTGGTTGACGTTCGACTTCGCGGCGATGTCCCGGATCGACGTGGCCGCGGGACCGCGCGCGGCGAACAGCTCCGATGCGGCCTCGAGGACGGCCGCGACAACCTCGTCGCGACCCACTGGCACACCTGTAGTCATGTGGCTACACTAGCGTCCACGCACTGTAGTCGACTGACTACAGTTGCTTTGGCCGAAAGGAACGTCATGCTCAACGCCACCAAACTGACCAGCAAGATCGGTGCCGTCATCGACGGCGTGCGGCTGGGCGGTGACCTGTCCCCCGAGACCATCGCCGAGATTCGCGCCGCACTGCTGGAACACAAGGTCATCTTCTTCAGGGGCCAGGACCACCTCGACGACGCGCAGCAGCAGGCCTTCGGGGAACTGATGGGTGATCTGGTCGGCCATCATTCGATGAAGCGCGCCGGTGCACCGAAGATCACCCCGATCGACTCGGAGTACGGCAAGGCCAACCGCTGGCACACCGACGTGACGTTCATGCCCGACTACCCCTCGGCATCGGTGCTCCGGGCCGTCACGCTGCCGACCTACGGCGGTTCGACCTTGTGGGCTTCCACCGTCGCGGCCTACGAGGCGTTGCCCGCGCCGCTCAAGGCGCTGGTGGAGAACCTGCGGGCCGTGCACTCCAACCGGTTCGACTACCTCAAGGACGTCACCGTGGATACGACCCACCTGACCGACGAGCAGAAGGGCTACCAGGCCGAGTTCCAGAAGCCCGACTTCCGCACCGAGCACCCGGTGGTGCGCGTCCACCCGGAGACAGGTGAACGCGCCCTGGTGGCCGGGCAGTTCGTCCGCGGCTTCGTCGGCCTGGACAGCTACGAGTCGGCTGCCCTGCTGGAACTGCTGCAACGACGAATCACCATGACAGAGAACACCGTTCGCTGGAACTGGCAGCCCGGCGACGTCGCGATGTGGGACAACCGGGCCACCCAGCACCGCGCCGTCGACGACTACGACGGCCAGCACCGGCTGATGCACCGCGTCACGCTGACCGGCGACGTCCCGGTCGACATCCACGGCGCACCCAGCCGCGTGATCAGCGCTGCATAGCGACGACGCATAACCGCGCCGAAAAGCGGGAAAGGACACAGCAGAACCGCTCCCGACCGAAAGAGCAACCATGCTGGGTCTCCCCGACGCCGTACACGCCTGCCTGTTCGACCTCGACGGCGTCCTGACCGACACCGCGAGCGTGCACAAAAAGGCCTGGAAGGCGATGTTCGACGACTACCTGCGGCACCGCGCCGAACGTGACGGCGAACCGTTCGTCCCGTTCGACAGTCACGACGACTACCTGCAGTACGTCGACGGCAAGCCGCGCCAGGACGGCGTCCGCTCGTTCCTGCGCAGCCGCGGCATCGCCCTCCCCGACGGCAACCCGGACGACCCGCCGGACGCCGAGACCGTCGCCGGTCTGGGCAACCGCAAGAACGAGATGTTTCAGAAGGTCCTGCACGACGACGGTATCGAGGCGTTCAGCGGGTCCCGGCGATATCTGGAGGCGGTTGCCGCCGCCGGGCTCGGCGTCGCGGTCGTGTCGTCGAGCGCCAACACCCGTCAGGTGCTCGACGTCACCGGCCTGTCCCGGTTCGTCCAGCAGCGGGTCGACGGCGTGACCCTGCGCGACGAGCACATCGCGGGAAAACCGGCACCGGACTCGTTCCTGCGGGCCGCACAGCTCTTGGGCGTCGAACCGGCGGCGGCCGCCGTCTTCGAAGACGCGCTGGCTGGTGTCGCGGCGGGCCGAAACGGCAGATTCGGCTACGTCGTCGGAGTGGACAGAGCCGATCAAGCCGCGCAGCTACGCAGCAGCGGCGCAGACGTCGTGGTCCGCGACCTGGCCGACCTGCTGTAGGCCGCCGATGATCACCCAGGAATCGTTTCCCGTCGAGCCATGGCAGGTCCGCGAGACGCAGCTGGACCTCGACCTGCTGGCGCAGTCGGAGTCGGTGTTCGCATTGTCCAACGGGCACATCGGCTTTCGCGGAAATCTCGACGAAGGGGAACCGCACGGACTGCCCGGCACCTACCTCAACTCGTTCTACGAAACCCGGCCGCTGCCGTACGCCGAAAGCGGATTCGGCTACCCCCAGGGCGGTGAGACCATCGTCGACGTCACCAACGGCAAGATCATCCGACTACTGGTCGACGACGAGCCGTTCGACGTCCGATACGGCGAACTCATCGACCACGAGAGAATTCTGGATCTGCGCGCCGGCACCCTCTCACGCACCGTGCACTGGCGGTCGCCGGCCGGAAAACAGGTGCGGGTCACGTCGGTTCGGCTGGTCTCTCTGGCCCAGCGCAGCGTCGCGGCCATCGAGTACATCGTCGAGGCCATCGACGAATTCGCCCGTGTCACAGTGCAATCGGAGTTGGTTGCCAATGAGGACCAGCCGAAAACCTCGTCGGATCCCCGCGTCGCGTCGGCCCTTGCCAATCCACTGCAGCCGATCCACCACGAGCACAACCAACACAGCGCCCTGCTGATCCACCAGACCAAGCGCAGCGGCCTGATGATGGCCGCCGCGATGGACCATGAGATCGAGGTCCCGGGCCGTGTCGAGGTGAGCACCGACGCACGCCCAGATCTGGCGCGTACCACCGTGATCTGCGGGCTGCGACCGGGGCAACAACTGCGCATCGTGAAATACCTGGCCTACGGCTGGTCCAGTCTGCGGTCGCGACCCGCGCTGCGAGACCAGGTCGCCGGTGCGCTGGCCGGCGCGCACTACAGCGGGTGGCAGGGTCTGCTGGATCTGCAGCGCGCCTATCTCGATGATTTCTGGGACAGCGCCGACGTCGAGGTCGACGGTGACCCCGACTGCCAGCAAGCCGTGCGGTTCGGGCTGTTCCACGTGCTGCAGGCCAGTGCGCGCGCCGAATGCCGCGGCATCGGCGGCAAGGGGCTGACCGGAACCGGCTATGGCGGTCACGCCTTCTGGGACACCGAAGGATTCGTGCTCCCGGTGCTCACGTACACGAAACCGCATACCGTCGCCGACGCGCTGCGCTGGCGCGCCTCGACCCTGGAGCTGGCGAAAAGCCGTGCGGCCGAACTGGGTTTGCGCGGCGCGAGCTTCCCGTGGCGCACCATATCCGGGCCCGAGTGCTCGGCCTACTGGCCGGCCGGCACCGCGGCGTGGCACGTCAACGCCGACATCGCGATGGCGTTCGAGCGCTACCGCAACGCCACCGGGGACCAATCGCTTGAACTCGACTGCGGGCTGACCGTGCTGGTGGAGACGGCACGGTTATGGATGTCGTTGGGACACCACGACCGACACGGCATCTGGCATCTCGACGGCGTCACCGGTCCCGACGAGTACACCGCGATGGTGCGCGACAACGTCTTCACCAATCTGATGGCGGCGCACAACTTGCGCGTCGCCGCCGACGCCTGCACGCGGCACCCCGACAACGCCTACGCCATGGGCGTGACCAACGAGGAGACCGCCGCCTGGCGCGATGCCGCAGCCGCCGCGCACATCCCGTACGACGACGAGCTCGCCGTGCATCCGCAGTGCGAGGGCTTCACCACCTTCGCCGAATGGGAGTTCTCGTCCGACACCGCCTATCCCCTCTTTCTGCACCACCCGTACGTGCGGCTGTATCCGGCGCAGGTGATCAAGCAGGCCGACCTGGTGCTGGCCATGCAGTGGCAGGGCCACGCCTTCACCGCCCGGCAGAAGGCGCACAACGTCGACTACTACGAGCGGCGCACAGTCCGCGATTCGTCGCTGTCCGCGTGCACGCAGGCCGTGATGTGCGCCGAGGTCGGGCACCTGGAACTGGCGCACGACTACGCCTACGAGGCGGCGTTGATCGATCTCCGCGATCTGCACCACAACACCCGCGACGGGCTGCACATGGCGTCCCTGGCCGGTGCCTGGATCGCGCTGGTCGCGGGTTTCGGTGGTCTGCGTGACGACGAAGGCGTCCTCGCACTCGACCCCCAGCTGCCGGACAGCCTGGCCCGGCTCCGATTTCGGTTGCGGTGGAGGGAATTTCGGATCACCGTCGACGCGACGCACAGCGAGGTGACGTACACCCTGCGCGACGGCCCCGACTCCACCCTGGACATCCGGCATGCCGGCGCCGACCTCACACTGAGTACGCGCGAGCCGACCGTCGTCGACGTCACGCCGCGGCAGTCGCTACTGCCCCCACCGCCGCAACCACCGGGCCGGGCGCCCGCACACCGGCGGTTCAATACCGCCTGAGCCCTGGGGATTTGTGCACGATTTTCCGCGGCCAGCGCGGAAAATCGTGCACAAATCCCTGCTAAACCGGGGTGATCGGGAGCCGGCGAAGCGCGCCGGGGGCGTCGGCCGGGACGACGGGGCGGTCCGGCACGATCGGTTCGATCCGCCGGTAGGGCTCACCCTGTGCCGGACGCGCGTCGTCCTGCCCCTTGTTCGGCCACAGCGACGCGGCGCGCTCAGCCTGCGCCGCGATCGAAAGTGACGGATTCACACCGAGATTCGCGGAAATCGCGGCACCGTCGGTGACGAACAGCGTCGGGTAGTTGTAGACGCGATGGTAGGGATCGATGACGCCCGTCTGGGCGCTGTCGCCGATCGCCGCGCCGCCCAGGAAGTGGGCAGTCAGCGGGATGTTGAACAGCTCGCCCCAGGTGCCGCCGGCGATGCCGCCGACCTTCTCGGCCATCCGCCGGGTCGCCTCGTTGCCGACCGGGATCCAGGTCGGGTTGGGCTCGCCGTGGCCCTGCTTGGACGACATGATGCGGATGCCACCGGGTCCGCGCTTGGTGAAGGTGGTGATCGAGTTGTCGAGGTGCTGCATCACCAGCGCGATCACGGTGCGTTCGCTCCACCGCTTGGGGTTAAGCAGTCGAATCAGCTCACGCGGGTCCTCGCCGGCCTGGTCCAGGAACTGCTTCCACCGCGGCACGTCGGTGCCCTGCGGGCCGGCGCCGTCCGTCATGAGCGTCTGCAGCATGCCCATGGCGTTGGAGCCCTTGCCGTACCGCACCGGTTCGATGTGCGTGTCGGGCGTCGGGTGGATCGACGACGTGATGGCCACGCCGTGCGTCAGATCCATGTCCGTGGGCACTTCGCGGGTCTGGGCGCCCACGATCGACTCGGAGTTGGTCCGGGTCAGCACGCCGAGCTTGTCCGACAGCTTGGTCAGCTTTCCGGTGTCGCGCACCTTGAACAGCAGCTTCTGGGTGTTGTACGTACCGGCCGCCACGATGAGGTACTTGGCAGTGAAGGTCCGCTTGCCACGCCGCACCTTGCCGTTGGTGCGTCGGGTCGACACCTCCCACAACCCGTCGCCGCGCTGCTCGAAGCTGGTGACCGTGGTGAGCGGACGTACTTGCGCCCCAGCCTTTTCCGCCAGGCCGAGGTAGTTCTTCACCAGGGTGTTCTTGGCGCCGTGCCGGCAGCCGGTCATGCATTCACCGCACTCGATGCAGCCGGTGCGGGCCGGGCCCGCCCCACCGAAGTAGGGATCCGGGACCGTCTTGCCGGGCGTCTTCTCACCGTCGGGGCCGAAGAACACACCGACGGGCGTCGCGACGAAGGTGTCGGCGCACCCCATGTCCTCGGCGACCTCTTTGATGATCTTGTCCGCGTCGGTGAACGTCGGGTTCTTGACCACACCGAGCATGCGCTGCGCCTGCTCGTAGTGCGGCATCAGTTCGGCGCGCCAGTCGGTGATGTTCTTCCACTGCGGGTCGTTGAAGAACGGGTCCGGCGGGATGTAGAGGGTGTTGGCGTAGTTCAGCGAACCACCGCCGACACCCGCGCCAGCCAGAATCATGACGTTGCGCAGCAGGTGGATCCGCTGGATGCCGTACATACCGAACTTGGGGGCCCACAAGAACTTTCGCAGGTCCCACGAGGTCTTTGCGAAGTCGGCGTCGGAATACCGGGGGCCGGCTTCCAACACTCCAACGCGGTAACCCTTCTCGGTGAGCCGGAGGGCGCTGACGCTGCCTCCGAAACCCGAGCCGATGATCAAGACGTCGTAGTCAGGCTCCATGGCAGAAGTATGGACCTACCGCTCGGTAACCAGCTACCAAGGTATGCCTAACTCGCTACCGCCGGTACTAGCTACCGACGGTGAGGCCCACCTTCTGGAACTCCTTGAGGTCGCAGTACCCGGCCTTGGCCATCGAACGGCGCAGGCCACCGACCAGGTTGACCGAGCCGAACGGGTCGTCGGACGGGCCATTGAGGACCTGGTCGAGCGACGGACGCTCACCCAATGCGACCTGCAGCAGCGCGCCGCGCGGCAGCGACGGATGCGCCGCCGCGGCCGGCCAGAACCAGCCGTCACCAGGCGCTTCGGCCGCCGCGGCCAACGGGGTGCCCAGCAGGACGGCGTCGGCGCCGCAGGCGATGGCCTTGGCCAGGTCACCCGAGGTGTGGATGTCGCCGTCGGCCAGCACGTGCACGTAGCGGCCGCCGGTCTCGTCGAGGTATTCGCGCCGCGCGGCAGCGGCGTCGGCGATCGCGGTGGCCATCGGCACGCTGATACCCAGGACCTCGTCGCTGGTCGTCGCGCCGTAGGTCGAGCCGTAGCCGACGATGACGCCGGCCGCGCCGGTGCGCATGAGGTGCAGCGCGGTGCGGTGATCGAGTACGCCACCGGCGACCACCGGCACGTCCAGCTCGGAGATGAAGGTCTTGAGGTTGAGCGGCTCACCGTCGGAGGCGACGCGCTCGGCCGAGATGATGGTGCCCTGGATGACCAGCAGGTCGATCCCGGCCGCGACCAGCGTCGGCGTCAGGGCCTGGGCGTTCTGCGGGCTGACCCGCACCGCAGTGGTGACGCCGGCTTCCCGGACGCGCGCCACGGCGGCGCCGAGCAGCTCCGGATCCAGCGGTGCCGCGTGGAGCTGCTGCAGCAGCCGCACGGCTGCCGACGGGTCGTCTTCCTTGGCCGCCAGCTCGACCACCTGGGCGAGCTTGTCCTCGACGTCGCGGTGCCGGCCGATCAGGCCTTCACCGTTGAGCACGCCGAGGCCACCGAGGCGGCCCATCTCGATGGCGAATTCGGGCGACACCAGTGAGTCGGTCGGGTGCGCCAGGACCGGAATCTCGAACCGGTAGGCGTCCAGCTGCCAGGCCGTCGAAACGTCCTGGCTGGAGCGGGTGCGCCGCGACGGCACGATGTTGATGTCGTCCAGCTCGTAGGTACGACGAGCGGTCCGGCCCATGCCGATTTCGACCATGTCACGCATGTGTTCTTTGACTTCCCTGTCAGTTAGCGCGAGGAATAGTTCGGTGCTTCGACGGTCATCGTGATGTCGTGCGGGTGGCTTTCCTTCAAGCCCGCCGCCGTGATCTGCACGAACTGCGCCTGCTGCAGTTGCTCGATGGTGGCCGAACCGGTGTAGCCCATGGCAGCCCGCAGACCGCCGGTGAGCTGGTGAATGACGGTGGACAGCGGCCCGCGGAACGGCACCCGACCCTCGATGCCCTCGGGCACCAGCTTGTCTTCGGACAGCACGTCGTCCTGGAAGTAGCGGTCCTTGGAGTAGGACTTGCCCTGACCGCGGCCCTGCATGGCGCCGAGCGACCCCATGCCGCGGTAGCTCTTGAACTGCTTGCCGTTGACGAAGATCAGGTCACCCGGCGATTCGGCGGTACCGGCCAGCAGCGAGCCGAGCATGGCCGTCGAGGCACCGGCGGCCAGGGCCTTGGCGATGTCGCCCGAGTACTGCAGGCCGCCGTCGGCGATGACCGGCACGCCGTAGGGCCGGCACGCGGCCGTCGCCTCGAGGATCGCGGTGATCTGCGGAGCGCCGACACCGGCGATGACGCGGGTGGTGCAGATGGAGCCGGGCCCGACGCCCACCTTGACGGCGTCGGCGCCGGCCTCGCACAGCGCGGCAGCGGCGGACCGGGTGGCGACGTTTCCGCCCACGACCTCGATCTTCTCGCCCACGGCCTTCTTGAGGCGGGCGACCATGTCCAGCACGCCACGGTTGTGGGCGTGCGCGGTGTCGACAATCAGGACGTCGACACCGGCGTCGGCCAGCGTCATGGCGCGCGTCCAGGCGTCGTCACCGACACCGACCGCGGCACCGACCAGCAGACGGCCGTCGCTGTCCTTGGTGGCCAGCGGGAACTGCTCGGTCTTGACGAAGTCCTTGACGGTGATCAGCCCGGTGAGCTTGCCGTGTCCGTCGACGATCGGCAGCTTCTCGATCTTGTGCCGGCGCAGCAGACCCAGCGCGGCCTCGGCCGAGACGCCCTCCTGGGCGGTGATCAGCGGAGCCTTGGTCATCACCTCGGCGACGGCCTTGTCCTGGTCGACCTCGAAGCGCATGTCGCGGTTCGTGATGATGCCGACGAGCTGCCCTGTCGTGTCCACGACGGGCAGGCCGGAGATCCGGAAGCGGGCGCACATGGCGTCGACCTCGGCCAGGGTGTTGCTCGGCGAGCAGGTGACCGGGTCGGTGACCATGCCGGCCTCGGACCGCTTGACGGTCTCGACCTGTGCGGCCTGCTCGCTCAGCGGCAGGTTGCGGTGCAGCACGCCCATGCCGCCGGCACGAGCCATCGCGATGGCCATCCGCGACTCGGTGACGGTGTCCATGGCCGAGCTGACCAGCGGCACCCGCAGCCGGATGTTGCGCGTCAACTGGCTGGACGTATCGGCGGTGGCCGGGATGATGTCGGACGCCGCGGGCAGCAGAAGGACGTCGTCGAAGGTCAGCCCGAGCATCGCGACCTTGGTCGGATCGTCACCGCCGGTCGGCACCGGAACGGAGATGGGAACGCTGCTTTCAGCGATCGACATGGGTGGGGCCTCCAGGGCAGACACAGTCGTGGAACTAAAAAGCCATCCTATCGGCCCAGACTGCGTGCAACGAACTCCACTCTGTGGCGGCTCGCCGGGGTAACGGCTGGCGCATCGTCGGGGGTGATAAGTAGGGTGGACCTGTGCGTGACCACCTGCCGCCGGGCTTGCCACCCGACCCGTTCGCCGACGATCCCATGGACCCGTCGGCCGTTCTGGATGCGCTGGAGCCCGGACAACCCCTGGACCCGCAGGAACGCATGGCCGTCGAGGCCGATCTCGCCGATCTGGCAGTGTACGAAACACTGTTGGCACACAAAGGCATTCGCGGCCTCGTCGTCTGTTGCGACGAGTGTCAGCAGGACCATTACCACGACTGGGACATGCTGCGGGCGAACCTGCTGCAGCTGCTGGTCGACGGCACCGTCCGTCCCCACGAGCCGGCCTACGATCCCGAGCCTGATGCTTACGTGACGTGGGACTACTGCCGCGGTTATGCCGATGCCTCGCTCAACGAGGCGACCTCGGAGCACGACGGCTACCGCTGATTTTTTCTGTTGACGTGCTGGATGTCACGTCTGGCCACGTTGAAGTTGCGCTGAGGGCGAAAAAGCCGAGTAGGCGGAGCCGTGGCTACAGAGTCAACGACCGAGGCCCGGCGAATTCCGTTGACCCTGCACTCAGGGCACAAAAGGCCGAGTAGACAGCGCCGTGGCTACAGGCTCAACGGCCGAACAACCTCAGTGCTCTCCGCGTCCCGATCCTGACGGGGCCTGCGTGGTCGTCACGACGGACCGCTCCCGGGTCGGCTCGGGCTGCGCTTCCTTGGTTGTCGGCGCCACGGTGGGCTGCACAGCCGGGGCTGTCGGTGCAGGTGTGGTCACCGAGGGCACTTCGACAGTCGGGGCGACGGTCGTGACGGTCTGCGCGGGCGCCGGGTTCTGCGTCGACGGCGCGACCGTGGCCGTCTGTGTGGCAGTCGCCGTGGGTGGCTTGGTGACGACGGGCTCGCTCGAGGGCACCGTGGCGGTCGCGGTCGCCGTCGCGGTCGACGGCACGGTCGACGGCGCCGAGGTGGCCGTCGAGGCCGAGGACGACGGTGACGAGGTGACGGACGAGCTGCTCGCCGACGAAGAACCGGCCGTCTCTGTCGGGGAAGTCGCACTCGTAGAAGAAGACGTGCTCGTCGACTCCGACGGCGAGGTCGACGTACTGCTCGACGTCGTGGATGTGTCGGTCGAGGTGGCCGTCGTGGACGAAGTGGTCGACGAGGTCGTCGTCGACGTGCTGGACGACGAAGTCGAAGACGACGTCGTCTCCACCACCGGCACCGGCAACAGGGTCAGCGGCGACGACGGCAGGACCGGCATCGGCTCTCCCGGCGGGGGCAGCGTCGCCGCGGGGTTCTGCTCAACCACCTTGTAGGTCAAGGCATTCCACTGCTGGATCAGCTGTTGCTTGTGCTCCGGGGCGTCGACGCTCTGCACGGTCGGGCTCAGCGCTTGGAGCTTCTCCTGCGCCTGCTGCCACTGGCCGTTGTCGATCAGCTGCTGCACTTGCTGCATCTCGGTCTGCGCAGCCAACATCACCTGGTCGTCGCGGCTGGCCTTTTCGGCGCCGAACATCGCCGTGTGCAGGCCGTACAGCGACGAGTTCGGCCCGGCAGCGTAGATCGCGGTGCCGAAGCCACCCAGGCACAGCAGCGCGGCCGCGACCGAGCCGACGATCGTCAGCGATGTCCGAGATTCCTTGCGGTGCAACCCGTTCTGCAGCGCGGCGACCGCGTCGCGGGCCGTGACGGGCGTCGTCACCGCGGGTTCGCGGATGCTGTCGCGCCAGTCGGCGAGCAGGAACGCCAGCTCGGCTTCGGTGGAGTCCGTCGAGTACGCGTGCTGGTCGGCGGCGAGCGCGTCGAAGAATCGGTCGACGCGTCGAATCTCGTTGAGCGAGGGGTCGCCGCTGCCCGGCGGCCATTGTCCGGAGTCAGGCATGGCCGCGCTCCGTCGAACCGATCTCGGTCTTCAACCGCGCCAACGCGCGGTGCTGCGCGACGCGGACCGCGCCGGCGGTGCTGCCGACGGCCTCGGCGGTCTCCTCGGCGCTCATGCCGACGACGACGCGCAGGATCAGGATTTCGCGCTGCTTCTCGGGCAGCACGGCCAGCAGGCGGTTCATCCGGGCCGCCGAGTCGGCGTCGATGGCCAGCTGTTCGGGGCCCAGCTCGGTGGAGGGGCGGTCCGGCAGATTGTCGGTGGCTTCAGCGCGGTTGCGGCCGGCGGCACGATGCGCGTCAGCAACCTTGTGAGCGGCAATGCCGTACACGAAAGCCAGGAACGGCCGTCCCTGGTCCTTGTACCGCGGCAGCGCCGTGATCACAGCTAAACACACCTCCTGAGCCACATCGTCTGCGGAAACACCCTGTCGCTCGCCGACCCCGAAGCGCGCACGGCAGTACCGAACGACGATCGGGCGGATGGTTTCCAGCACCTTGCGGAGCGCGTCGCGATTGCCGGCAACTGCATCAGCAACGACAGCATCGAGACCATCTCCCGAAAATGTCATCGTGGGCGCAATCTCCAGCGTTACGGACGAGGCAGTGCCGTGGTTGGTATGTCAGGACAACAGTAATGACTGGTGTGGGCTCCCAGATTCATCCCGCCCATCGCCCGCCGCGGCCGCGCACGGTGGCGGCGGCCGCGTCACGGATCTCTGCCATCGCCTCCGGGCTGTGCCCGGCACTCCCGATATCGCTCAACAAACAGCCCAATGCCCAGGTCAGCGGCACCAACCCGAACTGCTGGGTGCGTTCCAAAGCGGCGTCGGCGATGCGGCGGGACTCGTCGAACCGGCCGGCGCTGCACAGCGCCGCCGAATACACGACGTCGGTTTTCACGGCGTGGCGCGGCGAGCCGAGGTCGCCGACGAACTCGCGGGCACGTTCGGCGTGGGCGACGGAGTCCTCACCCCGACCACTGACCATGGCCAACTCGGCGCTCACCCAGGCCAGGCGAACCCGCTGGCGCGGTACTCCGCTGTTGTCGGTGTCGACCGCGGCCCGCTCGAGCAACCGCTGCGCCACCGCGAAGCGACCGATCCCGAGGGCGTCGGCGGCCAGGCCGACGAGGGCGTCGGCGCGCGCCTCGGCAGCATCGGGCCGATCGGCGACCAAGGCCCACGCCCGACCGTCGGCAACCCGGGCGAGGCGATGCCAACCGAGCTGCCGGAGAAACGACGCGCGGGTGCTGTGCGCCAGCGACAGCAACGGACCGCGACCTCGCCGCGCGACGGCGTCGAGATCGGCGGTGGCGGCGGCGTATCGCCCTTGCCCGCCGGCGGCCACGGCGCGCAGCCACAGTTCGTCGGCCGAATGCGCCGGGGGCAGCGGCCAACACGGCAGGTTGTTGCCAAAAGCGGCGTCATACAGATGGACGGCTGGCGGGTCGACAGTGCCCGTGCTGGTACCGGTTGCGGTCATCGAGTCAGCACGGTATCAATGCCGCACCTTCGCATGGCCGCCTTCTCTCGCCGTGCGAGCTCGGGAGCTTTGGTTAATAATTAATGCTGGCCGTGTTAACAGCATGTCAACGACTTCCAATTCCGCCACATATTGACAGACGTGGCGAACTATCGCGAACTGCCGAAACAGGTGGGTTCCGCCAATATCGCCACCACCTGTTTCGTTTCCAAGGCATCGCGCAGATGAACGTGATGTAAATTCTTGACCTGCGCTTATGGGGTTTCGCACAGAGCGCGGCTATTGACGGAATTTGCCGAATCCTTCTACTTTGTGTGCACGAGTTGTCATCGGCGACAAGTTCTCGGGTCATTTGCAGATCAACGCGTATCCACAGATTTCCAAAATGGATGCGCGGGGAGGAGTCGTTCCCAATGCCACAGCCTCAGCAGCTTCCCGGACCCAACGCCGATATGTGGGATTGGCAGATGCACGGCGTTTGCCGTGGCGTCGACTCAGCGGTGTTTTTTCATCCCGATGGCGAGCGTGGCCGGGCTCGGGCCCAGCGTGAAATGCGCGCCAAGGAAATGTGCCGGGCCTGCCCGGTGATCACTCAATGCCGGTCGCACGCCCTGGCCGTCGGCGAACCGTATGGCATCTGGGGCGGGCTCAGCGAAGGTGAGCGCGAACTGTTGCTGAAGCGGGGCATCCGCCGCGCGTCGTAGTCCATCTCCACCGAAGCCGCATCCCAGCGGGGCGTTCCCCGAGCTATCGCTGCTGGAATGCGGTTTTCGGCGCAGTAATCGCAGCCGTCAGTCCGGCTCACCGTATTCATCGAACCAATAGGCAAGTTTCCCGCGACGGCTCACCGCGCGCAGTCTGCGCTCGGTGGCCTCGCGCGTTGTGCTGGTGCTGACGATCAGTAACTCATCACCGGCTTCCAGGCGCGTGTCGGGCTGCGGCACAAAGGTGTTGCCCTTGCGGATGATCAGGGTGATCACGCTCGGATCAGGCAGCCGCAGTTCCAGCACCGTCACGTTGTGCAGCCGCGACTGCGGCAGCACCGTGAGCGTCAACAGCTCCGCGTCGAGCACGTCCAGCGGCGCCGCTTCCACCTGAATCTCGCGGGTGACGTCGCGACGGATCAGCCCGAGCCGATGCGCGATCGGCTTCAGACTCGGCCCCTGCACGAGCGTGAACACCACCACCAGCACGAACACGATGTTCAGCAGCCGCTGACTGTCCGGCACTCCGGTGACGATCGGGTAGGTGGCCAGCACGATCGGCACGGCGCCGCGCAGTCCGGCCCACGACAGGAATGCCTGCTCCCGCCAGGGCACTCGGAAGCCGATCAGCGACAACACCACCGACAACGGCCGGGCCAACAGCAGCAGAACCAGGCCGATGACGACGGCCGGCACCAGGTCGTCACCGAGCTGGCCGGGCGTGACCAACAGACCGAGCAGGACGAACAGCCCGATCTGGGCCAGCCAACCCAGCCCTTCGGCGAACGACCGGGTGGCCGCGCGGTGCGGCAGCCCGGAATTCGCGAGCACCAGACCGGTCAGGTAGGCCGCGAGGAATCCGCTGGCGTGCGTCACCCCACAGGCCGCGAAGGCCACCGTGCCCAGCCCGAACGTGGCGAGCGGATACAGCCCCGACGCCGGGAGTGCGATCCGGCGCAGCGTGACGGCACCGAGGTAGCCGCACAGCAGGCCGATCGCCGCGCCGACCGCCAGCTCGTAGACCAGGTCGACCAGCCCGTGCACCGGATGGAAGGCCAGCGGAACCACGCTGAACATCAGGACGAGGATGACGGCGGGGGCGTCGTTCAGACCGGATTCGGCTTCCAGGAGACCCGCCAGGCGCCGGGGCAACGGCAGCACGCGCAGCACGGAGAACACCGCGGCGGCGTCGGTCGACGACACGATGGCCCCCAGCAGCAGCGCCAGCTGCCAGTCCATGCCCAACAGCAGATGCGCGCCTGCCGCGGTGACGGCCGTGCTGACGGCCACGCCGACGGTGGCCATGACCGCGGCCGGCGCCAAACTCTTGCGGACGTCGCTGAACTTGGTGGTCAGACCACCTTCGATGAGGATGATCGCCAGCGCCGCGGTCCCCAGGTCCCGGACCAGCGCGACGTCGTCGAACCGCAGCCCGATGCCGTCTTCGCCCACCAGCACGCCGAGACCGAGGAACAGCAGCAGACTGGGCAGACCGACGCGGTTCGCGAGTCGCGTGGCGACGATGCTCGCCAACAGCACCAGCGCCCCGACGAGCAGCACCCGGTTCAGCTGCTCGAGCGTCATCAATCCCCCATTCCGGTGTGCGGCCGAAGCAAATGTATCTGGGAACTCGCTGCGGGCGGCGGTAGGCGACAATGACTGCGTGAGCACCCGGGGCATGCGCGTGGCGATCGGCGGCGCCGGCGCGGTGGGCCGGTCGGTGGCACAGGAACTCGTCGCGAACGGGCACAAGGTTCTCCTGATCGAACGCGATATCCGCAAATACGAGCCGAACACGGTGCCCGAGGCCGACTGGCTGTGGGCCGACGCCTGCGAAGTGGCCTCGCTCGAGGAATGCGGCATCGAGATGTGCGACGTCGTGATCGCCGCGACGGGTGACGACAAGGCGAACCTCGCGATGGCGCTGTTGGCGAAAACCGAGTTCAGCGTCCCGCGGGTGGTGGCGCGCGTGAACAACGTCGCCAATGAGTGGTTGTTCACAGACGACTGGGGCGTCGACGTCGCGGTGTCCACACCGCACGCGATGGCCGCGGGCGTCGAGGGCGCCATCGACGTCGGCCACCTGGTGCGGCTGATGGGGCTACGTCAGGGGCACGCGAACCTGACGAAGTTCACGCTGCCGCCGGACAGCCCGCTGATCGGACGCACCATCGGGGACATGACCCTGCCGCCGAACACACTGTTGGTGACGGTGCAGCGCGGCAGCAGGATCATCGTGCCCAAATCCGGGGACCGCTTCGAGGACGGCGACGAATTGCTTTTCGTGGCAGACGAATCCGTCGACGGCGACATCCGCGACCTCATCCACGGCGCCTAGAGCGCGTAGCAGTACCTGCTCGTCGGCACCGAGTCGAGGTTGGTGTGGGCGCCGAAGCGCATCACGCTCTCGACCATGAGCGTCATCCGCCGCTGCAGTTCCTCGTCGTCTCCCCCGCTGCCGTAGAACGCGTGCACATCCGTCATGGCCGCCATGTGGAACAGTTCCTCGACGACGGCGTCGACCCGCTCGCTGCCGTGCACCGTCCGCAGGACGCGGTTCTGCACGTAGCCGAACGTGTCCTGGGTGTCGATCGCGACGCTGGTGTGCTGCCCCTGCCAGATCTGGAGCCAGTCGGCCGGGTCGAGGTCCGCCGGGATGCGCAGGAAGCCGAGCTGTGCCAAGGCCAATGTCCGGACACCGTTTTCCACGACGGGCGGTTCCAGCCGCACCGTCTCCTCGACCTCCCAGCCGGCGCTGCGCTGAGAGATCGCGGCCAGCAGATCGGAGATGGGGTCCGGATCGACACCGGCGTCGGTCCACACACTGACCACCGCCGGGACCGGGTTGTCGAACGTGGTGATGCGCAACATGGCGGCCTCGACGTCGGCATCGTCGACGTTGATCTGCAACCGGTTCACACCCGCCGCCTGCAACAGCACGTGCAATTGCGTCGAATGCAGGGCGGTGTCCAGACCCGCGCCCCACAGGGCGTAGATGAGCTTCACGGCGTCAGCCATGCTTGGCGGCCATCGGCTCGGCCTGCATGACACCGCCGGCCTGCAGCCACTCGCCGACGGCACGCGGCGCGTCCCGGACCGGGTTGTAGACGTCCTCCTCCGAGGAGAACAGGTTGTCCCCCGCGTAGACGAGGCGGGTGATGTTGGGGAAACCGAATACCTTGCCCGGCTCGGTCGGGTGGTCGAGGGCGTTGATGATCTCGGTGACGATCGCGCCGTTCTCCTCATCGATCGCGACCCAGGTGTGCGGGAATCGCATGTGCGGGAACGGCTTCATGACGCCGACGATCCATTCGCGCACCGCCTCGCGGCCGTGCATCTCGCCGTAGGCGTGCTCGATGTAGTGGACGTCCTCGGTGAACAGATCGGCGAACGGCGCCCAATCCCCCGTGCTCGAACAGACCTCGACGACCTTGGTGTAGTGATCGAGCGCGGCCATCAGCTCGTCGCGGGTGAAGCGTGGCATGTCCAGACCTCCAAGATGACTAGAATCAATTTCAGTTTCGGGACTCTACCGAACAACTAGAATTCGCTCCAGACCCAAAAAGGAGCTGCACCTTGGCAAGAATCGCCGAACCCCGCCCGGCCGCCGAGCCCAGCTCCGCCGTGCAGCAGCAGCGGCGCGACGCGATCCTCAAGGCCACCGCAGCCCTGGCCGCGCAGAAGCCCGCCGACCAGGTTCAGATGAACGAAGTCGCCCGCGCGGCCGGGGTCGCCCTCGGCACGCTGTACCGCTACTTCCCGTCCAAGACCCACTTGTTCGTCGGCCTCATGGCCGACCGGGTGGACCGGATGCAGGAGGGTATCGACCGCCGGAAGGCCCCGGCCGGCACCGCGGCCGACCGCGTGTTCGACGTGCTGTCCCGCGCCACCCGTCCGATGCTGCGCCAACCGCACCTGACCGCAGCCATGCTCAATTCACTGAACACCGCCGATGCGACGGCCGTGGCCGAGGTGGGGCACATCGACCGCCAGGTCCGCAGCATGCTGCTGACCATCTGCGGCGTGGACGATCCAGGGCCACAAGATATTTCGTTGATGCGACTGGTCCAGCACACGTGGCACGGCATCCTGCAGTCCAGCATGAACGGGCGAATCTCCGCCGACGAGACCGAAGACGAAATTCAGCTGGCCTGCCGGTTGATCCTGGCCCCGTTGTCCGACACCGATTAGCCGCCGGCACTGTGAGCGCCTCAACCGCCGGTTGGACGAAGGCGGCAGCGGAATCGGGATCCCGCGGCTAACGTCGTCGCCGAAGCACGAGGGAGAACACCGATGCGAGACGACGACTTACTTGCCGCACTGCAGCGGCACTGGGCCGCGTCCGACGTCAACGACTTCGTGGCGGAGCACGAAATCTACCGCGACGATGCAGTTCTCGAGTATCCGCAGTCGGGTGAGCGAATCCGCGGGCGGCAGAACATCCAGGCATCGCGCGCGGCACAGCCGAACGCGAAGCATTTCCAGGTGCGGCGCATCGTCGGCTCTGGCCAGCTGTGGCTCACCGAGCTCGTGATGACGTATGACGACCAACCGTTCTATACCGTGAGCATCATGGAGTTCTCCGGCCCCGAGGTCGTGCGCGAGACCCAGTACTTCACAGGGGCATTCGAGCCGGGCCCGTCCCGAGCCCAATGGGTCGAACGAATGTGATGCCAACCGACCACGCCGCAAACCCCATCTCGAGGAGGAGACTTCCATGACGACCCCACAGCCCGGCCAGGCTCCGACATCACCCGAAGGCACCGTCACCGTCGCCGAGAACGGCGCGGGGAAGTACACGCAGGAGATCATCGCCGGCGGGCACCGGTTGATCGCCGACGAGCCACGTCCGTTCGGCGACGACGCGGGACCGTCACCCTACGACCTCCTGCTGTCCGCCCTGGGCGCGTGTACCTCCATGACAATCCGGATGTACGCCGACAAGAAGGGACTGCCTCTCGAGCAGGTGCGGGTGTCGTTGCGGCACTCGCGGATTCACGCCAAGGACTGCGCCGAGTGCGAGACGCAGCAGGGCATGGTCGACCACATCGATCGCGATATCGAGTTGATCGGCGACCTCGACGACGAACAGCGGGAGAAGCTGCTGGCCATCGCCGAGCGCTGTCCCGTGCACCGGACACTGACCTCGTCGGTGCACGTCTCCACGTCGTTGCGGCCGACTAGCTCGCTGCCTGCGTGATGATCTCGTCGACTTCGGCTGCCCGGACAGCCATTTCGGCGTGGGCCTTGTCGAGCGCCTCGGCCTGATCCTCGTCGGCCTTCATCATCGACTCGATGTCGAAGCCGGCCATGTCCAGCACGCCCATATCGGCGAACGCCTGCTGCACCTTAGGCCCCCACAGCCCAATGTCCTTGACAATGGGCACGATTCGGCTGAACAGATGCGCACGGAACTGCTTCATCATGGGCGCCGAGGTATCGACCCACTCGGCACATGCCTTGACGTCGAGCCCGAGGGTCTCGAAGACCTCTTCGCCGCGGAACCGGTCCCGCATCAGATAGCAGGCGTCGACGACGAACTCTTCGCGTTCGCTCCGCTCCGCTTCGGTGATCCCGGAGTAGTAGTCCTTCAATGAGATTCGGCCGAACGCCACATGCCGGGCCTCGTCCTGCATCACGTAGGCCAGTACCTGCTTGGCCAACGACCCGGGCGCCGCCAAGTCGCGCTGCACCCCGAACGCGGCGAGCGCGAGTCCTTCGATGAGCACCTGCATACCGAGGTAGGGCATGTCCCAGCGCGAATCCCGCAGGGTGTCCTCCAGCAGTAGGTTCAGATTCTTGTTCATCGGGTAGACGAGACCGACCTTCTCCTGCAGGAACCGGGAGAACGTCTCGACGTGCCGTGCCTCGTCCATCGTCTGCGTGGCCGCGTAGAACTTCGCATCGAGATCGGGGACGACCTCGACGATCTTCGCCGCACACACCATCGCCCCCTGCTCGCCGTGCAGGAACTGCGAGAACTGCCAGGCTTGCGAGTGGCGCTTCATCTCGGCGCGGCGTTTCTCGTCGGCCGCTTCCCACATCGGGCTGCCGAACAGCGGATGGAACTCGTCGGGCAGGCCGATCGGGTTCATCGGATCGACATCCAGCGACCAGTCGATACGCGACTGCGCGTCCCACTGCTTGTCCTTGCCCTTCTGGTACAGGTTCAGCAGGCGCCCACGGCCATCGTCATATTCCCAGGTGAAGCGTGCGTCCCCGCCGCTCGCGACGTCCCAGGAGTACGGCGTGGGCACTTCCGTGTACTTGTCCTTCGTGGTCACGAGCGGCCGCCTCTCTGCCCCGATGTGTCCAGATAGAAATATGACTCACATCACAGTGCGCCGCGGGCGGCCGAGCCGTCAACTACTTGGTTGGGCGTTTCTCGATGAACGCCAGCACGCCTTCGAGTGCGCTCGGGTCCATCATGTTGCAGGCCATCGTGTTTCCGGCGTCCGTATAGGCGGCTTCGATCCCGACTTCGAGCTGGCGGTAGAACAACGACTTGCCCATCGCGACGGCAACGGCAGGCTTGGCGACAATGCTCGCGACGATCGCCTCGACCTCGTCGTCGAGTGCCTCCGGGGCCGCCACCCGGTTGACCAGTCCGAGGACTTTGGCTTCGTCCGCCGAGATGAACTCCCCGGTCACCAACATCTCGAAGGCGGCCTTCCGCGGGACGTTGCGCGACAGCGCGACTCCCGGTGTGGCACAGAACAATCCGACGTTGATGCCGCTGACGGCGAAGCGGGCGTCGTGGCTTGCCACCGCGAGATCGCACATCGCGACGAGCTGACAGCCGGCCGCGGTCGCCAGGCCCTGAACCCGCGCGATCACCGGGACCGGCAACCGCTGGATCGCCAGCATCACCGCCGTGCACTGGGCGAACAGGTCCTGGTAGTACTCGAGCGACGGTTCGGCGCGCATTTCCTTGAGGTCGTGACCGGCGCAGAAAGCCCTGCCGGATGCCCCGAGCACGACGGCCCGCACCGTCGCGTCGCCTGCCAGCGCGGCGAAGGCCTCCCCCAGTTCCGTGAGCATCACTTCGGACAGGGCGTTGAAGGCCTGTGGACGGTTCAGCGTCAGCGTCACGACACCACGGTCATCGCGGTGGTGAAGCAGCAGCGGTTCACTCATCAGCGAGCACCCTCCAGAAAGTACGTCGTCATGCGTCCCTTGCCCTTGACCTCGACCACCTGCGGGTCGCTGAATGCGTAGCGGTGCGCCAGCAGCGCGTGCGTGGACGCGGATACCTGGATGCGGTGCGGGCGGCCACTGGACTCCATGCGGCTCGCCGTGTTCACGGTGTCGCCCCACAGGTCGTAGATGAACTTGCGCTGCCCGATCACGCCCGCGACCACCGGACCCGACGAGATGCCGATTCGCATCGAGATAGGACTCGGCCAGTTCGATGACAGCCCCGTGACGGTGCGTTGCATATCGAGGGCCAGCTCGGCCATCGAGGCGGCGTGGTCCTCGTCGGGATTGGGCAGGCCCGCCACCGCCATGTAGGCGTCACCGACCGTCTTGATCTTCTCGATGCCGCGGCGGTCGCAGAGCTCGTCGAAGGCACGGAACATCGTGTCCAGCAGCTGAACCAGCGCCTCGGGTGTCAGTGTCTCGGACAGCGGCGTGAAGCCCACGATGTCGGAGAACAACACGCTGACACTGGGCGCCGAGTCGGCGATCGTCAGCGCGCCGTCGCGCAGCCGGTCCGCGATCGGTGCCGGCAGCACGTTGTAGAGCAGCTCCTCGGTCCGGGCTCGCTCCTGTTCGACCTCACGCTGCCGGAGGAAGTCGATGCGCCGCAGCCGCTCCAGCGCAAAGGCGATCAGCACGCTGATCGCGGCCAGACCGGCGATCTGCGGCGCCATCGTGCCGAGCTCGTCCAGGTTCCCCCGGGCACTCGGCAGTTCCAGGCACACCACGACGAACACCACGGTGTTGGCCAGCGCGGCGTGCATCCGCAGCCGCAACAGGCCGACTGCGCCCAGCAGCGTGACGGTGGCCGAGGTCATCAGGTACTGGGTCGGGAAATCTCCGACACTGGCGAGCACCGGTACGAGCAGCACCTGGACGATCGTCAGCTGTACGACAGCGGCGACCTGCAGATGGTCCTGGAGCGTCCGCATCCGGCGGACCGCCACGATCCCCAGCAGGAAGATGCCGATGGTGACCGCGCGGACGATGAGGGCTCCTGGGACGAAACCGTGCAGGACAAGGAAGTCCACGCCCGCGTACACGATGGTGAACAGGACGCCGACCACTTGAGCGAAGGTCGCCGCCCGCAGGCCGTTCGCGTCGTCGTGTGCCCGAAATTCGCGTTCGGAGTCTGCGTCGTCGAACTCCAGCATCCACTTGCGCATATGAAGCTGGGCATGCCGCTGCTGCACCCAGCACCGCACCACTTGCGCGTCCATTGGGCGAAAATAGCGGAGACTCGGGCCTGCCGTAACTGAGTTCCGCCGGAAGGAGATCGTGGCTCGATCACAACGTCACTCTGAGAGCGTCGCTGAGCGTATATAGCCTCGAGGACGCTCTCAGCAGGACACTGTGTCAGGATGCGCGGACGACCCCAGCCGCCCAGTCGCTATTCGACGATGTCGCCGCGGTAGCGCTCGAAAAGCGCCAGGAATTCCGCTCTTTCGGCGTCGGGCACGCCGTTCTTGAGCAACGCGGCGTCGGCGTGCTTCATGTTGGCGTCCCATTCCGCGGCCGAGATCGCCAGTCCCGCATGGGAGGTCACCATGTCACGGCCGATGTAGTGGCACGGCCCGCCGGTCAGCTCGCACATCTGATCAACGAGCAACTGCCGGGTCCGCAGGTGGGAATCGGTACTGCGGCCCGACCCGAAACGCGCGAATGCCGGGTCCGCTCGCAACAAGGCGAACATGTCGTCGATAATCGCCGCGATCACGTCGTAGCCGCCCAGCCGCCGGTACAGCGATGGCGGCGTCTCGGTCATGTCGCCCTCCTCTGACGCAGAGCATCGCGCCGGCGGTGAGGACGGTGCAGGCAAATCGCAGATATTCCCTCTACGGCTACCGCGTCCGTCACAAAAGACTTAATTCTGCCAACCGTGCATCAAATCCTGCCGATCGGAATGGCACTGCCGCACAACCGGTTTCAACCATCAGAGCACCACAACAACCGAAAAAGGGGTTCAAAATGAAGAAGTTCGGCTTTGCCACTCTGATCGCATCCAGCATGACCGCCGCCGTCCTGGGTCTGGCCGTCCCCGCGCAGGCCACCACCGGAACCCCGATCGGTCCCCACTACAGCGTCGACAACCACGACAACGCCAACACCAGCAACGGTTTCGTCGACCAGGCGTTCTGACCGGCCGACCAAGGACCCCCGATCCGCACGGATCGGGGGTCCTTCATATTGTGAGCCGATGGCGGCCAAGCGCATCGACATCGGCGGCACCACCCTGCAGGCGATCGAAAACGACGGCATGGTCGTCGCGCGCGGCATCCCCTATGCCCGCGCCGACCGGTTCGCCGACCCGGAAGTGGTCTCTCCCGGCGCGGAGGTGATCGACGGAACCGAGCGCGGGCCCGCGTGTCCTCAACTGCCATCGCGTCTGCAGCCCGTCACCGGCCCTGTGGTCGACTGCCTCCCGGTCAGCGAGCAGTGCCAAGTGCTCAGCGTCTTCGCACCGGCGGATGCCGAAAGACTGCCGGTGATGGTGTGGTTCCACGGCGGTGCCTACGTGTCGGGAGGCGGTGAATCCCCGAAGTACGACCCGCTGGCGCTGGTGGCCGAGGGTCGGGTCGTCGTCGTGACCGTCACCTACCGGCTCGGCATCTTCGGGTACTTGAACATCCACGACCCGCACACACAGAACCTCGGGCTGCGTGACCAGATCTGCGCGCTGCAATGGGTTCGCGACAACGTCTCGGCGTTCGGCGGCGATCCCCAGCGCGTCACGGTGTTCGGCCAATCAGCCGGCGGAGATTCCGTCATGTCACTGATGTTGTGCCCGGAGACAGCCGGCCTGTTCACCCGGGCCATCCTGCAGAGCGCACCGCTCGGCCTGCCGCGTGAGCGGTCCGCCCTGGCCGCTGCCATGACGAACGCGGCGCTGGCGTCGTTGGCGGGCGTCCCGGCCATGGAGGCCGACATTCAGCAGCTGCTCGAGGCGCAGGTTGCCGCACTGGTGGCCGCCCAGCCGTTCGGCCGGCTCGGCATGATGGCCTACGCACCGATTCTCGGTCACGCACCGCTGGTTTCCGCCGAACAGTTCGAACCGCAGATCGCCGACGCAGCTAGGCGTGTCGAAATCCTGGTCGGCTACACCCGCGACGACGGCCGGCCTTTCGTGTCGATGGATCCGCGCGGCGCCCGCCTCCAACGGTTCGGACCGCTCGGCACGGCGCTCGCCGCGGTGATCGCGCGCAACCTGACCCGCACCGAATTCGGCAGGCCGGCAATCGATCTGGCGCAGACCTGGCAGCGAGCGGGTGGACGATCGGCGACCTTCCGAGTC
Organism: Mycobacterium sp. UNC410CL29Cvi84; assembly: GCF_000686745.1. Classification (NCBI taxonomy): domain Bacteria; kingdom Bacillati; phylum Actinomycetota; class Actinomycetes; order Mycobacteriales; family Mycobacteriaceae; genus Mycobacterium; species Mycobacterium sp. UNC410CL29Cvi84. The sequence continues at coordinate 77,221 of NZ_JMLM01000019.1, forward strand.
GACTGGGCACCACCGCGAGCGCCACTGGGCGCCTGCCATTGCATCGAGCTTCCGCTACTCCTGGGCGCAGTGGGCGCGTGGACGGACGCTCCGATGCTCGGCCCTGAGCCGCGCACCGTCGACGAGAACCTCGGGCGTCAGATGCGTTTCCTCTGGGCGGGTTTCGCACATGACGGCGTCGCCGCGCTCGGGCAGCGACAACTTGTCTTCGGCTGACAGCGCTCCGTCGGCCGGCGCTTGCACGAAAACGCCCCCGGCCCAACAGGACCGGAAGCGTTTCGTTGCAACTACCTAGTGGGCGTAACCGTGGTGGCCGTGCCCGTGATCGGCTTCCTCAGCCGCCTTGTCCACGACGCTCAGGCCTCTTCTAAATCCGCACGGACGAAATCGAACGCGAAGCGATCCGCGCCTAAGGCATGGACCCGGATGATCCGAAGGCGTTGGAAGCCATCGAAGTGGTGCGCTGTGAGCTGGAGCTACTGCGATCACCTGATCAGCAACCGGGACTGGTCACCAGAGCCAGACGATCGCATTGCGCCCACCCCTGCACGAGACCCACTGTTGGTCACTTTGGCAGTTCATACGGAAGTTCTCACCGTCGCACACTGCGCCAGGAACAGTGGTACAGCTGACGGCGCCCGGTACCGATAGCGTTCGATAGCTCGTCGACAGCCCACCCGTCGACACATACGTGTTGAGTACGTTCCTGACGAACTGACACGAGGTCTCGACGGTGCCTCGACCAGCCCGCACGCCGCCGTTCGAATATCCGTTGTCGCAGGTCTGGTGAGATTGGCTAATGTCCGCCCCCGTTACCAGCGGCGGAGGCGACGCCGGCCAACTATTTGGCGCGGCCTGCGCGGTCTGGCTTGAAGCCGCCGGAGTCGGCTTCTCCGGCGAAACTGGGTGCTGCCAAGCTAGGTACGCGATAACGGCGCTCGCCGTCGTGACCACAAACGTCGGTACTTCCCAGCTACCCACGCGCCACTCCCCCACATGCCACGACGAGATTGTGACAGGCACGCGAGTGGCTGGCACGGAACTTCACAGAAATTACCGGCAAACAGAAGGCCCTGCAGCACAAGCGGAAAAGCCGCAACAGGAGACGCGATTGGGACTATAGACGTCGCCCTGACGCTCCTGCCAGGCTATGGCGCACAGCCCGCCGATTCGGCTCCGCCTGTTGAAAACAGACCGCGTCGCCCAAGTGCGTAACCTTTTGCAGCGCAGTTGATTTGGTTACTTGTCAAGCACCCAGGCTGGGAAGCCGTCCTGGTGGCTGTACAGCAATAACCACGAGATGGCGGCGTGGGCCGGCGAAACGCTCGCGTCGACCTACAACCCGCATCACGCAGCCGAGGCGTTCAAGGTCGGCGCAAGTTGTGCGGAGCGAGGCTTATTCGCAGAGACCGCCCCAAAACACGAAAACGCCCCCGGCCCAACAGGACCGGGGGCGTTTCGTTGCAACTACCTAGTGGGCGTGACCGTGGTGGCCGTGCCCATGATCGGCTTCTTCGGCCGGCTTCTCCACGACGGCCGTCTCGGTCGTCAGGATCATCCGGGCCACCGAAGCGGCGTTCAGCACCGCGGACCGGGTCACCTTGGCCGGGTCGACGATGCCGTCGGCCAGCAGGTCACCGTAGGTCAAGGTGGCGGCGTTGAAGCCCTGCCCGAGGGGCAGCTCGGACACCTTGTTCACCACGACCGAACCGTCCAGGCCGGCGTTGGTGGCGATCCAGTACAGCGGGGCCGACAGCGCCGAGGAGAAGACCTCGAGGCCGATCAGCTCGTCGCCGGACAGCGAGCCGCGCAGGCCGTCCAGTGCAGAACGAGCCTGGACCAGAGCGGCGCCACCACCGGTGACGATGCCCTCTTCCACCGCAGCCTTGGCGGCGGCGACGGCGTCCTCGACGGCTTCCTTGCGCTTCTTCAGGTCGGTCTCGGTGGCAGCGCCGACCTTGATGACGGCCACGCCGCCGGCCAGCTTGGCGAGGCGCTCTTCGAGCTTCTCGCGGTCCCAATCCGAGTCCGAGGCCTCGATCTCGCTGCGCAGCTGCGCCTTGCGGCCGTCGATGGCCTCGGCGGTGCCGCCGCCGTCGACGATCACGGTGCTGTCCTTGGTGACGACGACGCGGCGGGCGGTGCCCAGCACATCGAGACCCGCCTCGCGGAGCGTCAGACCCACGTCGGGGTTGACGACCTGGCCACCGGTGACGACGGCAAGGTCCTCCAGGAACGCCTTGCGACGGTCACCGAAGAACGGCGCCTTGACCGCGACGGCCTTGAGGGTCTTGCGGATGGCGTTGACGACCAGGGTCGACAGGGCCTCGCCCTCGATGTCCTCGGCGATGATCAGCAGCGGCTTGCCGGCCTGGGCGACCTTCTCCAGCAGCGGCAGCAGGTCGGGCAGCGAGCTGATCTTGTCGCGGTGCAGCAGCACCAGCGCGTCCTCGAGGACCGCTTCCTGGGAGTCGAAGTCGGTGACGAAGTACGCCGACAGGAAACCCTTGTCGAAGCCGACGCCCTCGGTGACCTCGAGCTCGGTGTTCAGGGTCGAGGACTCCTCGACGGTGACGACGCCGTCGGCACCGACGCGGGTCATGGCCTCACCGACCAGCTCACCGATCAGTTCGTCGCGCGACGAAACGGTCGCGACCTGGGCGATGGCGGTCTTGTCGGACACCGGCTTGGCCGCGGCCAGCAGGGCCTCGGACACCGCGTCGGCGGCCTTCGAGATGCCCGCGCCGAGCGCGATCGGGTTGGCACCGGCCGCGACATTGCGCAGACCGGCCTTCACGATGGCCTGGGCCAGCACGGTGGCGGTGGTGGTGCCGTCGCCGGCGACGTCGTTGGTCTTGGTCGCGACGGACTTGACCAGCTGGGCGCCCAGGTTCTCGAACGGGTCTTCCAGGTCGATGTCGCGGGCGATGGTGACGCCGTCGTTGGTGACCTGCGGGCCACCGAAGGCCTTGGCCAGCACGACGTTCCGGCCGCGCGGGCCGATGGTCACGCGGACTGCGTCGGCGAGCTTGTCGACACCGGCTTCCATGGCCCGGCGCGCAGCTTCGTTGAATTCAATGAGCTTGCTCATTAGAGCCTTTCGCTGATACGCATACCGCCCCGGATATCACCGTGCGGGCACGGGGATTTCCGGGGCGGGACACGAATGCTTACTTGGAAACGACAGCCAGCACGTCGCGGGCAGAGAGGATCAGGTACTCCTCGCCGTTGTACTTGATCTCGGTGCCGCCGTACTTGCTGTAGATGACGGTGTCGCCCTCGGCAACGTCCAGGGGGATCCGCTTCTCGCCGTCCTCATCCCAGCGGCCGGGGCCAACTGCGACGACGGTGCCTTCCTGCGGCTTTTCCTTGGCGGTGTCAGGGATGACCAGACCGGAAGCGGTCGTGGTCTCGGCCTCGTTGGCCTGAACGAGGATCTTGTCCTCGAGTGGCTTGATGTTGACTGCCACGATGGAAGCCCTCCACTTGGTTGGTATGTCGATCCAGGGCCAATCCCCGGATGCCAGGTTGTTCGGCAAGCGTCCTGACCACACACCGTCGTCGCGGGTGCCGGAGCGCGGTTGGCCGCGTGCCACCTAGCACTCTATACACGCGAGTGCTAGCGCTCAAGGGTGGGGCAGTGCCGGATTCGGCGAACTCGCTGTGGGCTGAAACAGCAGGCTACTCAGCCGCCGGTGACGTGTTGACCAGGAGCAGGTTGGACGTCGCCCGATGAGTGATGGTGTTGGCCGTCGATCCGAGAACCCGGGCGAAGCCCGCCATGCCCCGATTCCCGATCACGACGACGTCGTATTCGGCGGCCGCGAGCACGTCAGCCGGGTCGCCGACCAGCGCCAGCCGCTCCAACGAGCCGGTGATTCCCAGTAGGCCTTCGACGGCGTTCAGCGTCTCCTCGGCCGCAGCGGGGTCGCCGGCGACCGTGACCAGGATCGGCCGGGCGCCGAGTGCGGCCGCCAGGTCGTACCCGGCACGGACCGCACGCACCGAGGTGTCGGAGCCGTCGGTGGCCAGGGCGATCGTCTGTACGGCCGCGACCGGCTTGCGCACGAACAACACGTCGACGGGGCTGTGGTGCGACAGTTCGTTCGAGGTACTCCCCCAGAACCTGCTGGACGTGTGGCCGAGACCCGCCGCACCGACCACGATCAGCGGCCGCTCGGTCTGCGCGGCGGCGTCGACGAGGGCGTCGAACGCGCTGCCCTTCACCGGAATCTTCTCGATCGTCGTGACGCCCAGCGCGGTGAGATCGACGTCGGCGCCCTCGGCCGTCAGATCGGCCCACGGCTGTTCCCGTCCGCCCGGTACCGAAACGCTCGGCTTCCACGCGGTGACGACGGTGACCGGCGCACCGAGGCCGGCCGCCACCACGCCGGCGACGCTGACCGCGTCGGTCGCCTCGTCGGACCCATCGGTGCCGACGACGATTCTGGAATAGGACGCCATGGCGGCCCTTTCGGTCGGGGTGTCAGGCACCGAAGACGAGGATGTGGACGGCGCCGACGAGGATGCCCAGGAGTCCGCCGTGGGCGTACAGCAGCCAGGCGTCCTGCTCGATGGCCGAATAGAGCATCTCGCCGAACTTGTCCGGCGGCAGCGCCCGGAACTTCTCCGTCGCGAACGTCTCGATCTTCTTGGCCTGGGTCTTGTTGAACCCGGGGTCGTAGAGGACGCTCGGGGCGAAATCGACCAGCTTGTCCCCGGCGCCACGTTGCAGTCCTTCGACATCGACGACTCCGAACGAGTTGCGGGCGACGACCAGGTACGGGCCCAGGATGCGCTCGGCTTCTTCTCCGACCGCGGACTGGATCAGCGCGCGGGTCTTGTCCGCGCTGGCACCGTTGAGCAGTTCGTGCGCGAAGTTCTTTACCGTCAGGACCTGTAACGACAGCATCGTGGCGAGTTCGTGGGCGGCCTGGTGCTGCCGCTTCGCGAAAAGCCCTTGCTTCCAGAGGTATTTGTAGCGTGGCTGTGGCTCGCCGGGCTCGAACACCACCTTGATCGCGATGATGTTGACGACGATGCCGATCACCGCGGCCCCGCCGAGCACCCACAGCCAGGTCGGCAGGAAGTGCAGGATCGAGTCGAGGAACCCCGGCAGGTGGATGGCGAAACCGCCATGGGCCGCAGCGTGTTCGCGCGCCTCATCGCTGGAGTAGTAGATCAGCGACAGCCACAGCGCGAGCAGCACACCGAACGGAAAGCCCAGCGCGCCGACGCGCACCATGAAGCGCAGCTCGGGCACCGCCATGCCTTTGATGATGTCCCGCAACACTTCCGGGTTGCGACGCAGGAAGTTGACGGTCATCAGCTTGACGTTCAGCAGCTGGTCGATGTTCTCGCCGATCTTGGCGAAGGCCCGCTTGGAGATGGTCGGCAACTCGGCGTCGACGGTCTGCAGCACCTCGTCCTTCAACGGCTGCGGGAGCGACCGCCACATCTGCGGATGTCGGGCCTCGATGATCTCGGTGGTCAGCCGGCCGATATCCGGCCTGGCTGCCACCGCAATGGCTTTCGCGAGTTTGTCGGGATTGAGTTGTTCGTAGAAGTCCGAAATCTTGCCGATCCGGGCTATCGAGGTGTCGACGATGAGGCTGGCCATCTTCTCGGCGCGACACGGGATGAATCCCTGAAAACCCAGAATTCCGTTGGGTGCAAAGGTCGGCAGAATCTGGACCTTGCGGGGCAGAAAGGGAAATATCCGTTTCAAGCCTGGCACATAGAAGCCGGTGAACCGGACGGGCGCGAACAACATGATGACGCCGGTCCAGTTGGTGATCAAGCCGGCGATCGCGCTGAAGATCGGCACGCTGATGATGTCGACGACGAATTTCGATTGTCCGGTGAGCTCCTCCCAATCAAGAAAGGGCCCGGCGGCGAGCGTTGTCATGAAATATCCCTGGGCTTGTCGGGGTCGGATCAGTGCTTGGGTTTGTGCGCGGCGAGATCTGGCGGACCTTTCCCGATGATCTTGTCGCCGCGCTCATCAGTGGCCCATCCCCCGGCGTTGTAGCCGTCGGTGTCGATGCAGACCTCGCAGAACTGTTGGCCGAATTCCGACAGATAGATGCTGCGGTACACGCTGATGGTCTTGGGTATCACCTCGGTCACCTCGAGTGCGCGTGGTTGCACCTCGAGCAGCGCATAGCGCCGGTAGTCGGCCACTGGCTCAGACGAAAAGCGCACCAGGCCAAGACGATTGAGGTTCGCGAGATAGCGTTGGTCGGACTCCGGCCAACGACACCCGGCCATGTCCGCGATCATGTTCACGCCGCTGACGAGCCGCTCGGAGCCGACCTGGAACATCGTCTTCGTCCGGATGTCGATGGACGGCTGGGTGCCCGCGACGGCCAGGAAGCGCAGCATCCGAACTTCGTCCGGCGCAAGCTCACTGAGGATCTGGCCGAATGCCGGATGCCGGTGTGCCTGTTTACGTGTCGGCTTCTGCGACTTGGCAATCAGGTCGTCGCCCCAGTGGCGCAGGTCGGCGTCGCTGTCATGCTTGGCGGCCTTCTTGTCCCCGTCGCGGTGTTCGGGCTTCTTCTTGGCGGCGTCGCCGGAGCCCATCACGCGGCGCACCGGTGTGACGGCAACGCCGATGACGGTGGCAGGATTCAGCGCCGACTCCGCGGCGCGCTTGAGGCCGCCGAAGAGTCCCGGGTTCTCGGCCGGCGCTGCATCCGGCGCCACGACGGGCAGCACTGCGGTTGCGGCAGCGGCATTTTCGTCATCATCGTCAATATCGTCGCTGTCCTCGGTGACTTCCGAAGGCGACGCAATGGCTGCCGGCGCCGGGTGCGTCTCGCGTCCGGGCAGCCGACTCAGAATATTGACGACCTTGAGCAGATCGCCGGCGGCAGCCCGGGTCGATTGCACGGCGGCCGCGATGTCCCGGGCGGTGTCGATGCCCAGCTTGGTGAGCGGATCGACTATGGCGCCCAAGGGATTACTGCTTTGATCTTGACCGTGATCGTCGGAGGGCGATGCACCACGCGCTTTGTCGGATTTTGGATCGTCGCCCATTATTCGCCTCCGTCGGACTGTGCGAGTAATTATCCAAAGGACCGGCTCGCTGATATGCGTTTCGCAGTGATCCAAAAACTACTGACGGCAGCGCAAGCGAACTACGTCGCAAACAGCCAAAGTTCGTACCGCACCCGGGGCACGCGTTGTCGACGGTCCACAAATGGGCCCGCAACGACGAATTGTCAGTTCAGAACGGCCTGACCGAACCAGTGGCAGAGCAGCAATGCGACCTCGACCTCGATGCGATCGTCGACAATCGGCGTGCCCCGGCGACTGATCGCGCGGTTCACCCGGTACTTGATCGAATTCGAATGCAGGTGCATTTCGTCGGCGGCGGCCTTGAAACTCGACCCAGTCCGCAGGAACACGCGCAATGTCTCGCGCAGCCGTTCGTCGTTCTCGGTGTCGCTCGCGAGCGGGCCCAGGATTTCGGCCACCCAGGCGCCGACGGATCCGACGTTGTCGCCGAGCAGCGTGGCGACGGGTAGCCCTGGGTCGCTCGCCGCGGTGATGCGCCGGTCGGCCGAGCCCGACACGACCGCGACCGCGCGGGCGTCCACTGCCTGCTCGTGCGAACGCCGGAACCCTTCGATGCCGGGCAACGGATTGCCCAGCGCGATCCATGGCGAATCCTGTTGTGTCGCGGCGTATTCCCGGATCCGGTCCGACGCGCCCTCGGCGCCCTGCGCCGACAACGGCAGCCAGACCCACGCGGTGAGGTGGTCGACCGACAGGAACAACGGCGGCTCATGGGTGCCGAGCGACGTGGCGAGATGGTTCGCGAACCGCTCCATGCGGACGAGCTCGTCGCCGCCGTTGTCATCGGGGTACCACAGCGCCAGCGCCAGGTGCACGCGCCGCAGCGGGTAGCGGATCTCCTCGGTGAGCTCGTCGACATCGCCGCTGGCCGCGGTGAGAATGGCCCGAACCCGCTGCGCCCGCATGCTGTTCCGGTTCTCCACCCAGCGGTCGTACTCCTGCTGGTAGGTGATGAGGACCTGCTGCGAAATCCAGTCGATGTAACCGAACGCGACGGTCTGGAAGTACTTGAAAACGTCGAGGCCCCACCGCGGATCCATGTCCGAGTCGGCGATCTCGTCGAGCACGAAGTTCATCACTTCCTGGTGGCCCAGCCGGTAAGCGCGCACCACCGCGTTTGCGGACACCCCACGCTGGGCCATCCGCCGCGCGTGTTCGAGCGACTCCGTCGGCGGTACGACGTCCTGGATCGGAATCCGGTGCCGAATGGAGGCGAAGACCGTTTCGACGTTGGCCGCGACGGTGTGCGCCTGCAATTCGAGCAGCTGCGCATCGTCGCTGAGCTCTGCGATCTCGGTCAGAAGAATCTTCTGGATCGACTGTGTGATGTCGCCCAACTTGCCGTCGAGCGCGCCGATGATCTGTGCTGCGCGTGCGACGACGCTCCCCTCATCGACGCGTCTTTCCGGCATGAACTGACCGTAGATCACGCGGCCCCGAAGTTGCTGCAAATCGGGCTTTGTCGCCGCACGACAACGACGCTCCGCAAACGCCCCGAGAGTTGGTCGTCCCGAGACGTCGATCGCGGCGGCCGCGATGAATAGCTTTCGTAAACATCAGACCAACGAGGAGGGCAACGTGACTACTGCCGCCGCAACCGAAGTGGACCTCGCCGCCGTCGACCTTGCCGACCCGGCGGTGTGGGACGACGGTCCGCCGTACGAGTTGTTCGCCCGCATGCAACGCGAAGACCCCGTGCACTACAGCCCGCAGCGCACTGTCCCCGGCGAAGGCGGCTTCTGGTCCATCACCCGCTTCGACGACGTGCGCACCGTCAGCCGCGACCATCGCACGTTCTCGTCCGAGAAGCGCGGCATCTTCAACGTCGACGACATCGGGGTACCGCTGGATATCCAGCGCCTGCAGCTGATTTCGATGGACCCGCCGCGACACGACCGACTCAAGGCCCTCGTCATCAAGGCATTCACACCCGAACGCGTCGCTGCTCACGAAGAGGCCATCAAGCAGATCATCAACGACGTCCTCGACAGCGTGGCCGACCGCGAGAGCTTCGACCTGGTCCGCGACGTCGCCCGGCCGGTGCCGGCCCGGGTGATCGGCTCGATGCTCGGGACGCCCGCCGAGGACGACGAGCGCCTCGTCTACTGGACCAATGTGTTCAGCGCGTTCGAGGACCCGGAAATCCGCAAGCAGTGGGATGACGCCGGCGCCATCGTCGGCGAGATCATCACGTACCTCAACGACCAGATGGCACAGCGGCGAGACAACCCGCGCGATGACCTGATCACCGCGGTGATGAACGCCGAAGTGGACGGCGAGAAGCTCACGGAACTCGAGATGGCCACGTTCTTCGCCCTGCTCATGACCGCCGGCAACGACTCGACGCGCGCCACCTACAGCGCGACGATGCTGGCCCTGATGCAGAACCCGGATCAGCTGATCCTGCTGCAGGAGAACCCGGAGCTGCTCGAACCCACCGTCGAGGAGGGCCTGCGCCACGCGCCCGCCTTCGCCTTCATGGGCCGGGCCGCGACCACCGATTTCGAGCTGCACGGCAAGCAGATCAAAGAAGGCGACCGGCTGCTGCTGTGGTACCTGGCGTCCAACCGGGACGAGACCGTCTTCGAGAATCCGCACGAGTTCGACATCACCCGCGAGGGGCTGGCGGACACGCACCAGGCCTTCGGCGGCCGCGGCAAGCACTTCTGCCTCGGCGCCAACCTGGCGCGCCTCGAACTGAAGCTGTGGATTCAGGAGACCGTCCGCCGGTTCCCGGACCTCACGCTGGACGGCGATCCCACCCGAGTGCGGGCGCTGTTCCTGAACCAGTACAAGTCGATCCCCGTCCGGCGCGCGGCGATGAGCCGCTCGGGCGAAGAACAGAGGGCACTGTGAGTAACGCTGCATACCGGGAAGTCGAGGTCGACCTGGAGGTGCGTCGGCGCGAGCAGTCAGCAGACGGTGTCGTCACGCTGACTCTCGCCGACCCGTCCGGCGCGGACCTGCCCGAGTGGACCCCCGGCGCTCACATCGACCTGGTCATGTCGCCGTCGCTGACGCGGCAGTACTCCCTGTGCGGCAGCACCGCCAGCCGCACCGAGTGGCGGGTGGGCATCCTGCTCGACCCGAACAGCCGCGGCGGCTCGCAGTTCGTGCACGACAAGCTGCACGAAGGCACCACGGTCCGGGTGCGCGGGCCGCGCAACCACTTCGCGCTCGTGAACTCGCCGCGCTACCAGTTCGTCGCGGGCGGTATCGGCATCACGCCGATGCTCCCGATGATCGAGGCCGCCGAGGCCACCGGTGCCGACTGGCAGTTGATCTACGGCGGCAGCTCCCGCTCGTCGATGGCGTACCTGGATGCGCTGGAGCGCTTCGGCGACCGCGTGACCATCTGTGCGCGCGACGAGCATGGCGACGCTTTCCGGACGAAGCTGGCGGCGGTGCTGGCAGCGCCGCAGGACAACACGTTGGTCTACTGTTGCGGCCCCGAGGGACTGCTGGACGCCGTCGAGAAGGGCTGCCAACCCTGGCCGGACGGCAGCCTGCACCTCGAGCGCTTCTCGGCGAAGACCATCGAGGAGCCGGCCGACGCTCTCGACACCTTCGAGATCGAATGCCAGCGTTCCGGCGTCACCCTGACCGTGCCGTCGGACAAGACGATCTACGACGTCGCCGAAGAAGCGGGCCTCGACGTGCTGGGGTCGTGCATGGAAGGCGTCTGCGGCACCTGTGAATGCGAAATCATCGCCGGCATCGGCGATCACCGCGACTCCGTGCTGAACGACTCCGAGAAGGCGGAGAACAAAACCATCATGATCTGCGTCTCGCGTTCCCGGTCCGAAAGGCTGGTGCTCGACCTATGAGAACCAACTACCCGTTGAACTGCTGGTACGTGGCCGCGCTCAGCGATGAGGTCGGCGAAGGACTGCTCGCCCGGCGTCTGCTGGACAAGCACGTGGTCCTGTATCGCCGCGCGTCCGGCGAAGTCGTCGCCCTCGAGGACCGCTGCGTGCACCGCGCCTATCCTCTTTCGGAGGGCAGGCTCGACGGCGACCGTGTGGTCTGCGGCTATCACGGCTTCAGCTACAACCCCGACGGCTGTCTGGCCGACGTGCCGTCGCAGGAGAACGTACCGCCCGGGGCCCGGGTGCCGGCGTACCCGGTCGTCGAGACCGCGCCGTTCATCTGGATCTGGCTCGGTGAGCCACGCGCCGCGGCCCTGCGTCCGCCGCCACGCGTGCCGTGGTATCTCGACGGTACCGGCTGGACCGGGTCCACCGAGGTCCTGCGCGTCGAGGCGAATTACCTTCTGCTGCATGAGCATTATCTCGACCTGACCGACGTGTTCATCACCCGCCCCGAGATGGTGCCCCCGGATATCCAGCAGCTGCCGCCGCTCAACGAAGTCGAAATCTCCGAACGCTCCGTGGCCTACACCCGGGTGACCCAGCCGAGTCGCCTGGCGCCATGGGAGTCGGCAATCACCGGATTGCCCGAAGAGACGGTGGCCATCCGGCGTGAAGAGGGGACGTTCGTGTCACCCGCGCTGCACACGCAGCACTACGCCATCGACGTTCTGGATGGAAAGTCCTACGAACTCTTGCGAATTCACGGATTCACGCCCGAATCCCCTGGCGCGACGCACGTCTTCCTGCAGTTGGCCCGCAACTACGACAGCGCCGAGGACTCCATCACCGAGTACCTGCGGATCATGTTCCACGAGTGGGCCATCCGCAATGCCACGATCCTGGAGACGATCCAGCGGCGGCTCGACGAACCCGGCGGCCGCCGGCGCGACATCAACGTCAAGTCCGACCGGGCCGCGATCCGGGCCCGCCGTATCGCGATGGACATGGTCGACGACGAAACCAGCCGTTTCAACTGAGGAGAAGTACATGTCCAACACCGACTATGACGTGATCGTCGTCGGGTCCGGGTTCGGGGGCAGCGTCACCGCCTTGCGTCTGACCGAGAAGGGCTACCGCGTCGGCGTTCTGGAAGCCGGCCGCCGGTTCACCGACGACCAGTTCCCGAAAACCAGTTGGGACGTCCGGAAGTTCGTGTGGGCTCCCAAGCTGGGGTGCTTCGGCGTGCAACGCATCCACATGCTGCGCGACGTCGTCATCCTGGCCGGGGCGGGCGTCGGTGGCGGGTCGCTGAACTACGCCAACACCCTCTACAAGCCGCCGGCGACGTTCTTCAACGACCCGCAGTGGGCCCACATCACCGACTGGTCCGACGAACTCTCGCCGTTCTACGACCAGGCCAGGCGCATGCTCGGGGTGGTGATCAACCCGAGCATGACCCCGGCCGACGAGATCATGAGAGCAGTCGCCGAGGACATGGGCGTGGGCGACACGTTCGTCCAGACCCCGGTCGGAGTGTTCTTCGGCGAACCCGGCAAGACCGTGCCCGACCCGTTCTTCGGCGGCGTCGGACCGGACCGCACCGGGTGCATCGAATGCGGCAGCTGCATGACGGGCTGTCGCTACGGCGCCAAGAACACCCTGCTGAAGAACTACCTCGGCCTGGCCGAGAATGCCGGCGCCACAGTGCATCCGCTGACGACGGTCGCTTCCGTGCGGCAGAGTCCGAGCGGCATCTGGGAGATCGACACGGTGCGCACCGGCCGGACCCTGCGCAAGAACCGTCGTACCTTCACGGCGCGGCACGTCGTCCTGGCCGCCGGAACCTGGGGCACCCAGAACCTGCTGCACAAGATGAAGGACAGCGGCACCCTGCCCCAACTGTCCGACCGGCTCGGTGTGCTCACCCGCACCAATTCCGAATCCATCGTCGGCGCAATGAAATACAAGGTCGACCCGGCGCTGGACCTCACGCGCGGCGTGGCGATCACGTCGTCGTTCCATCCGACCAGCGACACCCATATCGAGTCGGTGCGCTACGGCAAGGGCTCCAACGCGATGGGCCTGTTGCAGACCCTCATGACCGATGGCGGTGGCCGGTGGCCGCGCTGGCTGAAGGCCCTGGGCTTGGCCGTGACGCATCCGCGCGCGCTGCTGCGGGTGCTGACGGTGGGCAATTGGAGTGAGCGCACGGTGATTTCACTGGTGATGCAGAACCTGGACAACTCGATCACCACGTTCACGAAACGGGGTCTGCGCGGCCGGCACTTGTCGAGCAAGCAGGGGCACGGCGAGCCCAACCCGACGTGGATACCGGCCGGAAACGACGCGACCCGCCGGGTTGCCCAAAAGATCGACGGCGTGACGGCCGGTACGTGGGGCGAGCTGTTCAACATCCCGATGACCGCGCATTTCCTCGGCGGTTGCGCCATCGGCTCGGACGCCGAGCACGCGGTGATCGATCCGTACCACCGTGTCTACGGCTACCCGACGCTGAGTGTTGTTGACGGGTCGGCGGTTTCGGCGAACTTGGGGGTGAACCCGTCGCTGACCATCACCGCCCAGGCCGAGCGTGCGGCGGCCATGTGGCCCAACAAGGGTGAGGACGATCTGCGCCCCGAGCAGGGGCAGCCCTATCGTCGGGTGGACGCTGTCGCTCCGATCAAACCGGTTGTGCCGGAAGGCGCTCCGGGGGCGCTGCGGCTGCCGCTCATCCCGCTCTCGCCGGCCGCGAACGACGCATAGCGGCCGACTAAACGCCCGGGTCGGGACGTCCATCAGGGACGTCCCGGCCTGCGGGCAGCCCAACGACGGCCCCCAGAATCAGAATCGCGCCGACCACCGACATCCAGGTGAGCTGCTGTCCGAGCAGCACCGCCGCCAGTACCGCAGCCGAGATCGGCTCGACGAGGGTCACCACGGTCGCGGCTGCCCCTGACGTGGTGCGCAGACCGGCGTAGAGAAGTCCATACGACAATGCGAGTGTGAAAACCCCGAGATAGACCAGTAGCCCCAGGGACGTCGGGTCCGACGGGACAACCGGCTCGCCTTTGAGAGAAGCTACGAGGAAAAGTGGTGCCAGCGCCACCGCGCCGGCAGTGGTGGTGCACGTGGCGATGACGACGGGGTCGGTCCGGCTCGCAAGCCGGTGCCCGAGGATCGTCGTGGCCGCATATGTTGCGCCCGCGGCGATGGCGAGCAGTAGCCCGGCCGTGAAGTTGGTTGCGCCGCCGCCACGTTCATGCGGTGCGCCGCCGAACGTAACCAGACACAGCCCGCCCAGGGCGGCAGCGAGCACCGCAATCTCGCGCAGCGACGGTGCGGTCCGGGCATGGATGTGCTGCCAGATCGAGGCCAGGATCGGCGACAGCCCCAGCGCGACGACGGTGGCGACCGCCACCCCGATGGACAGCACCGACGCGAAATATAGGCCCTGATAAAGGGCGGTACCGCAGCCGACGACGATCGGCACCACCGGACGCGACCGCATCATCGTGATCGCCTGTCCGGCACGGCCCGTGACCGCGATGAAAGTCACCAGCGCGACCGTCGCGAGTGCCATTCGCCAGGCGCTGGCCGTCATCGCGCCCAGACCGCTCCGGTCGTGAATGACGGTGACCACCAAGCCACCCGTACCCCACAACACGCTCGCGGCAGAGATCTGCAGCAGGCCCAGATGCCGGGTGAGGTTGTTGCTCATTGCAGCGAGATGTTCAGGTGGTCGGACACGTCGCCGACCATCTGCACATCCGCAACACGTTCGGTGAAATGCCAACCCGTCTCGTCGCGCGCGAACGTATCGGCGTAGCGGCCAACCACGATGGGCTGCAGCGGCACCGTGTCGGTCTGCTGCACCACGCAGAACGTCGACCGCGCGCGGGCAGTGTCGCCGTCGAGCTCGACGATCGGGTTGAGCACCAGATGCCGTGTGCGCGGGGTGTTCCCGTGCTCAGGGAAACGACGGGTGGTCTTGGCGAACAGCGCCGCGATGGCCTCGGCGCCGGCAACGCCCATGAAGTTCCCGCGCCCCAGCAGGTTTCCCACGCCGTCGAAGTCGCCGGCGTCGATCAGTTCGGCGTACCGGTACAGCAGCTCGGTGATCTCCAGCTTGTCCGCGGCACCCTGCAGGCTCACGCGATCTGGCCCTTCACCACCGGCAGCCCCGGGTCGCTCGGCACGTCGAGACGCGACGGCTTGGCTCCCGCCGCGATCAGGTGCGCGGCGAACGAGGCGATCATGGCCCCATTGTCGGTACACAGTCGCGGCCGCGGCACCCGAAGTGTCAAACCGGCCTCGGCGCAACGTTCTTCGGCCAGCTCACGCAACCGCGAATTGGCGGCCACTCCCCCGGCGATCAGCAGCGTGGACACGCCCAGGTCGGTGGCCGCGCGAACGGCCTTGCGGGTCAACACATCCGCGACGGCCTCCTGGAAACCGGCCGCGACGTCGGCGTGCGACGCGTCCGGGTGCTTCTCCATGTGGCGAGCGACGGCGGTCTTGAGGCCGGAGAAGCTGAAGGCGTACGGGTCATCTCGCGGGCCGGTCATGCCGCGCGGGAACGCGATGGCGTTCCGATCGCCTTGGCGGGCCAGTTCGTCGAGCACGCGGCCACCGGGGTAGCCGAGCCCGAGCAGCCGGGCCACCTTGTCGTAGGCCTCGCCCGCCGCGTCATCAACGGTGCTGCCGAGCTCCTCGATCGGCTCACCCAGGGATCGCACATGCAGCAGATGAGTGTGGCCACCGGACACCAGAAGACCGACGCTCTCGGGCAGCGGGCCGTGGTCGTAGACGTCGGCGGCCAGATGCCCGCCCAGGTGGTTGACGCCGTAGAACGGCACACCCCACGCGGCCGAATACGCCTTGGCCGCAGCAACCCCCACCAACAACGCCCCGGCCAGGCCGGGCCCGATGGTCGCTGCGACGACGTCGGGCCGCTCGATGCCGGCGGTCGCCAGCGCCCGGCTCATGGTGGGCCCCAACGACTCCAGGTGCGCGCGCGAGGCGATCTCGGGGACCACGCCGCCATAGCGGGTGTGTTCGTCGACGCTGGAAGCGACCTCGTCGGCCAGCAGCGTCACAGTGCCGTCGTCCGCCAATTCGCAGATGCCGACACCTGTTTCGTCACAGGAACTTTCGATGGCCAAGATGATTGTCATGAGCCTGACTCGCTCCTCACGTCCGCGTCGCCTGACACGCTGCTCACATGTGCGTCCCGCCGCATGGTGTACGCGTCCGCGCCACTGATCCGGTAATACCGTTTGCGCACGCCCATTTTCACGAACCCGACGCTTTCGTACAGGCCGATCGCCGGCTCGTTGTCGGTGCGCACCTCCAGGAACACGGTGCCACCGTCGGCGATGGTCAACAGCCGGTCCAGCAGCTCGCGGCCGATGCCCTGGCCCTGGTACGCCGGATCGACCCCGATGGTGTGTACCTCGTACTCGAACGGCGGTTTACGGCCCAGCCGGCTGATGCCGGCATACCCCACCGGGAGCTTGCCGTCCCGCGCGGCGACGTAGTGGTTGTGCGCCGAGTCGAGCTCGCGGATGAAGGCGACTGCCGGCCACGGGTCGTCGCCGGGAAACAGGATCGCCTCCAGCTCGCCGCACCGGTCGGCGTCGCCGACCGTCAGGGGCCCGTACTCGATGGTCACGAGAGTCCCCGCTCGGCAAGGGTTTTCGCGTCGGGGCGGCGCAGGTAGAGCGGCACCAGCGCGGCGGGCGCCTGATCCCAGTCTGCAGCGGTCACGAGTCCGGTCACCGTCGGGTACTCGACGTCGAGCGACGGCAACGGGAACAGCGCGGCCTGCGCGGCCGGGCCGGCCACCGAACCCGAACCGGGCTCGACGTCGGCGGCGGCGCTCACCGCCGGTCCGTCGACCCGCACGCCGTCGCGGTACCGCGCCCAGTAGACCTCGCGGCGACGGGCATCGGTGACCACCAACAGTTCTCCCGGAGTGGCCGGGGCGATCGCATCCAGGCTGCACACGCCGTACACGGGGATGCCGAGCGCCTGCCCATACGCGGCCGCGGTGGCCATCCCGACGCGCAGCCCGGTGAACGGGCCAGGCCCGCACCCGACGACCACGGCTTCCAGGTCGCCGAACGTGATACCGGCATCGGCAACGGCCGCAATCACATTGGGCGTCAACTGCTCGGCGTGCGCGCGGGCATCGATGGTGATCCGTTCGGCCAGCACCTCGACGCCGGCTGCGGTACGCCGCGCCACACCGGCAGTGACAGCCGGGGTGGCGGTATCGATGGCGAGAATCATCCACGGCTCCAATGCCAGACAGCGGTACGGGTGTCGTCGTCGGCGCGTTCCAACCGGATGTCCAGATGGCTGGCCGACAGTCGCTCGGCCAGGCCCTCGCCCCACTCGACGACCACCACGGCATCATCGAGGTCGGTGTCGAGGTCGAGCGAGTCGAGTTCTCCGAGCAGGTCGGTACTGCCCGAGTCGAGCAGTCGGTACATGTCGACATGCACCATCGCGGGGTATCCGGCGCGGCGGGCGGGATGCACCCGGGCCAGCACGTACGACGGCGACGTCACCGCGCCGTCGACGTCCATTCCCTGCGCAATCCCCTTGGCCAGCATGGTTTTCCCGGCACCCAGCGGACCCGTCAGCACCACGACGTCACCGACCTTGAGCTCGGCGCCGAACCGGGCGCCGAGGGCCATGGTGTCGGCCTCGGTCGGCAGGTGCACGGTGCCGTGCGAATCATCCATTGCGCTTGGCCTTTCCACGCAGATGACGGGTGAGCGCCACCAGCCGCGACGGCGTGGCGTGCTCGACGAAGCGCTCCAGCGCCTCGTTGATCAGTTCGGGTTGCTCCATGTGCACCATGTGCCCGGCGCCTTCGACGATCACCAGCTCGGACTTCGGCAACTGCCGGGCCATCGCCTGGGACTTGGCCAGCGGGGTGAGCAGATCGTGGTCGCCGCAGGCGATCAGGGTGGGCACGTGCTGCAGGACCGGCAACGCGCCGGCCTCGTCGTGGGTTTCGAGGGCGTGCAGGAACTCGACGGTCGTGCGGATCGACGTGTTGTGCGTCATCTTCTCGACGTACCGCGCCACCGACGGGCTGACTGCGTCGTCACCGAACGACGCGGCCTTGAGCACGGGGCCGATGACGGCCTTCGCCGCACCACGGCCCGCACTGACCGCTCCGGGCGCGAACCGCACCGCCGCCTTCGCCGCCTCCAGCGCGGGATTCTGCAGCACCTCACCCAGCGGTGAACGGGTAACCCCTTGTGCCGCAGAGGCGAGGATCGCGACGCCGCACACCCGGGCCGGGTAGTTGTGCGGAAACTGCCGGGCGTGGGACAGCACCGTCATGCCGCCCATCGAGTGGCCGACCAGCACGACGGGACCACGCGGCGCCATAACCCGCATGACCGATTCGAGGTCCTGCCCCAGTTGCGGGACGGTGTACGAATCGACCGGACCGGCCGAGGAACGGCCGTGCCCGCGCTGGTCGTAGAACACCATGCGGACCTGATCGCCCCACCGCTCGGCCAGCCGGGCCCGCTGAAAGTGGAAGGAGCCCATGCTGTTACAGAAGCCATGCGCGAAGAGCACCGTCAGCCGGGCGTCTTTCGGGCCGACCTCGCGGACCGCCAGCGGCACGCCGTCGCTGGCCGTCACCACATAGCCGCGGTCGGCGTCGAGCGTGGTGAAATCCTCACCCGCGTACGGGTCTTCACCACCACGGCGGCGCAACGAGCGGGCGACACTGATCCCGGCGACTGACCCCACGGCCGTGAGTCCGGCCATGCCCGCCAGCCACCGGGCATTCCTGTTGTCGCTCATGGACGTCAGCCCGTCGACTCGCGATAGGTCCGGGCGATCCGGCCCCGCGGGCTGGTGACGACCTCGTAGTTGATGGTGCCCAGCAGTTCGGCCCAGTCCTGCGCCGTCGGCTCACCGGCGGCGCCCGAGCCGAACAGCACCGCCTCGTCGCCGACCTTGACACCGGCACCGTCGGGTCCGAGGTCAACGACGAACTGGTCCATACAGATTCGGCCGATGTTGCGGTACCGGGCGCCGTTGATGCTGACGTCGATGCGTCCGCTCAGGTTGCGAAACACGCCGTCGGCGTAGCCGAGCGGGATCAGCCCGACGGTGGCGTCGCGGTCGGCGATCCAGGTGTGTCCGTAGGACACTCCGTCGCCGGCTTTGATCGAACGTACCGCGGTGACAGGACATTTCAGCGTCATGACGGGCCGCAGGCCGAAATCGCCGAGCGCGGGGATCGGCGTCTGCCCGTAGACCGCGATACCCGGCCGCACCACGTCGAAATGCAGATCGGGCCGCGTCAGGGTCGCGGGCGAGTTGGCCAGGTGGGCCACTTCGAAATGCACGCCGGCCGCCGCTGCCTGTTTCCGAGCCGCGGTGAGGCGCTCGGCCTGGGTGTCGTTCATCGGGTGCTGTGGGTCGTCGCCGCATGCGAGGTGGCTCATGATGCCGCGGGGACGCACCGCGCCGTCGGCGGCGGCCCGGGCGATGGCGTCGAGCAGGGCCGGGTATTCGGCGGGGCTGACGCCGTTGCGGCTCAGGCCGGTGTCGACCTTGACGGTGAGTGTGGCCGGCGCACCACTTCGGCGCACGCCGTCGAGCACGTCGTCGAACTGGCGGACCGAAGCCACCGCCACCTGCACGTCGGCGGCCAGCGCGGGGGCGAAGTCGGTGCCGGGCAGGTTCAGCCAGGACAGCACGGGCGCCGTGATGCCGGCCTGCCGCAGCGCCAGTGCCTCGGTGATGTTGGTGACGCCGAGCTCGGCGGCCCCGGCCGCCAGGGCGGCACGCGCCACCTGCGGCGCACCGTGCCCGTAACCGTCGGCCTTGACCACCGCCATCACCGCGGCGCTGCTTGCGCGTTCCCGCAGAAGCCGCACATTATGCGCAATTGCGCCCAGGTCGATGACGGCCTGGGCAGCAGGTTGAGGATCGGGCGAGCTCATATCGCCTCCGATTCTCCCAGACGCGCTCCGGTGCGCGTCGAGCCTGAGCTCGTGCACCACGATTTCGGGAGATCTGGAACACAAGCTCAGGTTCGCCCGCTAGTGGGCGAACGGCTGCACGTCGTCGAACTGGCCTTTCGGCTTGAGCTCATCGAGGCTGTTCAGCACGGTGATCAGGTCGTCGCGCAGGGCGCGGGCCAGGTCCGCCGAGAAGCCCTCGCGCACCACCACACGCAGCACTGCGATGTCCGTCGCACCTTCGGGCATGGTGTACGCCGGCACCTGCCAGCCGTAGGCACGCAGCGCGTGCGACACGTCGAATTCGGTGTAGGGCCGTTTGCCCTTGAGCCGGCACGCGATCACCGGGATCGCCGAGCCGTCGGTGATGACCTCGAAGTGTTCGCTGCCCCGCAGCTCGTCGCCGATCCACCGGGCGGTGTCCGACAGGCAGCGCATGATCTGCGTGTAGCCGGCCCGGCCGAGGCGCAGGAAGTTGTAGTACTGGCCGACGACCTGATTGCCGGGCCGAGAGAAGTTCAGGGTGAAGGTCGGCATATCGCCGCCCAGGTAGTTGACCCGGAAGACGAGGTCCTCGGGCAGGTGCTCCTTGCTGCGCCAGACCACGAAGCCGATGCCGGGGTACGTCAGCCCGTACTTGTGGCCGCTGACGTTGATCGAGACCACCCGCGGCAGCCGGAAATCCCAGTGCAGATCCGGGTGCAGGAACGGCACCACGAAACCGCCGCTGGCGGCGTCGACGTGGACGGGGATGTCCAGGCCCTTCTCCTGCGCGAGCTGATCGAGCGCCGCGCAGATCTCGGCGATGGGCTCGAGCTCACCGGTGAACGTGGTCCCCAGGATGCCCACCACCCCGATGGTGTCCTCGTCGACATTGGCGAGCACCTGCTCCGGGGTGATGACGTAGCGGTCCTCGGCCATCGGCAGGTACCGCGGCTCGACGTCGAAGTAGCGGCAGAACTTCTCCCACACCACCTGGACGTTGGCGCCCATGACGAGGTTGGGGGTGCGTCCATTCCAGTCGCCGACCTTCTCGCGCCACCGCCATTTGAGAGCCAGGCCGGCCAGCATGACGGCCTCGCTGGAACCGATGGTCGAGACCCCGCATGCCGACGCCGGGTCATCGTCGCGCAGGTCTTCGGCGTGGAAGAGGTCGGCCACCATGGACACGCAGCGCGACTCGATGGCCGCCGTCGCCGGGTATTCGTCCTTGTCGATCATGTTCTTGTCGAACGTCTCGGCCATCAGCTTCTCGGCCTCGGGGTCCATCCACGTGGTGACGAACGTCGCGAGGTTCAGCCGGGAGCTGCCGTCGAGCATGAGCTCGTCGTGGATGAAGCGGTAGGCAGCCTGCGGGTCCAGCGGGTCGTCGGGCAGTCGCAGCGACGGGACCGGCGCGGTGGACAACCGCCCGGTGTAGGCCGGGCTCATGGTCGGTCCATGAACATGCTTGCGCGACATACTGATTCCCCCTTGGTTAGAGCGATGCGACGGCGGCCCGGACATGGGCCAGGATGCGGTGCGCCGATGTGGGCACGGGGTTGGGACCTGGGTCAGCTGCAGACAGGCCCGCTGCACGGGCGTGGACGAAGGCCGCCATGGCGGCGGCCTCGCCCGGTGCGATGCCCGAGGCCAGCAGCGCGCCGATGATGCCGGACAGCACGTCGCCGGATCCGGCTGTGGCAGCCCAGGATTGGCCGGCGGGATTGAGATAGGTGGGGCCGTCCGCGTCGGCGATGATGGTGACGTTGCCCTTCAGCAGGACGGTGGCGCCCAGACGTTCGGCCAGTTCACGGGTGGCGGCCACCCGGTCGGGTCGGGGCGGATGTCCTGCGAGCCGGGCGAATTCACCGGCATGTGGGGTCAAGACCGTCGGTGCCGCGCGGTCCGCGACCAAGTCGAGGTCGGCGGCCAACAAGGTCAGCGCATCGGCGTCGACGATCACGGGCAGGTCGGTGTCCAGCGCGAACCGCAGCGCATCGTCGCCGGCGGTGTCGGTGCCGAGTCCCGGGCCGACCACCCACGCCTGGACCCGCCCCGCAGCCGTCACATCCGGCGCCGCAACGACTTCCGGCCAGTGCGACACCACTTCGGCGTGTGCGGAGCCGGCGTACCGGACCATGCCGGAGGTGGCGGCGACGGCGGCGCCGGTGCTCAGGATCGCCGCACCCGGATAGGTCGCCGACCCGGCGAGCACGCCCTTGACGCCCTGGCTGTACTTGTCGTCCGCCGGGTGCGGCACCGGCCAGCGGACGCGGACGTCGTGCGCGTCGAATCCGAGGAACGCCGGTTCGGGCAGGTCGAGTCCGATGTCGATGAGTTCGACCCGCCCGCAGTCGGCCAGTCCGTGTACGGGTTTGAGTCCGCCGAAGGTGACGGTCAGCGCGGCGTGCACATGGGGGCCGTCGGCGGCGCCGGTCTGGACGTCGACACCACTGGGGAGGTCGACGGCGACAACGGGCGCGGTGTTGGCGTCGAAGACCGCCGCGGCATTGGGCCGGAGCGGCCCGCTGGCGCCGATGCCGACGACGCCGTCGATCACCAAATCGGTTGACGGCGGAATGCTTTCAACTACTCGGCCGCCGGCTTTCCGAAATGCTGCGAGCGCCTTCGGGTGGGCGCGGTCCGGGTTCAGGAGCACCGCTGTTGCGGCCGCACCGCGGCGGCGCAGGAAGGTGGCCGCCCACAGCGCGTCGCCGCCGTTGTCCCCCGAGCCCACCACCGCACAGACGCTGCGCCCGCTCACGCCGCCGATGCGGGTTTTGAGTTCTGTGGCAATCGCCGTCGCCAGCCCGTAGGCCGCGCGGCGCATCAACACGCCATCGGGTAGGGAAGCCAACAGCGGCGCCTCGGCCGCGCGGATCTGCTCGGCGGTGTAGTAGTGCCGCATAGCTCCGAAGGTTACGCACATCCGCCCCGCGGGGGTTGGCATGTGCGTCAAATTCGAGCGTCGAGCGTGAGCGTGTGTGCGAACTTCTGCCGATTTTTCGCACACACGCTCACGTTCGGCGCGGATAACATCCCGCCATGACCTACGGCTATCCGGCGCCGCCACCGGCCAAGCCCCCGCTCTCGAGCGGGGACCTCGCCGCGTCGATCAGCGCGCTGGTGCTCACCTACGTCGGCGGCGGCGTGGCGGCATTCTTCGCGGTGTTCGCGCTGGCGTTCACCGACTACTGTCCGCCGGCGACGTGTCACATCGACGCCGGGATCAACGCCATGGCAGCGGGATTCATCGCGGCCATGGTGGTGGCATTGGCCGGCACGGTCGTCACCGTCATCCGGCTGGTGAAGCGCCTGCGCGCCTGGCCATTTGCCGTCGGCACGCTGGGGTTGTGTGCCGTTCTGTGCGGGCTGGCGATCGGCGGCTATATCGCTGCCGTCGGCGGCTGAGACTCAGACGAGAACCGCGCTGGGCTCCACCGTCACCTTGATGGCCTCGCCGTTCTGGACGATCGAGAACGCATCGAGAACCTCGTCGAGCGCGATGTGCCGGGTGATCAAGTCCTTCACGGGAACCTGGCCGGTCGAGATGTAGTGCAGCGCCCGCTTGTTGTGCTCCGGCGCAGATCCGTTGGCGCCGTGGATATGCAGTTGCCGGTAGTGCACCACGTTGGAGTCGCAGGTGATCGTCGGGTTGGTCTTGGGCAGGCCGCCGAAGAACGAGATGCGGCCGTTGCGCGCGGCCATCGCGATGGCCTGCTCCTGGGTGATGTTGGCGGCGGTCGCGGTGATCACCACGTCGGCGCCGCGGCCGCCGGTCAGTTCCATGACCTTCTCGACGACGTCGACCTCCGCCGCGTTGATCACCGCATCGGGGTGCACGGCATCGGCGGACATCGCCAGGCGGGCGTCGTTGACGTCGACGAGGTACACCGGCCCGCAGTCGTGCACACCGCGGGCGATGCGGATGTGCATGCACCCGATGGGGCCGGCACCGAACACCACGACGGTGTCACCCGGCTCGATGCCGAGCAGATCCTGGGCGTTGATGGCGCACGCGAACGGTTCCGCGGCAGACGCCTCGTCGTAGCCGACGTTGTCCGGAATCCGGTTCAGCCCATCGACTTTGAGTACCTGGCGGGGCACGATCATGTACTCGGCAAACCCGCCGTCGTACTGGTAGCCCATCGAGGTCTGGTTCTGGCAGACCGCCATCCAGCCCTTGCGGCACTCGTGGCACTCACCGCACGGGACCGCCGCGATCACCTGCACCCGGTCGCCCTCGGCCCACTCGGTGCCGTAGGTGGTGTTCACATCGGCGCCCACCTCGACGATGTCGCCGGCGATCTCGTGACCGATGGTCCGCGGCGGCGTCAGGTTCTGGTGCCCGTTGTGCAGGATTTTCACGTCCGTCCCGCAGGTCGAACAGTTGCGCACCCGGATCTTGATCTCGTCGGGTCCGCATACCGGCTCGGGCACGTCTTCGAGCCGGACGTCCTCGGGTGCGTAGTAGCGCAGCGCTTTCATGGCGTTCCTTCCGGTTCTCCGGCCTGGCCGGCAAGTGTGTCGTGATTCACTCTGTGCCCACTCTAACGGCAATTCGGGCATAAATCCAAACTTTTCTCTGCCCATTTTTGCCCATTTGCTTGCCATCGTGCCCACATGTGGGCTTTACTCATAAACACACGGTGATGTGACGGGCATCACCTTCGCGGCCGGTCAAGGTGGAGGTCCAGCACAGTGAACGCAACGACGGAAACACCGCAGCGCGCCAGTCTGCGCGTGCGGGTGCAGCAGCTCGGCACCGCGCTGTCGAACATGGTCATGCCGAATATCGGCGCCTTCATCGCCTGGGGCCTGATCACCGCGCTGTTCATCAAGACCGGCTGGCTGCCCGGCCTCTTTCACGCGCTGCAGAACCCGGACGGCTGGGTGGCCCACATCGGCGGCTGGGGCGCCTACGAAAAGGGCGGCATCGTCGGGCCGATGATCACCTACCTGCTGCCGATCCTCATCGGATCCACCGGCGGCCGGATGGTGTACGGAACCCGTGGAGCCGTCGTCGGCGCCATCACCACCATGGGCGTGGTCGCCGGATCCGATGTTCCGATGTTCATGGGCGCAATGATCATGGGGCCCTTGGGCGGCTGGGTCATCAAGAAGCTGGATGCGTTGTGGGACGGCAAGATCCGCCCCGGCTTCGAGATGCTGGTGAACAACTTCTCGGCCGGCATCGCCGGCCTGGTGCTGGCCGTCATCGGGTTCTTCGGTGTCGGTCCGGTGGTATCGGCGTTCACCCGCGGCGCGGGCCACGGCGTCGACTTCCTCGTCGGCCACGACCTGCTGCCCCTGACCTCGATCTTCATCGAGCCTGCCAAGGTGCTCTTCCTCAACAACGCCATCAACCATGGCGTGCTCACTCCCCTGGGCACCACCCAGGCGCTCGCCACCGGCAAATCCGTGCTGTTCCTGTTGGAAGCCAATCCGGGACCTGGCCTGGGAATCCTGTTGGCGTTCATGGTGTTCGGCCGCGGCGCCGCCAAGGCATCCGCACCGGGCGCGGCCATCATCCAGTTCCTGGGCGGCATCCACGAGATCTACTTCCCGTACGTGCTGATGAAGCCGAAGCTGATCGCCGCCACCATCCTGGGCGGGATGACCGGCGTCTTCATCAATGTGCTGTTCGGCTCCGGCCTGCGCGCACCCGCCGCACCCGGTTCCATCATCGCCGTCTACGCCCAGACCGCGTCCGGCAGCTACCTCGGCGTCACGCTGTCGGTGCTCGGGGCCGCAGCCGTCTCGTTCGCGGTAGCCTCCGTGCTACTCAAGACCGACCGCGCCACCGACGAGCCCGATCTGGCTGCCGCCACCGCCGAAATGGAGGCGCTGAAAGGCAAGCGTTCCAGCGTGGCCTCGGCACTGGTCGGCAGCTCCGCGTCCGCTCCCATCACCAATATCGTGTTCGCCTGCGATGCCGGCATGGGTTCGTCCGCGATGGGAGCCTCGGTGCTGCGCAAGAAGATCCGTGACGCCGGCTTCACTGGAGTGACGGTCGTCAACCAGGCCATCTCCAATCTCACCGACACCTACGGGCTGGCCGTGACCCACCGCGATCTCACCGACCGCGCCCGGCAGAAGACCCCGTCGGCGATCCACGTCTCGGTCGACGACTTCATGAATTCCCCCCGCTACGACGAAATCCTGGAACTGCTCGGGCGTACCAACGGCGCCCCTGGATCCTCGGCCGAATCTGCCACGGCGCCAAGCGAACCCGCTGCCGAGTCCGACGATGTGCTGTCGCTCGACTCGATCGTGCTGGCCGGCTCGGCCACCACCGCCGAGGCCGCCATCACCGAGGCCGGCAACCTGCTGGTGTCCGCACACGCCGTCGACGTCTCCTATGTCGAAGCCATGCACGAGCGGGAGAAATCCGTGTCGACGTACATGGGCAACGGCCTGGCGATCCCGCACGGCACCAACGATGCCAAGAGCGCGATCCGCCATTCCGGAATCTCGTTCGTCCGCTATCCCGAGCCCATCGACTGGAACGGCAAGCCCGCCGAGTTCGTGGTGGGCATCGCCGGCGCAGGCAAGGACCACATGGCGCTGCTCACGCGGATCGCGCAGGTGTTCCTGAACAAGGACGAGGTGGACCGGTTGCGCCGGGCCAGCACAGCCGAGGAGGTCCGGGCGGTGCTGAGCGAAGCGCGGTAGACGACGGACGCAAGAATGTCATCCGTGGATTCAGACAGCCGCCAGCGCCAGATCGTCGAGTTCGCCCGCACCCGTGGGCGGGTCGAGGTGCTGGCGCTGGCCGAAGAACTGAACGTGGCCTCGGAGACCATCCGCCGCGACCTGAAGGTGCTGGCCGGGCGCCGCATGCTCAAACGGGTCCACGGTGGAGCCATCCCACTGGAGACAGCGGCATTCGAATCGACGGTGGAGTACCGCAGCCAGGTCGATCTGGCCCAGAAACACCGCATCGCGGCCGCCGCCGCGGATCTGCTGCACGGAGCCGAAACCGTTTATCTGGATGAGGGTTTCACTCCGCGGCTGATCGCCGAGCAGCTGGCGGATCAGGAGCTGACGGTGGTGACGTCGTCACTGCTGGCCGCGGAAGCGCTGGCCCACAGCGCGACCGTGACGGTGATGCTGCTCGGCGGACGAATGCGCGGACGAACCCTGGCCACGGTGGACAACTGGGCCGTGGAGCGGTTGCGCAGCCTCGTCATCGACGTCGCCTACCTCGGCACCAACGGCATCACGCCCGAGCACGGGCTGACCACCCCCGATCCCGCGGTGGCCGCGGTCAAGCAAACCGCGGTGTCGGTCGCGATGCGCCGCATCCTGGTGGCCGCCGATTCCAAATTCGGCGAGACCAGCTTCTGCCGGTTCGCCGACGTGTCCGACTTCGACGCGATCGTCACCGGTACGGAACTGCCGGCCGCGGAGGCTGCGCGCTATGAGGCACTAGGGCCGGCGGTGGTGCGCGCCTGAGTAGCGCGTGAGCGTTGCGATCGAGCCGATCCCGCAGCGCCGTTGGCCCGCCGGGTCGGGGTGTCAACGTGTATCGCTACATCGGTGCGCAGGCGAGCCTGGCTGAGCACATGCGCTACCCGGCCGAGTTGGCGCCCAACCTTTCCGGACGGTTCGCGCGATGCGCTACGCAGTTGCAAAGCCCGAGCTTGAGGGCCCAACTGCCTTCACCACGAACAGCCGAACCGTCACCGATCTCCTGATGTAGGCCGAAAAACTCCTTGCTGTTCGAACATATGTTCGATACAATTGGGCATGGGAATCACACCGGATCTCAACGCTCTTCTCGAGCGCCTTCGCGACGTGGCCGTCACCGACGACATGTCCAGGGACGACGCGGTGGCGGCGATGACGTGCGTGATGAAACTGCGCAATGTGATCGATCATCTGGCAGCGATGCTGACCGGGGCGCTGGATCGCCGCGGGGTGGCGGCCGCGCAGGGGCAGACGCCGCGGGAGTTGTTGATGGCGTTGGGATGTGCCCCGTCGGTGGCCGAGCGCTTTATCCGGGTATCGGGCGCCTTGCCGGCGTTACCCACCCTGGCGGCGCATGCTGCTGATGGGGCGATCTCCGGGGAGCATGTCGATGCGATCGTCAAAGGCATCAACCACATTCAGGCCCGCGCACCCGGCCCGGTGGATGAAGCCGCCCGGTTCGCGCAGGTGAC
>NZ_JMLM01000020.1:0-97330 GCF_000686745.1 Mycobacterium sp. UNC410CL29Cvi84
GAACACCTCAGTGGTGCCCATATCCAGTGAACGCCACCGTCGTCGGCCCCGGCCCTGGTCGTACCAGCGGGCCCGCGCACCGCACAGGCCACACCGCCCCGCCGCGGCGCGCAGCGGCCGGACATGGGCCACCAACACCTGCGCCATCTCGTCGAACTCGACGTCCTCGACGACCGTGTTCTGGACGCACAACAAGACCCGCCATAAGCTGGCATCCCGCACGCCGTTCTCCGCTCTATTGGTGACTGACCTTCGACAAGCCAGAAACCTAGACCGAGAACGGCGTTCGGCTATTCAAACCCCAAAATCACCCACACATACGTCAACAGAGCCAGGAAAGTTGACGGCTTCAGATCGAACATGCCAAGGGAGAGGCGACGGACTACTGAAATTCGCGCCCGCTCACGAACTCACGCTCCGCCCCCGTCACCGGATCGACGAACGCCAGCCGATGGGCCAGCAGCTGAAGCGGCGTCGAGAAGTCACCGGCAGGAACCTCAAGCACCGTGGGGTACAACGGGTCACCGTCGATGGGCAACCCGAGCGAGTTCATGTGCACGCGCAGCTGGTGGGTCCGGCCCGTGGCGGGCGTCAGCCGGAACAGACCATCCCCCACCGGCTCGACGAGAGTCACCGCGTTGACGTCGCCGGGCTCGATGACGGCCTGTAAAGAACCGCGCCGCTTCACAATTCGATTTCGCAGCTCGACGGGCCCGGCCAGCGTCCCGGCCGACGACCGCGCCAGATACGTCTTGGACACCCCACCCGAGGCGAACATCGTCTGATACGCCCCACGGACCTCGCGTCGGGCGGTGAACACCAAGACACCGGCCGTCAGCCGGTCCAACCGATGCGCGGGTGAGAGCTCCCACAGCCCCAAAGCCCGTCGTAGCCGCACCAGCGCCGTCTGCACCACGTGCCCACCGCGCGGCATGGTGGCCAGGAAGTGCGGCTTGTCGACCACGACGATGTTCTCGTCGCGGTACAGCACTGGCACGTCGAACGGGACGACGACCTCGTCGGGCAGGTCCCGGTACCAGTAGATGAACGCGCCTGCCGGCAGCTCCGTCGCGTCGGAGACGACCGAACCATCGGCGCAAAGCACCTCGCCGGCAAGCACTTTCGCGGCTGCCTCGTCGCCGAACCGGGACCGCAGCTCAGCCAGTACCGGCCCGCCGTGCACCCGTAGTCGGGCAGGCCCGATCCCCTCGTATCCGGGACGGACGGGCAGACTCAATCGAGCGGCACCGGCTCGAGAATCTCGGACCGGGCTTCGGGAGCCGCCGCGCGCAGTGCGTCGGCCGATTCGTCGTCGGGCTGCGTCTGCGACAGCACCTCGGCCTCGACGCGCGCCAGGTACGTCGCGACCTCGCGGTCGATGTCTTCGGCACTCCAACCCAGCACCGGCGCAACGACTTCCGCGACCTCACGGGCACAGTCGACGCCGCGGTGCTGGTATTCGATGGAGATCCGCATGCGGCGGGCCAGGATGTCCTCGAGGTGCAGGGCACCCTCGGCCGCGGCCGCGTACCAGGCCTCAACTTTGAGGTACACCGGTGCCTCGGTGATGGGCTCCAGCAGCTCGGGCCGGTCGGCCGCCATGTCCAGCACCTCCCCGATCAGCGAGCCGTAGCGGTCCAGCAGGTGCCGCACCCGGTAGGGATGCAGACCGTAGTGCTGACCCACGTGTTCGGTCTGGTTGATCAGCGCGAAGTAGCCGTCGGCGCCCAGCAGCGGCACCTTCTCGGTGATCGACGGCGCCACCCGCGTCGGCACGAACTCACTGGCCGCGTCGATGGCGTCCTCACCCATCACCCGGTAGGTGGTGTACTTGCCGCCGGCGATGGCCACCAGGCCCGGAGCCGGCACCGCGACCGCATGCTCGCGGGACAGCTTCGAGGTCTCCTCGCTCTCACCGGCCAGCAGCGGGCGCAGGCCCGCGTAGACGCCGTCGATGTCGTCGTGGTTGAGCGGGGTGGCCAGCACCTTGTTGACGTGCCCGAGGATGTAGTCGATGTCGGCCTTGGTCGCCGCCGGGTGCGCCAGGTCCAGGTTCCAGTCGGTGTCGGTGGTGCCGATGATCCAGTGTGTGCCCCACGGGATGACGAACAGCACCGACTTCTCGGTGCGCAGGATGATCGCCACTTCGCTGACGATGCGGTCCCGCGGGACGACGATGTGCACGCCCTTGGAGGCGCGGACCCGGAACCGGCCGCGCTGCTTCGACAGGGCCTGGATCTCGTCGGTCCACACGCCGGTGGCGTTGACCACGACGTGGCCGCACACCTCCGTCACCGCACCGGTCTCGGAGTCGCGGACCCGGACGCCCGTGACCCGGTCACCCTCGCGCAGCAGTGCCACGACCTGCGTCGAGGTGCGGACGACGGCGCCATAGTGCGCCGCGGTGCGGGCGACGGTCATGGTGTGCCGCGCGTCATCGACGACGGTGTCGTAGTAGCGGATCGCGCCGATCAGCGAGCTGCGCTTGAGCCCGGGTGCCAGCCGCAGCGCGCCGGCCTTGAGCAGGTGCTTCTGGGCGGGCACCGACTTGGCGCCACCCAGCTGGTCGTACAGGAAGATGCCCGCGGCGATGTAGGGACGCTCCCAGATCCGCTTGGTCAGCGGGAACAGAAAGGGCAACGGCTTCACGAGGTGCGGCGCCAGCGTCGTCAGGGACAGTTCGCGTTCGTACAGCGCCTCACGCACCAGACCGAACTCGAGTTGTTCGAGGTAGCGCAGGCCGCCGTGGAACATCTTGCTGCTGCGGCTGGAGGTGCCGGACGCGAAGTCGCGCGCCTCGACCAGTGCGACCTTCAGGCCGCGCGTCGCTGCGTCGAGCGCCGCACCGGCACCGACGACACCGCCGCCGATCACGATGACGTCGAACTGCTCGGAGCCCAACCGATTCCACGCGGTCTCGCGCTGCGCGGGACTCAGCAGGGTCTGCCCATTGCCCGGACCGGGAATCGGGTCACTCACTGCGGAACTCCTCGTGGTTACTCGTCGGTAGACCTTGCGTGACCGAGCCTACGTGGTCGGCCCTGTTCGCGCGTCAGTCCAGATCGTCATGAGCCATGAGCCGGCGGGCCGTTTCGATGATCGAGCCCGACAGCGACGGATAGACCGACAAGGTCTGCGCCAGATCGGTCACCGAGATCCGGTTCTGTACCGCCAGGGCAATCGGCAGGATCAGTTCGGAGGCGATCGGCGCGACCACCACGCCGCCGATCACCACGCCGGTGGCCGGGCGACAGAAGATCTTCACGAAACCGTGCTCGAGCAACGACATCTTGGCCCGCGCATTGGTGTTCAGCGGCAGCATCAGGGTGCGGGCCGGGACTGTGCCGGCGTCGATCGCCGATTGCGGCACTCCGACCGCGGCGATTTCCGGGCGAGTGAAGACCGCAGCCGCAACCGTGCGCAGCTTGATCGGCGAAACCCCTTCACCCAGTGCGTGATACATCGCGATGCGGCCCTGCATGGCGGCCACCGAGGCCAGCGGCAGCAGGCCGGTGCAGTCACCCGCGGCGTAGATGCCCGACGCCTTGGTGCGCGACACCCGGTCGACGGTCAGGTAATTACCGGGCCCGAGCTCGATGCCCACCTTCTCCAGTCCCAGGCCCGAAGTGTTGGGTACCGAACCGATGCTCATCAACGCATGGCTGCCCTCGACGACGCGACCATCGGCCAGGCTCACCTTGACGCCCTTTTCGGTACGGACCACCGAATCGGCGCGGGCGTTCTTGACCAACGTCACACCGCGCTCGGAGAACACCTCCTCCAGCACCGCGGCGGCGTCGGAGTCCTCGTGCGGCAGGATCTGGTCGCGGCTGGCCACGACCGTGACCTTGACGCCGAGTTCGGTGTAGGCATTGCAGAACTCGGCGCCCGTGACACCGGAACCCACGATGACCAGGTGCTCGGGCAGGTCGGTGAGGTCGTACAGCTGACGCCAGTTCAGGATGCGTTCGCCGTCGGGCTTCGCGTTGGGCAGCACCCGGGGGCTGGCTCCCGTCGCGATCAGCACGACGTCGGCCTTGAGCACTCCGGTTCGGCCGTCGGGCGTCGTGACCTTGACCCGGTGATGGGCCATTCCCGGAATGCTGTCGACCAGCTCACCGCAACCCGCCACCACGTTGACGCCGGCCCGCAACAGCTGCCCGCCGATGTCCACCGACTGACTGCGCGCCAGCGTCTTGACACGGTTGTTGATCTGCGGCAACGAGATCTTGGCGTCCTCGATCTTGATGTCGAAGCCCAGCCCGTCGGCCCTACGCAGCTCGGTGCGCACGCCGCTGGACGCGATGAACGTCTTGGACGGCACGCAGTCCCAGAGCACGCAGGCACCGCCGATGCCGTCACGGTCGACGACGGTCACCTCGGTTGCCTGCGGGCCGTAACCGGCGGCAACCAGGGCTGCCTCATATCCGGCGGGACCGCCGCCGATGATCACGATGCGGGTAGCCACGGCTACATCTAACCCCGAGTTGGGTGTTGGTCGCCGGACAACAAGCCGTAGGCTTGCCGGGTGCCGCTCTACGCCGCTTACGGATCGAACATGCATCCGGAGCAGATGCTTCAGCGGGCCCCTCATTCTCCGATGGCGGCCACGGGGTGGCTGCACGGCTGGCGACTGACGTTCGCCGGCGCGGACATCGGCTGGGAGGGCGCGCTGGCGACGCTGGTCGAGGATCCGCTCTCGAAGGTCTTCGTCGTGCTCTACGACATGACCCGCGAGGACGAGGAACGCCTGGACCGCTGGGAAGGCTCCGAGCTGGGGATCCACAAGAAGATCCGCTGCCGGGTGCACCGGGTGTCGTCGGACACCTCGACCGAGCCCGTGCTGGCCTGGTTGTACGTCGTCGACGCCTGGGAAGGCGGCCTGCCCTCAGCGCGGTACCTCGGCGTCATGGCCGAGGCCGCCGAGATCGCCGGCGCCCCCGCGGACTACGTCCACCACCTCCGCACCCGCCCGTCCCGCAACATCGGTCCATAACCCGCGAGCGGCCGTGTTTGTACAGCGACACACCGTGTTTCGCGTGCAATTCGAGGCCACTCACGCGGCCTGAGCGCGACCAAACTGCACATCGATTCGTGCGACCAACTCGTCCGGGCGATACCGGACGTCCTCGAACACCATCGAGATCGCCGTCCATCCGACGTCCATCAGTGCCGAGCTGCGCTCGCGGTCGGCCAACATCGCATCCGGTCCGCTATGCCAATCCAATCCGTCGTACTCGGCGGCGACCATGTACCGCGGCCACGCAAAATCCAGCCGACGCAACTTTCCCCGGCCGTCGATGACCTCGTACTGCAGCTCAGGCATCGGTAGACCGCCATCGATCATCACGAGGCGCGCCTCGCTCTCCATCGGCGACTCGGCGCGTGGATCCGCGATTGGCAACATCTCCCTCACGACGACGATTCCGCGACGTCCGGCCTGCTTGGTCACCGCCCGCGACAGCTCCACCCGGTCGCAGGTACCGGAACGCAGAGCAGCATCGAGCGTCGCCAGTACGCGCGGCCTTCGCAGTGAGCGCGCCACTTCAATCGCAGTCCATGCCGGCGCGGTCGCAGGCCTCCCCTGCGCGATCGCCATCGGTGCGCCGTCGCGGCGATGGATCACCAGACCTTCGGCGTGCCGAAGGTGCGAACCCACTGGATTGAGGACGTGCAGATCCTGCGGATTCTCGGTGTCGAATCCGTAGAGCGCCGCCGCCGTCCCCAGGCACACCGGGACCGGCTTGCCGGCCGCGAGGTCAAGGCCGCGCAAGCGCGTCCAATCGTCGGGCTCACCGCGTGAGTAGATGCCCTGCCAGATACGTTCCAGTGCACCCGTTTTGAGATGAGAGTCAAAGGTCCTGCGGGACAGCATCTGCAGGATCTGCGCGCTGGTGGCTACCCCATGCTGGCCGTCGAGCAGCGCTTGTAGGTCGGCGTTCACGACATCGATGGTCGGTATCGACGGCGGCTGCCGAAAGACGCTTCACGTGATCTGTGGATAAATCACGAACTGTGGAATTTCGCGGTACGTGGAGGGCGCGCAGATCAGTGCGCAGTTCGCGGCCGCTCGCCATCGGTGAGCGGCCCCTCAATGCACGCGAAACACGGCGTGTCGCCGTACAAACACGGCCGCTCGCGGGATGAGCAGACACCCACGCACGCTCGCGGCTAAAAGGCAGCGGCCTGCTCGACGATGTTGACCAGCACCCGGACGCCGACGGCGAGGGCGCGTTCGTCGAGGTCGAAGTTGGGCTGGTGCAGGTCGAGTTGCGGGCCGACGCCGGGCCACACGCCCAGGCGCGCCATGGCGCCCGGCACCTCTTCGAGATACCACGAGAAGTCTTCGCCGCCACCGGATTGCTTGGTGTCGGCAAGCGCATCGGGGCCCAGCGCCTCGATGGCGTGGGTCATGATCCGCGTCGACAGCTCCTCGTTGACCACCGGCGGGACACCACGGCGGTACAGCACCGTGTGATCCACGTTGAGCGGCTCGAGCAGCGACGAAACGATCTCGCGGACAATCGATTCCATCTCCACCCAGGCGTCCCGGCTGGCGGTGCGGATGGTGCCGGCCAGGGTGCCCGTCTGCGGAATGGCGTTCGAGGCGAACCCCGCGTTGACCGCGCCCCACACCATGACGGTGCTGTGCCGCGGATCGACGCGGCGCGACAGGATGCCGGGGACGCCGGTGATCAGCGAGCCGAGCGCGTAGACCAGATCACCCGTGAGGTGCGGGCGGGACGTATGCCCACCCGGCGAGTGCAGAGCGATCTCGATCTGATCGGCGGCCGAGGTGATGGGCCCCGGAATCGTGGCGACCTTGCCGACCTCGAGCCGCGGATCACAGTGCAACGCAAAGATTCTGGACACCCCGGCCAGCGCGCCCGCGGAGATCGCGTCCAGGGCGCCGCCGGGCATCAGCTCCTCGGCGGCCTGGAACACCAGGCGCACGCCGACCGGCAGCGTCGGCGCGGACGCCAGCGCCAGCCCGGCGCCCAACAAGACCGAGGTGTGGCCGTCGTGCCCGCAGGCGTGCGCCACGTTGGGGACCGTCGAGGCGAAGGGCAGGCCGGTGCGCTCGTCCATCGGCAGCGCGTCCATGTCGGCACGCAGGGCGATCCGCGGCCGGTCCTCGGGGCCGAAGTCACACGTCAGACCGGTGCCGCCGGGCAGAATCTTCGGGTTCAACCCGGCCTCGGCGAGCCGCGTCGCGACGAACTTGGTGGTCTCGAACTCCTGCCGGCCCAACTCGGGGTTGGCGTGCAGATGCCGCCGCCAGCCGACCAGGTCACCGTAGTTCGTGGCCAGCCAGCGCTCGGCGTGGTCCGAGAGGGTCATCCGCGCCCTGCCTTCACTTGTCGCTGAACCGCTGCCCGGTCCGCCATCTTCTGCAATACCCGGGCCCGCTCGTCGGGTGTCTGCGCCAGCGCAACGACGGTGCGCGCCAACATGATCGCACCCTCGGTCACGGCCTTGTCCGCACTCGGCCCCGCCGCGGCCGCGGTGAACTCCGGCTGGTGGATCGACGCCCCGTTGGCCTCGATCCCGACGACCGGGTGGATACCCGGCATCACCTGCGTGACGTTACCCATGTCGGTACTCCCAAGCGGCACAGACACTTCCAGGTCCGTCGGCAGCGGGGTACGGCCGAGACGCTCCATCTCGGCGCGGAACACCGTCGTCAACCACGGATCGGGCGTCAGCGCGTCGTACCGCGGCGACACCTCCGTCACCTCGTGCGTGCAGCCCGCCGCCAAGGCGCCGGCCGCGAAGCAGGAGAACATCCGCACTTCCAGCTCGTCGAGCGACGCCGAGTCCGTGGCCCGCATCGTGTACAGCAATTCCGTATGCGCCGGAATCACATTCGGCGCCTGACCGCCGTCGGTGACGATGCCGTGCACCATCTGGCCCGGCGTCAACTGCTGACGCAGCAGCCCGATCGCCACCTGCGCGACCGTCACCGCATCGGCGGCATTGATGCCCAGGTAGGGCGCGACGGCGGCGTGCGACTCGCGTCCGCGGTAGGCCACCAACACCTCCGACAGCGCCAGGGACCGCGCGCCCGCGATGTCGACCGGCCCGGGGTGCAGCATCACCGATGCCGCGACGTCGTCGAACACGCCGGCGTTCAGCAGCAACGCTTTGCCGCCGCCGGCCTCTTCGGCGGGCGTGCCGATCAACGCCACGGTGATGCCGATCTCGTCGGCGACCTCGGCCAGTGCCAGGGCGGTGCCGACCGCCGACGCGGCAATGATGTTGTGGCCACACGCATGTCCGATGCCGGGCAGCGCGTCGTACTCGGCACAGATGCCGATCACCAGCTCGCCGCTGCCGTAGTCGGCACGAAATGCGGTGTCCAGACCACCAGCGGCCCGGGTGACGTGAAAGCCGCGCTCGGCCGCGAGCGCCTGGGTCTTGGCGCAGCTCCGGTGCTCCGCGAAAGCCAGTTCCGGTTCGGCGTGGATCGAGTGCGACAGCTCGATCAGATCGGCACGGTGACGCGCGACGGCATCGGTGACCGTCTGCAGCGCGTCTCCCGTGAGCATCATGGAAGTATCGCACCGGCCCGTTCGGCCGCGGTCGGCAACTAAGGTGGACGCCGTGACCGATCCGCAGGCCACCCCTGACTCCGCCGCCACTGCGGCCGCCACCGGCATCCGTGACCGCACCGGCATCGCCGGCTTCGATGTGGCTGTCATCCTCGGTTCCGGCTGGGCGCCGGCCGCCGCGGTCCTGGGCGAGCCGACAGCCTCCATCGCGATGGGTGACCTGCCCGGATTCACCCCACCCACCGCGTCGGGTCATGGCGGCCAGGTACTCGCGCTGCAGGTCGGCGGCCGCAATGTGCTGGTCCTGCTGGGCCGCATCCACGCCTACGAGGGCCACGACCTGCGGCATGTCGTCCACCCGGTGCGCACCGCCATCGCGGCCGGCGCGAGCACCGTGGTGCTGACCAACGCCGCCGGCGGCCTGCGCGCGGAGTACTCGGTGGGCCAGCCGGTCCTGATCAGCGACCACCTGAACCTGACGGCGCGGTCGCCACTGGTGGGGGCGCAGTTCGTCGACCTGGTCGACGCCTACTCACCGCGGCTGCGCGCGCTGGCCCGCGCGGTCGACCCGTCGCTGACCGAAGGCGTGTACGCCGGGCTGCCCGGCCCGCACTACGAGACGCCCGCCGAGATCCGGATGCTGCGGACCCTGGGCGCCGATCTGGTCGGCATGTCGACGGTGCACGAGACCATCGCGGCCCGCGCCGGCGGCGCCGAGGTGCTGGGCATCTCGATGGTGACCAACCTGGCGGCCGGGATGACCGGTGAGCCGCTGAGCCACGCCGAGGTCCTGGAGGCCGGACGCCAGTCAGCGACCCGGATGGGGACGCTGCTGGGCGAGGTGCTGGCGCGGTTGTGACCGGCACACCCCTGACCTTCGGCACCGCAGGCCTGCGCGGCCCCATGCGTGAGGGCCTCGACGCCATGAACGTCACCACCGTCAGCCGCGCGACGTGGGCCGTGGCGAAGGTGCTCAAGGACTGTTGCCTGGGCGGGTCGACGGTTGTCGTCGGTCGCGACGCGCGGCACCACTCCGACGAATTCGCGACGGCGACGGCGGAAATCTTTGCCGCCGAGGGGTTTTCCGTCGTCCTGCTCCCCCATCCGGCGCCCACCCCGGTCGTGGCATATGCGGTGCGGCAGCTCAATGCTGTTGCCGGCGTACAGATCACCGCGTCGCACAATCCACCGGCCGACAATGGCTACAAGGTGTACTTCGACGGCGGAATCCAGATCGTCCCGCCCACCGACCGCGACATCGAAACGGCGATGCGCCAGGCGCCGGCCGAGATCGCCCGGCAGCCCGTCACGCCCACCGACGAATCCCTCATCGAGCAGTACGCGCGACGGGCCGGGTCGCTACGCCGGACCCGCGGCAACGTCCGGCTGGCGTTGACGGCCCTGCACGGCGTCGGCGGCGCGCTGGCGGTCGACGTGTTGAACCGCGCCGGCATCACCGATATCCACACGGTCGCAACACAGTTCGACCCTGACCCGGACTTCCCCACCGTCGCGTTCCCCAACCCTGAGGAACCCGGCGCCACCGACCTGCTACTGGCGCTGGCCGCGGAGAACGACGCCGAGGTCGCCATCGCCCTCGATCCCGACGCGGACCGCTGCGCCGTCGGAATCCCGACCACACAAGGCTGGCGCATGCTGTCCGGCAACGAAAGCGGTTGGCTACTGGGCGATTACCTGTTGTCGAACCTGGCTCCCGACGAAGCCAAGGAGACGGTGGTCGCCAGCTCACTCGTCTCGTCGCAGCTGCTCGCGAAGATCGCCGCCGCGTACGGGGCCCACCACGTCGAAACCCTGACCGGCTTCAAATGGCTCGCCCGCGCCGACAACGACATCCCCGGTGCCACGCTGCGGTACGCCTACGAAGAGGCCATCGGGCACTGCGTCGACCCCGACGCCGTGCGCGACAAGGACGGCATCAGTGCGGCCGTGCTGGTCTGCGATCTGGTTGTGGCACTGCGCGATCAAGGCGAGACGGTGCAGGATCGGCTGGACGCGCTGGCCGCGAAATTCGGCGTCCACGTCACCGGCGCGGTCTCGGTACACACCGATGCCGACGCGGTGATGGTGCGCCTGCGCGCCGAGCCACCGACTCAGATCGCGGGTGTGCCGGTCCGTCTCGAGGACCTGGCTCAACTCCGCGGCCAGCGGCGCACCGACGCCCTGATCTTCACCGGCGACGGCCTGCGGGTGGCGGTGCGCCCGTCGGGAACCGAGCCGAAGATCAAGTGTTACATCGAAGTCGGCAAGCCGCCGACTGCCGATCTGGCTGCCTCGCGGGCCGTCGCCGAATCAGAACTCGCAAGAATCCGGGCCGCCGTGGCTGACCTGCTCGGCCCGGCCTGACAGCTCCAGACCGCAAGTGTTGCAAGACAAGACGACACGCCGAAGCCTGACACGCCAAACGTCACCGTCAGCGTGGACCGAACTGCCGATCCCCCGCATCACCCAGGCCCGGCACGATGTAGGCATCGTCGTTCAGCGAAGCGTCGATTGTGGCGGTGAACAACTTCAGCGACGGAACCGCCTTCTCCACCAACGCAATTCCCTCCGGCGCACACACCACGCATACTGCGGTGATGTCGTCGGCGCCGCGGTCGACCAGGAGCTGCAGGGTGTACGCCAGCGACCCACCGGTGGCCAGCATCGGGTCGAGCACCATCACCGGCCGGCCACTGAGATCCGCCGGCAGGGACTCCAGATACGGCGTCGGCTGGTGCGTCGTCTCGTCACGGGCCATGCCGACGAAGCCGACCTGAGCCTCCGGAATCAGCGCGTGCGCCTGGTCGACCATGCCCAGACCGGCCCGCAGCACCGGGACCAACAACGGCGGGTTCGACAGCCGCGAACCGGTGCACGTCGCGACCGGGGTCTGCACCGGCAGCTCTTCGCTCGCCAGCGCGCGCGTGGCCTCGTAGACCAACATCAGCGTCAGATCGCGCAATGCGGCCCGGAATCCGGCATTGTCGGTGCGCTCGTCGCGCAGTGTGGTCAGCCGCGCCGCGGCCAGTGGGTGATCGACGACCCGGACATCCATGGGCGCCAACATTAATGGAACCGAACGGGCGCGGCGGCCGTCTTATCCACATGATCCGAAACCTGACCGTGGACCCGTCAGCCCTGCACAGCCTGTCCGCGGACTACCGCGGTCACAGCACCGAGCTGGCCGCGCACGCCGCGGACCTGACCGCCATCGCGCGACAGTTCAACGTGTTCGGGCCCGTGGGCGAAGCCTTTGCCGCAGCCCTGGCACAGGCGACGCACCAGCACGCCCAGTTGGCGTATCGCCTCAGCGCCCATCTCGACACCGGCGCCGCAACGGCCACTGCCACCGCGGACAACTTCATCGACGCCGACCAGAGCGTCGGCGGCCGGATCGGAACCTGGTGGTGACGGGCTCGCTGGCCGCCGCACTGGCGGCCCCGATCCGGGAGGTGCGGGCGTTGGTCGGTCCAGCCGGCCCCGATCCGGCCGAAGCCCTGCGCGCGGTGCAGTCCGGTCTCGACGGCGTCGCGGCCGGCGCAGACAGTACGTGGCAGCAGGCCCAGGGCCAGTGGACCGGCGCGGCAGCAGGCAGCGCGGGCCAGTTCGCGAGCGCGGCGGTCACCGCCATCGTGGCGATGGCGCTGTCGGCCGGTCAGCTGAGCACGCACACGGAGCTGGCCGCAGCCGCCGTGACCCGGGCTCGCGAACGACTCGACATCATCCTGCGGAACTTCGAGGCCAGGGCCACCGAACTGGAAGCCACCCTCGAATCCCCGGCCGACGCCGCCGCGCTCATCGACGAAGCCGGCCGTGCCCTCGATGAGGCCATCACCGTCGTCGACGAGCTGCACACCGAGCTCGCCGCTCAGGCCGAGCAGATCACCGCGACGACGAGCGCCCCTGTACCCCCGAGTCACGGGTCACCTTGGGAGGCAAGCGGATCAGGGGCCGGGCCGGGCATGAACGTGCCGAGCCTCGGCACGTCGTCGGGACAGGGCGCCGGTTGGGGCAGCGGACTCGGCGCACTCGCCACTCCCGCAGCGCACGCCGCCCAGACCGCGCTCGGCGCACGAAACCACCGCCGGCCACCCGACCCCGAGAAATTCGGTGTCGGTGA
Source organism: Mycobacterium sp. UNC410CL29Cvi84 (assembly GCF_000686745.1). Lineage (NCBI taxonomy): Bacteria > Bacillati > Actinomycetota > Actinomycetes > Mycobacteriales > Mycobacteriaceae > Mycobacterium > Mycobacterium sp. UNC410CL29Cvi84. The sequence goes on from NZ_JMLM01000020.1 coordinate 12,673, forward strand.
AGCCGTCACGCTGCCCGACGGCAGCACCGCCACCGCACCCAACAAAGTCGCGGCCGACGCGGTGCGGCACGCCCTCACCCAACTCGGCGTGCCGTACGTGTGGGGTGGCACGACGCCCGGCGTGGGGCTGGACTGCAGCGGCCTGACGCAGTGGGCGTATCGCGAGGCCGGACTCGACCTGCCGCGGCTGGCGCAGGAGCAGGACGTCGGCGCCGCCGTGGACCGCGGCTCGCTGCGCCCGGGTGACCTGGCGGTCTGGGATGGCCACGTCGCGATGATCGTCGGGAACGGCCTCATGGTGGAAGCAGGCGATCCGGTGCAGCTGTCCCCGATCCGAACGACCAACCTGAATCAGGGTTTCCACGGCTTCTTCCGCCCGACGGCATGACCGCTGCCGACTACGACGACGCGATGGCCCGTGCCCGCGCGGCGCTCGCGGTACTGAAGCGCGCCGCCGCGGAGCTGTCGACGCCGGGCCACGACGCCGAAGCCGCCGGCGCCGTCCTCCGCCACCTGCGCGACGATCTGCATCGACAAGATGCCCCCAGCGTGGCCGAACCCACACGTCGATAGGCTGTGCCGCATGGCTGCTGACATCGTGCCGGTTCGGCTCGGGTTGACCAATGGCGATCTGTACACCCTGTGGGCGCCGCTGTGGCGCGATTCCGACGACGAGTGGGAAGCGTTCCTCGGCCACGGGGACGACCTCTACGCGTTCGAATCCGTCGCTGACCTGGCCGCTTTCGTGCGGACCAACAACGACAACGACCTCGCCGACCACCCCAAGTGGAAGGCGCTCGGCGAGGCCAACGCCCACCGCCTGAACCCCGACGAGAGCCACCTGCACGACCTGGTCGGCGTGCCCGAGCTGGTCGCCGAGAAGCCCACCGAGGAGTCCGTCACCGCACTGCGGCGGACGCTTCAGGTCGTCGGCGCGCTCGGCTCGGTCTGCGACCTGATCGCGGTCGCGAAGTTCTTCAACGGCAACCCCGTGCTGTCGACGCTCGGCGGCGGCGCCGAGGCCTACTCCGGCCGGGCCGGCCGTAAGCGCTGGGCCGACATCGAGGCCGCCGTCGGCCGCAGCTGGGACCACGTGCTGGACGCCATCGACGCCCTGGTGACCACCCCCGAGGTCGACGCCAAGGCCGCCGAGAAGGCCCAGGCCGAGCTCGACGAGCCCGCGCCCGAGCCCGAGGAAGACGAACTCGACGAGGTCGACGAGACCGGCGCCGACGACGTCGTGATCGAAGACGAGGTGGACACCGACTCCGAGGAGGCGGCCCTCACCGCGCAGGCCGAGCGTCAGCTGCTCGGCAGTGACGAGGACTTCTGGGAGCGCGTCGGCATCGACCCGATCCGCATCATGACCAACGGCGGCACGCTCTACACGCTGCGCTGCTACTACAACGACCAGCCGCGGTTCCTCGGCCGCAACGGCCGCGTCACCGTCTTCAGCTCGGAGCGCACGCTGGCCCGCTACCTGGCCGACGAGCACGAGAGCGACCTGTCCAGCTTCGAGGCGTACAGCGACATCCGCACCGCGGCCACCGACGGCTCGCTGCAGATCCGCGTCACCGAGGACAACGTCTACGTGCTCAGTGGTCTGTCCGACGACATCGCCGACGGCCCCGAGGCCGTCGACCGCGAGCAGCTGGACCTGGCGGTCGAGTTCGTCCGCGACGTCTGCGACTACGCCGAGGACGGCACCGCCGACAAGTACCTGACCACCAGCCAGCCGCTGGGCAAGTTCGTCGGGCACGTGCTGGAGCCCGAGACCGTCGGCGCCCCGTCGAAGCCGTACGCCGAGGCCGTCGCCCAGTGGGAGACGCTGGAGCGTTTCGTCGAGTCGCGCCTGCGTCAGGAATGACGCGCGCTGCGATGAGTTAGGGCCGCCGGTCGGGTCTGCACTGGCATGCCCCAGACCAGCGCCCAGCCCATCGTCCGAAACCTCGCCGTTCCCGGCGCCACCCTGCAGTACGAAGTTCGCGGCAGCGGGCCGGTGCTCGCCGTCATCGGTTCGCCCATGACGGCATCCGAGTTCGCCGCGGTGGCCGACGCCCTGGCCGTCGACCACACCGTCGTGACGTACGACCCGCGCGGGCTCGGCGCCAGCCCCATCGACGATCCCGCGCAGGACTCGACGCCCGAACTGCGGGCCGACGACGTCGCCGCGATCCTCGAGGATCTCGGCGCCGGTCCAGCGGACGTGTTCGGTTCCAGCGGCGGCGCGGTCACCGGCCTGGCGCTGGCCGCCAAGTACCCGGGCTGGGTGCGGACGCTGGTCGCGCACGAGCCACCGCTGCTGGAGTTGTTGCCCGCCTCGGAAGCCGCGAAGCAGCGCGCGGCGACGAACGACATCATCGCCACGTTCCACAGCGACGGGCCCGGCGCGGCCATGGCCAAGTTCATGGCGACGGCGGGCTTCGACGAGCCCGACGACGGAGCGCCGGTACCGCAGGGGCCGCCGCCCGCGTCCGACGAGATGGCCAAGCAACTCGCCGACCTGTCCCGCTTCTTCAACCACGAATTGCTGTGCACCACAACGTATGTGCCTGATCACGAGGCATTGAAGGCCAGCCGGATCGTGGTGGGCATCGGCGCCGATTCCGCGCATCTCATCACCCACGGCACCTCGGTGGCGCTGTGCGCCCTGCTGGGCGTCGAACCCGTCATCTTCCCGGGCGATCACGGCGGGTTCATGAGTGCGCCCGCCGAATTCGCCGACGCGCTGCGGGCCGTTCTATCTGACTGAAACCCCAAGTCACCCGGGCACCGCCCGCGCTCACAGCCGACACACAACTTCGCCGCGTTGCAAAATTAGTTAGCAAGGCGTAAGAATTTCCCAAGAATCCGCTGAGTGAGCGGAGCCGCCCGGCAAGGGCACGAGGGCAGCAAGCTTGATCGTCGGGGTTTCGGTCAGCGCGCGTTGAGCGGAAGGTGGTCGGGTGCGGTCAGAGTCGACTGGGCGACAAGGGAAGCAGGCGCCGAAGGGCCTGCTGAAGAAGGTCTGGATACCGCTTGTGCTGGCCGCCGTATTGGCGGTGTCGGGCCTCGTGGTGTCCCGCCTGCACACGAAGTTCGGGTCCGAGAACCTCAACGCGCATGCCGGCGCGGGCATCGAGATCGTCCAGTTCAACCCCAAGGTCCTGGTGTACGAGGTCTATGGGCCGCCCGGGACCTCGGCCGACATCAGCTACTTCGATCCCGACGCCAACGTGCACTCGGTGAGCGCCGCACTGCCGTGGTCCATCACGCTGTCCACCACGCTGCCGACCGTCAGCGCGAACCTGATGGCGCGCAGCGCCAGTGAGCAGAGCAGCGACCACATCGGCTGCCGCGTCACGGTGAACGGCACCGTCCGCGAGGAGCAGTCCGCAGATGGCGTCAACGCCCAGACCTACTGCCTGGTGAAGTCCGCATGACCGACACACTCGAGACACAGCACAAGCCGGCCGAAAAACGGCCGAAGTTCGCTCACGCCCTGCGCATCCTGTCGGTGCCGATCATCCTGTTCTGGCTCGCGATCGCCGTCCTGGTGAACGTCATCGCGCCGCCGCTGGAGGTCGTCGGCGAGCTGCACGCCGCACCGATGGCCCCCGAGGACGCCCCGTCTATGCACGCGATGAAGTTGATGGGCGCCAACTTCAAGGAGTTCAACTCCAACAGCACGATCATGATCGTCGTCGAGGGCAAGGAACCTCTGGGTCCGGACGCCCACAAGTACTACGACGAGATCATTCGCAAGCTCCAGCAGGACCCCGAGCACATCCAGCACATCCAGGATTTCTGGGGTGACACGCTGACCGCGGCCGGTGCGCAGAGCGCCGACGGCAAGGCGTCGTACGTGATGATCAACCTCGCCGGTGAGCAGGGCATGACGCTCGCCAACGAGGGCGTCGACGCCGTCCGCAAGGTCATCGAGGAGACCAAGGCGCCGCCGGGAGTCCAGGCGCACGTCGCCGGTCCCGCCGCGCTGACCGACGACATGCACGTCATCGGCAACGCGAGCCTGATCATGATCACGCTGATCACCCTCGCCGCGATCGCGGGCATGCTGCTGGTGGTCTACCGCTCGGTCCGGACCACCCTCGTCCAGCTGTTCCTGACGTTCCTGGCGCTGCTGACCGCGCGCGGCGTGGTGTCGGTCCTCGCCACCCACGACGTGTTCGGGCTGACGACCTTCGCAGGCAACATCCTGACGATGCTGGCCATCGCCGCGGCCACCGACTACGGCATCTTCATCTTCGGGCGGTATCGCGAAGACCGCGGCATCGGCCTGGACCGGGACGACTCGTACTACGCGACATTCAAGTCCGTCGCCCCCGTGATCGTGGGTTCCGGCCTGACCATCGCCGGCGCGACGTACTGCCTGAGTTTCTGCCGCCTGCCGTACTTCACGACGATGGGCGCACCGGTCGCGATCGGCATGCTCGTCGTCGTCGCGATCTCGGTGACGCTGGGCCCGGCCGTCCTGTACCTCGGCAGCCGCGTCGGGATGTACGAGTCCAAGCGGCCGCCCCAGAGCCGCTTCTGGCGCCGCATCGGGACGGCCGTGGTGCGTTGGCCCGCACCGATTCTGGTGGCCAGCCTGTTCGTCGTGCTCGTCGGCATCGTCGCCATCCCCGGCTACAAACCGGCCTACAACGACCGCTACTACCTGCCCGAGGACGCCCCGGTGAACGTCGGCTTCGCCGCCGCCGACCGGCACTTCACGCAGGCCCGCATGAACCCGGACATCCTGATGGTCGAGTCCACCCACGACATGCGCAATCCGGCCGACATGCTGGTGCTCAACAAGATCGCGAGCAACGTGATGCACACCGACGGCATCGCGATGGTGCAGAGCATCACCCGGCCGCTGGGTATCCCCATTCAGCACAGTTCGATTCCGTTCCAGACGAGCGTCTCGGGCCAGACCAGCAACATGAACCTGCCGTTCCAGCGCAAGCAACTGGAGGACCAGCTCCGGATGGTCGACGCCACCAACGTGTCGATCAGCATCCTGGAGAAGCAGTACGCGCTGTCGCTCGAGCAGACCAAGCTGACGCAGGACTCGGCCCGTAAGTCGCAGGCACTCCTCGAGGTCACCGAGGAGATGCGGAACAACATCGCCAACTTCGATGACCAGTTCCGGCCGATGCGTAACTACTTCTACTGGGAACCGCACTGCTTCGACATCCCGATGTGCGCGGCGATGCGGTCGGTGTTCGATTCCCTGGACGGCATCGATGAGTTGACCGACCGGACCGGCGACGTCCAGGTCAACACCGACAAGCTGGCCGACCTGGCACCGAAGCTGACGGCACTGCTCCCCCAGACCATCGCGTCGATGAAGACCAGCCGGGACCTGTCGCTGGCGTCGTACAACTCGCAGAAGGCCCTCATCGACCAGATGCAGGCCATGAACGACACCGCGCTGTCGATGGGTGCCGCCTTCGACGGCGCCAAGAACGACGACCTGTTCTACCTGCCGCCCGAGGCCTTCCAGAACCCGGACTTCGAGCGCGGCCTGAAGATGTTCATGTCGCCGGACGGCAAGTCGGCGCGCATGTTCATCACGCACCAGACCGACCCAGCGACGGTCGACGGGATCAACCGTGTCGAGTCCGAACGCAAGGCCGCCCAGGACGCCTTGAAGATGTCGTCCCTGTCGGACGCCAAGATCTACCTTGGCGGCGTCGCGGCGACCTACAAGGACATGGCCGACGGCGCCCGCTACGACTTGATGATCGCCGTCATCTCCTCACTGACGCTGATCTTCATGATCATGCTGATCCTGACCCGCAGCGCCGTCGCGGCGCTGACGATCGTCGGCACCGCGGGCAGTTCCATCGCCGCGTCGTTCGGCATCTCGGTGCTGCTGTGGCAGGACCTGTTCGGGATTCAGGTGCAGTGGCTGGTCATGCTGATGTCGGTCATCATCCTGTTGGCGGTCGGCTCGGACTACAACCTGCTGTTGGTCTCCCGGTTCCAGGACGAGATCCACGCCGGCCTCAAGACCGGCATCATCCGGTCCATGGCCGGCACCGGCGGTGTCGTCACCTCGGCCGGACTGGTGTTCGCGGCCACCATGGCCGGCATGATGGCCAGCAAGCTGATCGTGCTGGCGCAGATGGGTTCGACCATCGCGATCGGTCTGCTGATCGACACCTTCATCGTGCGGTCGCTGCTGATGCCGTCGATCGCGGTGCTGCTCGGCCGCTGGTTCTGGTGGCCGCAGGTGGTGCACCCGCGCGGCAAGTACAACACCGAGAAGTTCGTGCCGAAGGCGTTCCAGCAGCCCGCCCAGCAGGAGACGGTGTCGGCGGGCGCGGCCGGGCGCTCCGGATTCGTCGACGACGCCCCGACCGACAGCTACCCGACCAGCACGGCGTAGCGCGGTTTGATGACGTCGTCGATGATCGCCAGTCGCTCGTCGAACGGGATGAAGGCCGACTTCATGGCGTTGATGGTGAACCGCTGCAGGTCGGTCCAGCCGTAGCCGAACTCGTTCACGAGGAGCGCCATCTCCTGCGTCATGGTGGTGTCGCTCATCAGGCGGTTGTCGGTGTTCACGGTGACACGGAAGCGGAGCCGCGCCAGCTGGTCGAACGGATGCTCGGCGATGCTGGCCGCGGCGCCGGTCTGCACGTTGCTGCTCGGGCACATCTCCAGCGGAATTCGCTTGTCCCGCACGATGTTCGCCACCCGACCCAAGTGGAAGGTGCCGTCCGGCCCCTCCTCGATGTCGTCGACGATGCGGACGCCGTGGCCCAGCCGATCAGCGCCGCAGAACGCGATGGCCTCGTGGATGGACGGCAGGCCGAAGGCCTCACCGGCGTGAATCGTGAACCGCGCGTTGTTGCCCCGCATGTATTCGAAGGCATCGAGGTGGCGGGTCGGAGGGTAACCGGCCTCGGCACCGGCGATGTCGAAGCCGACCACACCCCGGTCGCGGAACCGGATGGCCAACTCGGCGATCTCGCGAGACCGGGCGGCGTGCCGCATGGCGGTGACCAGACAGCGGACCGTCGTCACCTGCCCGGCCGCGGCCGCCGCCTTCTCGCCGTCCGCGAACCCGGCCAGCACCGCGTCCACGACCTCGTCCAGCACCAGGCCGCCGTCGATGTGCAGTTCGGGTGCGAACCGCACCTCGGCGTAGACGACGTTGTCGGCGGCCAGATCCTCGACGCATTCGTACGCGACGCGGTACAGCGCATCGGTGGTCTGCATGACGCCGACGGTGTGCGCGAACGGCTCCAGATACCGGACGAGCGATCCGCTGTGCGCCTGGGTGCGGAACCACTTCGCGAGCTCGTCGACATCCATGGTGGGCAGGTCGCCGTAGCCGCTCTGTTCGGCCAGCTCCACCACCGTGGCGGGACGGAGCCCGCCGTCGAGGTGATCGTGCAACAGCGCTTTCGGTGCCTGCTTGATCTGATCCAGCGTCAGGGTGGTCATCCGTCCATCTTGCGCCGGATCGTCGCTTTTAGCCCGCCGGCTCGTCCGCCAGCAGCAGGCGCGTCCGGAACAGATCCAGCACCTGGTCCAGCGCCGCCCGGGTGGCCTGGCCCGGCTCGTCGATCAGGTGCTCGGTGACCACCGAGTGCGGTGGGAGCCGGGCATCCGGGTTGGCGTCGGCGTCCTCGAGTTCGACGGCGATGAAGGCGTCACCCAGCTGCTCGCGCAGGAAGTCGAAACGCTCTGCGGGAACCAGCTTGTCGCTCTTGAACCGCATGCCGATGACGTTGAGCCCGCGGGCGCAGCGGCCTTTGACGACCTCCAGGTCGGCCGGCGAGATGTCGATGTTGCGGCGCTGTTTGGCGGTCAGGCCCAGGGGCATCGACGGCTGGGACAGCACCGGCGCCAGGATGACGTCGTCGGTGGCCATCGCCAGGGCGTAGCCGCCGGTGAAGCACATTCCGATGGCGCCGACGCCGGGGCCACCGCAGCGCTCGTGTTCGGCACGGGCCAGGGCCCGCAGCCAGTCGACAACCGGCGACGTCTTGCCGGTCGCGAGGATGGTGAATTCCTTGCTGATGCACGACGGGACGACGGACGCCATGCCCTTGAGCGCCGCCAGATTGCTGGCGTTGGGGTCCAGGCCCGGGATGCCGAAAAGGTGCGGCAGCACGGCGGTACAACCCAGGTCGGCGACCTTGCGGGCGAAGTCGAGAACCTTGGGCGTGATGCCGGGTATCTCGGCGATCACGATGACGGCCGGGCCGGTGCCCTTCCGAAAGACCGTGCGGGTCGTGCCGTCGTGGGTGAACTCGGTGCGCTCGAAGTCGCGGAGGTCATCGTCAGCCATGGGCATGACCCTAGCCGTGGACCCCCACCAGAGCCATGGATGACTTTTCGCCCACCGCGAATCGGCCACGACCTGGCCAATCGAAGAAATTTACGGGTATGTCTATTTCTGTGGGTTACCTGTGCGTAAATTTAGCCGGGCTGATCAATCAGCCGACATCCGCGATTTACACAACTGAGGGGGAATCCATGGCAGGTAGGCACCGGAAGCAGAGCGAAGCCCGGAAACTGCCGGTATCAGGCTGGTTGAGCGCGAGCGCCGCGGCAGTCGGCATCGGCGCAGCTCTGCTGGCGCCCACCGCCGTTGCATCCGCACAGACCGGCAGCGGTGACAGCGGCGGCCACTCATCGTCCTCCGCCCCGTCCGGTCAGGGCACGGGTAAGACCGAATCGGGCACCAAGACGGACTCGGGCACCGACCACGCCGGGTCGTCGAAGCCCAAGCCCAACAAGCGGACCCAGGCGAACAAGAACTCGCCCGCAAAAGCCAACTCCCCCGCAGCATCCGCGCGACAGCCCCGCAGCGCATCGTCGACCACACCCAGCCGGCCGACGTCGTCCACACCGAAGACCAAAGCCGTATCGAAGGCCGAGACCCATTCTCCGGCAAAGGCTTCGGCCGTATCGCCCGCAGCTGCCGACTCTCCGGCCGCGGCGACTTCACCGCGGCCGGCCGCAGCCGCCGCAGTGGCCGCCGTGTTCTCGGCCCAGCCCGCAAGCGCGACCGCGAAGATCGGGACGACCATTCCGGTGTCCCTGGCGGCCACGCCGAACACGGCACCGAATCCGTTGGCGCCGATGATCGCGATCACCACCGGGTTGCTCAACTCGATCGGCCGCGACCTGCGCAACTCCGCCCACACCATCGGCATCGAGGGCGGCCGCGTGTTCGCATTCTTCGTCAGCAACGGCACCGCCGACCATCCCAATGCGGGCATCCTGCTCGGCAACGGATTCAGCTACACCGCTGCCACGTGCCTCACCATCTGCAATGGCGGGCGTAGCGGCCTGATCGGCAACGGCGGCAACGGTTTTGGCGGCGGCAGAGGCGCCAGCGCACAGCTCATCGGCCACGGCGGCAACGGCAGCAACGCCGTGACCGCCGGCGCCAACGGCGGCCGCGGTGGCAATGGCGGTGTGTTCTGGGGCAACGGCGGACACGGCGGCAACGGCGCGTCCGCGACAGCTCCGGGCGGCAAGGGCGGCGCCGGCGGCGACGGTGGCAACACCGGCCAATGGGCCTGGTTGAGCACGGCAGGCAATGGCGGCCACGGCGGCAACGGGGCCGCCGGCACCGCAGGCGCTGCCGGGGTGGGTGGCGGTACCGACGCCGACGCCAACGGTGGCAACGCCACGAAGGGCGGCGACGGTGGGGCGGGCGGCCACGGTGGTAGCGCCGGATTCAACAGCTACATCTCGAGCGGCGGCAACGGCGGCAACGGCGGCAACGCCGGAGCCGGTGCGGCCGGCGGCGCCGCGGCGACCGCTGCCAGTGGCAACGGCGGCAAGGGCGGTGACGGCAGCAATGGCGGCGCCGGTGGCGCAGGCGGCTGGGGCGGCAACTCGTCGGCCGCCTACGGCCGCAATGGCAACGGAGGCAACGGCGGCAAGGGCGGCAACGCCGGCCTTGCCGCGAACGGTGCGGACGGCGCGAACGGTACTTCGGCCACCAAGGACGGCGGCAAGGGCGGCGACGGCGGCTCGGCCGGACTGAACGGCGCCGGCGGCGCCTTCGGCTGGGAGGGATTCGGCGCCGGCCTCGCCGGCAACCGGGGAACCGCCGGCGTGAACGGCGCCACGAATGTCCTGAAGGGCAACGGCAGCGGCGGTAAGGGCGGCAACGGCTACAGCTACAACGGCACCGGTACCGGCTCCGCCGGCGGCAAGGGCGGCAGCGGCGGTAACGGCGGCAAGTACGGCAACGGCGGCATGGGCGGTAACGGCGGCAATGCCGACTCCGGTTCCGGCAACTCCGGCGCCGGCCAGAGCGCGGGCAGCGGCGGCACGGGCGGAATCGGCGGAAACGGTGGCACCGGCGGATCCATCGCCGGCGACGGTGGCAATGGCGGAAACGGCGGTACCGGTGGCAACGGCGGCAACGGATCCAATGGCGCCACCGCCGGCGGGGCCGGCACCGGCGGGGCCTCGGGAACGGGCGGCGCCGCTCCCAAGGGCACTCCGGGCGTCGCCGGCACCCCGGGCCAGAACGGTCAGCCGGGCATCCAGAGCTAGCTGATCCGGTCGATCACCAGCGGCCTCGACGGTGGCTGGCCGTCACTGATGGTCCAGCCACCGTCGAGTTCCGCGAGAGCCGACGGCAGCCGCTCGGGGGTCTCGGTGTACAGCGTGAACAGGGTCTCGCCGGCGGTGACAGGCTCGCCGCTGCGCCGGTGGACGTACAGCCCCGCCCCGGCCTGCACCGGGTCTCCGGGCTGGGCCCGTCCCGCCCCGAGCCGCCACACCGCCATCGCCACCGCCATGGCGTCGACGTCGCCCATCACCCCGCTTCGCGACGCCACGACCGTCTCGGTGTGCGTCCCCATCGGCAGGGGCGCCTCGGGATCGCCGCCCTGCGCGGCGATCAGTTGCCGGAAGCAGTCCATCGCGGTGCCGTCGGTCAGGGTCTGCGCGGGGTCGACGCCGTCGAGGCCGGCCACGTCGAGCATCTCGCGCGCCAGGGCGATGGTCAGCTCGACGACGTCGTCGGGTCCGCCGCCGGCCAGCACCTCCAGCGACTCGGCCACCTCGATCGCGTTGCCGACGGCGCGGCCCAGCGGCCGGTCCATGTCCGTGAGCAGTGCGCGGGTCGGAACGCCGTACGCGGTGCCGAGGTCGACCATGGTGCGCGCCAGCTCGCGCGACTCGGCCTCGGTCTTGAGAAACGCGCCGCGACCGACCTTGACGTCCAGCACCAGCGAGCGCGCGCCCTCGGCCAGTTTCTTGCTCATGATCGAGCTGGCGATGAGCGGAAGCGATTCCGTCGTGCCGGTGACGTCGCGCAGGGCGTAGATCTTGCGGTCGGCCGGCGCCAGGTCCCCGGCCGCGAAGACCGCCGCCCCGATACCGGAAAGCTGTTGGTGGATACGGTCTTTCGACAGCTCGGCGGTGAAGCCGGGAATCGCTTCCAGCTTGTCCAACGTGCCGCCCGTGTGTCCGAGGCCCCGGCCCGCGGCCTGTGGGACGGCGCCGCCACAGGCCAGGACGACGGGCACCAGCGGGATGGTGATCTTGTCGCCGACGCCACCGGTGGAGTGCTTGTCCACCAGCGCGAGCGGCCGGCCGTCGCGCCGCAGGTCGGTGAAATCGAAGCGCTCCCCCGAGCCGACCATGGCCGCCGTCCAGCGGGCGATCTCGGCCGGCGTCATGCCGCGCAGGAAGATCGCCATCAACAAGGCCGACATCTGCGCGTCGGCGACGCGTCCGTGGGTGTAGCCGTCGATCACCCAGTCGATCGCGGCGTCGGACAGCACACCGCCGTCGCGTTTGGTGCGAATGACTGTCGGGGCATCGAACGGCATCGCTGAGATCCTCCTGCCGGGGCCTCGAGCGGCCCCATCGAAACTGGTTACCGACGGGTAATCAGAAGTGTTGCACCGCTTGGCGTTACCGGCGGTTCAGGTCGTCGGGCCCGAAGGCGTCGGGCAGCAGTTCGGCCAGGGGCCGCGGACCCGATACGTGATCGATCAACATGGCCGGCCCACCGTGCTCGAGCAGCACCTGCCGACAGCGTCCGCAGGGCATCAGCACGGCCCCGGAGCCGTCCACACACGCCAGCGCGAGCAGCCGTCCACCACCGCTGGAATGTAGGGCGCAGACCACAGCACACTCCGCGCAGAGGCCAAGGCCATATGAGACATTTTCCACATTGCAGCCCACCACGATTCGGCCGTCGTCGACCAGCGCGGCGGCCCCCACAGGGAAGTTCGAATAGGGCGCATAGGCACCCCGGGAAGCAGCTATTGCTTTGTCCTGCAACAGCTTCCAGTCAATTTCCGGCATCACCGACACCCCGTTCCCGGCACCCCGGCACCGCCCCGAGACCCGACCCGACTACCCAGTAAGTTAATGTAGGCAAACCTAATTTCCGACGCGGGTTGCCCATTCCCCCCACACGCTAGTTCTGACTGTGCGCAAATTGGGATTAGAGTCGCCCCGAGGTTTGGGCTCGGCACGCGAAAAAGTTGCTGCCGGGTCATGCGTCCACCGACGGCGTTGGAGGTCGAAATGAGTACAGCGGCAGCCGCGGAATCCGCCATACCCGCGCCGCGTTCATCACAGAAGCGACGGAGCCTGTATCGCGGAGACCCGGGCATGTGGTCCTGGGTGCTACACCGCATCACCGGTGCCACCATCTTCTTCTTCTTGCTGGTCCACGTTCTGGACACGGCTCTGGTCCGGGTCAGCCCCGAGGCCTACAACGAGGTGATCAACACCTACAAGACGCCGATCATCGGGCTCATGGAGATGGGCCTGGTCGCGGCGGTGCTCTACCACGCCCTCAACGGCGTGCGAGTCATTCTGATCGACTTCTGGCAGCAGGGACCCAAGTACCAGCGGGTCATGCTGTGGACCATCCTGGCCATCTGGATCGCGGTCGTCATCGCCGCAGTTGGGGTAGAGGGCATGCACATGGTTGAGCACTACGGGTGGCTCAAGTGACCACGCATACCGATTCCGGCGCCGCCGAGGCGCGCCGCGGGGGCCGTCCGGCCCCGGTCATGGAGCGCGAGCACGACCGCCCCGCCGCCCTCGACCACCCGCGCGCCCCCCGGCGCGCCCGTGGCATCCCGTACTTCGAGAAGTACGCCTGGTTGTTCATGCGCTTCTCCGGCGCCGCTCTGGTGCTGCTCGCCCTCGGCCACCTGTTCATCGGGCTGATCTGGCAGAACGGCGTCTACCGCATCGACTTCAACTACGTCGCAGAGCGGTGGGCCTCCCCCTTCTGGCAGATCTGGGACATGGCGCTGCTGTGGCTGGCGCTGGTGCACGGCGCCAACGGCATGCGCACCATCATCGGTGACTACGCCCGCAAGAACACCACCAAGTTCTGGCTGAACTCGATTCTGCTGCTGGCCACCGGATTCACCCTGGTGCTGGGCAGCTACGTGCTCGTCACCTTCGACGCGAACATCAAGTAAGCGGCCAGGCGAGCGCAGCGACGGGAAAAAAAGGAACAAGAGATGATTCAGGAACATCGCTACGACGTCGTCATCGTCGGTGCCGGTGGCGCGGGTATGCGCGCGGCCGTGGAATCCGGCCCGCGCGTGCGCACCGCCGTGCTGACCAAGCTGTACCCGACGCGTTCGCACACCGGTGCCGCGCAGGGCGGCATGTGTGCCGCGCTCGCCAATGTCGAGGACGACAACTGGGAGTGGCACACCTTCGACACCGTCAAGGGTGGCGACTACCTCGCTGACCAGGACGCCGTCGAGGTCATGTGCAAGGAAGCCATCGACGCCGTGCTGGACCTCGAGAAGATGGGCATGCCGTTCAACCGGACGCCCGAGGGCCGCATCGACCAGCGTCGCTTCGGCGGTCACACCCGTGACCATGGCAAGGCCCCCGTCCGCCGCGCCTGCTACGCCGCCGACCGCACCGGCCACATGATCCTGCAGACGCTGTACCAAAACTGCGTCAAGCACGACGTCCAGTTCTTCAACGAGTTCTACGCCCTCGACGTGGTCCTCACCGAGACCCCCGGCGGTCCCGTCGCCACCGGCATCATCGCCTACGAGCTGGCCACCGGCGACATCCACATCTTCCACGCCAAGGCGATCGTCTTCGCCACCGGCGGCTCGGGCCGGATGTACAAGACCACCTCCAACGCCCACACCCTCACCGGTGACGGCCTGGGCATCATCTTCCGCAAGGGACTTCCCTTGGAGGACATGGAGTTCCACCAGTTCCACCCGACAGGCCTGGCCGGCCTCGGCATCCTGATCTCGGAAGCCGTGCGTGGTGAAGGTGGGCGTCTGCTCAACGCCGAAGGCGAACGCTTCATGGAGCGCTACGCCCCCACCATCGTCGACCTCGCGCCGCGTGACATCGTGGCCCGCTCGATGGTGCTGGAGGTCCTCGAGGGCCGCGGCGCCGGACCCAACAAGGACTACGTCTACATCGACGTGCGCCACCTCGGCGAAGAGGTGCTGGAGGCCAAGCTTCCGGACATCACCGAATTCGCCCGCACCTACCTGGGCGTCGACCCCGTCACCGAACTGGTGCCGGTGTACCCGACCTGCCACTACGTCATGGGCGGCATCCCGACCACGATCAACGGCCAGGTGCTGCGCGACAACGTCAACATCGTGCCGGGTCTGTACGCCGCCGGTGAGTGCGCCTGCGTCTCGGTGCACGGCGCCAACCGCCTCGGCACCAACTCGCTGCTCGACATCAACGTGTTCGGCCGTCGCGCCGGCATCGCGGCCGCCGAGTACGCGCAGAACCACAACTACGTCGAACTGCCGGACAACCCGGCCGACATGGTCGTGGGCTGGGTCGGCGACATCCTGTCCGACCACGGCAACGAGCGCGTCGCCGACATCCGCACCGCGCTGCAGCAGTCGATGGACAACAACGCCGCGGTGTTCCGCACCGAGGAGACCCTCAAGCAGGCGCTGACGGACATCCACGCGCTGAAGGAGCGGTACAGCCGAATCACGGTGCACGACAAGGGCAAGCGCTACAACAGCGACCTGCTCGAGGCCATCGAGCTGGGCTTCCTGCTCGAGCTGGCCGAGGTCACCGTCGTCGGTGCGCTGAACCGCAAGGAGTCGCGTGGCGGCCACGCCCGCGAGGACTACCCGGACCGCGACGACACCAATTACATGCGCCACACCATGGCCTACAAGCAGGGCGCCGACCTCCTGTCCGATATCCGGTTGGACTACAAGCCTGTCGTCCAGACCCGGTACGAGCCGATGGAACGGAAGTACTGACATGAGTGCACCCGTATTGGACAAGCCCGAAGCCGGCGACCCGCCGCTGCCCCCGGTGCCCGAAGGCGCCGTCATGGTCACGCTGAAGATCGCCCGGTTCAACCCGGAGAACCCGGACGCCGCCGGTTTCCAGAGCTTCCGCGTGCCGTGCCTGCCCAGCGACCGGTTGCTGAACCTGCTGCTGTACGTGAAGGGCTACCTTGACGGCACGCTGACGTTCCGCCGGTCCTGCGCGCACGGCGTGTGTGGCTCGGACGCCATGCGCATCAACGGTGTGAACCGGCTGGCCTGCAAGGTCCTCATGCGCGACCTGCTGCCGAAGAAGCCCGGCAAGGACCTGACCATCACCATCGAGCCCATCCGCGGCCTGCCCGTGGAGAAGGACCTCGTGGTGGACATGGAGCCGTTCTTCGACGCCTACCGCGCCGTGAAGCCGTTCCTCATCACGTCGGGCAATCCCCCGACCCGTGAGCGCATCCAGTCGCAGACCGACCGCGCCCGCTTCGACGACACCACCAAGTGCATCCTGTGCGCCTGCTGCACCACCTCGTGCCCGGTGTACTGGAGCGAGGGCTCGTACTTCGGCCCCGCCGCCATCGTCAACGCGCACCGGTTCATCTTCGATTCGCGTGACGAGGCCGCCGCCGAGCGCCTCGACATCCTCAACGAGGTCGACGGTGTGTGGCGCTGCCGCACCACCTTCAACTGCACCGAGGCCTGCCCCCGCGGCATCCAGGTGACCAAGGCGATCCAGGAAGTCAAGCGCGCCTTGATGTTTGCCCGCTAGATCGTTTTTCTTCGAGTGTTGGCTTGTGTTCGAGATTCATTGAAATTCTCGAACACAAGCCAACTTTCGTTAGTAGGGCCCACCCGCGCCACGTAGCTCAGCTCGGGTCCGGGCGATGATGGTCCCCGGACGGGCGCGCAGCAGGTCTGCGCCGACCCGAACAATGCGCCACCCGAGGTCCCGATACTCCACGTCTTGGTCGATGTCGCGAGTCCGCCGACGAGGGTCCTCCCAGTGCTGAATGCCGTCGTATTGGACGCCGACCTTCCATTCTGGCCAGCCCATGTCGATACGCCCGACGAGATATCTGCCGTCGAATACCTCGATCTGGGTCCTCGACGGCCGCATGCCGTTGTCGGTGAACAACAGTCGCAGCCGGGTCTCCTGCGGCGACTCCCCGCCATAGTCGGCGAGGTCAAGCACCTGCTCTAGCTGCCTCAGTCCTCGAGCTCCAGGATGGCGATCGGCAAGTGTTTGCACTTGAGGGAGTTTCAAGTTGGTGGCCTGGAGCAACGCGTCCACCCGGATGACGGCGACCGTCAGCCCTTTTCGTCACCCGAGGTCGAATGCCGTTCTTGCCGGCGTCGTGACGTTGATGCCCCGTACCCGGCACATCTCGTCGTCAGCCAGCCTGTCGCTGCGGATGAGAATGCCAGGTGGCCGCGTCCTGCTCGCCTGGTTGAGCTCTGCGGGGTGCCTGGCATCGATCCATAGCGAGCCGTGCAGGGCGGCGGCCGACAACCCGACCACAGTCGCCCTGCGCTCGGACCACAGCCACGCCGCGACGGCTTTGTCGATTGGTGTGAGCTTCTGACCGCGGGGAACGTACACGTTGCGGTGCACCGCGTCATATCGGGTCCTGAGTTGGTATCGATTGACCCTGCCCACGGCCAGCGCCTCGGTCCCCAAAAACGGCATGTGGATAAGACGTGTGCGCCACCTGCCCGGTTCCACCCTCATCGAGTGTTGGCCTGTATGCGACAAATGTGCGAAATCTCGAACGCAACCGAACACTCGGCGGGAAGAAAGTCAGGTATTTACTGGGACCACTGTTCCCGGTAAATTGGAGACATGACTAAGGCAACGGAGCCCGGTTACCAGAACCTCCTCGATGTGTTGTCGGAAGGCTCGGTGCGGCGCCGCTTCGACCCCTACCTCGACATCGCGTGGGATGCCCCGGACATGCAGATCGACCTCAACGATCCGCGCTGGGTGCTGTCGCCCACCATCGACCCGCTGGGCGCCACCGAGTGGTACCAGAGCCAGCCGCTGGAGCGGCAGATCGAGATCGGCCGCTGGCGGACGCTCAACACCGTCAAGGTGGGCGCGGCGTTCGAGAGCATCCTGATCCGCGGGCTGATGGCCTTCATCATGAAGCTGCCCAACAACTCCCCCGAGTTCCGGTACGCGCTCCACGAGATGACCGAGGAGTGCAACCACATCCAGATGTTCCAGGAGCTGGTCAACCGCTCCGGGACCGATGTCCCGGGCATGCGGAAGCTCTTCTTCAAGCTGTCGCCGTACATCGGCCTGGTCGGCCAGTACTCGCCGACGGCGTTCATGGCCGGCATCCTCGCCGGCGAGGAGCCCATCGACCACTTCCAGAAGGGCATGATCCGAAACGGCGCCAACCTGCCGCCGGCCGTGCTGCGCACCATGCAGATCCACATCGCCGAGGAAGCCCGGCACATCTCGTGGGCCAACGAGTTCCTCAAGACCCACATGCCCGAACGGTCGTGGCGGTTCAAGGCCTTCGCCACCGTCGCGTTCCCGCTGACGCTGCGCTGGCTCGCGCACGAGATCATGGGATCGCCGAAGTCGTTCGGCAAGCAGTTCGACATCCCGGAAGACGTCATGCGGCAGGCGTTCTGGCGCAGCCCGCAGTCACGGAAGATCATGGCCGGCTTCTTCGACGAGACCCGTGCGCTCGCCGAGGAGATCGGCCTGATGAACCGCGTGGGCCGCTGGATGTGGAAGCGCTGCGGCATCGCCGGTGAGACGGCCCGCTACCGCAGCGCGCCCAACCGCGAGGCACAGTTGATCGCCTGATGCCCCACGTCATCACGCAGTCCTGCTGCAGCGACGCGTCCTGCGTCTATGCCTGTCCGGTCAACTGCATTCACCCCACGCCCGACGAGCCCGACTTCCACACCGCCGAGATGCTCTACATCGATCCGGTGGAGTGCGTCGACTGCGGCGCGTGTGTGACGGCCTGTCCGGTCGACGCCATCAAGCACGACGGTTCACTGGAGCCGACCGAGAAGGTCTTCCTCGAGCTCAACGCCGGCTTCTACTCCGAGCCCCGGCCCCGGCCGCTGCTGGCGCCCGTCGTTCCCCCACTGCAGGTCCGCGCGCCCGGAGCCATCAGCGTGGCCATCGTCGGGTCGGGTCCGGCGGCGATGTACGCGGCCGACGAAGTGCTGACCATCCCGGCGGCGCGCGTCCGGATGTACGAGCGGCTGCCCCAGGCCGGCGGTCTCGCCCGCTTCGGCGTGGCCCCGGATCACCGGCGTACCCGCGGCGTGTCTCGACAGTTCGACACCATCACCGCCGACCCGCGGCTGGAGTTGGTGACGGGAGTCGAGGTCGGCTCCGACATCACCCACCAGCAGCTGCTCGCGGAGCATGACGCCGTCATCTACGCCGTCGGCGCCGCGACGGATCGTCCACTGGATGTACCCGGAGCGAACCTGCCGGGCGTCAGCTCCGCCACCCGTTTCGTGGCGTGGTACAACGGCCATCCCGACTTCGCCGACGCCGTCTTCGACCTGTCGCAGCCGCGTGCGGTCGTCATCGGCAACGGCAACGTCGCGCTCGACGTCGCCCGGATTCTCACCACCGATCCGGACCGGCTGGCCGCCACCGAAATCGCGCCACACGCGTTGAAAGCCTTGCGGCAGAGCAAGATCGACGAAGTCGTGGTCGTCGGGCGACGGGGCCTGGCGCAGTCGGCGTTCACGGTGCCGGAGCTGGTCGGCCTGACGTCGATGCCCGACGTCGATGTCGTCATCTCAGCACAGGACCTGGCGTCACTGCCGGACACCGATGCGCGCGCCCGCATCCTGCGGGACCTGCCTCGCCGGCCCGGGAACCGTCGCATCCGGCTGGAGTACCTGCAGTCGCCCACCGCCATTGCGCGCACCGCGGCCGGACTGGACATCGAGTTCGCCCGCAACGAACTGGTGGCGGCGGCCGACGGCACCATCAAGGTGAAGCCGACCGGCGACCTGCACACCGTCACTGCCGGACTGGTGCTCACGTCGATCGGCTACCGGGGACGGCCCGTGGCCGACCTGCCGTTCGACGCGGCGCGGGGCACCGTCCCCAACGACAAGGGCCGGGTCGACGGCGTCGCCGCCACCTATGTGACCGGCTGGATCAAACGCGGCCCGACGGGGTTCATCGGCACCAACAAGTCGTGCGCGCAGGAGACCGTGCGCAGCCTGGTGGCCGACTACAACGCGGGGTTGTTGGCCTGACGGTTCGCCAGCGCGGCCACCACGGCGACGAGCGGTTCATCACGACTGACCTCGAACCCGATGGCCCGCGCGGCACCGTCGATGACGTACCAGGTGAAGTCGGCGAGGTGGTCGATCATCTCTTCGCGGGTGTGCGTCGGTTCCGGGGTGCGCACCCAGGCGAACAGCGTCTCCTCGACCATGGTCACGATCGCCAGCGGGACGAGTTTGAACGCGCTGTCCTCGACGCCGATCGCCAGCTGGATGGCGGCAATGATGCCGTCGGCGCGTTCGATGATGCGCAGCTTCAGCTCGCCCACGGCGTCGAGCGTCTGGTCCCCCTCGAACGACGGGCCACTGCGCGCGAACTCGTTGAGCCGCGGATGGTCGATCATCCAGTCCGCGACAGCCTCGATGGTGCGAGTCAGAATCTCGCGCAGCGAGCCCTCGCTGATGTCCAGCTTGCCGACGAGGACGGACCCGAAGTCGTCGATGAGGTACGACCGCACCCGTCGCTCGAGTTCCTCCTTGCCGGAGGTCTGCCGGTAGATCACCGACTTCGCGACGCCAGCGCGCTTGGCGATGGCGGCGACGGAGATGTCGGCGCCGGGCGGGCTCTCCTCGAGCAGTTCGATCATCGCCAGCAGGATCTGGGCCCGGCGTTCGGCGTTGTGCTGCTCCCACCGCGCCTCGTACCCACTCACCGGGGCGGAGTTCGGGGCCACAGACATGTGTCTTACGGTAGCCGCCGCCTTCTCATGTGATGCCCGCCACACCCCTGTCACACCTCGGGACGCTGTCTCGTCCAACCGGTATGACCACAACACCACGCATCGAACCCCTGCCCCCGCAACGCGCCGGCCTGCTGACCCGGCTCATGTACCGCTACGCCAAGCGTGAGTTCGGCGAGGTGCCCGAACCGTTCACGGTGGCGGCGCACCACCCGCGGCTATTGGTCGCCAACGCCGTGCACGAGACCCTGCTCAAGAACGGTTCCAAGACGCTGCCCGACTCGGTCCGCGACCTCGCCGTGTTCTGGACCGCACGGACCGTGGGCTGCTCCTGGTGCGTCGACTTCGGCACCATGCTGATGCGCCTGGAGAGCCTGGATGTGGACCGGCTCAAGCACATCGACGATTACGCGACCTCGCCGCTGTTCACCGACGACGAGCGGGCCGCCATCGCCTACGCCGACGCGATGACCACCGATCCGCACAACGTGACCGATGAACAGGTCGACGATCTCAAGCGCCGGTTCGGTGAGGCCGGCGTCATCGAGCTGACCTATCAGATCGGCGTGGAGAACATGCGGTCCCGGATGTACGCGGCGCTCGGGATCACCGAGCAGGGCTTCAGCTCCGGCGACGCGTGCCGGGTGCCGTGGGCCGAGTGATGTGAAGTCAGCCGGGTCGGCCGGCCTCGATCACCTGGAGCACCCGGTCGGGGCGGTCGCCCGGCCAGAAGGCGTGCATCGCCCAGGTAGCGCCGGCCGTAGCGAACTCGGCCGCGTCCGTGCCCGGCTTGGTCTTCACCGCAATGTCGAAACCTTCACGGCTGCCGCGCAATTGTTCGATGGTGTCGGCAATCTGGGCGACCGTCGACGCATCGCCGGTGAGCGGAAAGATACCGTCATGCCGGGCGGCTCGTTCGACGGGCTTGCCGTCATGTCGTGCTGTGCCGAACCACAATGGGATCCGCGGCTGCGGCGCCCCATCGGGCACGGCACGGACGCCCTCGACGATCAGTTCACCGTGATGAGTGACCGTCTCGCCGGCCCATAACGCCGTCAACACGCCGACACCTTCATCGAGTATGCGGCCACGTCGACGCGCGTCGATATTCTCCCCGACGGCTGAGTACTCGCGACCCCGGTCATCGCCGGTTCCCAAACCCAGGACGAGCCGCCCTCGACTGAGCCGATCCAGCGTTGCAGTCTCTCGCGCGAGTTTGAGGATTCGCCGGCGCGGCAATGGAGTCACCATGGGCCCCAAGCGAATTCGACTCGTGTTGGCCGCGGCAGCGGCCAACACGACCCAGGGGTCTGCGATCTCCCAGTCCCCACCTATCGGGCTCAGCACGTGGTCCCAGACAAACAGGCCGTCCCAGCCCGACTCCTCGGCGGCGATCGCAATGTCGATGATGGCTTGGGGATCGGCCAACTCTCCGAGTGGCGGCATGAAGATCGCGTGGTGCACCAAGCCACCGTAGCGCCGGTGGCGATCGGGCTCAGTGGGCGATCGGGACCGCCCCACCCGATACCACGATGCCGCCGGTGTCAGGCACCGTGACCGTCAGCAGACTGGGGCGACCGACGTGCTCCCCCTGGCGGATGCGGACGGTTCGGTCGCCGGCGAAGCCGAGGACCTCGCGGAGGTAGGCACCCGTGGCCGCGGCCGCGGACCCAGTTGCGGGATCTTCGTTGATCCGGCCGACCGGGAACAGGTTCCGAGCGAGGAACTCGTCGGACGCTGTCCGGTGGAGCACGGTCACCGTGCCGGTCCAGCCCCGCTCGTCCATCAGGGCGGCCAATGGTGCAGGCGCGAAACGGAATTGGTGAAATACTTCGCGGTCGGCGAGCGAGATGATCGGGTGCCAGTTACCGGCGAACGATTCGCGCACCGGAAGCGCTGAATCCAGGTCGCCTGGCACCAGCCCCAGCAACTCGAGAAGTGCGGCGAGTGCGGTGGCATCGATGTCGCGGATCTGTGGCGGCACGCTGGTGAAGGCGACTGTCACCTCGCCGTCGGAATCTGTCGATGTCATGTCGACCTCCCCCGCTGCTGTCATGAAGGTGAACGTGCCCGTGCCCCGTCGTTCGGTGAGCGCGACGGCCGTGGCGACGGTGGCGTGGCCGCAGAACGGCACCTCGGCCGCCGGCGAGAAGTACCGCACCCGGTAGTGCCCCAGCTCGGCACCCGCACTGTCGACGATGAACGCGGTCTCCGCGTACCCGACCTCAGCAGCGATCTCCTGCATGCGTTGCGCGCTGAGTGCGGATGCGTCAAGCACCACTCCCGCCGGGTTACCACCGCCAGGGGTCGCCGCAAACGCGCTGTATCGCAGAATCTCCGTCACGCCCACCAGTGTGCCGTTGTTTTGGTGGCGCGATCGACAAGGTCGGCGGGTAATCCGGAATCATGAAGCGCCAGAACGCCAGTCGCAGTGCTTAGCGTGTCGCCGACGCAGCTGGCCGGTGCGGTGAACGACTGCGGATAGGTGGCCGGTGTTCTTCGTTGCTGAACGCCACTCTGCGCCGTGGACTGGTTCCTAGTCGGTGTCCGGCTGGCTGGTGACCGTGGTGATTCGTCCGATGTCGTCGAATCCGATCGCGGCCTGTCCGTGTGTTGCCTGCAGGATGTCCTCGCGGATGTCGGGTGGCAGGGTGAGCAGTGCCGTGGTGATTGCGCGGACGTCCGGCGCGTGTGCCATTTCCAGCCAGCACAATTCAGCTTCCAAGTACCTGGTGTAGGCACTGTCGGCATCCGTGAAATAGGCGACGGACACACCGAAGAAGTCGGCGAGTGGCCGCAGCATGTCCAGGCGGGGGTGGGTGCGGCGGCCGGAGCGTAGCTGGGAAAGGTAGGGCGCAGACATCTCAATCCCGCGGGCACGCAGGGCTTTGATCACTTCGTAGTTGCGCAGCGGGCCGCGGCCAGGTGGTCGGATCGTGTCGAACAACCGGTTGAGACGCGCCGCCACAGTGTGGGGATCGATCGACTCCTTCCTGCGGTGGTGTCGTTTCCGGAACGTGGCGTGAGCCTGCTGCGTCTGGTTTGAGGTATGCCCATCACTGTCTGCGGCTCGTGGCCCGGTCACCGCGTCCGGTATCGCAGCAACAAGCCGCTCGAAGTCAATAAGGTTGGTATCGAGGCGATTTCGATTCACCTGTGCAGACATGGTCATTTGACTTTCCCCCTGGCTCTGTCACCCTCGCCAGAGTGACTGCGCGCGCTGGTAGTTCGCGCATGCATAGACATGCATGCGCAGCTCGGGAGTTTTGATGACGTGATGTTTTCACCGCGCCCTCCCTGTTTCGAGTGGCTTCACGCGGCCCGTGGTGACAGTGGCTTTCGCCAGTCGTGGATTTGTAGTGCGATGCGTTCGTGGCGCGAGCCGGACCACTGCGCTGTGAGACCACAGCGTGTGGCCGCGGCTACGATCTGCTCGCCCAGGAGCACTTCGCTGCGCTCGACGGATTCTCTCCTGGCAGCTCCATCACCGCGCCCGGCCGCATCGACCAGTTCTTTCGGCAGTCGGCTGTGGTGGGTCCAGGTACTGAATGCAAGGTAGAGCAACGGATCCGGGGTGCCAAGCCGATCGGCGTCCTGCGCATGGAAGTACACGTAGGCCCACTCGCGATACGGATAATCCGCACCGGCGTCATCGGTGGGCGTGCGTTCGTCATCGATGGCGTCGAACGCGCAGTTGTTGCAGCACATGAAGCACATCCGGCCAAGGATGCCCTCCGCCTCCAGTTGCGCGAACATCTGTTGCAGTCGCCCGAAATCGCCCGTGTCCGGCCAAGATTGCTGCTCGGCAATCCGCTGGTCCCACATCGAGTCCAACAGATCGATGGCCGCGTCCGCGGTGATGTCGCTGTCGCCGTCGATCTGCGACAGTACCGACTCCCGAACGTCGTCGTAGGCCCAGAAGCCACAGACGAGCTGCTCCCGGACGAGATCGGCGAGCTCTTCGTGTTGGGTGCCGGTGCCGGTCATCGCCGCGACGGTTCCTGCCGCAGACGAAGGCTCCGGGACGGTACGGGGCGCCGGACCCGCGGCGGGGCGTTCCTGATCTGCGGCGTCGCTGTTGACGGGATCATCTTGTGCACGTTTGCGTTTGGCGGCCTGGCGTTGTTGCTCGGCTCTTTCCCGGCAGCGCTGCAGGAATTCCTCGTCAGCGGCGGGATCCTCCGGTATGAAGCGGCCCGGTTTGTCGTACTCGGGGAACCGTCGGGCATCGAGCGTGCGGTTCCGTGGCGCCGCAGCGGCCGGGCGCCCGGCAATGAACCAGGCGATGGAGCCGGCCAGCGGAAGGAGCAGGACGATGAAAATCCATAGCAGGCGCGGCAATCCACGCACTTCGCGATCCTCGGTGCAGGCGATGTCGACGATCGCGAACAGCATCACGATGACGTCGAGCACACCGAAATACAGCATTGTTGTTGGCCTCCCCCGACGCCTGAGTATTCACACGACTTCGCGTGACGTGCCGTGGGTGGGCACGTTCGTCAAGGTGTAGTCGCGGGAGCAGTCGGCAACCGAACGCCGACCAACAGTGATCTGGCACACAGAGCTTCTCGACCGGTCGCCGGGCCAATTCGCATCCCGCTCATTCTGGCCGCGGGCCACGCACGCGCACCGGGACGCCTTGCCGGCGGCAGCCGAGAAGAAGATTCCGAGTCACTCTTACGTGTGTCCGGAGCTTGCGTTGTCGCGATCAGGTTGAGCGGATCGTTCACCAGGTTGATCCGCTCGGCGGGTGAGGGCTGCTGCGCACCCTTCCGGGGGCGCTGGCCTCATAACCCGACCAAGTGGTAGAACACGTTACAGAAATGACGGCTACGGCCGCCGAAACCGCCTGTTCAGCGAGGGACCGCTCATGCACTGGTACACCGGCAACACGTTCTATGACACGGTGCTGACGGCGGCTTTTGCGTTCGCCGCATTCGTGATCATCGGCGGCTTCTTCGCGCAGAGTTCGTATGGGCGGTTCTCGACGACGAAGCTCGGGCTGAACCTCAACCCGAAGCTCGGCTGGTGGCTGATGGAGATTCCGGCAACCGTCGTGTTCCTGATCAGCTACCTGGCCGGGCCGCACCGCTTCGAGCCGACATCGCTGGTGCTGGCCGGGATCTGGCTGTTGCACTACGCCAACCGGGGCTGGTTCTTCCCGCTGGCGATCCGCCAGGCGCCCGGCAAGCGCGGCACCTTCAACGTGTCGGTGATCGTCATGGGCATGCTCGTCACGTCGATGCACGGCTACCTCAACGGGACCCTGTTCAGCCACGACTTCTTCGGGCAGTACACCACCGCGTGGCTGACCGACCCCCGCTTCCTGGTGGGCGTGGTTGTCTATCTGTGTGGCTTCGCGCTGCTGGTCAACTCGGAATCGATCGTGCGAAACCTGCGCGACAAGAACAATCCCGGCGGCGCGGAGTACCGGATTCCGTTCGGCGGCGGCTTCCGGTTCGTCACCAGCCCGGCGTACCTGGGCGAGCTCATCGCCTGGTCCGGCTTCGCGCTGCTGACCTGGGCACTGCCCGGCGTGGCCATCCTGCTGATCACCGCGGGCAATCTGATTCCCCGCGCGCTGGGCACCCACTCCTGGTACCAGGAGAAGTTCCCCGAGTACCCGACCGACCGCAAGGCACTGATCCCCTACGTGCTGTAGGGCCGCTGATCAGGCCGCAGCGGCGAGCCGCTAATCAGACCGCAGCGGTGACGCCGTGAACTTGTCCGGGTTCGCGATGTCCCACAGCGCGCTGACCTTGCCGTCGCGCACGGTCAGCGCGGTGACGCGCGGCAGCATCTCCGGATGCTCGCCGTCGCCCGGGAGGCCGGGGTTGTACGCGCCGAGCTCGCCGTTGACGAGCGCCAGTTGCGACGTCGAAAGCCATTGCGGCCCATAACGTCTGGCCAGCCCGAACAGGAACCGGGCCACCTTGTCCGCGCCGACGATGGTGCGGGGTGCCGTCGGTGCCCGACGGTTGGAATCGCCGGTGAACGTGGCATCGGGATGCAGCAATTCGACGACGGCGGCCATGTCCCCACTGGCGAGCGCGGCCATCAGCTTGCCGACGACCTCGTTGTGACCCGCGTCCGGCGGTGGCGCCGGGGCCTCGGCGACGGCACGCCGGGCGCGTGACGCGAGCTGCCGCGCACTCGCGTCCGTCACGCCGAGCACCGACGCGATCTCGGAGAACGGCACCGCGAAACCGTCGTGCAGGACGAAGGCCACGCGCTGGTCGGGTGTCAGCCGCTCCAGCACCACCATCGCGGCGAAGCGGGCGTCCTCCCCCGCGACCACGGCGGCCAACGGGTCCGACGCGTCGAATCCGGTCACGACCGGTTCGGGCAGCCACTCGCCGAAATAGGCCTCGCGGCGGTGCGCCGCGGACCGCAGCCGGTCCAGGCCGAGGCGGCTGACCACCGTCGTCAACCAGGCGCGGGGCTCTTCGATGGCGTCGACATCGGCACTGTGCCAGCGCAACCAGGCGTCCTGCACGATGTCCTCGGCGTCGGCGTACACACCGGTCAGCCGGTAGGCGACGGACAGCAGGTGCGGCCGCAACCGCTCGAATTCATCGGTGTCCTGCGCAGTGGTCACAAACACCAACCTACGACTCGCTGTTCGAGAGCGGCGAACCGTAGCATCTCATCGGCAATCAACCGGGATGAGCAGGGAGCAGATGACTACGACAGCGCCAGACATCGTCGCCCGAGACAAAGGCCTCAAACGGGGTGCCCTCGGTCTGGTGTCCAGCGTGGTGGTCGGGCTGGCGTCCACCGCACCGGCCTACAGCCTGGCGGCGACGCTCGGCCTGGTCATCGCCGCCGGCGGCACGCTGCTCGCCGGGGTCAAAGCGCCTGCGATCATGCTCATTTCGTTCGTGCCGATGTACCTCATCGCTGTCGCCTACCAGGAACTGAACAAGGCCGAGCCCGACTGCGGCACGACGTTCACCTGGGCGGCCCGGGCGTTCGGTCCCGTCGTCGGCTGGTTGGGCGGCTGGGGCATCATCGCGTCCGACGTCATCGTGATGGCCAATCTCGCGCAGATCGCCGGGTCGTACTCGTTCACGTTCGTCGGTGACCTGGGTTGGCATTCGGCCGCCGGTCTGGCGAACAGCACGCTGTGGTCGACGGTCGCGGGCGTCATCTGGATCGTGTTGATGACGTACATCTGTTACCGCGGCATCGAGGTGTCGGCCCGGTTGCAGTACGTGCTGTTGACGGTCGAGGTCGTCGTGTTGATCGTGGTGTCGGTCGTGGCCCTGGTGAAGGTCTACACGCACCACGGGCATGCCTACTCGATCATGCCGTCGTGGTCCTGGTTCTGGCCTGGCGGAATGGATTTCGGCACGGTGATCGCTCCGGCGGTGCTGGCCACCATCTTCATCTACTGGGGCTGGGACACCGCGGTGGCGTGCAACGAGGAGTCCGACGATCCGGGCCGCACCCCCGGCCGCGCCGCCGTCATCTCGACGTTCCTACTGCTCGCCACCTATGCGCTGGTCACCGTCTCGACCATCGCGTTCGCGGGCGTGGGCACCGAGGGCATCGGGCTCGGCAACCAGGAGAACGCCAAGGACGTCTTCACCGCCATCGGGCCATCGCTGTTCGGCGACAGCGTGATCGGGAAGATCGGCATGCTGCTGCTGTCGGCGTCGATCCTGACCTCGGCGGCCGCCTCGACGCAGACCACCATCATGCCGACGGCGCGCACCACGCTGTCGATGGGCGTATACCGTGCGCTGCCACAGAGTTTCGCAAAGATTCATCGCCAGTACCTGACACCGACCACCTCGACGATCGTGATGGGCGTGCTGTCGGTGCTGTGCTACGTGCTGTTCACCGCGATCAGCGCCGATCTGCTGACAGCCCTGATCGGTTCGGTCGGCCTGATGATCGCCTTCTACTACGCGCTGACCGGGTTCGCGTGCGTCTGGTTCTACCGAAAAACGTTGACCCGCAACGTGCGTGACTTCACGATGCGCGGCCTGCTGCCATTGCTCGGCGGCGTCACGCTGTCGGTGGTGTTCGTCTACGGGCTGGTCCAGTACAGCAAGCCGGACTGGCTCAAGGACGAAAACCACCACGACGTCACCATTTTCGGGTTCGGTGCGGTGGGTGTGGTCGGTGTCGTCGGGTTGCTGCTCGGTGTGGTGCTGATGTTCGCGTGGCGCCTCGTGCAGCCGGCATACTTCCGCGGACTGACGCTGCCGCGGCGCCATGACCTGGTGCTGGATACGCCGGCCTCCGTTCAGTCCACACCGGCGCATTTCGGATTACCGGACTCCGGTGACATGCCGACGGTCATCGCCCCGGACCTGTCGAACCTGCCACCGGGCGGGACGGCGGTGGACACGGCCACCGGCGAGGAATTCCGCCGCGACTGACGGATCGCTCAGCGGGATCGTGAAAACCGCTGATTCGACGGCAAATTGGGGGTTTTCCCGTCTCCCGGCACGTAACAGGCGTTACCGTCTACACGTGCCGCACAAGCCGCCCATCAACCCGGTGCGCTGGACCCCACCGCCGGTCGACGCCCTGCCCGATTTCCCGTCCGCGGAACTGACCATCGTGCCGATGCCCGGCGACGCCCCGGAGGACGTCGTCGCCGGCGCCGATGGCTCGTTGTGGACCGGCCTCGTCGACGGGCGGATCGTGCGGGTCTCCGCCGACGGCGACACGGATGTGGTGGCCGATACCGGCGGCCGGCCGTTGGGGCTGCACGTCGCGCGGGACGGGCGACTGCTGGTCTGCGACAGCTATCGGGGGCTGCTGTCACTGGATCCCGGCACCGGCGCCTTGGAAGTACTAGTACCCGACATCGACGGCCGGCCCCTGCGGTTCTGCTCGAACGTGACCGAAACCGAAGACGGCACAATCTATTTCACCGAATCGACCAGTTCGTTCCACTACGAGCATTTCCGCGCCGCGATCCTCGAGGCCCGCGGCGACGGCGGCCTGTACAAGCTGGCGACCGACGGCACGGTGAGCACGCTGCGCGAGGGCCTGTACTTCGCCAACGGCGTCACCGTCACCGCCGACGGCACCGCGCTGGTGTTCGCCGAGACGCAGGGGCGTCGGCTGTCGAAGTATTGGCTGTCCGGGCCGCAGGCCGGCAGCATCACGCCACTCGCGGTCAACCTGCCCGGCATGCCCGACAACATCTCGACGGGCGCCGACGGACGAATCTGGGTCGCGTTCGTCACCCCGATCAATGCCGCTGCCGAGTGGCTCGCGCCGCGGCCGACCATCCTGCGCCAGCTGGTGTGGCGTCTGCCGGACGCGCTGCAGCCGCAGATGGCCTTGGAGGTGTGGGCCGTCGCCTTCGATCCCGACAGCGGCGCCGCGGTCGCGGGCGTGCGTGGCCGGCACCGCCAGTTCGGACAGGTGACCGGACTTGTCGAGCACGACGGGCGGCTGTGGATGAGCTCCATCGGGGTGCCCGCGCTGGCGCACTGCGCGCTCCCCGAGCGCCGGTAGGCCCCGGTTAGCTAATTCACATTTGTAACTTCAACCCCATTTGTCACAGCGCGGCAACACGGGATCCGGTGGTCCGTCGCCTAATCTGACGACACCATGGCGACCACCCGATCAACGTCACAGCGCGCTGCAGCCCTGGCAGCGGCGTTTTTCCTGACGGCCGCACCGGCGTTGGCCTATGCCGAACCCGACCCGCCGGCCGCTGACCCGTGCCCGTACCGGGTGAACACCCCGCCCGCGGTCGACCAGTCCGAGGTGCCCAAGGCCGGCGACCCGCCGGCCCCGATCCCCGTGCCGGCCACACCGCTCGGCGGGGACCTGATGGGCAGCTGCGGCATCGTCGCCGCACCGGACATGCCGCCGCTGCCCGGCGATGTCTCTGCCGACGCCTGGCTCCTGGCCGACCTCGACAGCGGCGACATCATCGCCGCCAAGGACCCGCACGGCAGGCACCGCCCGGCCAGCATCATCAAGGTGCTGATCGCGACCCAGGCACTACGCGAACTGCCCATCAACAAGCGCGTCACCGGAACCCCGGACGACGCTGCCGCCGAGGGCACCCGGGTCGGCGTCGACGACGGCGGCGTCTACACCGTCAACGACCTGCTGCACGGCCTGCTGATGCACTCGGGCAACGACGCCGCACACGCACTGGCGATGCAGGTCGGCGGCATGGACACCGCGATCGGCAAGATCAACGACCTGGCCTCCAAGCTGGGCGGTCGCGACACCCGGGCAGCCACCCCGTCCGGCCTGGACGGCCCCGGCATGAGCACCTCGGCCTACGACATGGGCCTGTTCTACCGCTATGCCTGGCAGAACCCGACGTTCGCCTCGATCGTGGCGACGCAGAAGTACAACTTCCCCGGCCACCCGGCCAAGCCCGGTGAACCCGGCGACCACCCCGGCTACGAGCTGGAGAACGACAACAAGCTGCTCTACAACTACCCGGGCGCGCTCGGTGGCAAGACCGGTTACACCGACGACGCCGGGCAGACGTTCGTCGGCGCCGCGGACCGCGGCGGGCGCCGCCTCGTCGCGATTCTGTTGCACGGCACCCGCGTGCCGATCGCGCCGTGGGAGCAGGCCGCGCGCCTGCTGGACTACGGCTTCGCGACCCCGCCCGGCACCAAGGTCGGCACCTTGATCGAGCCGGACCCGTCGCTCACCCAGCGCAAGCCCGACGCCAAGCATCCCGCGGCCGCCGCGGCCTTCGACGGTCTGACGCCGGCCGACGCGGTGCCGATCCGCGTCGGCGTCGGCGTGGTCGGGTCCGCCGTGGTGCTCTCGCTGATGATGGCTGCCCGTTCGATCAATCGGCGCCCCCAGCACTCCAACCGGTAGAGACTGACGGGCGATGACGCTCATCTCGGCCGGGACGGTGGTGCTCGGCGATTCTGTGTGCCGGCCCGGGTGGCTGGAGATCGATGGCGACCGCATTGTGGCGTGCGGCAGCGGTGCCCCGCCCCGCGGCGTCGACGCCGACTTCCCCGACGGTGTGGTGGTGCCGGGATTCGTGGACATGCACGTGCATGGCGGCGGCGGCTTCTCCTACAGCACCGACGATCCCGACGACGTGGCGCGGGCCGCCGAGTTTCACCGCGCCCACGGGACCACGACGACCCTGGCCAGCCTGGTCACGGCCGCGCCGGAGGTCCTGCTGGCGCAAGTTCAGACCTTGGCCGACGCGGTACGCGACGGCGTCGTCGCCGGCATCCATCTGGAGGGGCCGTGGCTCAGTTCGGCGCGCTGCGGTGCGCACGACGTGACGCAGCTGCGGGACCCCGACCCCGCGGAGATCGACTCCGTTCTCGCGGCCGGCGACGGCGCCATCCGGATGGTCACCATCGCCCCGGAACTGCCCGGCGCCGATGTCGCGATCGAGCGCTTCGTCGATGCGGGAGTCATTGTGGCCGTAGGCCATACCGACGCCAGCTACGAAGAAACCAAACGGGCGCTGCAGCTGGGCGCCACCGTCGGCACGCATGTGTTCAACGGCATGCGTCCGCTGCACCACCGCGATCCGGGCCCGGCGCTGGCGCTCCTCGAGGACGCCCGGGTGACCGTCGAGCTCATCGCCGACGGCGTGCATCTGCATCCCGCGCTCGTCCACCAGGTGGGGGTCACCGCGGGTTCGGATCGCGTCGCGCTGATCACCGACGCGATGGCAGCGGCGGGCATGCCCGACGGGACGTACCAACTGGGCGGGCTCGACGTCGAGGTCAGCGGCTCGGTGGCACGGCTGCGCGAGCGGTCCACCATCGCGGGCGGCACCGCCACCATGGACACGTTGTTCCGCACGGCGGCAACGGGTTTGGAGGCGGCCTCGGATTCGGCGCTGCGGCACGCGGTGGCGATGACGGCGACGACGCCGGCGCGCACACTGGGTCTCGACGACGCCGGCGCACTGGCGCCCGGGATGTCTGCCGACCTCGTCGTGCTGGACCCCAAGCTGCAGGTGCGCGCGGTGGTGCGGCGCGGGGTGTGGTCGGCGAGTCGGGGCGCACCAGCCTGACTACGGCTTGTGCTGGCCAGATCCGAGCGGACGGAGAACACGCATACTCCCCGTGAGCCCTACGCCGAATGTGCAGTTTCGGTACGGAATCTACGGCTTTGAGCGGCAAAAGCTGCACGTTCGGCGTAGGCCCGCTCTCCACGACGGTCAGCAGTCCGCTGAATCTCCTGCACCCGCTGGGCACTCGACAAGCAATTGATCTCGGCGACTTGAGTGCGAACTGACGTCGCGAAAGTGCGAGTGAGCAGGTGCGCAGATTCGCAGTCAATGCCACAACCACGAGCCAACCCTCAAATCACCGTGAGCGGCAGCGCCTTTCCCACGTCGGTACCCGCGGCGATCGACATCCGCTGGCGCCCCAGCGCCGGCCACGCCTGTACCGCGCAGAACGGCGCGCACTGGTCCTGGTCGGACCGCGTGCCGACATGGACGCAGCACTGCACCAGGCGCTCTTCGATCATGGTCGAGATGTCCATGAACGGTTTGACGGTGATGCGAACCACCCGCTCCCCCAACAGCTTCCGCACGCGGTTCTTTCCGCCCGGCAGCGCCGACGACGCCAGCGCCAGCAGCGTCGGCATGCCCAGATCGCAGTTCTGGCAGATGGTTCGCCACACGTCGCCGATCCCGGGGTGCGACAGCGAGGACTGCTCGGACAACAGCCCCAGGAGCGATTCCCGGACCGCCAGCTGCAGTTCCTGCGGCAGCTCGCTGTCGGCAATCCTGTTGGATACCAACCCGAGTCGTTCTTTGAGAATGTCATGGCCGATCAGCGAGACCAGCGACCGCCAGTGCCCCGAATCGTCGCGCAGCACGTAGCCGACCGAGCAGCAGTGCGGATGCGAGCACGGCAGCGCGGTGAGGTCCCCCCAGGTCACCAGGCCGGCGGTCTGCGGGCCGAGCCTGCTCAGCACACCGGTGTGTGTCAGCCGGTCGTGCGCATCCAGGTTGCCCGACCGCCCCGAGCCGAACTGCGGCTGAATGGTGATGCCGCCGACGTAGGGGGTGTCCAGCGCCAGCTGCACCATGTCGCCGATCTCGTTGTCGTTGACGCCGAGCGCGGCGGCCATCACCAACGTCGTGAAAATCTGGTGCTCCGAAAGACGCTGCAAAGCCTGCTTTTTCAGCTTGCGGAGGTCGCCGCCGCGGTGGTGCCGGTGCGCCGTCTCGGACAGCCCGTCGTACTGCAGATACACCTCGACGCGGTGCCGGTGGGCGCTGAGGAGCTCCAGGAGGGCATCGTCCGTGGCGATCCGGATGCCATTGGTATTGACCAGGATTCGGGTGATGGGCCGGCTGGTCAGTTCGCCGAGTAGTTCGGCCAGATCGGGATGCAGCGTCGGTTCCCCGCCCGAGAGCATCAGCACGTCCAGCCGCCCGTTCTCCCGGGCCAGCCGCTGATCGACATTGGCCAGCACGTCGGCGACGGGCACCACATTGCGCAGATCGGGCGACGAATCGGTGAAGCACGTGGGGCACCGCAGATTGCAGACCTCGGCGATGTCCTCGAGCAGGATGCACGTGTGCTGGGTATGCATCTCCGGCAGCCCGCGCAGATAGGCCGACGGGATCGGATCGAAATTGCCTGCCACATCGGGCATGTGGGCCTTCGTCGGAGCGGTCCACTCCTCCAGGTACGCCAGAATCTCGGGGCTCTCGTCGTACAGGGTGCTGATCAGTCCATGAGTCGGGCAGCCCCGCTCCAGCCATACTCTCCCGTCGCGCTCGACGAGTCGGCCGGACAGCCGTGCCACATCGGCGAGCGGCCGTTCCGGAGCGTCGTGGTGGCAGCGCGGGCAGTAGGCCGTGACGTAGCGCAGGATTCGGTCGCCGCGCAGACCCATCCCCGCCGTCATGTGTACATCGTCGGGTTGAGACCGGTGCAGTATCCGACGGTCAGGATCGAGGTGAGCGCCCAGCCGATCATCAGGCCGAGGCCGAGCCCCTTGGACGCCGGGTTGCCGGTCTTCCACAGCGCGAAGCCGCCCCCGAACGCGACGAGTGCCAGCGCCACCGCACCCAACGCCAACAAGAACTTCCCCTGATTGGCGATCATCACCGTGACGAAGCCGATGCCGACGTTGATCACCGGAAAGATGAGAACCCCGCTGATGACCCCGCCGACCGAGATGGCGTTGGGGTTCCGCGGCGGCGGATAGCCGTACTGCTGCGGGTACTGCGGGTATTGCGGATACTGCGGCGGATATTGAGGGTATTGGGAGTATGGCGGGTGCTGCGGCGGATTCTGGCCCCGCGGCACACCGTCCCCGGGCTCATCGTCTGGATAATCAATTGGCGGCTGGGACACGGTCGCCCTCCTTGTCTGCAGACGAAATCCGGTAGTAGCCACGGCGGTAGCCGCGCCACACCCGAAAACCCAAGAGCGCCAAGGACGGCAGCAGCACCCATTGCGGCCGCGTCAGGTCCAGCCACACTGTCTCGTTGGCGCGCACGAACTCCACGAAGAAGCGGAACACCGCGTAGGCCGCCACGTAGATGACGAACAACTCACCGGGATGGGTGATTCTGGGGCGCAGCCACATGAGCACGGCGAAAGCCGTCAGCTGGAACACGATTTCGTACACGAACGACGGGTGCATGGCCAGCCCGGCCACGCATCCGGGGCACTCGGGGGTGCTCGCCGGAGCATGTACGCCCCACGGCAGTGTCGTCGGGCGGCCGGGCGCCTCCGTGAGCAGGCAGCCGATTCTGCCGATCGCCATCCCCAGGGCGACCGCGGGAGCGAACAGGTCGCCGGTCTTACCGCGATATCCGCCGAGCCGTTTGGCGATCAGCACACCGACGTAGGCGCCGAGCAGGCCGCCGAGGATGCTCTTGGACCCGTACTCCCACGCCTGCGCGACCGTGGGGTTGGCGCTGAAATCGAGGTGCCGCGCCAGGCCCGACGCCCGCATGCCGATCGCCCCGCCGACGAGGGCACCGGTGACGGCCACGAGCGACTGCTCGTTCACCGCGCCGCGGCGCCGCGCCTCGTGGACGAACACGAGGACGGCGGCGAGGACCCCCAATCCCACGAACAGACCGTGGACCGGTACCTGCACCGGTCCGATCTGCCACTGCGGGATCATCGCGATCACAGTGGCAAACCTACCGGCCGGAATCGTCAGTGCACGATGATCCCGCGAATGTTCTTGCCTTCACGAAGATCTTGATAGCCCTGGTTGACCTCTTCGAGGGTGTATCGGGTTGTCACCAGGTCGTCGAGTTGCAGCTGGCCGTCGTTGTAGAGCCGCAGCAGGCGGATGATGTCGTACTGCGGGTTGGCGGAGCCGAACAACGAGCCGCGAATGGTCTTCTCGAACAAGGTCAACTCGAGGCCCGAGACGTGGATCGTCAGCTTCTCGGGGTTGGCCATACCGATGACGACGACCGTCCCGCCCTTGCCGATGGCGCTGAAAGCCGATGTGACGACGTCCTCGTCCACGGTGCCGACGCAGATGATGGCCTGATCGGCGCCCTGCCCCCAGGACAGTTCGGTGATCTTCTCGGCGGCGGCCTCGGCGCTCGCAAAGACATGCGTCGCACCGAACTTCAGCGCCGTATCGCGTTTGAACGGCACCGGGTCGACGGCGACGATGTACTTCGCGCCGGCATGCGCGGCGCCCTGGACGGCGTTGATGCCGATGCCGCCGATGCCGTACACGACGGTGATGTCGCCGGGCCGCACGTTGCCCGCATAGGTGGCGCCGCCCCAGCCGGTCGGCACACCGCAGCCGACGAGCACGGCGGTCTCCAGCGGCAGCCAGTCGTCGACCTTGACCACCGAGTGCTGCGAGATGGTGGCCTTCTTGGCGAACGTGCCCAGCATGCACATGGCACCGAAATCCTTGCCGCCCTTGTGGAATCGGAACGAGCCGTCCGGCATGGAGCCTTCGAGAATCGTCGCGCCCATGTCGCACAGGGCCTGCCGGCCGGTCGAGCAGTATCGGCAATGGCCGCAGCTCGGGATGAAGCTGCACACCACGTGGTCTCCGGGCTTGACCTTGGTGACGCCGGGGCCGACGTCCTCGATGATGCCGGCGCCCTCGTGCCCACCGACGATGGGATAGCGCGGCGGGAGGTCACCATCGGACAGGTGCAAATCGGAGTGACACAGTCCGGCGGCGGTGTAGTTGATCAGCACTTCGCCCGGCCCGGGGCCGTCGAGATCGAGTTCCATGATCTCGAAGGGCTTACCTGGCTCAAGCAGGACGGCTGCGGTGGTCTTCATCGGTCTGTTCCTTTCAGGCTGAGTGGGTAACGTGGCGGTGCCCTTGAGCCGGGGCCAGATCGCGCTGCAGGAAGTCGAGCTGGTCGGCCAGAACCCGCTGCTGCCAGGGACCGTCGTAGAAATCGAGGTGGTCTGCGGGGTACTCGCGCAGCTGCGCCCAGTACCCGGCGCGGCGGGCCGCCTTGCGGGCGGCTGCGGCCGGCGCGATGCGGTCGTCGGTGCCGGGCTGGACGAGGATCGGGCACGACAGCTTTCCGGCTTTCGTGATCGGCCGGTTGAAGGCGACGCCGAGAGCGTGCCGGCCACGCACCTCGTTGCGCCACGTCGGCCCGGCGACGGGCAGCCAGGCCTCCTCCGAACCCGAGGTGGCGATCACCGCGGACGATCCGGGTTGCCCGACCACCGGCACCATGTGCGCGGGCCGTCCGCGCGCCGCGCTCAGCACGTCCCGCAGCGCATTCACGCTGGCGCGCAACAGATATCCGGCACCGCAGTTGCGGACCAGGTGGGCCAGCGTGGCCCTCCCGTCGACGGCCGGATTCATCGAGATGACGGCCGCGATGCGCTGGTCCCGGGCCGCCACGGCGATGACGTGGCCACCGGCGTACGACGTACCCCACAGCACGATCCGGTCCGGGTCCACCCCGGGCAGGTGCCGCGCCGCGGCGATGGCGGCGTGATAGTCCTGCCGCTGGCGGCCAACCGAAACATCCTGCCGGGGAACACCTTCGGACTCACCGAACCCGCGGTAGTCGAACACCAGCACGTCCAGACCGGCGGCGGCGAACGGCTCGGCGAAGCCGAGCAACGCGGTGTCCTTGGTACCGCTGAAGCCGTGGGCCATCACCACGCACGGCCGGCCGGACTCCCCGGCCAGCGCATCGGTGGCAGCGGGCAGATGCCAAGCGGCACAACGCACTCCGTGGCTGTAGAAGTAGAGCTGCTTCATGAACGATCTCCCTACGAGGCGTACGCGACGGTCTTGACGGACGAGAACCGCAGGCCGGGATCCTCGACGGGCCCGCCCCGCAGCCGCTCGGCATCCATCTCGTAGGCGTGCTTGACCAGCCATGAACCGCTGTCGCCGCTGCGGGGGAACTGCTGGATGCCGCGCTGCACGTAGCCCGACGACAGGTCCATCAGCGGGCCGCGTGCCATGTCGGGGTTCTCGACCACCGGCACGACGACGTCGTGTCCATGGGCGTCCATGTGGTCGAGCATCCGGCAGAAGTGCTCGCAGACCAGGTCGACCTTCAGCGTCCACGCGATGTTGGTGTAGCCCATCGCGAACGCCATGTTGGGTACGTCGGACACCATCATGGCCTTGTACACCGTGTGATCGGGCATGTTGAGCACCTGGCCGTCGACGCTCAACTGTATCTTGCCGAACAGCGACATGTTCAAACCCGTTGCGGTGACGATGATGTCGGCCTCCAGCTCCTGCCCGGACTGCAGCAGGATGCCGCGCTCGGTGAAGCGCTCGATCTGATCGGTCACGACCGAGGCCTTGCCGGTCCGGAACGCCTTGAACAGGTCGCCGTCGGGCACCATGGCCAGGCGCTGCTCCCACGGGTTGTAGCGCGGGGTGAAGTGGGTGTCGACATCGAAGCCCTTGGGCAGCTGCCGCGCGACGTTGGCGATCAACAGCTTTCGCATGATCTTCGGGTACTTCTGGCAGAGCTTGAACAGCCCGCGCGCCGTCGCGATGTTCTTGCGCCGCACGATCGGGAAGGCGCGCTCGTGGCCGAGCACCGTGTTCAGCGCATTGGTGATCGGGTCCGCGGCCGGCACCGACAGCACGTAGCTCGGGGACCGCTGCAGCATGGTGATGTGGGCGGCCTTGTCGGCCATCGACGGGATCAGCGTGACCGCCGTCGCGCCGCTACCGATGACGACGACCTTCTTTTCGGCGTAGTCCAGATCCTCCGGCCACAGCTGCGGGTGGATGACCGGGCCCGCGAAATCCGCCTTGCCCGGGAAGTCCGGGACGAACGGCTTCTCGTAGTCGTAGTAGCCGGTGCCGAGGAACAGGAAGCGGCCGGTGAACGTCGTCGTGTCCTCGCCGTGCGTGGTGGTGACGGTCCAGCGTCCGGTGTCGGAGTCGAAGTTCGCGTTCTGCACGTGCTCGCCGAACCGGATGTGCTCGCCGATCCCGTTCTCGTCGACGGTCTGCTGCAGGTAGTCGAGGATGATGTGGCCGTCGGCGATCGACTTGCGGTGGGTCCACGGCTTGAAGCCGAACCCGAAGGTGGGCATGTCGGAGTCCGAGCGGATGCCGGGGTACTTGTGCAGACTCCACGTGCCGCCGAGGGCGTCACGCCCCTCGATGACCAGGAACGACGTCCCCGGGCGGTTCGCCTTCAAGTGATACGCCGCGCCGATGCCGGAGATGCCGGCGCCGATGATCAGTACGTCGACGTCCTGCGTCTTCGACCGCTGCGTTGAGGTGATGGACACGGTGTGGCTCCTGACGGGTGGACAGCTTTTTGTGATGGCACTCACGCTATGGACGTCGCCGGATGCATAACAGGTGCGACGGCCCAGTACTCGACCCGGGATATGTGCCGGGGCATACTTCGTTGATGGCCGCCGAGACACCATCACCTGAGGTCATCAACCTCATGGGCGATGTCGCCGAACTGATGCTGGCCGAGCTGGACGACCTGGTCGCCGAGATGGACGCTGCCGAGATCGAGCTCTCCCCCGCCGCCGGCTCGGACGCGGCCGTGC
Organism: Mycobacterium sp. UNC410CL29Cvi84; assembly: GCF_000686745.1. Taxonomy (NCBI): domain Bacteria; kingdom Bacillati; phylum Actinomycetota; class Actinomycetes; order Mycobacteriales; family Mycobacteriaceae; genus Mycobacterium; species Mycobacterium sp. UNC410CL29Cvi84. The sequence continues at coordinate 51,832 of NZ_JMLM01000020.1, forward strand.
TGGCGGACACCTCCGCCAGCAACCGGGCCAACGCTGCGCGGGTGCTGTCGATGCTGGCCCGTAGGGAAGCCAAGCCCGCCCCTATCGACATCCCGCCCGAGGCCCTCGATGTCGCCCGCACGATTGCCCGCCGCGGGTTGGAGCTCGATGTGCTGTTCCAGTCCTACCGGCGCGGACAGAACGTGGCGTGGAGTCGCTATATGAAGCACGCCACCCGGCTCGTCCCCTCCGGCCCGCTACTGCTCGAACTCCTGGAGGAGTCCTCTCAACGCCTCTTCGCGTACGTCGACACCGTGCTCGGGTGCGTTGTCATCGCAGCGCAACGCGAACGCGAGGAGGTACTCGGCGGCGCGATCGCCCGCCGCGCCGAGACGATCCGGCTCATCCTGGACGGCGCCGCGATCGACGCCGGGCGGGCCGGTGAGCGCCTGGGTTACGACCTCCGCCAGCGCCACACCGCACTGGTCCTGTGGACGCCGCCGCACGGTGACGTCCAGGGTGCGCTCGAATCCGCCGCGGCGGTCCTGGCGCGGGCCGCGGGCACTCGTCCGCCGTTGACGCTGTCTGTCGGTCCCTCGACGTTGTGGGCGTGGCTGGGCAGCAGCGCCGAGCCCGCCGTCGACGCGCTGTCCGACGCAATAGAACAGGCGCAGAACCACATTCGCGTCGCGGTGGGACCGACGCGGCCCGGCATCACCGGCTTTCGCCGCTCGCACCAGGCGGCACTGTCGATCCAGAGTCTGCTTGCCGGGCACCCCGGCGGCGCGCGGGTTGCGCTCTTCCGCGACCTCGAAGTCACCGCGCTGGCGGCCCAGAACACCGACCGCGCAGCCGAATTCGTCGCGGCGACGCTGGGGCCGCTCGCGGAGGACACCCCGGCGGCGGCCCGCCTGCGCGACACGCTGCGGGTGTTCCTCGACGAGGCCGAGAACGCTCCCCGCGCCGCCACGCGACTGCACACCCACCGCAACACCGTCCTGCAGCGGGTGGCCCGGGCCACCGAGCTGCTCGGCTACCAGCCGGGGGAACGCCGGCTCGCGATGGAACTCGCGCTGGAGCTGGCGCACCAACTCGGTCCCCGTGTGCTCATGTCGGCGCCGCAGGGCGCCTAGCCATCACGTCGTCGGCAGCGTCACGTCCAGCCGGAATCCGCCGGGCACGTGGGCAGCCGACACCTGGCCGCCGTGCGCTTCGACGATGCCCCGCACGATGGCCAGACCGATGCCGGCGCCCGAGCCGTCGGCCTCCGGGGTGCGGGCCTGAGTACCGCGCCACCCCATGTCGAACATGCGCCCGAGATCGTGCGACTGCACGCCGGGCCCCTGGTCCAGCACGGTGAGCACGATCCGGTCGCCGTCGAGGTGGTGGGCCGAGACCTGGATCTCGGAATCCTCCGGCGCATGCCGGATGCTGTTGACCAGCAGGTTCGCCACCACGCGGGACAGCTCCCCGGGGTCGGCGTACAGCACCTGATCGGTCATTTCCGCGTGCGTGATGGTGATGCCGCGGGTGGCCGCGAGGGCCTGCATGTCGGACACGACGTCGGAGACGAGGTCCAGGAGCACCACCGGCTCCTTGCTGAGCTTGAGCATGCCGCTCTGGATCTTGGACAGCTCGAACAGCCCGTCGACCATGCCGTTGACCGCGTCCACCTGATCGCGGATCTGACGTATGTAGTCGGCCGGCTCGTCGACCACGCCTTCCTCGAGGGCCTCGGCCATCGCCCGCATCCCGGCCAGCGGTGTCCGCAGATCGTGTGAAACCCAGGCCACCAGCTGACGGCGTGATGCGTCGAGCTGCTCGACCTCGGCGCGGGCCGCCGCCAGCTGTGCGGACGACTGCGCGAGCTGACTGGACAGTTCGGCGAACTCCCGCGAACTGTCGAGGTCCGCTGTGACGACCTCGCCACTGCCGATCTGCCGGGCCGCGCGTTGCAGCCGGGCCAGCGAACGTCGCAGCCGTCGCAGCATGAACCCGGCGGCCAGGCCCGCCATGAGCGCCGAGATGGCGAGCACCGCCAGCAGCACCTGCAGGTCGTGCGACGACAGGTACATCTCGATCGAGATCGCCACCGTAGAGGCGACGATGGCGACGATCGTCGCGCAGATCAGGACCGACACCTGCGTCCCGATGGATCCGCGCCGATTGAGCTGCATGACGAGGACGGCCGCACCCGTGGCCACGGACGTGCAGATCAGGGCCGTCACCGCGATGATGACGAGGTCGGCCGCACCGAGGATCATGACGACCGTCCCGACGGCGTGAACCGGTACCCCGTGCCCCACTCGGTGCGCAGGTAGACGGGATCGCGTGGGTCGGCTTCGATCTTCTCGCGGAGCCGCCGGATGTGCACGGTGACGGTCGACGCGTCGCCGGCACTCCAGCCCCACACCTCGCGCAACATCTCGTCGCGTGAAACCACGCGGTCGGGGTTCTTGAGGAGGAAGAGCAGTAGTTCGTATTCGCGTCCGGTCAGCTCGACATCGGCACTGCCGCAGGTGATCCGGCGCATCGTCGGGTCGATTCGGAACCGGCCGACGACAAACGGGGCAAGCGGTGACTGGTGGGAGACCCTGTGTCGCAACAGTTTCGAGATCCGCAATTGCAGCTCCCGCAGCGCGAACGGCTTGGCCAGGTAATCGTCGGCGCCGAGTTCGAGGCCGTCGATCCGGTGCCCACTCGCCCCGAGGGCGGTCAGCATGATCACCGGAACGTCGGAGCGGGTGCGAATCTCGCGCAGCAGGTCGTCGCCCGACAGCCCGGGCAGCATGCGGTCGAGCACGAGCACGTCGGGCGTCGAGCGCTGCACGGCGTCCCGCGCGGTCTCCCCGTCGGAGAACTCGTCGATCCGAAAACCTTTGGCGCGCAGGTACGCCGCCACCGCGGTCCGCACCCGCTGGTCGTCTTCGACCAGCACGACGTGCGCGCCGCCGCCGTCGTTGGAGCTCACGGGCGCATCCATATCGCACCTCTCATGATGCTGAGCCTAGACAGCCGGCGGGGTATCGGTCCGTTTCTTACGGTTCTGAAATCTCTGTCGAATGCCCGCCGGGCGCTCCCTAACTTCATCGGCGACGGGGTGATCGGCATCCCGCGACGCTCGAAGGAGTTCCACATGGTCATCAAGCCGATCGCAGCGACAGCCGCTGCGGTGTTCGCACTGACGCTCACCGCCTGCGGGGCGAACGAGATGAAGTCGGCCGGTTCGTCCAGCCCCTCCAGTTCCGCCATGACCTCCGCCATGACCTCCGCGATGGCCCCAGCGAGCTCCGCCGCGCGCACGGGTCACTTCACCGGGCTGAACGGCAAGCACGTGGCCGGCACCGCGACCGTGACCGGCACGAATCTGGAGTTCGCCGAATTCTCGTCCGACGAGGGCCCGGACCTGCACGTGTACCTCACGAAGGGGTCCACCGAGGCCGATGTCGCGGCGGGCAAGGAGATCGCCGCCATCAAGTTCGACCAGGCAACGCAGTCGTTCCCGCTGTCCGGCATCGACACCATGGGCTACACCACCGTCGTCATCCACTGCGACAAGGCGAAGGCAGTCTTCGGCGCTGCCTCACTCATGTGATGTCCGATCTGATGACCACCCGCGCACTGACCACGCGCGACCGCGCCGACCTGGCCGCGTCGATACTCTTCGGCGCGGTCCGGGTCGGGCTGGGACTGCTGTGGCTGCACGAGGGCTACGTGAAGCTGCGGGCGCATTTCGGCAGCGCGGACATCCTGCTGGTCGTCGACGGCGCGTCGGCGAATTCGCGTGTGCCGGAATACTTTCGCTTCGTCGCCGAGCACCTGCTGCGGCCGACGGCCGACCTGGCCGGCATCATGACCCCGCTGACCGAAGTGACGCTGGGTCTGGTTCTGATCCTCGGCGTGTTCAGCACGCTGTCCGCGGTCGTATCCGCGGGATTGCTCGCCGTCTACTGGAGCTCGGATCAACTCATCGCCCAATATCCGATCATGGCGCTGCTGAGCGTGGGCGTTCTTGTCGGACAAGGATATTCGAACCGCTGGTCGATCATGACGCTGGTGCGCCGGCGATCGACCCACCAGGAAGAGGGCTGACATGAAAGCAGTACTCGTCGGATCGGGAATGGCGGCGCTGGCTGCCATCGTGATGTTTCAGGCGCCGGCGGCATCGGCGGCGTCCGCCGAAGGGGCCATCAACGACCTGCGGGCCGCGGGATATCTGGTGCAGCTCAACCAGACACCCACGGCACCGCTGACGGCCTGCACGGTCGGCGGCGTGCGCACGCTGGAGGGCGGCACCCCGTCGGCTCTCGTCGACATCGTGTGCCCTGACGGCTGCTGAGTACCGCGGCGCGCCCTGACCGGGATCAGAGCTTTCCGCTGCGCAGGTCTTGGAGGCTCTTCAAAACGGCCGAGTCCCGTGTCCAGTTCTCCGGCTGGACGCGCTCCCATAGCCCGCCCTTCCCGGCCGCTCTGCCGAGCTCGTCCTCGCGCCGGAACCACTGCTCGGCAGACCGAATCCGATTCGGGTGGATTTCGTCCAGCAATGCGTAGTCGCGCTTGATGATGCCGTCTTTCCACAGGTGCCAGAAGCCGGTGAAGTTGTCGCGAATTGTCATGGTGCTCGGGTCATTCGGGTCGGCGTTGTATCCGGTCGGGCTCGCGGCAGCGTGGCGGAGCGAACCCTGCCGCCAGTAGCCGTCAATGTCGGTGTCGACGTATTGCGCGGGATGCCCGGTAACTGCTTCGAACGCCCGCGCAAGCTCGTGATACGAGATGTGGTCCACGGCGACCTCGAGGTCCATGCCATTGGAGCGGTCGGTGTTGTCGAAGAGCCAGCGGACGTAGTAGCCGCAATCCTCGAGCGAGACATGGGGCACCGCGCCGTCGCCGAGTGGCACGCGCCAGGTGACGACGCCGTCCTCCACACTGGGCGCCATGGGGGTCAGGGGCGAGATCGTCATCTCGATGTACGGACCCGTCGTGAAGATCGCCGCGCCCATCCGAGCCGAATTCGCCTGATTTTGCAGCAGGATCCATTCGGCGATGCGCCCCTTGCCGTCGTAGTGCCCGACCCGGTACTTGGAGTCGTAGCCGGCCTTCTTCAGCCCGTAGTCGAGGTTGCCGTACACGAAGAATCTGATGCCCTCTTCGAGGGCGATCTCGTAAGCGCGCATGGCCCAATACATCTCGGTCTTCTCACCGGTGTTGAATCCGTCGATGTTGACGAACGCGCCGTCGCACCCGCGAAGGCCCTCTCGCAGTAGCGCTTCGTCGGTGAACGTGCCTTCGAGTGCTGAGACGTTCGGCAGTTCGAGCAGCGATTTGGCGCGTGCACTCGTGGCATCGCGAGTGAGAAACCGGACGGCATACTTCCCGTCCGCGACGAGGTCGCGGACGACCGGGATGCCCTGGGCCCCGGTCGCGCCGATCATGAAGATCTTCGACGTGGGATGTGACATGACAGCTCCTCTATTTGGTGTATATACAACATTTGGGCATCGACGGAAGCCGACCCCAACGATTTTTTACTCGCCGACCGACCGCACGACGTTGGTCGCGAGCGTCCGGACCGCCTCGACGCCGCCGGACCCCAGGAGTTCGGCGGCCTCCTGTTGCGCCTGTCGCCACGCCGGCATCACGGTCTCGATCTTCTGCCGGCCCGCTGCGGTCAGCGCGACCTCACGCACCCCTTTGGCGTTCGCGGAGACCGCGTCCACCCAACCGTGTTTCATCAACAGACCCAGGTTGCGGCTGACGGTCGACCGCTCCAGCTGCAGCACCTCGCCGATCCGGGCCGGCGAGCAGGGGCCCATCTTCCCCAGCGACGCCATGAGATTGATCTGGGCGATGCTGACGCCATGCTCTTCGAGGGCACGGTCGTACAGGCTCGTCACCGCCCGGCCGAGCAGCCGGACGCGAACCGCCAGGCAATTACTGGCGACCTCATCGACGACAGAGTGGACCATGTCGCCATTGTTGCATATACACCATTGGTGAGCAACGAACGGCCGCCGAACCGGGCGACCGAAACGGTCACCGCAAACTTGACAGGCGTCAACCGGGTGCTACGTTCACTGGACGCACCGACAGGTATCGACAGGAGGACCGTGCCTGCACCGTCAGCATTCCGGTGGCCGGAGGCACGCGAGGCCGGGCCGCACGCCCGAATCCGCAAGGCGGTCAAACGAATCACCCGTTTCGACCTGTTCCCCCGCGACGAGATCGTCGATGGTTACGCACGCCTGCTCACCACCGGCGACCCGGTTGCCGAGCGGTTCGTCGACGAGACCTTCCTCGGCGATCTCGGGCCGCAGCAGTCCCGCGCGCTCCTGAACAAGGCACTCGACCTCGGCATCGATCAGGTGCCGGAGGCCCCGGATTCCATGCGGCAGCTGTTCGCCGAATTCGAGGTGATCCCCGACTGGGTGGACCCGGAACTGATCGAGCAGGGCGCCGCGGTATGGCGCCGCTGGGGCTACACCCTGGGCGCCATCGGCAATGCGGGCACCCTCGACACGTACACCGAAGGCTCGCTGGCCGTGCCGCTCTCGCTCTCGGGCGGATACGCGGGCGCGTCGGCGCTGAACCGCTACCTGGAGACCACCCGATGGTGGATCGAGGTATGCCGCCCCGGTGCGGCCCTGACTCCGGGCTCGCTGGGCCGACGCATCTCGATGCAGGTCCGGGTGATGCACGTCAGCGTCCGCCTGCGGGTGGCGGAAAACGCGGAATGGGACAGCGCCCGCTGGGGGCTGCCGATCAGCCAGGCCGAGATGATGCTCACCCTGCTCGGCGGCAGCGTCGGCCCCGCACTGGGTCTGTACTCACTGGGCTACCTCACGTCGCCGCAGGAAATCCGCGCGGCCATGCATTTCAACCGCTACCTCGGCCATCTGGTCGGGGTGCAGTCCGAGGTGTTCCCCAAAACCGTCGCCGACGGGGTTCGGATGCTGTATCTGTTCGACGCCACCAGGTCGCATGACTCCGGCGCGGCCGGTACCGAATTGGTGGAGTCGTTCGTCCCGTCTTTCGCGCCCCGCGAGGACCAGACCGGGCTGCAGCGGTGGCGCGCCAAACTACATCTGCACATCCAGTCCGGCTACACCCGACTGTTCATGCTGCCCTGGAATCGCAAGCAGTACCGGTTGCCGTCGCCATGGCTGGGGTTGACGCTGCTACTGGCCCGCGCGCCCTTCGTCACCGTGCTGGAGGCCGCCCGCCGGGTCAGCCCAGCCGTCGACGCGGCCTGGCAACGACGCTCGGTGCAGGCCTGGGAGCGCTGGCAACGCTGGGCCTCAGAACACAAGCCCGAGCAGTACATCGCCACCAACCCGTTGCGACGCTGAGTTCCTAGCGGCGGCGGGTGAGCCGCGAAAGACCCAGTCCGCCAAGCAGACCCACGGCCGCACCGATCGCCGCACTGTTCGCGTCGACGCCCTCGCGCTCGCGGTAACGGGTGACGATCGCCGCCGGTCCGGGCGGCGCCACCGGCGCCAGCGCCATGGTGTCCGCGGCCGTGGCCGCCCACGCCGTGGAGAACAGGATCAGCCGCGCGGTGACGTAGGCGAACACCATCAGGCCCAGCACGGGACCGAACGTCGCACCGGCCGGACCGTGCATGACGGTCCGCAGGTAGATCGATGCGACCTGCTTGAACAGCTCGAAGCCCACCGCGGCGATCAGGGCCGCACGGGCCGAGCTGCGCAGGCTGACCTTCTCGCGCGGCAGCCGGGCGATGATCCAGGTGAACATCAGCCACGCCACGAGGAACGACACCGTCAACGACGCCACCCGCAGCAGCACGCCGAGGCCCGGCACGTGCCCGACGCCGAACCAGTGCAGGACCGTCGTCATCAATCCGGTGTCGCCGAGGGCGGTCAGGCCGATGGTGACGACGATGGCCAGGAACGCCGAGACCAGCGCCAGCAGATCGGACAGCTTGGTACCCAGCCAGCCATCTGGTTCGCTCTGCTGCTCCCACATCTCGGTGAGGGCCTTGCGCAGATTCGCCATCCAGCCCAGGCCGGCCCACGCCGCGGTCGCCAGGCCGATCACGCCGACCGAGGTGCGCGATTTCACGGCCGAGTCCATCAGTCCGACCAGCTGGTTACCGAAGTCGCCCGCGACCGCGGACCGGATGTGCACCTCGAGCTCGGCCAGCAGCTCCGGCCGGGACGCCAGCACGAAGCCACCCACCGCAAAACCGACCATGAGCAGCGGGAACAGCGCGAATACCGTGAAGTAGGTGATGCCGGCGGCATAGAAGTCACCGTTGCACTGCTGGTAGCGGTCCTGGGCCCGCATGATCCGATCCAGCCACGGATGCCGCTGACGCAGTCGGTCGAGTAGGCCCGGCTGGTCCGAGTCGGTCATTTTCGGCAAACCCCCTTGTCTGCCGAAAAGCCTAGTGTGCGCCGCCCCGGGTGTCCCGGCGCGGCGTCCGCAATGTCAGCGCAGACGCGGCAGGAAGCCCAGTCGGTCGTTGACGCGCTGCAGCGTCTTGGACGCCACCTGCTCGGCGCGCTCGGCACCGGCGGCCAGCACCGATTCCAGCTCAGCGGGGTCAGCCAGCAGCTCGTCGACCCGGTTCTTGATCGGGGTGACGTACTCGACGACGGCCTCGGAGGTCTCCTTCTTCAGGTCGCCGTAACCGCGCCCCTCGTAGCCGGCCACCAGCGCGTCGATGGCGGTTCCGGTGACCGCGGACTGGATGGTCAGCAGGTTGGAGATGCCGGGCTTGGCCTCCGTGTCGAACCGGATTTCGCGCTCGCTGTCAGTGACCGCCGAGCGAATCTTCTTGGCGCTCTTGGCCGGATCGTCGAGCAGGTTGATCAGCCCGGCGTCGGTCGCGGCCGACTTGCTCATCTTGGCGGTCGGATCCTGCAGGTCGTAGATCTTGGCGGTGGCCTTGGGGATCATGGCCTCGGGCACCACGAAGGTGTCGGGGAACCGCGCGTTGAACCGCTGCGCGAGGTCGCGGGCCAGTTCCAGGTGCTGCCGCTGATCCTCACCGACGGGCACCAGGTCGGTGTCGTACAGCAGGATGTCGGCGGCCATGAGCACCGGATAGGTGAACAGGCCGATCGTGGTGGCGTCGGCGCCCTGCTTCTGCGACTTGTCCTTGAACTGCGTCATCCGCGAGGCCTGACCGAAGCCGGTGAAGCAGCCCAGCAACCATGCCAACTGGGTGTGCTCGGCGACGTGGCTCTGCACGAACACCGTGCTGCGGGCCGGATCGATACCGAGGGCGAGGTACTGCGCGGCGGTCACCAGCGTGCGGCGGCGCAGCGTCTCGGGGTCCTGCGGGACGGTGATGGCGTGCAGGTCGACGACGCAGAAGAACGCGTCGTAGCCGTCCTGCAGGTGGGCCCAGTTCTGCACCGCGCCCAGGGCATTGCCCAGGTGAAGCGAGTCGGAGGTGGGCTGTGCCCCGGAAAAGACGACGCGCTTGTCCGCGCCTGCACCGCTGTTGCTCATGATGGCTTCGATTTTCGCACTGCTGTCATCCGGTTTTGTCCGGGGCCGGTTCGGGACCGGCGGTTCACGCCCGCGCGACGAAGCGGAACCGGTCGCCGCGGTACACCGAGCGGGTCCATTCGACGACCTGTCCCGACGTGTCGCGGCTGGTCCGGTGGACCAGCAGTAAGGGTTGCCCGGTCGCGATCTGCAGCAGTTCGGCCTGGTCCGGGGTCGCCATGGCGGTCTCGACGGTGTCCTCCACCGAGTGCACGCCGCGGCCGTAGCAGTCGCGCAGGGCCGCGTACAGCGACCCTTTCTCCGCGAGCCTCGCCTCCAGCCGCGGCAGCGCGCCGGGCAGGTGCGCCTCCTCGAGCGCCAGCGGTTCACCGTCGACGAGGCGCAACCGGGTGAGGAGCCGAATCCGCTCCCCCGGTTCGATCTCGAGATGTTCGGCGACGGTCTTGTCCGCTCGCATCTGCTCCAGCCCCAGAATCTGTGAAGACGCCTGCATCCCTTCGGCTTTCAGGTCGTCAGTGAGTGACGACAGCTGCCGAACGTGGACGACCTTGGGCGGCGCGACGTAATTTCCGCTGCCCTGCGTGCGGCGCAGCACACCCTCGCCGGCCAGTTCGGCCAGCGCCTTGCGCAGCGTGGTGCGGGAGGTACCGAGCTGTTCGGCCAGTTGCCGTTCCGGTGGCAGCGACATGCCCCGGTCGAGTCCGGCGATGAGATCCGCGAGGGCGAGCTTGACCTGGAAGTACCGCGGCGCGGCGGCGGTCGGGGCGGCTGCTTCAGACATCAGATCGATTCACCTCTTGACGGCCTTATTGGTATATGCCAATCTAGCACCTACCAAATTGGTATAGACCAATTTCCACTCCAGCGAGAGGACTCCGCGCGTGGGCACCACCAAAACACCGAGAACATCGAGACTGGGCCTACTCGTGGGAGTCGCCGCGGCGAGCGTCGGCGTCATCTACGGCTACGACCTGTCCAACATCGCCGGCGCGATGCTGTTCATCCCCAAGGAGTTCGATCTCGACACCGCGGGCGTGCAGTGGATCACCACCATGGTGGTGATCGGCGAGATCGCGGGCGCCATCGTCGGCGGCTGGCTCGCCAACAAGATCGGCCGCAAGAAGTCGATGGTCCTGGTCGCCACCACCTACGCCGCGTTCGCGTTGATGTGCGCAATGTCGGTCTCGGTGCCGATGCTGATGACAGCCCGCCTGCTACTGGGCCTGACCATCGGCGTCTCGGTGGTCGTCGTCCCGGTGTTCGTCGCCGAATCGGCACCCGCAAGCATCCGCGGGTCACTGCTGGTGGCCTATCAGGTGGCCACCGTCATCGGCATCATCATCGGCTACCTGGCCGCCTACGCGTTGGCCGGCTCCGGGAGCTGGCGGTGGATGCTGGGTCTGGCCGCCGTGCCCGCCCTCGTGGTCGCCGTCGTCCTGATGCGTATGCCCGACACCGCCCGGTGGTACATGCTCAAGGGCCGGGTCGCCGAAGCGCGCCGCACGCTGGCGATGGTCGATCCCGACGCCGACATCGATGCCGAAATCCAAGAGATCGGCCGTGCCCTGCACGAAGAACGCGGCGGCACGTTCCGCGAGATGCTGCGTCCGCCCTACCTGCGGGCGACGGTGTTCGTCGTCGTCCTCGGCTTCTTCATCCAGATCACCGGCATCAACGCCATCGTCTACTACAGCCCGAAACTGTTCGAGGCCATGGGTTTCCACGGCAACTTCGCCCTGCTGGTCCTGCCCGCCCTGGTGCAGGTGGCCGCCCTCATCGCGGTCTTCATCTCGCTGGTGCTCGTGGACCGGCTCGGCCGGCGGCCGATCCTGCTGGGCGGTATCGGCATGATGATCGCCGCCAACGCACTGCTCGTCGGGGTGTTCCTGGCCGGATCGAACTTCGGCGGGGCGCTGACCACGCTGGGCTTCATCGGCGTACTGCTGTTCACTGTCGGCTTCACGTTCGGGTTCGGTGCCCTTGTCTGGGTCTACGCTGGAGAGAGCTTCCCGTCCCAACTGCGCTCGATGGGCTCCAGTGCGATGCTGACCTCCGACCTCGTGGGCAACGCGATCGTCGCCGGCTTCTTCCTCACCATGCTCCAAACCCTCGGCGGCTCCGGCACATTCATCGTGTTCGGCGGCCTGGCCGCGCTCGCCTTCGTCTTCGTGTATCGCTTCGCCCCGGAGACCAAGGGCCGCCAGCTCGAAGAGATCCGGCACTTCTGGGAGAACGACGGCACCTGGCCGTCGGGCACCGACATCGAGCAAGCTGACGCGCAGGCCGCCTGATGACCGTCATCGGACTGGACATCGGCGGCTCCAAGACCCAGGCGGTTCGGGTCGAGAACGGCAACGTCGTCGCCGAAGCCCTCGCCGGCAGCGCGAACATCTCGTCGGTCGGCGTCGAAGAAGCCGGACGCCAGCTGGACGTCATCCTGCACCGGTTGGGCGCCAAGGGAATTCAAGCGGTCTGCGCGGGCGCGGCCGGTGTCGAGACCCCGGCCGGCGAAGCTCGGCTGCGCGACCTGCTCGCACAGCGGCTGCCGTGTGCGCGGGTCCGGGTGGTGCACGACAGCCAACTCATCCTGGCCGCCGCCGGCGTGCGCGACGGCATCGCCGTCATCTCCGGCACCGGATCGGTGGCCTTCGGTCGGCGCGGTGGACAGCAGAGCCGCACCGGCGGGTGGGGATACCTGCTCGGCGACGAGGGCAGCGGCTACTGGGTGGCGCGGGAAGCGGTGCGGCGCAGCATCGCCCGGATCGATCGCGGCGCGCCGGCCGACCGGCTGGGCCAGCAGCTCGCGGCCGACTGCGGGCTGCAGTTCCCCGGCCAACTGCTCGATCACTTCTACGACCAGCCCGACCGGCGGTACTGGGCCGGCCGGGCCCGCGTCGTGTTCGAACTGGCCAGTGACGGTGACCGAGTGAGTCGTCAGATCGTCGACGAAGCCGGCACCGCCCTGGCCCAGCTGGCGGTGTCCGTCGGCACCCGGCTGGATTTCACCGGGCCGGTGGTGCTGGCCGGTGGCCTGGCGGTCCACCAGCCGGCCCTGCAGAAAGTGGTGCGGCAGCGCCTGATCGAGCGGCAGTTCACCGATGTGCGGGTGCTGGCCGTCGACCCGGTCCGCGGCGCCGTCGAACTCGCCCAACGACTACTACCGCATTGTGACCCAGACAAGGAGAAGAAGTGAGCCCCGATCACACGTCCCCCGGCCATCTGATGGCCGCCGAAATCGCCGAACAGCCGCAGGTCTGGCGCCGGCTGCTCGATGAGGGCCGCGATCCCATCCGCGCCGCCGCCGCGCAGATCGCCGCCGCCGCACCACGATTCGTCCTGTTCGTCGCGCGCGGCACCAGCGACCACGCGGCGCTGTACGCCAAGTACCTCGTGGAGATCAACCACGGGCTGCCCGCCGGTCTGGTGTCCCCGTCGACCATGACCGTCTACAGCGCCCAGCCCGACCTGCGCGACGTGCTGTATGTCGCGGTGAGCCAGTCCGGGGGTTCGCCGGACCTGGTGCGCTCGGTGGAAGTGGCCCGCGCGCAAGGTGCGCTGACGGTGGCCGTCACCAACAACGCCGCCTCGGATCTGGCTGCGGCGGCGGAGATCCACATCGACGTGCTGGCCGGTGCCGAGAAGTCGGTGGCCGCGACCAAGTCCTACACCGCCGAATTGCTCGCCCTGCAACTGCTGCTCGGCCAGGACGGCGACGGCGTCGACGCGCTGCCCGACCTCGGCGAGCAGGTGCTGTCCTTCGGGGAACAGGTTCGCGAGGTCGCGCAGCGCTACCGGTTCGCGCAACGACTCATCGCCACCGCCCGCGGCTACTCCTACCCCACCGCGCGCGAGGCCGCCCTCAAGCTGATGGAGACGTCGTACCTTTCCGCACAGGCGTTTTCGGGCGCCGATCTGCTGCACGGCCCCCTCGCCACCGTCGACCCCCAGGTACCCGTGCTCGCGGTGGTGCCCGAAGGTGCCGGCGGACAGGCCATGGCGCCGGTGCTGGAACGGCTCGCCGAGCGCCACGCCGACGTGTTCGGGGTCGGCGCTCCCGCGGCCCTTTCTGGCCTGGCCGGCGGCATCGCGCTGCCCAGCGGAGTCAGCGACGAGCTCTCCCCGCTGCTGGAAATCCTTCCGCTGCAACAGCTTGCGCTGCACCTGGCGCTCGCCCGCGGCGGCGACCCCGACCAACCACGCGGGCTGCGGAAGGTCACGGAGACGCTATGACGCTGATCGCCGCGGGCGCGGTCGTGACGCCCTGCGGAGTGCACCGGCCCGGCTGGGTCGAGACGTCCGCGGGCCGGATCATCGACGTCGGCGCCGGCGCCCCACCCAGGGCTCCGGACCACGGCTACGCCGATGCGATCGTGGTGCCGGGGTTCGTCGACATCCACGTGCACGGGGGCGGCGGCGCGTCGTACACCGAGCCATCGGCGGACGAAATCGCCCGCGCGGCAGCATTCCACCGTCGCCACGGCACCACGACGACGCTCGCCAGCCTCGTCACCGCGGGCCCGGCCGAGCTGCTCACCCAGGTCCGTGCGCTCACCGCCGCAGCGCGGGCCGGGGTGATCGCCGGCATCCACCTCGAAGGGCCGTGGCTCAGTGCGGCCCGCTGCGGCGCGCACGATGCCGGCCGGCTGCGGGACCCCGATCCCGTCGAGATCGACGCACTGCTCGACGCCGCCGACGGCACCATCCGGATGGTCACCGTGGCGCCCGAACTGCCCAGCGGCATCTCCGCCATCCGGCATCTCGTTGCCGCGGGAGTCGTTGTCGCCGTTGGCCATACCGATGGCAGCTACGACCAGACCCGGGCCGCCCTCGAGGCGGGCGCCACCGTCGGGACGCACGTGTTCAACGCCATGCGACCACTGCACCATCGGGACCCCGGACCCGCGATGGCCCTGCTCGAAGACCCGCGGGCCACGGTGGAGCTGATCGCCGACGGCGTCCACGTCCATGACGCGCTGCTGCGTCATGTCGTCGAGTCCGCCGGCCCCGACCGCGTCGCGCTGATCACCGACGCCATGGCCGCCGCCGGCCTTCCGGACGGCTCCTTCCGGCTCGGTGCGCTCGATGTCGAGGTCCGGGACGCGATCGCGCGGGTGCGGGGCCAGTCGACGATCGCGGGAAGTACCGCGACCATGGACCGTGTTTTTCGCGCGGCCGTGCCCAATTCGGCCTCCGATGCGCAGTTGTTGGCCGCCGCCGCGATGACCGCGACGACACCCGCGCGCGCGGTGGGGCTGTCGCGGGTCGGCAGCCTTGCCCCGGGCCTGGCCGCCGATCTCGTCGTGCTCGGCACGGACCTGGACGTCGTCGCCGTCATGGCCGACGGCGAGTTGGTGGTCAGTCTGGCGTCGGCGCCAGGCGTTGCAACACCTTGAGGAAGACCCGTCGCTCCTCGGCGCTCAGCTCGCCGAGCCAGTGCTCCTCACCGCGCTGAATGTCGGCCTGCACCGCATCTTTGAGGCGACGCCCGGCTGCGGTTATCGACAGCAGCCGGACCCGCCGGTCGTCGGGGTCGGGTGTGCGCTCGATGTAGCCGCGGTCCTGCAGGTCGTCGAGCGTGCGGATGATGCGGGTCTTGTCGGCGCCGATCGCCTGCGCCAGCACAGCCTGCGACCGCATCGGCGTCTCATCGAGCGCCAGCAGCACGACGTAGCCCCACATGCTCACGCCGTGCTTGTCGAGAATGGGCTGCTCGGCAGCCATCAACTCGCGCAGCAGCGGCGCGAGCATCGCAGCGAGGTCAGGGCGCTTGGCCGGCATCCGGTCATCGTAGGCATTGCCATATCGTACGCATGTGCTTACGATCAGCTCATGCCTACAGATTCCACCGATCTTCTCGATGCCCACCGCCACGCCATCCTTGCCTCCGTCGACGTCGTCAACACCGTTGATCTTGCCGACCTGCGGCGCCCGACTCCCTGTGCCGCTTGGGATGTGGCCGAACTCCTCGCTCACATGACGGTCCAGCACCGCGGGTTCGCCGCCGCCGCACGTGGCGGCGGCCAGGACCTCGCACTGTGGGATCCGGCTTCCGTTCGCGACACGGACGACCCGATTGGCGACTACGCCGCGGCCGCCCGTGATGTGCTGGCTGCGTTCGCCGCCGCGGACCCCGAGAGTCAGTTCGCGCTACCGGAACTCGGCACGACGGTGCCGGCCGAGATGGCGATCGGCTTCCACCTGATCGACTACGTCGTGCACGGCTGGGACGTCGCCGCCAGTCTGGGCATCCCGTTCACGCTGCCCGACGACGTCATCGCCGCTGCCCTCCCCTTGGCCTTTGCCGTGCCCGACGGGGACTTCCGCAGCATGCCGAATGCGCCGTTCGGTCCGGCCCAAGCGGGTGGCAGCGCAACGGATTTCGACCGGCTGCTGCGTCATCTCGGGCGCGACCCGCAGTGGCGCGATGCGTTCGACCACGAGTCGCACCATCCCATCCAGTAACAGATTGGGGACTTCCGGCCCTGTTATCAGTAACTTTCGGCCACTGAGGTCAAG
Source organism: Mycobacterium sp. UNC410CL29Cvi84 (assembly GCF_000686745.1). Lineage (NCBI taxonomy): Bacteria > Bacillati > Actinomycetota > Actinomycetes > Mycobacteriales > Mycobacteriaceae > Mycobacterium > Mycobacterium sp. UNC410CL29Cvi84. Next base: position 67,804 of record NZ_JMLM01000020.1, read on the forward strand.
CGCTCCGTCATCGATACCGTCCGTTGTATGACTTACGTAATCGGACGAGAATGCGTTGACGTCACGGACATGTCGTGCGTGCAGGAGTGCCCGGCCGACTGCATCTACCAAGGCGACCGGGCGCTCTACATAAACCCGCAGGAATGTGTGGATTGCGGTGCCTGCAAGCTGATTTGCCGAGTCGATGCCATCTACTACGACGCCGATCTGCCCGAAGACCAGCTCGCGTACCTCGCCGACAATGCCGCATTCTTCGATGAGGTACTCCCCGGACGCGACGCGCCCCTGGGCTCGCCCGGCGGCGCCAGTGCGATCGGTCGCATCGGAGTGGACACCCCGCTGGTGTCGGCTCTACCCCTTCGGAGCTGAAGCCCAGACCATCGTCGATATCGCGGCCGCGACCGGCACTGGCACGCCTGGGCGGCGGCGTGTCTACGGTTGCGCCGCGGCCGGCGTGTCGGGTCTTTTTGGGACGTGTTCGATCCGAACCCGTCAGCTTGAGCTGACATCGTCAGCGCGTGACGACAATGTCAGCCGAAGCTGACGGCTCCGGGCGCGGACTGTTGCAGGAGGCCGGTCACCGTTCCGGCCGCCAGATCAGCTGTACTCGACCGTCACCGGCGCGTGGTCCGACCAGCGCAGCGCATACGCCGCGGCCCGTTCCACCCGCGCCGCAACGGCTTTGGGCGCCAGTTTGGCGTTGGCCAGGTGGTAGTCGATGCGCCACCCGGCGTCGTTGTCGAACGCCTTGCCGCGCCACGACCACCAGCTGTACGGCCCGGCGACGTCCGGGTGCAGCTCACGCACCACGTCGGTCCAGCCGGAGGCCATCAGTTCTGCCAGCCACTGCCGCTCACTCGGCAGGAACCCGGACTTCTTGACGTTGGCTTTCCACGCCTTCAGGTCCAGCTCCGTCGCGCAGATGTTCCAGTCGCCGCAGATCACCACGTCGCGGCGCTTGCGGGACAGCTCGGCCATACGGCCGGCGAGCGCCACCATGAAGCGCTCCTTCTCCACCTGCTTGTCGGTCTCGGCCTCACCGGTGGGCACGTAGACGCTGGCAACAGTGACGCCGTCGGTGTCGACCTCCACATACCGCCCGTGCGCGACGAACTCGCAGTCCGGACTCAGCCCCACCCGTACCGCGGTGATCGGGGCCCGCGACAACACCGCTACCCCGTTGCGGCCCTTGGCGGACGGTTCGGCCGACGCCAGCTGCCACCCCGCGTCCAACGCCGGCGCCAGGGCCTGCGACAGCTGCGCGTCGTCGGCCCGGGTCTCCTGCAGGCAGATGACGTCGGACTTGGTGTACTTGAGCCACGGCAGCAGCCCGAGGTTCTCCTCCGAGCGCTCTTTGACCGCGGCGCGGATGCCATTGACGTTGATGGTGGTGACGATCACGAAGCAGAACCTTAACGTCGGGGTACGACAGGCCGGAAACGACGAACGTGAGCCTGGGTGCCGAAAATCGACACCCAAGCTCACGTTCGAGCGGAATTACTCCTGAGCCGAAGCCAGCGCCGCGTTGAAGGTGGCGCTCGGCCGCATCACGGCCGCGGTCTTGTCCGGGTCCGGCGCGTAGTAGCCACCGATGTCGGCCGGGCTACCTTGTGCCGCAGCCAGTTCCGCGACGATCTTCTCCTCGTTCTCGGCCAGCGTCTTGGCCAGCGGAGCGAACTTGGCGGCCAGCTCGGCGTCCTCGGTCTGCTTGGCCAGCTCCTGCGCCCAGTACATGGCCAGGTAGAACTGGCTGCCGCGGTTGTCCAGCTCGCCGGTGCGCCGCGACGGGCTCTTGTTCTCGTCCAACAGCTTTCCGGTCGCGCTGTCGAGCGTCTTGGCCAGCAGCAGGGCCCGGGCGTCGTCGGTCTTGTTGCCCAGATCCTCCAGGCTGGCGCCCAGGGCCAGGAACTCACCCAGCGAGTCCCACCGCAGGTGGTTCTCCTCGACCAGCTGCTGCACGTGCTTGGGCGCCGAACCACCGGCACCGGTCTCGTACAGGCCACCGCCGGCCATCAGCGGCACGATCGACAGCATCTTGGCGCTGGTGCCCAGCTCCAGGATCGGGAACAGGTCGGTGAGGTAGTCGCGCAGGATGTTGCCGGTCGCGGCGATGGTGTCCTGACCGCGCATGGCCCGCTCGATGGTGTGCCGCATGGCGCGTTCCTGCGACATCACCGAGATGTCGAGGCCCTCGGTGTCGTGATCCTTGAGGTAGGTCGCGACCTTCTTGCGCAGCTCGGCCTCGTGCGGACGCTCCTGGTCCAGCCAGAACACCACCGGCATGCCGGAGAGCCGGGCGCGGGTGACGGCCAGCTTGACCCAGTCGCGGATCGGCAGGTCCTTGACGACCGGCATGCGCCAGATGTCGCCCTCTTCGACGGCCGTGGTCAGCAGAACCTCGCCGCTGTCGATGTCGACGATGTTGGCGATGCCGTCCTCGGGAATCTCGAAGGTCTTGTCGTGGCTGCCGTACTCCTCGGCCTTCTGCGCCATGAGGCCGACGTTCGGGACGGTGCCCATGGTCCGCGGGTCGAACTGGCCGTGGGTCTTACAGAAGTTGATGATCTCCTGGTACATCCGGGAGAACGTCGACTCGGGGTTGACGGCCTTGGTGTCCTTGAGCTTTCCGTCGGCGCCGTACATCTTGCCGCCGAGCCGGATCATGGCCGGCATCGAGGCGTCGACGATGACGTCGGACGGCGAGTGGAAGTTCGTGATGCCGCGGGCCGAGTCGACCATGGCCAGCTCGGGACGGTGCTCGTGGCACTTGTGCAGGTCGTCGACGATCTCATCGTGCAGCGACTTGGGCAGCGTCGAAATCTTGTCGTACAGGTCCGAGAGCCCGTTGTTGACGTTGACGCCCAGCTCGTCAAACAGCTTCTGGTGCTTGGCGAATGCGTCCTTGTAGAAGATGCGTACGGCGTGGCCGAACACGATCGGGTGGCTGACCTTCATCATGGTCGCCTTGACGTGCAGGGAGAACATGACGCCCGTCTTGTAGGCGTCCTCCATCTGCTCCTCGTAGAACTTGATGAGCGCCTTCTTGCTCATGTACATCGAGTCGATGATGTCGCCGGCGTCGAGCTTGACCTCCGGCTTGAGCTCAATTGTCTTGCCGGTCTTGGTCTTCAGGACCATCTTCACCCGGCGGGCCTTGTCGAGCGTCATGGACTGCTCGCCGTGGTAGAAGTCGCCGGTCTTCATGGTGGCGACGTGCGTGCGGGAGGCCTGCGACCACTCGCCCATGCTGTGCGGGTGCTTGCGGGCGTACTCCTTGACCGCTTTCGGGGCACGACGGTCCGAGTTGCCTTCGCGCAGAACCGGGTTCACCGCGCTGCCGAGACACTTGCCGTAGCGATCCTTGATCGCCTTCTCTTCGTCGGTCTTCGGGTCGCCCGGGTAGTCGGGCAGGTTGTAGCCCTTCTCCTTGAGCTCCTTGATCGCGGCGACGAGCTGCGGCACCGAGGCGCTGATGTTGGGCAGCTTGATGATGTTGGTGTCGGGTTCCTGCGTCAGCCGGCCCAGCTCGCCCAGATTGTCGGGGACCTTCTGCTCATCGGTCAGGTAGTCGCTGAACTCGGCGAGGATGCGGGCCGCCACCGAGATGTCACTGGTCTGGACGTCGATACCGGCGGCACCGGCGAAGGTGCGCACGACCGGCAGGAAGGCGTACGTCGCGAGCAGCGGCGCCTCGTCGGTCAACGTGTAGATGATGGATGGTTTCTCGCCACTCATGGTCACTCTCCCGGCGTCACGGACGGTACGTACGAAAATCTATGTCGAGTCCGGCGTCTGCACATGACTACCCCGTCGCACGACGGTTACGAAGTTACCGTGACCGGCACCGCTGACTTCCGGTGGTCCGGTCTCTCGCGTGCAGAACTGGATCGATACGGACAGGCTGCGCGAAACGGACCGACGACGACACGCCGTCTCCCGCCCACCGGACGGCACCAGCTAGCAGTTGCCCAGCCTCTTGAGATACCCTCGAGTCCGGTCATGAGTGCCAGCGTCAAGCCCCGGCTTGCTGGCCGGCAACCCTCCATCCGCGGTGGGGTGCCCCGGGAGACGACCAGGTTGAGCAGCCGTACATCGGCTGCGAGGCAAGCGCGGGTCCGCCACCACGGACCCGGATGACTGGGTGAGTGGAGGCTTTCTATGCGTCGCTGTCTGTGATTCGTGCGAGTTCGCGCACCCATTCGTCGTACCTAAAAACTCACAGGAGACACCCCTAACATGACCACTGAGGCCATCGACCCCACCGCGCGCTGGAGCTTCGAGACGAAGCAGATCCACGCAGGTCAGAGCCCCGATAGCGCCACCAATGCCCGTGCGCTGCCGATCTACCAGACGACGTCGTACACGTTCCGCGACACCGACCACGCCGCCGCACTGTTCGGGCTGGCCGAGCCGGGCAACATCTACACCCGCATCATGAACCCGACCACCGACGTGGTCGAGCAGCGCGTCGCCGCTCTCGAGGGCGGCGTGGCCGCACTGTTCCTGTCGTCCGGGCAGGCTGCCGCGACCTTCGCGATCCTGAACATCGCCGGCACCGGCGACCACGTCGTGGCCTCGCCGCGGCTGTACGGCGGCACCTACAACCTGCTGCACTACACGCTGCCCAAGCTCGGCGTCGACGTCAGCTTCGTGGAGAACCCCGACGATCTGGACTCGTGGCGCGCCGCGGTCCGGCCGAACACCAAGGCGTTCTTCGCGGAGACCATCTCCAACCCGAAGATCGACATCCTCGACATCCCGGGTGTCTCGGGAGTCGCGCACGACAACGGCGTTCCGCTGATCGTCGACAACACCGTCGCCACGCCGTACCTGATCCAGCCGCTGGCCCACGGCGCCGACATCGTCGTGCACTCGGCCACCAAGTACCTGGGCGGGCACGGCTCGGCGATTGCCGGCGTCATCGTCGACGGTGGCAACTTCGACTGGACCAACGGCAAGTTCCCCGGTTTCACCGAGCCCGACCCGAGCTACCACGGTGTGGTGTTCGCCGATCTGGGCGCACCGGCCTACGCGCTCAAAGCGCGCGTGCAGCTGCTGCGCGATCTGGGCTCGGCGGCGGCGCCGTTCAACTCGTTCCTCATCGCGCAGGGATTGGAAACGCTGTCTCTGCGCGTTGAACGCCATGTGTCCAACGCGCAGAAGGTCGCCGAGTACCTCGAGGGCCGCCCGGACGTGCTCTCGGTGAACTACGCCGGCCTGCCGTCGTCCCCGTGGTACGAGCTGGGCCGCAAGCTGGCCCCCAAGGGCACCGGTGCGGTGCTGTCGTTCGAACTGACCGGTGGTGTCGAGGCGGGCAAGGCGTTCGTGAACGCGCTGACGCTGCACAGCCACGTCGCCAACATCGGTGACGTCCGGTCGCTGGTGATCCACCCCGCGTCGACCACGCACCAGCAGCTGACCGCCGAGGAGCAGCTGGCCTCCGGCGTCACCCCGGGTCTGGTGCGCCTGGCCGTCGGCATCGAGGGCATCGAAGACATCCTCGCCGACCTGGAGCAGGGCTTCGCTGCCGCCGGATCGGTGGGGGGTGCCGACCGAGAGGCGGCCTTGGTGTGACGATTATCGACGTGCCCGTGTCTGACATATCCGCAGCGCCAAGGCTGCCTGCCGAAGGCGAGACCGGTGTGGTGAACATCGGCTCGCTGACGCTGGAGAGTGGCATCGTGCTGCCCGACGTGTCCATCGCGGTGCAGCGCTGGGGCGAGCTGTCCCCCACCGCCGACAACGTCGTGATGGTGCTGCACGCGCTGACCGGTGACTCCCACGTCACCGGTCCGGCCGGGCCCGACCATCCGACGGGCGGCTGGTGGGACGGCGTCGCCGGTCCCGCCGCCCCGATCGACACCGACCGCTGGTGCGCCATCGCCACCAACGTGCTCGGCGGCTGCCGCGGGTCGACCGGACCGAGCTCACTGGCTCCCGACGGAAAGCCCTGGGGCTCACGGTTTCCCGCCATCACCGTGCGCGATCAGGTGAACGCCGACCTGGCGGCCCTGGCCGCCCTCGGCATCACTCAGGTGGCCGCGGTGGTCGGCGGCTCGATGGGCGGCGCGCGGGCACTGGAATGGCTTGTGGGACATCCCGATACGGTGCGGGCCGGACTGGTGCTGGCGGTCGGCGCGCGCGCCACCGCCGACCAGATCGGCACGCAGTGCGCACAGGTCGCGGCCATCAAGGCCGACCCGAACTGGAACGGCGGCGACTACTACCTGACGGGACGCACCCCGGACGACGGCATCCAGATCGCCCGCCGGTTCGCACACCTGACCTATCGCGGCGAGAAGGAACTCGACGACCGGTTCCGCAACACCGCGCAGAACCATGAAAAGAGTTCTGCCGACGGCCTGTACGCGGTCGAGAGCTACCTGGAGTACCAGGGCCGCAAGCTGGCCGCGCGGTTCGACGCGGGCACCTATGTGGCGCTGACGGACGCGCTGAGCAGTCACGACGTCGGGCGTGGCCGGGGCGGGGTCGCGGCGGCGTTGTCCAGCTGTCCGGTGCCGGTGATCGTCGGGGGCATCACCTCCGACCGGCTGTATCCCATTCGGCTGCAGGAAGAGCTGGCCACATTGCTGCCGGGCTGTCCGGGTCTCGAGGTCATCGAATCCGACTACGGCCACGACGGTTTCCTGGTCGAGACCGACAAGGTGGGTCTGCTGATCCGCCAGACACTGGATTTGGCCTCGCGGTGACGGGCGAACGCTCACTGTCCTTCGGAGAGCAGGCCGCCGCCTACGAGCGGGGGCGCCCGTCGTATCCGCCGGAGTCCATCAACTGGCTGCTGCCCACCGGCGCCGTCGACGTCCTCGACCTCGGCGCCGGTACCGGCAAGCTGACCGTCCGACTGGCTGAGCGCGGTCTGGCGGTCACGGCCGTCGACCCCATCCCCGAGATGCTCGAGGTGCTCAGCGGGTCGCTGCCGTCGGTGCCGGCCCTGCTCGGCACAGCCGAGGAAATCCCGTTGCCCGACAACAGTGTTGACGCGGTCCTGGTCGCCCAGGCCTGGCACTGGTTCGACCCGGAGCGGGCCGCGGCCGAAGTGGCCCGGGTGCTACGGCCGGGCGGTCGGCTGGGTCTGCTCTGGAACATCCGCGACGAGCGGCTGGGCTGGGTCAAGGAACTGAACCGCATCATCGGCTGCGAGCACGACCCGTCGGCCGACTCGCTGTGCGGCGGCTTCACCGACATCGAGACCCACCGCTTCGAGTGGACGAGTTACCTGACGCCGCAAGCACTTCTGGACCTCGTGGCGTCACGGAGCTACTGCATCACCTCGCCCGCCGACGTGCGCCGCAAGGTGCTGGGCGAGGTACGCGAGCTGCTGAGCACACACCCGGCGCTGGCCAACAGCACCGGATTGGCATTGCCGTACGTCACGCACTGCGTGCGGGCGACGCTGGCCTAGGCACCCGGTTCGCCGGGGGCCAGAAATGTTCCGATGACCGCGGTCCCCGGGCCGCCCCGCGCTCCAGGCCCGGGGACCGCGGTCGTCGACAGCGCCCCGAGTTCCCCGCCGCATTCGGTGCAGACGGTCTTTGCCGTTGTGACACAGCCGCATTCGTCATGGACCAGTAGCGCCGGCGGCCCGTCCTCTCCGGCGGTCCACTTGTCACCCCACGCGAGCAGCGTCACGATCACCGGATAGAGGTCGCGCCCCTTGTCGGTGAGGACGTACTCGAAACGCGGAGGCGCGCTCTGATATTGGCGCCGCGCCACGATCGCGTGGCGCTCCAGGTCGTCCAGGCGCGCGGCGAGGACGTTCGACGCGATGCCGAGATCGCGGCGGATGTCCTCGAACCGGGCCATCCCCGCGAACAGGTCCCGCAGCACCAGGGCCGTCCATCGTTGGCCCACCACGTCGAGCGTCCGCGCTATCGAGCAGGAGATGTCGCCGAAGGACTGTTTGGGCACCGCACCAGACTAGTCCATTGCTTTCTGCAATGGACTCTGATTAGGTGGGTTGCAAATAACAAGCGACCCTCAGGGGGTTCTGATGACGACCAGCACCGATTCCGTCGCGACGTTCTGCGCGGCCACCCGCAGCGGCGAGGTCGACCGGTTCATCGCCGCCCTCGCCCCTGACGCCGAGCTGATCTCCCCGCTGTCCGGGCGCATGGTGTTCCGTGGCCGGGACGACCTGCGCGTCCTACTGACCGCGGTCTACGCCGGGATGCGAAACCTGGAGTGGGAGAACGTCATCGGCGACGGACACACGCGTGTCGCGGTGAGCCGCGGGCGCATCGCGGGACTCACCATCACCGATGCCCTGGTGTTCGAACTCGACGATGCCGGGTTGATCCGGCGGCTGCGCCCACACCTGCGGCCGTGGCTCGCGGTGACGGTCTTCGCCCTACTGCTCGGCCCCAGGCTCGCCGCCCACCCGGGCGTCGCGCGCCGCGCGCTCAGGCGCTGATCTCGCCGGGACCGAACCACCGTTCCAGGGCCGCACGTAGGTCCTCGGCATCCGCCGCGGCGAATGCGTCTGCGGCCCAGGCGACATAGCCGTCGGGCCGGATCAGCATGGCAGCGGGCCCGTCGGCCATGGCGGCGACCACCGTGTCGACGCGGCGGTCCCATGGTGCGGCGACCGCGGCCGCCGCACCGCCGGACAGGTCGAGCACCACGCCCCGGCCGCTGTGCAGAAGCTCGGTGAGCCGGCGCCCGTCGTCCAGCCTCTCGTCCGGCACCATGAACCCCGTCAGGCGGTGGGGGGTCCCGCCCATCTCATAGCGAACATCCGCCCCCGCCAGCAGTCCGGCCATGTGCGCGGTGACGTCGGGCAGCTGGAAGAGTTCATCGAGAAGCGTGCGTAAGGCGCGCACCTCGGGTCCCGGTGCAGTGAGGGCGATCTGGGCCAGTGAGTGCATCATGACGCGCTCGCCGACCGGATAGCGCTCGGACTCATAGGTGTCGATCAATTCCTCAGGCGCCCAGCCGTTGATGACAGCGGCCAGCTTCCAGCCCAGGTTCAGGGTGTCCTGCAGACCGAGGTTCAGCCCGGGACCGCCCATTGCCGAATGCACATGTGCGGCATCACCGATCAGCAGAATGCGACCGGACCGGTAGGCGTCTGCCTGCCGGGTGTTCTGGCCGTCGACGCGGCGCCTGGCGAACGGACCGGGTCCGGTCGGCAGGTCGAACGGCACGTCGACCCCGAGCACTCGTCGCAGGCTCTGCCGCAGTTCGTCATACGTCAGCTCCCCCGGCGAGTCCTCCGACAACGAGCCGAACTCGAGGGTACCCAGCATCGGCGGATCGCCGTGCGCCTCGAAGAAGATGACCATTCCGGTGTCATAACGGTTGTGCCCGAACGGAATCCGCCCGAATCCCGGTACGTCGAGCTCGCCGTCGGGGCCGCGGAACTCGTCGGCGATGCGCACGTGCGCCAGCCGGGCCACCGTCGGTGACGTGTGTCCGGGAAAGCCGATACCCGACTGCTTGCGAACGGTGCTGCGCCCACCGTCGGCACCCACCAGCCAATCGGCTTGCAGCACATAGGCGCCGTCGGGCGCGGCCACGTCGACGGTGACGCCATCCGGCCCGGCCGACAACGCGGTCACGGCGTGTCCCCACCGCACCTCGACCCCGAGAGTCTGGGCCCGCTCGTACAGCAGCTGGACCAATCGAGGCTGCTTCATCAGCAGCGCCCGCATCGGATTGCTCTCGATGCCAACAAAATTCAGCGGCAGGCCGGAGAACATCCAGCCGTAAGCGGGCTGCGGCGCGTTGGGATCGCCCGTGAATGCCTGGTAGAGACCACGCATGTCGAGCTGCCGGATCACTTGTCCGACAAGGCCGTTGGCCTTGGGCTCGTCGCCGGGCCCGGGCAGCGCGTCGAGCACGACGGGTTTGACGCCGGCGAGGGCGAGTTCGCAGGCCATCATCAGGCCGTTGGGTCCGGCGCCGGAGATCACGACGTCAGCAGGCATGCTCACTCCTTCGTTCTGTTCGGTTCAGGCAGCCCGGCGATCACGGCATCGAAACCCGCGCGCATCAGCTGGGTGATGGATACCGGCGGATCAGCGTTGGCGTACGCCTCCATCGCGGTATCTCCGATCGCGCGGACCACGGCCACCACCAGGCGCGGGTACATGTCGTCGGGGCCGAGGCCCGTTCGCTCGGCGATGGCCGCCACCCAGTCCTGGTAGAGGATCTGCGGCACCGCGTTGCGAACCTCGGTGCGCATCAGCAGTTTTCGGACTTCGACGAGTTCGCGGCGGTCCGGGATGAGATCGGCACCGGTGATGTCGACCATCTCTTCTTCCAGCGTGCCCGTCACGGCCACGATGATCGAAGTCCACAGCGGTTCGTCGGCCGGCCGCGACCGGAACGTCGCGACACTGCGCTGCATCCGCTCGGCAATGCGATAAGCCAGCGCCTCGTACTTGCCGCTGAAGTAGTTGTTGAACGTCCGGAGGGACACTCCCGCCAGCGCCGCAATCTCCTCGCGAGTGACGGCATCCAGCCCGCCGCGGTCGAACGCCAGCTGCAGCGCCGCGTCACTCAGCGCCCGACGGGTGTCGAGCTTCTTTCGTTCGCGCAGACCAGTTTCAGCTGATTCGGCCATGCCGCCACCCTACCGACAATTTTGCACACCAGGCAAGTTTGCCTAGCGGGCAATTTTCTGTGAGTTGGCTGCCGCCACGCTGGTCACCCCTAGGGATTTGTGCACGATTTTCCGCGGCGACCGCGGAAAATCGTGCACAAATCCCCGTGGATCAGAAGGCGTAGGCGCCGAACCGGCCCCAGGCGACGAACAACGCCAGACCGAGCAGCACCACGTTGACCGCCACGTTGGGGTACTCCTTGCGACGGCCGTGCGTGACGATCGCGCCGACCATGACCGCCGCGAGGCCGACGGCGGCCAGCGGGGTGAGCACCGGGAGAATGTGCACCAGCGGCGGCACGATCAGGACGATCGCACCCGCCACTTCGGCCGCGCCGATCCCGCGGATGGCGTTCGGGTCCACGTCGTCAAGTCCGCCCAGGCCCTGCGCAACCAGCTTCTCCTTGGACAGGACCAGCTTCATGACGCCGCTTCCGGCGAAGACGAAAGCCAGTACGCCGGCGACGATCCACAGCGCAGTGTTCATGTTGAGCTCCTCGGGTGATGTGGGGGCAAGCCTGAAACCAATAAACGGACTTTAGTCCGATTTATTCCCACATCGCATGCCGAGGAACTAGGCAGTCCCCAACGGGTTGATGGTCCACGCCACGTACAACATGACGGCGCTGACCGACGCCGTCGTCGCGACGTCGATGATCCGGCTGCGCACGACGAGCAGCCCGGCGCGGTCATCGGTCAGCAGCAGGCGCATGACCGCGGCGATACCGACGCCGATCGCCATGACCAGGGCACCGCGGCGCCAATAGCCGCCGACCACCAACGCGAACGCCACCACGAAGAACACGCCCACCGACAGGATCGGCCATTGGCCGGCGAACACCTTGCGGGCGAATTCCTTTGCGGTCAAGACAGTTTCGCCTCTTCTGCCTCGACCACGTTGGCCAGCAGGAAAGCGCGGGTCAGTGGTCCGACGCCTCCCGGATTGGGCGACACGTGACCGGCCACCTCCCACACGTCGGGGTGGACGTCACCGGCGAGCTTGCCGTCGACCCGACTGACACCGACGTCGACGACGGCCGCGCCCGGCTTGACCATGTCGGCGGTCAGCATGTGCGGGACGCCGACCGCGGCGATGATGATGTCCGCCTGCCGGGTCAGCGCCGGCAGATCACGGGTTCCGGTGTGGCACAACGTCACAGTCGCGTTCTCCGAACGCCGCGTGAGCAGCAGGCCCATCGGCCGGCCCACGGTGACGCCGCGGCCGATCACCACGACGTGCGCGCCGGCGATCGGTACCTCGAAGCGACGCAGCAGGTGCACGATGCCGCGCGGCGTGCACGGCAGCGGTGCGGGCTCGTTCAGCACCAGCCGACCCAGGTTGGTCGGGTGCAGACCGTCGGCGTCTTTGTCAGGGTCGATGCGCTCCAGCGCGACGTTCTCGTCGAGGTGCTTGGGCAGCGGCAACTGCACGATGTAGCCCGTGCACTCCGGGTTGGCGTTCAGCTCGTCGATGACGGCGTTCAGCTCGGCCTGGCTGATGTCGGCGGGCAGGTCCCGGCGGATCGAGTTGATGCCGACCTTGGCGCAGTCGGCGTGCTTGCCGCGCACGTAGGCGTGAGAGCCGGGGTCGTCACCGACCAGGACTGTGCCGAGACCCGGCGTCCGGCCGGCGGCGGTCAGCGCCGCCACCCGCTTCGTCAGGTCAGTGAAGATCTCGTCGCGTGTGGCCTTGCCGTCCAGCGTGATTGCACCCACGGCGAACATTGTGTCAGGCCCGCGGGAACACCCGTTGACACCACCCAAGACAGCGTGGTCAGCTGCCGAATGTGAACACCCAGCCCAATGTGTCCACTGACGTTTTCAGTGAAGCCAAGCTCGGTCCGATCACGTTGCGTAATCGGGTGATCAAGGCGGCGACGTTCGAGGCGGCGACCCCGGATGCGCTGGTCACCGACGATTTGATCCGCTATCACCGGCTGCCGGCCGCGGGTGGCGTGGGGATGACGACGGTGGCCTATTGCGCGGTGGCCCCGGGTGGGCGTACCGATGGGTGGCAGTTGTGGATGCGCCCGGAGGCGATCCCCGGCCTCCGAAAGCTCACCGACACCATTCATGGCGAGGGGGCGGCGATCAGCGCGCAGATCGGGCATGCCGGCCCGGTCGCCAACGCGCGCACCAACAAGGCCACCGCGTTGGCGCCGGTGCGGTTGTTCAACCCACTGTCGATGCGCTTCGCCCGCAAGGCCACCCGCGCCGATATCGACGCGGTGATGGCCGCGCACGCGGGCGCCGCCCGGTTGGCGATCGAGGCCGGGTTCGACGCCGTCGAGGTGCACCTGGGCCACAACTACTTCGCGTCCTCGTTCCTGTCGCCGCTGATCAACAAGCGCCGCGACGAGTTCGGCGGCTCCCTGCACAACCGCGCCAAGGTCGCCCGCGGCACGGTGCAGGCGGTGCGCGAGGCCGTCGGGGATCAGATCGCGGTGATCGCCAAACTCAACATGAGCGACGGCGTCCGGGGCGGCATCCCGATGGACGAGTCGCTGCAGACCGCCAAATGGCTGCAAGAGGACGGCGCCCTGGACGCGCTCGAGCTCACCGCCGGCAGCTCCCTGGTGAACCCGATGTACCTGTTCCGCGGTGATGCGCCGGTCAAGGAGTTCGCCGCGAACTTCACACCGCCGATCAGCTGGGGCATCCGGATGAGCGGGCACAGGTTCTTCCGCGAGTACCCCTACCAGGAGGCCTACCTGCTGCAGCAGGCTCGCCAGTTCCGCGCCGAACTCACCATGCCGCTGATTCTGTTGGGTGGCATCACCAACCGGGAAACCATGGACCTGGCCATGGCCGAGGGTTTCGAGTTCGTCGCGATGGGCCGGGCCCTGCTCGCCGAACCGGACCTGCTCAACCGGATTCAAGCCGACAGGACGGTGAAATCGGGCTGCACACACTGCAATCTGTGCATGCCCACCATCTACAGCCAGACCCACTGCGTCGTGACCGGCAAGCCCTACTGATCCGGCTGGTCCCCAGGAAAGTCCCCGGCAACGGATAGAGTTGCCCTCGATGACTGGACCAGCCGCACTGCCAGCGCTCACCGTTCGCCATGACGCCACCACGCGCACGTTCGCCCCGGGAAACGATGTCGTCGTCGGCCGCGATCTGCGGGCCGACTTCCGCGTCGCCCACCCGCTGATCTCGCGCGCGCACCTGATGCTGCGTTTCGATCACGGCCGCTGGGTCGCAGTCGACAACGGCAGCCTCAACGGCATGTACGTCAACGGGCAGCGTGTCCCGGCCGCCGATCTGCACGACGGCTCGGCGGTGAACATCGGTAACCCCGACGGGCCGCTGCTGACCTTCGAGGTCGGCCAGCACCTGGGGCCCGCCGGCACGCCGCCGACGACGTCCATGCCCGTCACGCCGACGCCGTCGACCAACAACCGGCCCAGCGCGACCTGGCCGAGCCAGCAGCCGTACACGCCGCCGTCGGCGGCACAGCAGCGCTACCCGAGCGGCCCCCAGACGTTCAGCCCGTCAGGCCCACAGCCGCAGTACCCGAGCGGCCCGCAACCGCAGTATCCGAGCGGGCCGCAGTCGCAGTACGGCCAGCAGCCGCCGCGCTACCCGACGGCACCCCAGCAGTACGCACCGCAGTCTGCGCCGATGTCCCGGCCGGCGCCGGCGCGGGTCGCTCCGGAAGAGTCGAGCTCGCCTGCCACCCAGTTCGGGCCGACCGCGGTCGCGCGGCCGAGCGAGAACAACCTCGGCACCACGATGCTCAAGATCCTGCGGCCCGGCCGTAACGCCGAGGTGCCGGCCGGAGCCATCAAGATCGGTCGCGGCACCGACAACGACATCGTCATCCCCGACGTCCTGGCATCACGGCACCACGCCACCTTGATCCCGTCTCCGGCCGGCGGCGCGCAGATCATCGACAACCGGAGCATCAACGGCACGTTCGTCAACGGCCAGCGGGTCGAAGAGGCGATGCTCCGCGACGGCGACACCGTCACCATCGGTAACGTCGACCTCGTCTACAGCGGCGGCACTCTGGCCCGCCGCACCGTCACCACCGCCGACACCCGCACCGGCGGGCTCGAGGTCCACGGCCTGACGTGGACCATCGAGGGCAACAAGACGCTGTTGAACAACATCTCGCTGGACGCCCGCCCCGGCACGCTGACCGCGGTGATCGGCCCGTCCGGTGCCGGCAAGTCGACGTTCTCCAAGCAGGTGGCCGGCCTGACCCATCCGACCAGTGGCACCGTCACGTTCGAGGGCCACGACATCCATGCCGAGTACGCCTCGCTGCGGTCCCGAATCGGCATGGTGCCGCAGGACGACGTGGTGCACGGTTCATTGACCGTGCGGCAGGCCCTGATGTACGCCGCCGAGCTGCGGCTGCCGCCGGACACCACGAAGGAAGACCGCGAGCAGGTCGTCATGCAGGTGCTCGAAGAGCTCGAGATGACGAAGCACCTCGACACCCGCGTGGAGAAGCTCTCCGGTGGTCAGCGCAAGCGGGCGTCGGTGGCGCTCGAGCTGCTGACCGGTCCGTCGTTGCTGATCCTGGATGAGCCGACGTCCGGCCTGGACCCGGCGCTCGACCGTCAGGTGATGACGATGCTGCGGGACCTGGCCGACGCCGGTCGTGTGGTCCTGGTGGTCACGCACTCGCTGACCTACTTGGACGTCTGCGATCAGGTGCTGCTGTTGGCACCGGGCGGCATGACGGCCTTCTGCGGGCCGCCGAGCCAGATCGGTCCGGAACTGGGCACCACCAACTGGGCCGACATCTTCTCGTCGGTCGCCGGCGATCCGGAGGCGGCGCACCAGCGATTCCTGGAGCGCTCCGGCCCGCCGCCACCGCAGCCGCCCGCGGCAGCACCGGCTGATCTCGGCGCGCCGGCGAAGACGTCGCTGCTGCGACAGTTCTCCACCATCGCCCGACGACAGGTGAAGCTGGTCCTGGCCGACCGCGCCTACACCGCGTTCCTGTTGTTCTTGCCGTTCATCATGGGCGTGCTGTCGCTGTCGGTGCCCGGTGGCGGACCGAACAAGTCGAGTGTGGGCTTCGGTAAACCACTCCCGGCCGGCCCGCCCGATTTCGGCGCCGCGCCGAGCGAACCGGGCCAGATCCTGGTGATGATGAACGTCGGCGCGATCTTCATGGGCACCGCGCTGACCATTCGCGCCCTGATCGGCGAGCGGGCGATCTTCCGTCGGGAACAGGCCGTCGGCCTCTCGACCACCGCGTACCTGGCGGCCAAGATCGCGGTGTTCACCGCATTCGCGGTTGTCCAGTCCTCGATCGTGGTGGCCATCACGATCCTGGGTAAGGGCTGGGGCGCGGGCGCGGTCACCAACGGCGCGGTGATACCGAGCCGCAACATCGAGATGTTTATCGACATCTCGATGACGTGTGTGGCTGCGGCCATGACGGGTCTGGCGTTGTCCGGCTTGGCCAAATCAGCCGAGCAGATCATGCCGCTGCTGGTGGTAGCCGTGATGAGCCAGTTGGTGTTCTCCGGCGGCTTGATTCCGGTGACCGGCCGCGTCGTGCTCGATCAGTTGTCGTGGCTCACCCCCGCGCGCTGGGGTTTTGCCTCGTCGTCGTCGACCATCGATCTGACCCGACTGGTACCCGAGCCGCTGCTGCCCAACGACAAGTTCTGGCACCACACCACCGGCGCCTGGTGGTTCGACATCGGCGCCCTGGTGCTGCTGTCGGCCTGCTATCTCGGCTTCGTGCGCTGGCGGATCCGCCTCAAGGCCGACTAAGGCATGTAGACGACGACGGTCAGGACGACAAATCCAGGCCGTGGGCGACGGCGTAGGCGATGGCCTGGTCGACGTCGATACGGGCGCCGCGCAAGCCGGCCGTGGTCCAGAACGTCGCGTCCATGCGGGCCGCGCGCAGATCCGCCTGCTCGAACTTCGCGTTCTGCACGCGCGCGCCGCGCAGATCGGCGGCGCGCAGCACGGCCTTGCGCAGGTCGGTGCCGACGAGCGAGGCTTCCGACAACCGGCAGTCGGTCAAATCCACCGCACGCAGATCGCAACCGGCCAGCACCGCGAGCCGCAGGTCCACCTCGACCATGGTGATGGGCCGCATCAAGCACTCGGTGAACGTCGACCCCAGCAAGGTGCAGTGCCGGAATGTGCTGTGTGCCAGCGAGGTCCGCCGGAAGGTGCAGTTGCGGAACGCCGAGCCGGAATGCTCGGATTCGGTGAGGTTGACGCCGCTGAAGTCGCAGTCGGTGAAGACAACCCGGTCGGTGCGCAGCCGGCTCAGGTCGCCGTCATACTCGTCGCGAAAGACGACTCCGGTGAATTCTGTGTCTTGCCAGTGCTCGTCGGGAACCGTCACGAGTTCGTACGATAGCCGCCATGGCAGACATGGCACGCCCCGCTGACCGCCTGTCGAGACGTGGTTTCCTCACGCTGACCGCCGCCGGACTCACCGCATCACTGAGCACCCCGATTGCCCTGGCCGAAAACGGCAAACTGATCGACTTCACGCATCTCCAGGTGCCCGTGGACCAGGTGGTCGCCGCCGGCTACACCGGCGTCATCGTCTACGTGTCGGAGTTGCGGCCGGGTGCCACATTCGACTTCAAGCCCGTCAGCCGCGGCTACACCGACGCGCTGCGGGCGGCGGGTCTGCACGTGGTCAGCGTCTACCAGTACGGCAAGCCGGGCTGGGTGAACAGCCCGTCGGACTTCACCCGTGGCTTCGACGGCGGGGTGGCCGATGCCCGCACCGCGCTGAGCCTGCATGGTGCGGCCGGTGGGCCGGACACCGCACCGATCTTCTTCAGCGTCGACGAGGACGTCTCAGCCGACACGTGGAAAAACGTTGCACTGCAATGGTTCAAGGGCATCAATTCGGTGCTCGGGGTGCAGCGCACCGGAATCTACGGCGGCGCCCGCCAGGTCACCTGGGCGGCCGACGACGGCGTCATCGGCCGCTCGACCACCCCGGGGCATCGCTGGGCCTGGCAGACGCGGGCCTGGTCGGGTGGCGCCCGCGCGCCGATGGCGGTGCTGTATCAGTCGACGGTGGTGACGGCTTCCGACCCGGGCACGATGATCGGTGATTTCCACGTCGACGAGGACGACATCCTGGCCGCTGACTACGGCCAGTGGGACCTGGTTCGTTAGGCCGGGGCGCCCAACCGCGTCAACGCGTATTCGGTGACGGTGATCAGTGCGTCGCGCGCCGACTGCCGCTGCCGCGCATCGACGGTGACGACCGGGATGTGGTCGGCCAGCGCCAGCGCCTTGCGGACCGCGTGGCCGGGATGCCTTGGCGCGCCGTCGAATTCGTTGACCGCGATGATGAACGGCAGACCGCGCGCCTCGAAGAAGTCGACGGCGGCGAAGCTGTCCTGCAGCCGCCGGACGTCGACCAGGATGATCGCGCCGATGGCGCCGCGCACCAGGTCGTCCCACATGAACCAGAACCGGCGCTGCCCCGGTGTGCCGAACAGGTAGAGCACCAGGTCGTCAGCGAGGGTGATGCGGCCGAAGTCCATGGCGACCGTGGTGGTGTTCTTGTCGGGGGTACCGGCGAGCGCGTCGACGCCGACCGAGGCGTTGGTGACGATGGCCTCGGTGCGCAGCGGCATGATCTCGGAGACCGCGCCGACGAACGTCGTCTTACCGGCACCGAACCCACCCGAGATGACGATCTTCGTCGACGCGGGGGCGTGCCGATTAGAGAGCCCGTAGGCCACGCAGTGTCCTCCCGATCAAGTCACGCCGGTCGTCGATGCTCGCCGTGGTGCCGAGCGTGGCGTGTACTTGAAGATAACCCTGCGTGACGAGGTCGCCGATCAGCACACGCGCAACACCGAGTGGTATTGCTAACTTTGCCGCGACCTCGGCCACCGAGGGCCGGGTGGAACCGAGTTTGAGAATCTCGCTGCGTACGTCGTTGCCCGGCCAGTGCGACGCCGGGGCAGCCGCCAGCGGGTAGATCGGGGCCTCCATGGGCAGCTCGATCTCGGTGGTGGTCCGGCCCGCGGTCAGCGTGTAGGGCCGCACCAGGCTGGGCTGCTCCGCGGTGAATGCGGACTCCCAGGCGTCAGATGTCGGCTCCATGATGTGTCCTTATCGGGTCCTGCGGGCGGACTGCACGACGGTCCCGACGCGTTCGACGAGAATCGCCATCTCGTAGCCGATCTGGCCGATATCGCACGACCGGGTCGCCAGCGTCGCGAGGTTCGAACCGTCGCCGACGCGCATCAGCAACAGGTACCCCTGCTCCATCTCGACCACGGACTGCAGCACGTGCCCGCCGTCGAACAGCTGGGAGGCGCCGGTGGCCAGGCTGGCCAGCCCGGAGGCGACGGCGGCAAGTTGGTCGGCACGCTCGGTCGGCATCCGCGAACTCGCGGCCATCAGCAGACCGTCGGCGGACACCAGGATGGCGTGCGCCACCCCCGACACCTCGTCCGCGAACTTCGTGACGAGCCAATCCAGTGACTCGCGCTGAGTGGCCCGGGTCATCGCCGCTCCCCCGCGTCCGGGGACTGCGACCGACCGGCATGCACACCACCGAAGTGGCCGCTGATGCTGGCCCGCACCGCCGCGGGATCGCGCCGTGGTGCGCCCTCGCCGGAGGCTTCGGGGTGGGCGCCCTCGTCAGGCGCGCCGGGTACCAGCCGGGCACCGGGCTGCCGGACCGGCAGGCCCGCCTCGGTGTGTTCGACGACCGGCGCGTCCTGCGCGGCGGCCGCCGCCGACCACCCCTGGTCCCACACGGTCTGCCAGTCGAGGTCGGTGCTGTTCGCCAACTGCGTGGGATCGTCGATCAGCCATTCCGAGAGCATCTTCTGGTAGATGGCGTCCTCACTTCCGGCGGTGGCGCTCGGCTGCGGTGTCGGGGCGGGGCGGACGGGCGGCGCTGGTGGGGCTGGTGGACGGACCGGCTCGGGCGCCGGACGCATCGGCTCGGGTGCCGCGGACGGCGTCTGGGCCCGGGCCGCGAAGAACGACGACGTGTCGGTCGGCGCCTGAGCGGGTCGCTCGACGGGTGACTCGGCGCGGCCGGCGATGCCGCTGGCGCCCGGATTGCGCTGCGGCAGGTTGAGGCCGCTGAGGTCACCCGCGTCAACGGGGCCGGCACCGAAGCCATTGTGCGCCTCGGCCTCCACGAACGCCGGCTCCACCGATGGCGCGGGCGGCGCCGGGGGCTGGGCCACGGCGCCGAACGTCGCGAATCCGCCGGTGTCGGGGCCGAGGCCCGGTAGGTCCGTCACGCCGGTCTCCGCGGTCGACGAGCCGTCCCAGTAGGTGCCGAAGTCAGGGATCGCGGGCAGCCCGGCCTGCAACTCGACCGGAACATAGATGCCGGCGGTGGTGCCCGATTCGGGATCGCCTTCGACGGTGTCGCGCAGCCGGACGACCAGGCCGTGCTGGGTGGCCAGCCGGCCGACGACGAACAGGCCCATGTGCCGCGCGGTGTACGTGTTGACCTCGCCGCCGGAGCGCAGACGGCTGTTGGCCATGCGGAGATCGGCTTCGGTCATGCCGAGACCGCTGTCGCTGACCTCGATCACCAGTGCACCGTTGGGCGCGTGCACCGCGGAGACCTGTACCTCGGAACTCGGCGGCGAGTACCGCAACGCGTTGTCCAGCAACTCGGCCATCATGTGCACCAGGTCGCCGGCGACCGAACCGTGGATCTCGGTGTCGGGCGCGGCCACGATGGCCACCCGGGTGTAGTCCTCGACCTCGGACGCCGCGGCGTTGATCACCGCGGTCACGGGCACTGGCTCGCCCTGTTCGTGCGGCACGTTGGTGCCGGCCAGCACCAGCAGGTTGGCGCCGTTGCGCCGCATCCGCGCGGCCAAGTGGTCCAGGCGGAAGAGCTTGGACAGGCGCTGCGGGTCCTGTTCGTCACGCTCCAGCTGGTCGATGACGGTCAGCTGCTGGTCGATCAACGACCGGCTGCGCCGCGACAGCGTCTCGAACATGTCGCTGACCTGGAGCTGCAGCCGGGCCTGCTCGCCGGCCAGCAGCACGGCCTGTTCGTGCAACTCGTCGACGGCATGTGCCACCTGCCCGATCTCCTCGGTGCTCTGCACCGGCAGCGGGCGAACGGTCACATCGGCGCCGGACCGGACCTCGTCGAGCTCACGGACCAGATCCTCGTGGGCGACCTTGAGGGCGCTGGTGCGCAGCCGCCGCAGCGGACGGATCAGTGTCCGGGCCATGTACAGCACGATGAGCAGGGCCAGCACCATGACGGCGCCGACGATCGCCGAATCACGGATGGCTTCGGTGCGCTTGGCGGTGGCCTGATCGTCGACCGCCGACACGACGGTCGCGGACACGCTGTCGAGCAGCTTCCCGGCGATGCCGCTGGTGGTCTGGATCGACTGGCTCAAGTCGGGGTTGTTGACCAGTTGCACGTTCGGGTCGGACATCATCGACATCCGCTTGACCATTTCCTGGGCCAGCTTCTGCGCTTCGGGCGAGCCGACACCCAGTACTTCACTCATGCCGAACAACGTCGACGGCTCCGTGCCGGCCAGGGTGGTCATCGAGCTGCGCAGTTCGTTGTCCGGCAGCTCGCCACCCAGGGTGACGAGCAGCTGCTGCATCATCATCTGGCCGCGGGCGCCGACGGCCCGGCTCAGGCCCTGCGTCTGGGCGCGGATCTTCTCGTCATCGATGCGCACCGAACCGGTGATCGTGTCCTCGGCCGTCAGCAGGATCGGCGCGTACAGCGTCACGCGCTCCCGCAGTCCGATGCTGTTGGCCGCGACCTTGTTGAGCAGCCCCTGACCACCGTCGAGCAGGGTCTTGACGCCGGTGCCGACGTCCGTCGCGACGTCGGTCTCCGTCAGCCGGTGCTGCAGACGTCGTTTGCTCTCGTCGTAGGCGCTCAGTGCCTGTTGCGCGTCGCCGCCGGTGGACGTGGCCAGCAGCGCGGCGTCGAACGTCGCCATGTAGTTCTCGATGGCGGGCACCATTTCGGCGCGGTCCGCCGCGCGCCGCAAATCCGCGGCGTCCGTCCAGCCCGAATAGATACGCATTCCGCCGAACGTGCCGGCCAGTACCAAAGGCACAAAGGCAATGGCGAAAACTTTCCAGGCGACCGGCCAATTCGACGGCGCGAATCGGGATGGGCGTTTCGCGGGCGCGCGGGAGACCTGATCAGCTGCCGAAAACTGTTGCGCAGCAGTCATCGCGGCTCGGCTTTCCCGCCGGCCATGGGTCCGCAATCGGTTACAGGCGCTTGGTTCATATTGGTGTTCCCCGCCGGATTATCAGCCCACTCGGGCACGGGAAATCCGCCTGGCAATCTGTCGCAGTATGACAGCGATGAGCAGCCGTTTCCATGCTTCACATCCAACGAACAGCGTTCGTGACCTATGTGTTGCACAGTTGTGTGGTAAAAGCGCGCGGCCATTGGTGTTTTAGAGTGCCTAGATGGCACGGAGCCGGCTGACCCCCGACCAACGTCGGGACCAGATCCTCGATCTCGGGATGGCGGCATTCTCTGTCCTGCCGTTCGAGCAGGTGGCGATGGAAGACATCGCGGCGCAGGCCGGAATCTCGCGGGCTTTGATCTACCACTACTTCCCCAGCAAGAAGGAACTGTTCGCGGCGCTCTGGGCGCGGGCCCACGAGAAACTGGCGCACGACTCGCACTTCACGGCCGTCGACACCGTGCGCGCCCAGATCCGTGGTGCGCTCGTCGCTCACTTCACGTTCTACGAGCAGAACCTGACGCTGATGATGATCGCCAATCGGAGCGCCATCGCCGCCGATCCCGCAGTGCGCAGCCCGATCACCTTCGAACTCACCCGGTTGCGTGACCACGCGCTGGACGCCCTGGACCTCGCAGGGTCCGGTCGTGATCTGGTGTCGGTGGCGTTGTCGGGGTGGCTGGCGCTGGTTCGCGAAGTCGCATTGGAATGGCTTGAGTTGCAAAGCTTTTCTCGTGACGCCGCCGTCGACCTGTGCATGACCGCGCTCGACGCACTGGTGTCACCGCACGCTGATCTGAACCAGCTGCCCCATGGCGCCGGCGATTCCGCCGCAGCACAGTAACCTACTTCGGCCCCACCTAGACCCAGACAGAGAGGCGGCAGGGTGGCACTGAAGGTGCTGTTCTACTCACCCCGGATCGCGCCGAACACCGGCAATGCGATCCGGATGGTCGCAGCCACCGGCGCCGAGCTGCATCTGGTCGAGCCGCTCGGCTTCGACCTGTCCGAACCGAAGCTGCGTCGCGCCGGGTTGGACTACCACGACCTAGCGTCGGTGACGGTGCACGCCGATCTAGAGACCGCGTGGCAGGCACTCATGCCGGCGCGGGTGTTCGCCTTTACCGCGCACGCGAATTCGTCGTTCGCCGACGTGACCTACCAGGCGGACGACGTGTTGATGTTCGGGCCCGAGCCCACCGGGCTGGACGCCGAGACCCTCGCCGACCCGCACATCACCCAGCAGGTGCGAATCCCGATGATCCCGGGGCGACGGTCCTTGAACCTGTCCAACGCCGCGGCTGTCGCGGTGTACGAGGCGTGGCGTCAGCTCGGCTTCGCCGAGGGCATCTGACCGAGCTGACGCCTGAGCTCACCAGCTGTCCCAGTGCGCGAGCTGCTCGGCCGGCAGCCGCTGGGCCTTCTTGAAGTCGGTGCCCTTGGTGTAGGCGATCGGGAACAGTCCGCCCTGCGTGACCTTGTCGAACGGGATTCCCAGCAGTTCCGCAGCCTGCTTCTCCCCTTCACCGATCAGGTGCAGCGTCGTCCAGGCCGAGCCGAGACCGCGCGAGCGCAGCGCGAGCATGAAGCTCCACACCGCCGGCAGCAGCGAGCCCCAGTACGACGCCTGCATACCGGCGTCCATCCCGTCGGGCCGGCCCTCCAGGCACGGGATCATCAGGACCGGCGCCTTCTCGAAGTTCTCGTTGAGGTACTTGGCCGAGCCCATCACGGCGTCCATCTGCTGGTCGCGGATGTCGCCGCGCTCGGGCTTGGGCAGGTCCAGGTACGGGGTGGCGTTGGCGCGGTAGATGTCGGCCAGTGCCTTCTTCTTGGCCTCGTCCTCGACGAAGACGAACTGCCAGCCCTGAGCGTTGGAGCCGGTCGGCGCCTGCAGCGCCAGATCCAGACACTCCATGATCACCTCGCGCGGCACAGGCTTCTCGAAGTCGAGTCGCTTGCGCACCGATCGGGTGGAGGTCAGCACTTCGTCAGCGGTGAGGTTCAGCGTCATAGCCGCACATTACCGCCGGCCCGCCGTCGCCCCGTGGCGGCGGGCCCGCATCTGCCTAGTGCCGGGGCAGCTTCGTCACGGCGCGCACGATCGGCACCAGCGACTTCTGCCACAGCGACTTCGACAGGCCGAACGGCGGGTCGAGGTTGAGCACCTTCGACGTCGAAATGGTCTGGGACTCGGTGTATTTCAGCAGACCTTCAGCGCCGTGCCGGCGCCCCACACCCGAGATTCCCATGCCGCCCATGGGCGCGCCGAGGCTGCCCCAGGCCAGGGCGTAGCCCTCGTCGACATTGACCGTGCCGGACCGCAGGCGCGACGCGATCTGCTCGCCCTCCTCGATCGAGGCGGCCCACACGCTGGCGTTGAGGCCGTACTCGGTGTCGTTGGCCTTGGCGATGGCCTCGTCGACGTCGGCAACCGGGTAGATGGACACCAGCGGACCGAAGGTCTCGTTGTTGGCGCACTCCATGTCCGGGGTGACGTCGGTGAGCACGGTCGGCTCGTAGAACAGCGGACCGATGTCCGGGCGGGCGTTGCCACCGGCAATCACCTTGGCACCCTTGACCTTTGCGTCGTCGACGTGGCCGGAGACCGTCTTGAGCTGGCCCTCGGAGATCAGGCTGCCCATGTCCACGCTGAAGTCGTAGGCGGTGCCGAGCTGCATCTTGCGCACCTGGTCGCCGAACTTGCGGGTGAACTCGTCGGCGATGTCCCGCTCGACGTAGATGCGCTCTATCGAGATGCACAGCTGGCCGGCGTTGGAGAAGCAGGCGCGCGTGGCGGCCTTGGCGACCTTGTCGAGGTTGGCGCCCTGGGCGACGATCATGGCGTTCTTGCCACCGAGTTCGGCAGAGAACCCGATGAGACGGCGGCCGGCGTGCTCGGCGAGGTTGCTGCCGGTGGCCGAGGAGCCGGTGAACATCAGGTAGTCGCAGTTGTCGGCGATCGCGGTGCCGACCACCGAGCCCGGTCCGGGAACCACGGCGTAGAGCGCGCGCGGCAGACCAGCGCGGTAGAGCAGCTCGGCGCAGGCCAACGCGCAGTACGGGGTCTGGCTGTCCGGCTTGAGCACCACCGCGTTGCCGGCGAGCAGGGCGGGCACGGCGTCCGAGGCCGTCAGCGTCATCGGGTAGTTCCACGGCGAGATGACGCCGACGACGCCCTTCGGCTGGTAGGCGACGGTGGTCCGGTTCAGGCCCGGCAGCAGCGGTGCGACGCGGCGCGGCTTGAGCAGCTTGGCCGCGACCTTGGCGTAGTAGTCCGCGTTCGCGAACAGGTCGATGATCTCTTCCTGGGCCGCCCATCGCGCCTTGCCGGCCTCGGCCTGCAGCAGGTCCATGAGGAACTCACGGTTCTCCAGGACCAGGTCGCGGTAGCGCGCGATCACCGCGGCCCGCTCGGCCACCGGTCGCTTGACCCAATCACGCTGGGCGGCACGCGCTTTGGCGAACGCCTTCTCGGCATCTTCGGCGGTCGCGACCGGGATGGTGGTCAGCGGCTTACCGGTGAAGACCTCGTCGATGGTGCGGGTCGGCCGGGCGTCGATGTCCTCAATCGCGGCCAGTTGACGCAGACGATCGAAAACCTGCGCTGACGGTGCGGGCATACTGGCTCTCCTGAGTCGATCCTGGATGCGCGGTAATTTTGCGGTACCGGCGGTCTCGGTAACACTACTCGACAGCGCGCGGCTGCCATAGATCCAGCTTTTTACAAATCAGCCATTATGTCAATGAACTGGGCAAAATTACCCACTTCGTCTGGTCGCCGGCCAGTCATCAGGGTGATCCAGCTGCGGGTATGCCGTCGAGATACCCGGCTTCCACGTTGACCCGGCAGCCACGGCGCATTTGTTCGAGTGGGGTGGGCCCTCACGTCAGGGTCAGTGGTTCTGGGCGCGGAAATCGAGTTGACCCTGAATCCTGGGCGCAATCGTGCGAGTAGCCCTCGGCGAGGACGCCCACTCAACCGAGCCAACGCACCGCCCTGCCGAATCTCTCACTGGAAGTCCCGGGATTTGGCCGCCACCCGCAGGTCGAGCCGGCCCATCCGGTCCGCGATCACGGTGACCGCCCCGCTGGCGTTCTGCACGATGCCGCGCACCAGCAGTGCCGGTGCGGTCTGCGCCAGTTTCCGGTGCCGGGACCACACCCCCGGCGCGCACAGCACGTTGACCATGCCGGTCTCATCCTCCAGGTTGATGAACGTGACCCCCTGCGCGGTGGCCGGGCGCTGGCGGTGCGTCACCGCGCCGGCCACCACGATGCGGGTGCCGTCGGGCACCTCCAGCAGCCGGTTCGCCGGCACCACGTCCAGCGCATCGAGATCCTCCCGCAGGAATTGGGTCGGGTAGCTGTCCGGCGAGATACCCGTGGCCCACACATCGGCGGCCGCCAGTTCCAGTTCCGTCATGCCGGGCAGCGCCGGTATGACGCCGGCCGACCCGACGCCGGGCAAGCGGTCGGGCCGTTCCGCGGCCGCCGCCCCGGCCGCCCACAGCCCCTCCCGCCGGGTGATGCCGAAACATCCCAGCGCGCCCGCGGTCGCCAGCGCCTCGGCCTGCGGTACCGACAGCTGCACCCGCCCGGTCAGGTCGAGCAGAGAAGCGAACGGCCCGTTGGCATTTCGTTCGTCGACGATGCGCTGGGCCAACTCGTCCCCGATATGCCGGACCGTCCCGAGCCCCAGTCGCACCTCGGTGCCGCGGTTCTCGCACGTCGCGTACGCCAGGCTGGCGTTCACATCGGGCCCGTGCACCAGCACCCCGTGCCGGCGGGCGTCGGCCACCAGCGACTGCGGCGAGTAGAAGCCCATGGGCTGAGCCCGCAGCAACGCCGCACAGAACACCGCAGGGTGGTGCAGCTTGAACCACGACGAGGAGAACACCAGCGACGCGAAGCTCAGCGCGTGACTCTCCGGGAAGCCGAAATTGGCGAAGGCTTCGAGCTTTTCGTAGATCCGCTCGGCCGTCGGGCCGGTGATGCCGTGCAGGTCCCGCATACCGTCGTAGAACCGTCCGCGCAGCTGGCGCATCCGTTCGGTGGAGCGTTTGGACCCCATGGCCCGCCGCAGTTGATCAGCCTCGGCCGGGGTGAACCCGGCACAGTCGACGGCCAGCTGCATGAGCTGTTCCTGGAACAGCGGCACGCCCAGGGTCCGGTCCAACGCGGGCTTCATCGACTCGTGTTCGCAGATCGCGGCCTCCAGTCCGTTGTGCCGCCGGATGTACGGATGCACCGAGCCACCCTGGATCGGGCCGGGCCGGATCAGGGCCACCTCGACCACCAGGTCGTAGAACTTCTTGGGTTTCAGCCGTGGCAGCGTGGCCATCTGGGCCCGGGACTCCACCTGGAACACCCCCACCGAGTCGGCACGCTGCAGCATCTCGTACACCGCCGGCTCGGTCAGATCCAGCTTGGCCAGATCCACCTCGATGCCCATGTGTTCCCTGGCCAGGTCGATCATGTAGTGCAGGGCCGAGAGCATGCCCAGCCCGAGCAGGTCGAACTTCACCAAACCGATTGCGGCACAGTCGTCCTTGTCCCACTGCAGCACGCTGCGGTTCTCCATCCGCGCCCACTCCACCGGGCAGACGTCGGCGATCGGCCGGTCGCAGATCACCATGCCGCCGGAGTGAATTCCCATGTGCCGCGGCAGATTCCTGATCTGCAGCGCCAGGTCGATCACGGCCGCGGGGATGTCCTCGACGTCCGGGGAGTCGGCCAGGCCGTTCCACCGGCTGATCTGCTTGCTCCAGGCGTCCTGCTGCCCCTGCGAAAACCCCAGGGCCCGAGCCATGTCCCGCACCGCGCTGCGACCGCGGTAGGTGATGACGTTGGCCACCTGCGCGGCGTAGTCGCGGCCGTACTTCTCGTAGACAAACTGGATGACCTTCTCGCGCAGGTCCGATTCGATGTCGATGTCGATGTCCGGTGGGCCGTCGCGCGCCGGGGACAGGAACCGCTCGAACAGCAGCTCGTTGGCCACCGGGTCGACGTTCGTGATGCCCAGGGCGTAGCAGACCGCCGAGTTGGCGGCCGATCCCCTGCCCTGACACAAGATGTCACTGTTCCGGCAGAACTCGGTGATGCTGTGAACCACCAGGAAGTAGCCCGGAAACTCCAGCTGTTCAATGATTTTGAGCTCGTGCTCGATCTGCCGGTACGCCTTCTCCCGGTCCGCGTCCGGCTTCCAGCCGTAGCGGCGGGCCGCTCCCTCCGCCACCAGTTCGCGCAGCCAACTGATCTCGGTGTGCCCTTCCGGCACGTCGAACGGCGGCAACTTCGGTGCGATCAAACGTAATTCGAACGCACACTGCTCCCCCAGCTCGGCGGCGGCCGCAACCGCACCCGGATGATGGGCGAACAGCCGGGCCATCTCCGTCCCGGACCGCAGGTGCGACCCACCCAGCGGAGCCAGCCAGCCTTCGGCCTCGTCCATCGAGTTACGGGCGCGAATGGCGCCCATCGCCATCGCCAGCTTTCCCCGCGACGGCGCGGCAAAATGCGCGGCGGTGGTGGCAACGACGTCGAGGCCGAACCGCGGCGCCAGAGCCGCCAGCGTCGCATTGCGTTCATCGTCGAGCGGATGTCCGTGGTGGGTCAGTTCGATGGTCACCCGGTCGGCGCCGAACCGGTCCACCAAATCAGCCAGCGCCTTGTCCGCCGCTTCCGCACCACCTGACGACAAAGCCTGGCGCACATGGCCTTTACGGCAGCCTGTCAGGATCTGCCAGTGGCCGCCGGCGGCTTCGGTGAGGGTGTCCAGGTCATAGCTCAGCACGCCCTTCTCGCCGCCGGCCAGATGCGCCCGAGCCAGTTCCCGGGACAGCCGCCGATACCCCTCGGGCCCGCGGGCCAGCACCAGCAGATGCGGGCCGGGCGGGTCGGGCAACTCGGTGCGCGGAGTGTTGCTGAGCGAAAGTTCGGCGCCGAACACCGTCGCCATGTCGAGTTCTTTGGCGGCCTCGGCGAAACGCACGACGCCGTAGAGCCCGTCGTGGTCGGTCAGTGCGATGGCCCGCAGATCGAGCCGGACGGCCTCCTCCACCAGTTCCTCTGGGGTGCTGGCGCCGTCGAGGAAGCTGTACGCGGAATGGGCGTGCAGCTCGGCGTACGGCACCGCACCGCCCGGCCGCGCCGGGCGGTTCACCGGTTGATAGTCACCGCGCTTACGCGACCACGCCGGACTGTCGCCGCCGTCGGCCGGCGACTCCGGAGAAGCGCCGGCCACCCGAGGTTTACCCTCGAGCACCCGCTGCATCTCCGCCCAGCTCGGCGGCCCGTTGTGCCAACCCACCCCATCAGGATATTCGAAACTTTGTTCGAACGCCAGGAGTGCCGGGTCTGCGGGATGTGATGTATCAGGACATCGGTGACAGTTCTGCATCAGCACATCGGTGACAGTTGGTGTATCAGGACATCGGTAACGTTTCCTCTGGTTTGGGGTGTGAGCCGCGGGGCTTTCCGTTGCCGACGTAGGTCACTCCTAGTGCGGCCCGGGTGTGCTCGATGAGGATCTCGCCGTCGAGGTCGGCGACGATGATTTTGTCGCCGTCGGTAGCGACCAAGACCTCTTGGAGGCCGTATCGGCCCCCGACTTTGTAGATGACCCCGGCGAGCATGAATGTGCCGGCGGTGGTCAGCGTGCGGATGCTGGTGCTGGCCGGTAGCGCTGGTACGGGCTGAAGCTGCTTGATTG